>CAYPPG010000015.1:0-67737 GCA_964412555.1 uncultured bacterium
GTAAGATTCCGATTCCGGATAAGGCCGTGGAAATATTGCGTGATCACCGGTATTCCTATGAAGAATCCGAGAACGCGCTCTTTCCATTTTACCGCAATGATTACCGGGATTATTCCAAACTGTTGCATGCCGCTCTGCATGATTGGCGGCCTGGAATTGATCTCGCGCCCAAAGACTTGCGGAATACCATTATCACGGAATCGTTTCAGCGGGGTTGGAATACGTATTTAACCGAGCGGTATGTCGGGCATGCTCCCCGCACGATTGCGGAGCGTCATTATTTTGGCAGCCGGGGCGACCGGTTATTCGATTTGCACCTGACAGAGATCGTTACGTCGGTCAACAAGGTGGTCAAGATTGCGCGAAGATTGCACGATAGTGCTACAGTTATCGAAATGAAGGAAAAGATAGGGTGATGTATGTTGAGTAAATTCAGGAAGTTAATAATGGTCGGGGCGATTGGATTCGAACCAACGACCACCTGAACCCCATTCAGGTACGCTACCAGACTGCGCTACGCCCCGACTTTTTCTTTTTATTTGGGTTGGCACATATATACTATACCTCTATTCGGGGATTCTTTCCACCCCCTTCGAAATGATCAACGTGAACTTTACTTTACATTCACCGCAGATCATTTCACCATGAAGGCATGGAAATTTTTGATTTTCACCTTATGATATTTTCATCCCTGTATCGGTACAATCACGATGCATACAGGTTCATATCTGATTGTCGATACTATTTTTTGGAGAAAGAGGTGTAATTATGAACCGAAGAGACTTTTTTTCATCCTCGACCCTTAGTCTCGCCGCGGCGGGTGCATTGGCAAGTACGGCCTATGCTTCCCAAGGCTCCGATAATGTGAAAGTCGGTATGTGTGATTGGAACCTTGGTGGTTCCGCAAACCCTGATCTCATTCCCAAAGCCAAAGAAGCTCATTTGGAAGGGATTCAAGTCAGCGTCGGAACAAGTCCCGATAACATTCCGTTGCGTGATCCGAAAGTCCGCCAGAAATATCTGGACTTGGGAAAACAATACGGGATTACCTTTCATTCCGTCGCTGCCGGCAGCATCTTGAACAGAATTCCTTTGGCCTCGGAGCCGGAATCCGCCGTGTATGTCATCGATGCAGTGGAAGCAGCTGCGACTCTCGGCGCCAGCAACATTTTGATGGCGTTTTTTGGCCGGGGTGATCTTCGCTATCAAGATCACATGGGCAATACCAACTTGCTGCAGGAAAAGCCGTACCACATTTATGAACTTGATCAACGGGGAGTGGACCGGGTTATTGCCGCTCTGAAACAGATCGTTCCCCGGGCGGAAGATCTCGGGATCATACTCGGGCTTGAAAATACTATCTCGGCTCAACAAAACGTCGATATTATCGAAGGAGTCGGTTCCGATCTCGTGCAAGTGTATTACGATGTCGGTAACTCCACCAACTATGGATACGATGTTCCCGGAGAAATCCGGATGCTGGGCAATGACCGGATTTGCGAAATCCACCTCAAAGATTACGGGACTAGGGTTCTTGGTACGCCGGAAGGGAAAGTTGACTTCAAAGCCGTGGCGCAAGCGTGCGGCGATATTGGGTATGATAAATGGTTCGTTCTTGAAACCAGCGGGCGTGAGAAGAAATTCATGGAAGATACACGGGCGAATGTGGCGTTCGCGAAACGGACATTTGCGTAATTGTTCATATAATATTTCATGGGGGGCGGGTGTGAATCCTGCCCTTTCCCTTTTACATCCCCCAAGGACGGGGAAAGGCCGGCAAGATGCCGGCGCTACGAGACTATGGTCGATCCAGTTGCCTCTCAACAGGCACAAATCCTTTCTCAGCTCACCAAATCTCCGGCGCTCAAATCGTTGTTGCAACAGGGAGATGCTCGGGGGACTGTATTGTCTTCGCAGGGGAATGGGAAGACCGTGATTTCGTTTCAAGGGCGGCTGATATCGCTGGATTTACCGCAACAGAATCTACAGCAGGGGCAGCAAGTCTTGGCAAAATTGGTAGGCGATCAGCTGTCGCTTCAACTCCTTCCCTCTCAAAAGCAAGCCGGTTCCGGTCCGGAAACCGCTGCTTCCAAACCTCTCGCCACTGTTTTGGCCAATATGGGATTGAGCGGTTCTAACGTGGAAGTGATTGCGCAGGCGATGCTCAATGCCGGGATTCCGTTGGATCGAAACGCGATCAAAGAACTCGCCAATGTTTTACCGCAAATCCAACAACATCAGCTGGATGCGCTTTCTTTTTTGATGAATCGTGGTTTGCCCATCAGTCAATCCATCTTGTTCTGGGTAGCCCATCTCTTGACCCCCAAAACCAAGCCTCATCAATCGCTCGAAAAATTGATCAACACGATGAAAGAGTGGGAAGCAGAAGTGGATGAAGAGGAAGAGCCGATCATCACCGATGATGCCCGCCGCAATCTTCGCAAACAGCGGGAGAATCTTGAGCAGCGCCTTCCTCATTTTCAATCCCACTCCGATTCCGCCAATCGGGAAGAACTGGAAGATATGGAAGAGCATATCCGATCTCTTCTTGCGTCTCCCGAAGCGATTCTGCAACACGAATTGTCCTTCGGAAAGGACTCGCTCGGAGAAATCTTGGTTCAGCTACTCACGCAATTACTCGATATCTATCCTCAACTTGCCGGTACGAAGCATGCGGAACAACTTTTCTCATTGATCAATCAGACCATGAGTGTACATGAAACACTCGCGGGGCAGGCGCTGCAAAATCTTCCGCAGCAGGATCCGCAAGCCGCTCCGGTCTTTTTCATTCAAATTCCCGTTCGGGAGCAGAATGAGTTTAAAAATTTAGAACTGCGTTACAAGCCTCAGGACGAAGACCAAAAAGCAGGAACCTTGGATTTGCGATTCGATTTGTCGAATCTAGGACCCATGACCATATCACTGCAATGGCACCATCCTAACATTTCACTATCCTTCCTTGTCTCTGATGAAAAGATACGAGAGTTTTTGGAACCGGCTCTCGATCAATTACAGAATGCTCTTACTGAAATGAACTTTCATGTCACTTCACTGTCAGTAAAAGTGGGGAACGTTCCAGAAACCTTGAAACCAATCGATGAATCACAAACGTTTAAAGGGAAAAGTGGATTTGATATTCGGGTATAAAGTATGAAGTTTTACTTCGTGGAAAGCGTGTATTAACATTGGCATGACCGTTCCCCGTTTTTCTTCGAAAATGGTCCCGAAGTGCAAAACGGGTTGGTGCAACCGCCGGACGAACCGGGGCTGGGTCTCAAATTCAAACCGGATTTATTCGAACGGGAGGATATAATAGTAGAGACGATTGCCGAAGCATAAATTTTAGGTGGAGTATAGTGTGATGAAAGAATGGATGTTAATTGGAATTCTACTTCTCTGTCTACTGCTGCCCATAGCGTGCAAGGATCCTGTACAATCGGCCCAGACGCCTGTAGCTCAAACACAAGAGGTAAAACCCACTCCCACGAAAGGAAACGATATGCCGGATAAAGTAGTAAAAAGCGAACAGGAATGGAAAGAAATTTTGACACCGGAGCAATATCATATTACCCGTGAAAAAGGCACCGAACGCGCTTTTACCGGGAAATACCATGATTTTAAGGGGGAAGGGACATATGTATGCGTTTGCTGCGGCAACGAGTTGTTCTCTTCCGGCACGAAATTCGATTCCGGAACCGGCTGGCCGAGTTACTACAAGCCGATCGGCGAGGACTCGGTTGCCGAAGAACGCGACGCGAGCCACGGTATAGTCCGGACAGAAGTCCTCTGCAGCCGCTGCGACGCTCACTTGGGGCATGTGTTCAATGACGGCCCGCCTCCAACCGGCCTGCGGTATTGTATCAATTCCGCCGCGTTGAATTTTCAGGAGAAAAGCGAAGAGTAAATGAATTCTTTCTAACTGGTTGACAGTGATTGCGCCTCTATGCGAAGATTGATACCGCTATACAATCAATGAGATTTTATCTGCCTTTCATGGTGGGTAAATATTTTGTATTTAAATTATAGAGGCGTTATGATGAATAAAGACAATCCAGTGAATCGCAGGTTGTTCCTTCAGACAAGCGGAGCTGTTTTAGGAAGTGTGGCCATTCATTCGAAGCAGGCGATGGCTGCGGATCGAATGCCGAATGTCGTCTTTCTCATCTGCGACCAGATGCGTGGGGACGCCATGGGTTGCGTGGGTAATCCCAATGCGCGTACGCCGAATCTCGACCGGCTCGCGAAAGAAGGTGTTCTCTTTGAGAACGCCTATTCGAACAATCCCGTTTGTGTTCCGTCGCGCATGTCGATTTTTTCCGGACTGTATCCCCATGAAACCAGCCGGCTCAGCAACCGGAGTTGGAACACGCCGCTGTTGGAATTCGAAAACACGCTTGCATGGCATTTTCAGGAAGAAGGATACCGCCTCGGGTGGGTCGGCAAGAATCACACCTATCAAAAAGAAGCCTGGGAACAATTCGATACTTCGAGTATCCGCGCGCGGGAGCCGTTTCGAAAATATTCCCGTTTTGTGCCGCCCCAATGGCATTCGGATACTTATTGGCCGGAAGAGTTGTGCCATCCCCGCCGCAATACGGATGAAGCGGTCGAATTCATTCAAACGTCAAAGGAAAATCAACCGTTTTTCCTGCATGTGAGTTATTTCGATCCCCATCCACCGTATATGGCGCCGGCTGAATATACGAGCAAATATTGTTCGGATGAAATGGTGCTCCCGCCGGATGTTCCGCCGGCGCGCCTCAGTTCCCGTTTGGATACGTATGCGCGTTGTATGGAACTCGATCGGTTGAACGAAGCCGATTTTACGGAAACACTGCGCTATTATCATGCTTCGGTTGAATGGGGAGTGGATGCGCAAGTCGGCAGAATTCTTCATGCGTTGGAAGAGAAGGGCATTCGGGATAATACCATTATTGTGTTTACCGCCGATCACGGCGATTTCATGGGAAATTACCGGATGGTCAGGAAAGGGATGTTTCTCTATGACGCATTGCTGCATGTGCCCATGATCTGGAGCGCACCGGAAAAAATCGTGAGAAACCTTTCCGTGCCGAATTTAGTGCAGGGGATCGATATCTTTCCTACTTTGCTTGATCTTTGTGGTATCTCACAACCGGAACGTTTGTCCGGCCGTTCTCTGACCTCGATTCTGAAAGGGGATATCGGGGATTTGGAGAAGGAGACAATCTTCACTTCCGCCGGGTACGGTGAAGTCAAGCCGGTGAATAATCCTTCCATCGATCTCAGCGATGAAGACGACACTCCGATTCACACCCGCGTAATGGAACAGGGGATGGAGCCGACGTATCGAACGAAAATGATTCGTACGCAGGATTGGAAACTCATTCTCAACGAAAACGATCCTCCGGAACTCTATGATCGAAAAGGCGGGGGGAAGGAAAGGGAGAACGTCGCAGAGCGGAATGAATACGCTGCCATCCGCAATGATTTAGAGAGAAGATTGAAAAATTGGTGGCCTTGGTAACTACTGTTTTTGTGCACGTGCCGCCGAGACGGCGGCGATACATTCAATCTTGACAGCCCACAAAATTCCATTCTAATGAAGAACAAACTTTCACACAACGCAAAGCGAGAAAAATCATGATATACCGCATCGGTTTGATCGGATTGGAAGGCCATACCAATTATACTCTCAACGATATCCCCCGGCTAAAAAATACCCAACTCACCGCCGTTGCCAGCACGAATGAAAGCGAATTGCGGAAATTGAAGGACGATCCGGCGTTTACATCGTCGACGAAGATTTACGCCGATTATCGGGAGATGCTGGAGAAGGAATCGCTCGACATCGCCAGCGTCTACACCCCCAACAGCCATCATCCGGAATGCATCATAGCCGCCTTGGAATCCGGGGCACATGTGTATACCGAAAAACCGCTGGCCACCAAACTGGATGATTTGAAAACGATTCGAGCCGCGCTCAAAAAAAGCGGCAAGCGCATGACGATGATGCTCAATATGCGCACCGGCGGCAAATACGCGAAAATGCGGGAAGTGGTTCACGCGGGCACGATCGGCGAAGTGACGCTCTGCACCTCCCAAAAATCTTACAAAGTTGGCACACGGGACGAATGGCAGAAAAACCGCGAAACGCTGGGCGGCATCATCCCCTATATCGCCTGCCACGCGCTCGACCTGATCCGCTGGTGCTCGGGGCTGGAATTTGTGCAAGGAGCCGCGTTCCACAACAATGTAGGCCGGCCGGATTTGAAAGACATGGAAAACACCGCGAGCATGATTCTTCTAGCCGGCAACGGCGCAACCATTTCCACCCGCCTCGATTACTGCAACCCGCCCACCTCGGCAAGTTGGGGAGACGACCGCCTGCGCATCGCCGGCACCGAAGGCGTCATTGAAATCCTCCACGGCAAACTGACGCTGATCACCACCACCCAGAAAAAACACGAACTCGAACCAAAACCGGAGACCTCCCAACTCGAAAATTTCATCCATGCCATCGAGGGCAGGGAACCGCTGCTCGTCCCGGAGGAAGATTGCTTCCGCATCACCGAAGTCTGTCTGAAACTCCGCAACGCCGCGGATACACTCACCGTCACGCCGTTATAATCGCACTCTATGAAATCACTACTCTTCCGTTTGATCGGTATCGCAGTCTTCCTCTACCTGCTCTTCGCTGTAGTGGGGATACGGGAATTATGGAGCACGCTGCAAGGTATGCAGGTGATGGCGCTGCTGGCCGTCATCCCTTTTCACTTCGGCCAATGGCTGCTGCGCGCACTGCGCTGGCAGATTTTATTAAAAAACGAAAAAATCGATATCTCCTTAACGGAAAATTTCACCTTAGCAGTCGCCGGGTTCTTCTTAGGCTGCCTGACCCCCGGCCGCTTAGGTGAATTCGCCAAAGTCAAATTCCTCATGAACGCCGGTTTCCCCTTCCGCGGCTCGTTCATGTCTTCGCTGATCGAACGCCTGCTTGATCTAGCGACATTGCTCATGTATGTGCTCTTCGGTTTGTTCATCAGCTATTCAATCTTAGCCCATCAACTCGCTTCGTACCTACTTCCCATTTTGGCGATCATCCTCGCCGTGATTGCCGCATGGCTTCTCCGCTCGAAAATCAAGCTGGCGGTCATGCGCCTCATCCCCGAATCCATCGCCGGCAGCCTCGAACAGAAACTCGATATCTTCACCAACTCGTTCCGCAAGATCACTACCAAGCAGTGGATTGAAATTGCAATTTGTTCACTTGCCATCTGGGGATTGAACTATTGGATGATCTATCTCCTCTTCAGCGCCGCCGGTTTCACCATCGCTTTGCCATACGCCTTCGCCTTCGCCGCCTTCGGTTCCCTGGCAGGACTCTTGCCGATCTCGATCTACGGCATGGGCATCCGCGAGGCGATCCTCATCGCATTGTTTCAATTTGCGGGGTATGCGCAAGATGAGGCGAAAACGGCGGGGATGATTTTTGGGTTGATGTTTATGGTGTTGCTGGTGTATCACATTCTCCTAGGATTTATAGGATGGATGAGTCCGTGGATGAGGCGGTTTGAGGTTAAAGGGTAGCCAGGGCAAGACGTCAGGTCTGCCCTGGCGGTGAATGCGCGATCTAGCAAGGGTAGATTTCGCTCAATGTCATTAACTTAAAGGTAAAATCAAAGAACTTACCCCAACGGGGTTTAAGAAGACAGCCAGTGGGCATCGCCCCTGGAAATGGCTTACAATACCACCCTGAAAGGGTGGCAGAAAAAAAACTTACCCTTGCTACCCGCAAAAATTTATGCGGCAACATAATTCCGAACATCAAATTTCACCCCGGCGCTGAACATCGATTCAGCTTGCAAGAGCAATTTCTCTGTAACTATATCGTCAACATATTCCTCACCACAATTTTCACATACTTCCGCTGGGACGGCTTGAATGACGATCACCCTCTGGTCGCGTTCGAACGTCACCGTGGCTTTTCCGGGTTGAGTTTCACCATTTTTACAGATAACGCATTTCATGATCTTTTTTTCCTCCACTTGAATAACACCCAAACATCCTCTTTCATACAAGCAAAAAAATTCACTGAATCATAACAGAGAGTTCTCATGACTTCAATGGTATCTATCCCAAAAATGATCGATCATTCTCTCCTGCATCCCACCTTCACGGATCGACAGTTGCAGGAGGGCTGCGAGATCGCCGCGCGGTATGATGTGGCGTCGGTGTGTATCAAGCCCTATGCGGTAAAAGAGGCGGTGCAGTGGTTGAAGGGAACGAACGTCCTGGTCGGCACCGTCATCGGGTTTCCGCATGGCAATAGCAGCATCGGAGTGAAAGTCGAAGAATCACTGGCCGCCTGTGTGGACGGGGCGGTGGAGCTTGATTTTGTGGTCAATATCGGCAAGGTGCTGAGCGGTGACTGGTCATATATCGAGAAAGAAATCGTCACCCTCACCGATACCGCCCACCAGAACAACGCCATCGTGAAAGTGATCTTCGAGAACGATTATCTTCCCGACGATGAATTGAAAATTCGGCTCTGCAAAATCTGTTCGGACGCCGGATGCGATTTCGTCAAGACATCGAGCGGCTACGGCTTCGTCAAACAGAGCGATGGAAATTACAATTACAAAGGAGCCACCGATTACGATCTGAAATTGATGCGCGAGCACTGCCCCCCTTCCGTGCAGGTGAAAGCTGCAGGAGGAATCCGCACACTGGACGATGTGCTGCGAGTGCGGGACATCGGGGTGACACGCATCGGCGCAACAGCCACACAGTCCATCGTCGACGAAGCACGTAAACGGGGGATCGTGTAGGGGCAGTTCCCGAACTGCCCCTACGTTCTCAATCCTCCACAGTCAAGGCGACCAGGTAGGGCACAGATTGGTCCATCGTGGAGATGTAATCGAGCGAATCCACTATCGAATCCGGTTTCGGATTTTCCCACGTATTTCGAAAGAGGCGAATGGTGGCTTGCGGATTGGTTCCGCGCCAAGCAATGACGGATTTTGTCGGGATTCCTCCGTATGCCCACCAATCGACGACGTCTTCCCCATATTTGATCTCGATTTCATGCGTGCCGCCGTCGGCGTAGTTCAAGATGTATTTTCCGACAACAGTCCCTGGCTGAGATTGCCATGCCGCCGCATGAAGGACGTGCAGCCGCTGGAATGATTGATCAATCTTGATCCCTTCCACCTTTTCCGGATAAATCGTGGTCCGCTCATGCAATGTCGGATTGGTGAGTTGCAGGATTCCATCCGTTTTGAACTCGACTCCATTGTAATTGTTGATGCCGGTTGGGAGAGAGGCCAAAGTGTTATTCTCGTATCCTTGCGATTTATGCCAGGCATCCGTCAATTCGGCGTTGTAGTAATCCGTCAGGTCAATGCAAGTAAATGATCCGGCCGGCTCATAAAGTGCAACTTCCGGAACGCGAATAACGCTGCCGGTTTTGAGCAATTGATCGATCTGTTTTTTTAATTCCATTTCGAAATTGGGGCTGAAACCGTCAAAAGTTTTTTGAATGATTCCTTTTTGATCGATGATTACGGTTTTAGGGATGCCTTCGACAGAATAAAGTTTGCCTACTTCACCGTTCGCATCCAATGCTACGGTTGGATGTAAATCATTTTCTTCAAGGTATTTACGAATAGTATCCGACGATTCTTGCTGATTGACCGCAATGAGTTTCACTCCTTTTTCTTTATATTCTTCCGCCACTTTTTCAAGAATAGGCATCGCTTTTCGGCACGGCGGGCACCACGTGGCCCAGAAATCGAGAATCACGATATGATCCCGCTGCTCGGACAGTGTAATCTCCCCATCGTCCAAAGTTGTCAATGAAAAATCAGGAGCCGTTTGACCGGCAATGGAAGCAGGCCGTAGCGTAGGAGGGGAAGAACTGGGGGGGCGGGCGATGGCTTCCAGTGAATCGACTTTCACCGCATCACTCGGAGGGGCAAAATCAAAGGCCGTTGCAGGGATTTCTTCACCGAACTTCCAGTTCTCGAAACCGCATTCGATTTTGACTTCAATTTCAGCGGGCGGCATTTCATCGAGTAATGTGGATACGTCAGGGATGATTTTGTTCAGCAGAGGCTTTTCATCCGTCGTGAAATAATATTCCACGTCTCCATTGTCAACCGATATTCGAACCACATGATAATCTGCCCCGTCGATTTCCTTTTTCCCTTTATATAGTAATTTCTTGATGTCTTTCATCACGTTTTTTTCTTTTTGTATTACCCGATCAAGAATGAAAACAGGAAAAGCGGGAGAATTGCGAAGAGCGCCGGGTAAATCCATGGATTGCAGTGCGTCTATCGATTCGGGGCCTTCTTTCTCATAATACGTCTTAAACATTGGTAGATAGGCTTTTAAAGTCTTGCCGTCGCTAACTAAGGTAATACCAAAATCACCGCCGGTATTTACACATGCGAGTTTATCCGGCTTTTGGATGTACAAGGCTTGAGTGGTTTTCATTTCCCGTTCTTGTCCCTGACCGGAAATGGAAAACTCGATGTTCATTTCAAACTGTATGCTTTTAAAACCCTCAAGATGCTTTGCAAAACCTTTCATAATTTCTTCCGCGTGAGGATCGATGACCAGAGTGATCGGGCCGGTTTCTTGAATGGGAGGTGCATCCGTCAAAGCGGCGTTCAATGTATCGGTTTCGATCATCCAGATTTCCCGTTCGGGTCGGCCTCGAAAATCAAAGGAGAGTTTTGCCCCATCCGGTGACCAGGCAGGCATGGTATAGATTCCATCGGCCAACTCAACAATCTTCTTGTTTTCAACATCCAGCACCCACAATCCAAAATCACCATACCCGCCAAATCCAAGTTTCTTACCGTCCGGAGACCAGTTCAATAACAAACCCGCTTGTTCGGGAACGGTTCGTTGGAGAAGAATGTCACCGCTTAAACGGTCAACAATAATTAATTCTTCATTTGCTCCATATGCAATTTTTGAACCGTCGGGGGAAATGGCTGGATACCAGCTGATCGGTTCGTCATAATATATTTCCGGTTTCGCGTCGGTATCGTCAACGCGGATGGAATACACTTTATTGTCTTTGCGGGATGAGGCGAAAACTGTTTTCCCGTCGGTAGACCAGGAGGGGAAACCGCCGTCCATGAGTTTATGCGCATTCGTTCCTTCAATATCGATGATCCACACTTCTTCATTGACAAAGTCGTCATATGTGGGTTCAACAACATATGCGATGTGTTTCCCATCCGGAGACCAGGCGGGGTCTTTTCCTTTATCGGTCATAATCCCTTTAATCCCCGTTTTGAGATCATAAATTTGTATCCCTTTTCCTTCCGGTTTTCCATAAACGATTTTTGAACCGTCGGGAGACCAATCGGATTTGAACCCTCCGGAGATCAATTTCTTCGCATCGTATTCTTTTTCCAAATTATCATCTTTTTTGTCCTGCGGTGGCGGTGGTGTATATTCCACTGGTTCCGGCTGTTCTTCCCGCTCTTTGGGTGGTTCCGGCATGGGGAGATTGTCCAGGGACACGTCGAGGGCTTCGGCGATGATCTCGTGCGCTTCTTCGCCTTCGAGATTATTAGCGATGATTTTGCCTGCAGAGTCGATAAGAAAATTCGTGGGGATTTCCTTCACCTTGAAAATTTGCATGGGAGTGGGTTCATCGACATCCTGGTTCATCACCTGCGGCCAAGGGATGAGCCACTTTTCGGAAAATTGGATAACTTTATCCTCGGACAGAGTCGGATATACCCCGAGCACATTCAATCCATGGTCATGAAACCGCTCATAAAGAACGATCGCTTCTTTCGCCAAACCTTCCGCATTGTCATCCCCTGCATCCCAAAACAGGACGAGTTGCAGCTTGTTTTCGGGAGGATGGAGAGAAATTGGGAGTCCTTCAATGCTATATGTTTCCATATCAGGAACGGTTATTGTATTTTCACTGGAAGAATCATCCGGCCGAGGAAGCGTCAAAGTAGGCCCGACGGCGGTGATGAACAAAAGAGCGGCGATGTTTAAAATTGGTGTGGCTAAGTGAAGCATGGTTTCGGCTCCTTAACATTGTTGATATATATGGTAATACAATTCGTTATTATACGACAATTGGAGTGGATTATTTCGAAAAGAGAATCAGGAAACGTACCCCTTATCAAAAGGATAAGATTCGATGACATATGTTCTCATAAATGAAACGATGGTGTCAATGGAAAAGTTTGGTCAATTTTCAATTCTTGTTCCTAACACAAAGAATGTGCACCCGAGAGAAAATTACTATACATGAGTAGGAAATTTCCTTACAATTGAATGAAATGCGTTAGTAAAAAAGGAGAAATGATGAATTCAAATATCCCAAGGCGCACCTTCTTGAAAACAGCGGGAGCCGGCGCAACCTCTATCCTCTCTACGCTGAATAGTTGGGGAAAAGAAGAAAATGGGAAACGGCCGAATGTTTTATTGATTATTTCAGACGATCAAGCCTATATGGATTTGGGGTGTATGGGGAATCCGATTTTAAAAACTCCGAATTTGAACCGGTTGGCGGAAGAAGGCATGCTTTTTACTCACGCTTTTTCACCCAATCCGATTTGCACTCCCAGCCGGGCGGCGCTCTTGACGGGACAGGATTGCTGGACGAACGGTTGTACCTTTTTCGGTGTGCCGATCAAAGAAAGTTCCACGCAATTTGCAGAACTGTTCACGCGAGCCGGATACGAGACATTTTACACCGGCAAATGGCACAACGACGGACGCCCCTCGCAGCGGGGATTTACCGCCGGTAACTATATTTGTAGAGGCGGGCCGGGGAAAGGCGGGCAGGCCAAACCGATGGTGAGCGATTTCGGTGGAGGGAATCAACGGCAGATCGATCGTTTTTCAACATCCTTATTTTCGGATGCGGCGGTAGAATATCTTGACAAGCGCCAACAAGAGGATTCTCCTTTTTTGATGGTTGTCAGCTATACATCCCCGCACGATCCATGGATGCCGCCAGGCAAATATGCAGAGATGTATCCGCCGGAAGATATTCCCCTGCCTCCCAATTTCATGCCCCGGCCAATGAATGGATCGCAACCGTTCCGCTGGTTTACCGATTGGCATGGAACCGAATTGCGGGATGAGGGATTATGGCCGTTTCCCCGAACCCCCGAAGGATTGCGGGAAGTGCGCAGCCGCTATTACGGTACTATCACCCATATGGATCACCAAATCGGGCGCATTTTGCAAAAACTAGACGAAAAGCAACTGAGCGGCAATACGCTGGTGATTTTCTTGGCGGATCATGGAATCAGCTTGGGCGCCCACGGTTTTTCCGGCAAACAGACGATGTATGAAGAGGGCATCCGCTTACCCTTCATCATGCGGTATCCGAAATTGAAGAGAGGCGCAAAGAAATGTTCTGACTTGATTACGTTGATGGACGTTTACCCGACAATATGTCAAGCAGCAAAGATTGAAGTTCCAAGTGATGTGGAAGGAAAGAGTGTTTTGGGATTGTATCAAGGAAATGAAGAGTGGAAGCGTGACCGGATTTATTTTACCTTCGTTTCACCGGAACGCCATCGGATGGATGTGCGGGCGGTGCGGACAGAACGATATAAGTTGATCCATCATTTGATGACGGATGAGATTGAACTCTATGATCTTCAAGAGGATCCGTATGAAATGAAGAATTTAGCGGATAGTGAAGAACATGGAGAGATACGGAATCAGTTGTTTTCTTCATTGAAGGAATGGAGAGAGCGGGTGGAAACAGAGTAAAGGTGTTTTTGTCTGAATCTGGATTGGCCTGGATGGTAGGATTTTCAGGATGGGTTAATATGAAAGTATTTCATTATGTTTCGAGAAAACGTTCACTAGTCGCTGATCACTTGTCATATGTATACATACCGATCAATAAGGCAAATCCTGTTCATCCTAGAATCCTGGACATCCTGATTCAGACAATAAGTGAGAGCAAAATTATAAAGCAGAATGATTTTGTATTGTCCGATGTCTACACTCCTGACTTGCCCTGCAAGAAAAAGTTCAGATGCTTGATGCATTGTCGCCCGTTCAAATGCTAGACTTTTCGTAAAACATTCCGTAATATTGAACCTGGAAATTTCATCCAATATCAATGTACGCTCCAATATCGTAGGAGGTTCGACACATTCGAGAATGTTAAGGGTTTGGCAGGTGCTTTTCAAAATACTGTTTCCGATTAGAGAAGCAATAAGAGTAGGGTGTTCTTCATAACACCATCGGGAGAAACGAAACATATTTTTGATAGTTTGATAGGCTTTTTCATGTTTTCCTGAATGGATCGAAAGCAGACATTTTACCTGCAATATTTTGGCTAACCGCTGATGGCCATGTCAAGAAGTTGTTCAATTTGTTCGAAACTTTCAGCTTGAAAAGGCCGGATGTCTTGTTCCATCATCGTGATCACTCGATCCAGTATGATCCAGGCGTTCTCACGATTGGGAATCTCTGGAGGAGCGAGTTTCCGGATGTCGAATTCAACGCCTTGCGCAATAGCATTTTGTATCGCTTTGTTGTACATCCGATTTGCCCAAATGTACGGAAAAGCAGCGGCGATCAGCAATAGAATGAAAAGTACGAGAAAAATTTTACCGATGATCGAACGAGGGAGCAACTTCATGGACTTATCTCCTGATAATTTCTTCGACTTATGCTACTCTAAACGTTCATAACGTGAGAGTATTACAAAACATACATGTTGTCTTGTTGGAGGAAATCATGATGACCACTTTTTATGTCCGATTTTTTTGCGTTCTCGCAGTAACAACTGGAATGCTGGTCGGTCTTGCCGGAGTCAATCCAAGTGTTGCTTCAGAAAACACGGGTGCCATCTTGTACAAAGACAGCCTGAAATCTCCTCCCGCCAAACCATGGGAATGGATTCGCGAAAATCCCAATGCGCATAAATCGGGAGAAAGCGGCCTGCAAATCATGATCGAACCCGGCGGGTTGATGGGAGCAGGGAAGGATGCCAAGAACATTTTGGTGCGCCCCTTACCCGAAAAAGCCAAATCGGTCATGGTGCAAGTCGATGCCGATCACAAAACTCAATACGAACAAGCGGGACTGATTTTGTATCAAGACGACGACACCTACATCAAATTGGTTATGGAAATGGTGAATGAAGAAGTATGGATCGTCTTCGTCGTCGAGATCGAAACCAAAGCGAAAGTGGTCAACAAAGTCGCACGGCCTAAAGGCGATGTGTGGGTGGCATTCGATTTCGAAGGAGACGAAGTGAGAACCTCCTGCTGGGGAAAAGAAGGCAAGAAGATTGAAATCGGAAGCACAAAATTCCCGATGAAGCCGCGCCCCCGTGTCGGTGTCTTCACCCAAAGCGGTCAACCAAATTCCAACCGTTGGGCACAGTTTAGAAATTTCATCATTTCGACTGTACCTGCAAAACCGGAACTCTAATTTTTGGGGTGTAAACACATTGGTCTACCCCTACATAGTAGGGGGCAATCCTGCGTGATTGCCCGATTTTACGGCAATCGGTCCGGGATCGCCGATCCTTTAAAACCAATCGCACCAAAAAGAAGAGACGGGATTCGAGAAGTTTTTGTTTGGTAATTCACTCCAAAATTTAATATTGGATGTTCTTGTGTTACTTTTGCCCATTTCGGTATAGACCAACTGGATGGATCAAATATCTTCTCAAGTGATATCGCGTTTTCCATAGAAAAACATACTAATGGTTGAGTGGTATTATTGCCATCGGCTTGCAGGCATAAAGGAATTGAATTAACTAATAAAACAGAAATTATAATTTTTTTTGTTGCACTTTGCTTTCACTCATTTTTAGATTTATTATAAATCTACCTCCGGTGGTATTGGTGGAATCAAGGGAGTCAACAAATCGATAAGTTCATTGATACGTATAGTTGATACGTGCCAAAGGCGGTCGTATTTGATTTCTCCATATTCATGAGCAAGCACATGCCGTTGTGATATGATACCTTGCCATGGAATATCTGGATGATTTTCTCGAAATTCAACAGACACTTTTCTTGCCGCTTCCCCGATGATTTCAATCTGCCGTTCGACTGCACTTTTCAACATCTTATCTTGCAAAAAATGGATGTACGACTTGCCCTCGACAAATCCTTGAACCGTTTTAGCCGCTTCCAGCATATCCCATAAATATGCCGTATCATCCCTATCAGGCCGCATAAATCACCTTCCGACATCTCGCAATCTCATACCGCCGAAATGGATTCTGTATCCCTTCCGCTTCGAGTAAATCCACTTTTCTACCAAAGATATGTTGCAGCTCCTGAATCATTTCTACATAATCGATCGTATCCCAAGGCGCATCCTCTTCGATTTTTACCAACACATCCACATCGCTTTCGGGACCGAAATCATCCCGCAGAACGGAACCGAACAGGGAAAATTCTTTGACCTTCCACTTCTGACAGAATTCATGAATCTTACCTTGATCAATCGGGATTTTCGGTTCCATGGTTTCTCATCCTAAGGTTTAAGCGTCAAATACGATTTTTTATTAAACCCCGTATTTATTCATTATACATCACCGATCAGACAAAATAAATCATTCATTTTGCCGCCACAAGTTCCTTCTCATGCAAACTCGGTTGATTCTCTCGCGGATTAAATCAATGTCCGGTTTAGGGATTCTGATTCCTATTTTCGATTTCCGCAACATATGCAAATACAGCTTGAAAATCCTCAACTTCAAGTTCCGGATAATCTTCAAGCAATGTATTTCACCATAGCGTCTCCCCTGGGAGCGCGGGCATCCCTGCCCGCATCTTTGAACCCGCACACCCCACAATATTTTTCAATCTTCCGATAATGCAAAAAAATAAGTGCAAAGACAGTATATTTTTTTCATAAGAGTAGTGAGAGCACAAAAAGATTCTAGAATAAAATATAATTGGTTCAAGCATGGATTTGGATAATCAAAGTCGGGCGGGGGGTTTGAATGAGCAATAGTCATCAGATACTTGATTATACGTAATGATTCAGTAAAATAAATACGTATGGAGAAACCGCAATGAATACCAAATTAACACTCAATTTAGATAAAAAGGTCATCGAACAAGCCAAAAAGTACGCACAAAAAAAACAGTGCAGCCTATCGGGATTGGTCGAGACCTATTTTCGATTTCTGATTGATCAAGAACAATCAACGCCAGGAATGGAAATGACTCCCACAGTCAAAGAACTATCCGGGATCATTCAACTGGATGACACTGCGGATATTCATGAGGATTACACGGATTATTTATTGCAGAAATATCGATAATGTCTCCCATATTTTTAGATAACGATATCATTCTAGATGTTCTCGCAAAACGACATCCATTTTATCATGCTGCCGCAAAGCTCATGACATTAGTAGAAAAAAGAGCTATTGAAGGGTGTACTTCTTCATTGATTTTTTCAAACTTGTATTATATTCTTCGAAAGTTACGATCACGGGAAATCGCTCTCAATCAATTACGAAAATTACGTTCGATTGTGAACGTCTTACCGGTTGATGATCGAGCGATCGATTTCGCACTTCATTCTGCATTTACCGATTTTGAAGATGCCATTCAATATCACACGGCAAAGCAACACCCAGTAAAATATTTAATCACTCGCAATACAACAGACTATAAAACCGGTGATACAAGCCAGATCACGATTTGTACAGCAAAAGATTTCCTTACTTTATGGGAAAGTACGAACAATATGTAAAAAGACTGGGAGCGCGGGCATCCCTGCCCGCATCTTTGAACCCGCACAATCCCTAGCAGCCATTAAATCTCCACTACCCCGCTAGACAATCTTACCTCCCCTTTCGTGATTCAAACCAAACTCCCAATCAAAATAAAAAACCCCCATCCCCCAAATCCAGAAAATCCACCCATCCTGGCCAATCCCGATTCAGACAATCCCCCGCAAAAAAAATGTGTTAAATATATCCACCACGCCTCTGATCATCTCTATGACCATTGTATCATCGTTTTCATTCTTTGAGAAAACGCATTTAAAAGGTTACTCATTTATGGTAATCTAATGAAAAAACAATGGCGAGCTATTGTTGGAGAAATGGGGACATGAAAAAATCAATCCTTTTAATTGGCACCCTCGATACGAAGGGGCAGGAATTCGCCTTTGTTCGCGATTTGATTGTAACTCGCGGCCATAACGCTATTGTTATGGATGCCGGGGTGATGAAGGAGCCATCGCTCAAACCGGATATTTCTGCGGCTGAAGTGGCCTCCACCGGAGGCGGTTCGCTCGATGAATTACGGAAACAAGAAGATCGCGGTTCGGCAATCGAGATCATGACCAAAGGGGCCTCACGACTGGCGCTCCAACTTCATCGAGAGGGCAAAATCGATGGCGTGATGGGTTTAGGTGGCTCCGGTGGAACGATCATTGCCACCGCCGCCATGCGGGAGTTGCCGGTGGGATTGCCGAAAGTCATGATTTCCACGTTGGCTTCCGGCAATGTGGCTCCCTATGTAGATGTGAAAGATATCACCATGATGTACTCGGTTGTCGATATCGCCGGCTTGAATCGCATTTCCCGACGGATTTTAGCAAATGGAGCCGGCGCGATCTGCGGGATGGTGGAGCAGGATGTCCCTGCGGCTACTGAAAAACCATTACTGGCGGCCACAATGTTCGGCGTTACGACTACCTGTGTAGATGCAGTCCGGGAAAGGTTGGTGGAAGCCGGATTTGAGGTGCTTGTGTTCCATGCAACCGGCAGCGGAGGCCGGGCGATGGAGGCACTCATCAAGGATGATTTCATTGCGGGAGTCGCCGATGTCACGACGACGGAATGGTGTGACGAATTGGTTGGGGGTGTTTTAACTGCCGGCCCCCATCGCTTGGAAGCGGCCGGCAAAAAGGGGATTCCACAAGTAGTCTCATGCGGAGCGCTCGATATGGTCAACTTTTGGGCGTATGATACAGTACCGGAGAAATTCAAGAACCGGAATCTCTATAAGCATAATCCGAATGTGACCTTGATGCGCACCACACCGGAAGAATGCGCGGAACTGGGGCGCATCATAGCAGGAAAATTGAATCAATCGACTGGACCGGCGGCTGTGGTGATACCGTTGAAAGGAGTCAGTGCTATCGATAAGGAAGGTCAGCCGTTTTGTGATCCGCAAGCGGATAAAGCACTCTTTCAAGCCTTGAAAGAGAATCTGCAGGATTCGGTCGAATGGATTGAATTGGATTTACACATCAACGACCTGGAATTCGCTCACGCTTTGGCGGATCGTTTGTTGAGTATGTTACAAAAATAGAAATTGTTGTTTGAAAAAGGAGATTCAAATGCCTTTTATTCCACGAGATGAAACGTTGGAAAAACTTCGCGCTCAAGTGAATCAAGGCAAACCGATCATCGGGGCAGGGGCGGGAACCGGGATTTCCGCCAAATTCGTCGAGCGCGGTGGAGTAGATATTATCATCATTTACAACTCCGGCCGTTACCGCATGGCAGGGCGGGGAAGCCTGGCGGGACTTTTGCCCTATGGAGACGCGAACGAGATCGTTGTCGATATGGCGCGAGAGGTGCTGCCGGTCGTGAAGCATACTCCCGTCCTGGCCGGAGTTTGCGGAACCGATCCATTTCGAATCATGCCGGTTTTCTTGAAACAATTGAAAGAAATGGGATTCGACGGCGTACAAAATTTCCCCACTGTCGGCTTGTTCGATGGTACGTTCCGAGCGAATCTCGAAGAGACAGGAATGGGCTACGATCTTGAGGTCGAGATGATTCGCATGGCTCACGAAATGGACATGGTCACCTGTCCCTATGTCTTCAATGAGGGAGAAGCCGTAAAAATGGCAAGGGCGGGCGCCGATGTTTTGGTTCCGCATATGGGACTGACTACGAAAGGCTCGATCGGCGCCCATACAGCGGCCACACTGGAAGAATCCGCCAAGCGCGTGCAAGCCATGCATGACGCGGCGAAACAGGTGAATCCCGATATTTTCGTTCTTTGTCACGGCGGTCCGATCGCCGAACCGAGCGACGCACAATTTATTTATGAACATACAACGGGAATCGTCGGATTTTTCGGAGCCACCAGCATGGAACGCTTACCGACCGAAGTGGCGATCGAATCGCGAGCCAAAGAATTTAAAGATACAAAAATCATATAACGGAAGGAGTCAACCAATGGGTAAAGTCGGAGATGGGTATATTGTGTATGGCGATGAAGTGGAAACTTTGGCATATGATTGGGGCGATATCAAAATCTTGAGTAGCCCCAAAGTTACCGGAGCGGAACGATTTACCTTCGGCATGGTCGTGACCAAACCCGGCAAGGGACATGACTTTCACAATCATCCCGATGCGGACGAGATCATCTTTGTGCTTTCAGGAGAGGCGGAACACATTTTTGAAGGTGAGAAACCCGTTCGCGTACGGCTGGGCGCATCGATCTATATTCCACAAGGAGTGGTGCATTCGACGATCAATGTCGGGTGGGAGCCATTGCGCCTGTTGATCGTATATGCACCGACGGGGGCGGAAGAAGTGCTGCGCGGATTACCGGATTGCACCGTAGTACCGCCACAAAAAAGTACATAATATTTATTTCACTATCAATGAGACTCCCTTGATTTTAGCTGCTTTTTTTAGTTTTTGGTCCAACGTTGCAAGGGGTAATTTTTCACGGATGGCTAATTCAAATACTATTATCGTCTTCCCTCTTCGATCATTTCTCTTACGTTGAGACCGCCTAATGTGCATCGTTTTCGAATCCGTTCTAAGCCATCAATTGCGTTCTCAATATCTTTTTGATCTGGCTTTGATGCAGGAGTTAAATGAGCTACAGGAATCCCGCGTCGAGTAATGATGAATTGCTCTCCATCGCATACTTTATTGATCAACTCGGATAAACGAGTTTTGGCTTCGTGCAGACCGATTTTTTCCATTATTTGCTCCTCCCAAACCACTGGTTCATAAAGCATTCTGGATAAATGATCAATTTTCTTCTTTATTTATTTGATCATTACTTCTGATAAGCAATACGGTGTCTTCAATCTTATTTTTTTCAACATCCAACCGTTCCAAAACCCGTGACACCACTGCCACCGCGGATTCGATTTCTTCCGGGATTACCTCACTGGCTCCGGCGTTGTAAAGACGTTCGACATCGAGCCGGTAGCGGGTACGGACGGCGATGTGTAGATGGGGAGCGATGCGGCGGGCGGCTTCTACGGATCGTTCGATTGCGCCGGGATCGTTGATGACGATCACAAATTCGCGGGCGCGTTCGGCTCCTAAATAGTGAAGCACTTCGGAACTGGTGATATCACCATAATAAATCGGCTTTCCCTGTTTGAGCGCTCTTTGCACGTTTTCGGCATTCAGTTCGCCAATGACATAAGGAACTTCACATTCATGCAGTGTTTTGGCCAACTGCTCACCAGCCAAACCATACCCGCCGATGATAACATGATCGCTCAGTTTCTTTTTGTTTTCTTCCTCGGCGTCTTCGGCGGGTTTTACATTCAGCAGACGGGTCAGCACACGGATTCTTCCTACTCCGGCCGCCAAATGCGGACCGTAGGATATTGCGAATGGAGTAATGACCATCGATAAAATGATGGCGGCGAGGATATTTCCTGATAACGGTTCTTCAAATAAACCGGTTCCCTGAGCCGCGCGAGCCAGAACAAAGGAAAATTCACCGACTTGCGCCAAAGCTGTGGCTGCCATGACACATACTCGTAACGGTAGGCGCATAATTGTTGCCGTGATGAAGACAATCCCGAATTTTCCTAGGAGAATTCCAACTAGAATCATCAAAATGATTTCGAAATTTTCCACAATGGTTTGTGGCATCAATAACATCCCTACGGATATGAAGAACAAACTAGTAAATCCCTCTCGAAAGGGAATCAATTCCGCCAATGCCTGATGGCGGTATTCACTGCCCGCAACGACCAATCCCGCCAAAAATGCCCCGAGCGCCAGAGAAACCCCGGACATGGTTGCCGCCCAAGCCGTTCCTATACAGACCAACAATACCGACAGCACGAAGAGATCGCGCTGCCGTGTTTTGGCGATCATGTGCAAAAAGGTTGGCACAACAATCCGTGCGGCGACCAGCACAATACCGAGAATCAAGACCGCTCGCATCAACGCTGCAATGAGATAGGCGGCAGAAACATCCGATCCGCTCAACATCGGAATGGCGAACATCATGGGGACGACGCTGAGATCTTGGAACAAGAGAATCCCGATGGTCAAACGGCCATGCGGAGCATCCGTTTCACCCCGCGATTCCAGACCGCGCAACACGATGGCAGTACTGGATACGGCCATCAATAAACCGACGAAAAAAGCAATGCGCCACGGCAAATCGAAGGAAATACCCACGGCAAATGCCAATACAATAGTCAAACTTACTTGCAGCGAACCACCTATTAAAATCGGCTGCCACAATCGTTTCAAACGCGGCAGCGAGAATTCCGAACCGATGCTGAACAGAAGTAAAATGACGCCGACTTCCGCCAACATTTCGACCTGATGAATATCTTTGACCAATCCAATACCATGCGGACCCACCAGCATTCCGGCCAGAATAAAACCGGCTATGGAGGGAATTTTCAAGCGGTGCAGCAAAGTAACGACGGTTACGGCGACGGCGAAAATAATGGCCAGTTCACGCAAGAAAACCAATTCACCCATGGATGGCAGTTTCCTTTCTTGGATTTTTTTTGCATCTTTAAAATGAGTGTTATTATGTAGAAAAACAAACTCCACAGAGTCATGTTTAAAGCAGAATCTTTGCAATGGTGAAGTACAAGAAGATTGTACATATGTCAGTGATCGCTAGTGTTATAGGACCAGCGGCAATTTTTGGGTCAATTTTCAGCGCATGTAACAATGTTGGTATACTTAATCCGAATATAGAGGCCGCCACAAGCGCGACGGCAATGCTGCTTCCAATTATTCCAGCTTCGATTCCCATACCGTGCCAAAAACCAACAATCAAAGTAATGAAAAAACCACATGATGCGCCGAGAATAACCGCTGTGCCAGTCTCTCGACGAAGCGCCTTGCTATACCATTGTAATGTGGGTTGTTTCACGCGCAATGCCTGAATCGTAACAGTCATGGATTGAATGCTCACACTCTCGCCAAGCCCCAATACCAACGCTAGGAAAAACGCCAAAATGATACTTTTTGATAATGTGTCCTCAAAAACACTGACCAGCAAAGCACAAATCACTCCACTTCCTATGGTGCTCAACAACCATGGAAAGCGAATGCGAAATGCTTGAAATGGAGAAGCGTCGCGCACTTGCCAAACCTGAAAACCAATGAACTCAAACACCACATCCATCTGTTCCCGTTCAGCGATTTCGAACTCCATCTCGGTGAACATACCGAGATCAACAATTCCGACAATATGTTGATCATCATCGACCACAGGGAGTGCTAGAAATTTGTGTTCGGCTAGCAATTCATGCGCTTCCAAAATGGTTGCGGTTTGGGATACGGTAACGACTTTCTTGATCATTACCTCAGAAAGAGGCTGATTCATCGATGCGGTAAGCAGGCGCCGGGTCGGAACAACACCGGCCAGATCATTGTCTTCGTTAATCACATAAAAATAGATTATCCGTTCTCCAAGACCATGGGCTCTGATTTCGTCAAATGTTTGTTTCACGGATAATTTTTGATGTAATGTAAAAAAATCCTTGCGCATAATAGTTGATATCGGTTCGTACATGCGATCCAGTTTTTTCCCCATGATTTTGATCGTCTCCATATTTTGATTTGGATTTCTTGTAGACCTTTGCCGCTTGATGCCATAAATCGGAAGAGAAAAGCGTACATTTTAATCGATTTTTTTTGTAGAAAAATGAAGCCCAATCAATCCGACAATCGCCGATAAGATCGAGGCAGAGAGGATTCCGATTTTGGATTGATCCAGCAACGAACCTTCTCCGAATGCCAGGGCGGCGATAAAAAACGACATCGTGAAACCGATTCCGGCCAACATTCCGGCGGAAAAGATCTGCGCCCAATTGATTCCCTTCGGAAGAGAAGCGATTCCGAGTTTGCTGGAAACCCAAGCAAACGCGAATACACCCAACGGTTTTCCGACCACCAAACCCAAGAAACATCCGAAAATGACGGGGCTCCAAGTGGCGCTTTCACCGGATATGCGCACACCGGCGTTGAAAAACGCGAATACCGGCATGATGAAATAGGCGACGATTGGCTGCAAGGCGTGCTCCAACCGATGTAGTAAACTCTGCGCGTGCTCGAGAATCGATTCCAGTTTCTCGATTTTGACTTCCGACTTCTCGAACGAATCTTCGTGGATGGCCACACGGAGATGGTCTTCCAATTCATCGGAACCGATCGCGTGTTTGATCGGGATCGTGAAAGCCAACAAAACACCTGCCACTGTTGCATGGACACCGGATTTCAGCATGCAATACCACGCAATTGCTCCCAATAATAGAAAGAGGGATAGGCGGTGTCCACCACTTTTTCCATAAATCCACGCACCGAAAAGAATCAAAAAGGAATAGAGTAAATAGTGGAATTGCAGGGATTCCGTATAAAAAACGGCAATGACCAATACAGCCCCCAAATCGTCGACAATAGCGAGCGCAGTTAAAAACACTTTCAACGCCAAGGGAACGCGTGAACCGAGAAGAGCCATGACTCCTAACGCGAATGCGATATCGGTGGCCATCGGAATCCCCCATCCGCTGATCCCGGCTGTGTTGAAGTTGAATATTGTGTAAATCAATGCCGGAACAACCATTCCTCCTACCGCTGCAAAGACAGAAAGAGCTGCATCGCGAGGTTTGGATAACTCACCCACCAACAGTTCCCGCTTGATTTCCAGCCCGACCATCAAGAAAAATATGGCCATCAAGCCGTCGTTGATCCAAAGAAATAACGGCTTCTTCAGGCTCCAATCACCAAATTCAATGCCGAAATATATTTTTTTGAGATCGAAATACGATTCGGATAGAGCGGAATTCGAAATCACGAACGCGATTAACGCGGCAATGATCAATAGAATCCCACTAAAACTTTCACTGCGGGCAAATTGCTGGAACGGAGTCAAAAGATTCTTGAATTTGGATAATTTTTCTTGGATTTGCCGGGCCATCTAAACCTCCTATGATTTTCTTTTACCCATATCAAATAAGAATCCGGGACCGTCAAATGCTACACTTATCAACGGTCCCGGTAATTTAATCAAAACTTTATCTCTGGGATCATAATGATCCGTCAGTTCACCCGCAATCCGTTCGATGCGAACATGTTGCAATCCATTGCTATCCAATACACGGCGTGCAACCTGAGCGCCGGTCAATTCTGGAACGGACGGGAACTTCCGCATACCGGAAAAACACCGAGCGTACATTCTGAGCGGCAAGAAACATCAGCGGCATGATCGCTAACGAAATCACGAGATACGACATAAATTTATACTCCATTTATAATATGATTGTGCTCCCTAATGGAGCAAAGAGAGTGCCAAGTTATAACAGGCTTGATTTGTTGAAGTTATGAAATAAGTTGACTGAAATGATAGACTTTTGAGACACGGAATTGTTCCTTTTTGGCCTATTTGTCATTTTTTCAACATGAGTGAAAAAAAAGAAACATGTACTATAGTTTACCAAGATGATTAAGGATAAATTGACAATTCAACACCTTCTCCATTAAATCAACCGGCAAGTAATAATAATGATTGGACGCCTCAAAACCAATCCGCGAATCCCGCCGTGTTAAAGCAAACAATTCACGGGCGATGATGATTTCCTCTTGAATGATGTCTTTGATTGTATCAATTTTCTGTTTCCGATCTTCCTCTGACAACGAGTTCTTTTGATTTAATAGTTCATCCCGCAATACGCTGAATCGAGTTTGATTCGCGACTGTTGCAAAATGGAGGCAAGCCGCTTTTGCAAAACGGAGTTGGGACTGTGCTGCTTGTTTTTTCTCCTGCGGGGTATTGGCTACGGCTTTTTCCAGATCGATCAATCCTTCTTTCCATCCGGTCACGATTTTTCCGAATTGTTGGGCGAAGATATCCGCCGGATACGGTCCTCGCCATCCATCGACATCGTCATAGGGAAAGCCGATCATCGTTGATGGATAATTTGTGGGAGTTGGGTAGAGCAGATTGGACGGTCCATATTGAGCCGGACAGCGATAGAGCACACTGCCGTTATAGGGATATTCCTGAAAAGCCTTGCTGAAAGCGGACCATGCCTTCCGGCCAAACGATGCGCCGTCTGTTCCGAACAATTCCACTGCCAATTCATCCAAGGCTTTTTCTTTGCTTGGAACCGGCTCGCGGTCGAACATGCGGATGAGTTTGAGATTGGGCGATGGATAGCCGCCCAGCGTCCAACTCAGCATCATGCCGTCTACACCGGATGAAAGTAAATTTGTACAATGCTCGGCGGTCAAATCCAGCACCGGCAGATAAGGAACCGCCGATAATTCCCAGGTATTGTTGATCTGCACTTTGGCCATCGTTTTCAATCCGGCTTCTTCTGCGATTGCCCAATGGCGCGTCGCGCGCGGTCCGGGGCCGACCACGGAAATCGAATATTCGCCGACTGCCGTTTTCACGCCTCCGCGCTCAATCGGTTTCGACCATTCGCTGACGGACATGAACCATACGTTTTTGGGCAATTTGCGGATCGCATCTCCCGCCCATTCATCCCGCCAGCCCCAATCCCACACGATCACTTTTGCGTCCGGATTACCGCGATGGACGCCGGTTTCGATAGCCTGATTCACTTCCGCGATTATTTCCGCTGCGGTTCGGTCTTTGCAGCGCGGGCACTCTTTATGCCGATGATGGGAGGCGCAATTCGTCAGATTTTCGGATGCTGTAATCGTAAACACTCCACCCAAATCGGGCACCTGTTCGAAAACATAGGCGAGCGAATCGGTCAACCACTGGCGTACTTTCGGATTGGATGTGCAAACAGTAAAATGGTCCCCTTCCTGCACACCTTTCATATCCGGATGGTCTTCAAAGAACGATTCCGGCATTGCTCTCGGCTCGTTCATATACAGATAGATACTGATTCCATATTGCTTCGCCCGCTCAACCAGTTTTCGCAGATTTTGCAATCGTGTTTCATGATCTTCCCCGAATTCCGGAAATATCTCGCTCGGCGCCAACTGCCGCAGCACGACATGCATCCACACTCCGTCCACTCCCAGCGCCGCCAGTTTCTGCAGCAATCCTTCCGGATACGGATCGAGTTCCGGATTCATCAAGGGATCTCCGTAGAGGGCGAAATAGGAATAAATATAGCGAGGAGAGAACCGTGGTTTTACCGATGTGTCTTTTTTGAAATTCGGATCAGCCTGGCTGAGTTCCTCGATGAAATAAAACCGCTCTTCAGCGGGATTTTGCCATTCATTCCTAAAGTGATCCTGTACAATTTGTTTGATTTCCGCACATCGTTTTTGAGTTTCGTCACTTGGCGGCTCATACTTCAACGGCTCACATTGCGGTTTCAATCTCCCAAGTTTGATATACAGAAAATCATCTTCCCGCAGCGAATATGCGAGTTCTTCAGCCGACATGTCAAGCAGCGTCAAGAGTTGGTCATAAGGCAGCAAATGCCAGTTCCGCCGGATCAACGTAATATAAATGCGATTCCGGTCTTCTTTCGCTATGGGATGCTGTTCCGGCAGTCCCATCGACTCCGCTACTTTCCGAACATTCTCAGTGGATGTTTCCAATACTTTGGCCAGACGTTCGATCTCCACCACCGGCCAGTTGCGCCAAATGAAGGTGTGCATTCGGGTGGGGAAATGAGGGAACGTGAGCGCGTCAGGTGCAGAACCGGCGGGTAAGTCCATTGAACAAGACGATGTTGGTATGAATGTGAACAAGCAGGTAAATGTGATTGTGATCGTAAAGATAATTTTCATTATATACCTCGTAAGTAAGTAGGGTGGGGTGAGTGGTAACGAAACCCACCATTTCTTCTGATCTGGATTTGCCATAATCATTTGTTTCCTTTTTGGCAACATTTTCTATGAATTTGGTAGTGGTGTCAAAGGGAATAGATAATTTCCAGGGGCGTTGCCCACTGGCTGTCTTCTTGAACCCCGTTGGGGTAATTTTTTGTATTCCTGAATCCTGTTGGAGTGAATTCCTGTCTTTTGGATTAGGGTAATGATATTGATAGAAGTCTATCCTTGCTGTATGGCACTACGCTGTATAGCATAACACCACAAGGACTGCCTGGCGTATTGCCCTTGCTACCCGCAGATTTTCATTGATACTTCAAAGCATTATGAAAGCCATGCCGTCACAAAAACCCAAAGTACTCATCCATACCCTTGGCTGTAAAGTCAATCAGTATGATTCGGAACGTTTGCGGACGTTATTGATTCAGCGCGGGTATCTGATTGCGGATGAATCCCAACGGGGCAATGCTGATTTGATTATTGTGAATACCTGTTCCGTTACATCCGAAAGCGACCGGAAGGGGCGGCAGCTGATCCGCAAGTTGATTCGGCAAAATCCTCATGCGCGGGTGGCGGTTACGGGGTGTTATTCGGAACGCAAACCGGATGAAATCATGAACATCACCGGCGTGACTGAAATCGTTTCCATCGATGATCAAGAGCAGTGGGTGATGAGCATCACCGAATCGCTCGGGTGGGGGTGCGAGGATCAGGATGGATTGTGGGACAGCGCCAGTGGGATTGAAACGTTCCATGAACGGACGCGCGCGTTTGTCAAAATCCAGGACGGCTGTGATTTGAAGTGCACCTTTTGCAGTATTCCGCAAAGCCGCGGTCAAGCACGCAGCCGCGCGATCCCGGATATCGTCTCGGAATGCAAATCGTTACTGGAACACGGCTACCCTGAAATTGTCTTATGCGGTATCTGTATTGGGCATTACGGACGAGGACAGGATTTCGACCTGCCCGACCTTCTCGAGCAACTCGTAAAACTGGACGGCATCAAACGGATACGGATTTCCTCGATGGAACCGCAGGATGTGTCCGATAAGTTGTATGATGTAATGCTTCACCATCAGGACATCATCTGCTCTCACCTGCATTTGCCGTTGCAAAGCGGTTCCAATCGGGTCCTGCGCCGGATGAAACGCCCTTATTCATATGATTTCTTTCAAGAACGGCTGGAGAAAGCGAGAGCGCTGCTCCCTCACTATGAGATCAGCACGGATATTATGACCGGTTTTCCCGGCGAGACGGATGAAGATTTCGAACAAACGATAAATGCCGTTCGCGTTTGTCGTTTTTCCAAAGTTCATTCTTTCCGATTCTCGGCGCGGGAAAATACACCCGCCACGCGCTTGAAAGATCATTTACCTTATAAAATCATCGAAGAACGGCGGAAAGAGTTAGATAAAATCGCTACGCAAACGGCAAATGAAGTGAAACAAAATTACATCGGAAAAATCCTGCCGGTTCTGACTGAAACATTTGAAAATGATTCAGGTACCGGTTTTACTCCGAATTATTTGCGGGTGGAATTTCAGGCTTCTCATCCTGTGGCGAAAGGGGAGATCGTGCCGGTTCAGTGTGAATCGTTGAAGCAAGGACAGCTAGTAGGAAGGTTTTTTTGATCATTTTCTTTCTTTGATTCCAAAGCCTTGCTATAATAGTGAATACACATTTCAAAAAACAGATTCGAGGTCGTTTGACCATGGATGCTATTGAATTTGAAACAAAAATTGAAAACGGGATAATCAAAATTCCTCCAGAGTACAAAACGATTGCCGACAAGAATTGCCGCGTCATCATTTTAACGGATCAAGATTCCAAAGAACCAAAAAAAATTTCCACTTCTAAAAAACTGTATGCAATAAGTATCGATACTCGGGGATTCAAATTCAATCGAAATGAAGCGAATGAAAGATAAAGCCTTTATTGATTCCGATATTATTCTTTATCTCTACTCTAAATCAGAAATTGAAAAGAGAAAAAAATGTGAAACTCTTTTTGAAAATAGTGATGTCATAATAAGCATACAAGTGATCAATGAAGTTGCAAACATTTTATATAAAAAATTGAAACTTGATTGGGATGATATCAAAAGCGCTATTCTTGAATTATTTGAAAAGTTTTCCGTTCAAACCATTCATTCATCCACAATTCAAGAAGCTTGTGATATTGCTTTGAAGTACAAATATTCTTACTATGACAGTTTAATCCTTGCAACCGCCTTGGAAAATCAGTGTAATATTATATATATAGAAGATATGCATCACAATCAACTTATTGAAAACAAATTGAACATTCAAAATCCTTTGTTAAAAAAGGATGAATAGAAAGGGACAACTAGATCAGCTGTCCCTTTTGCTTTTTTATTATTTTCGGTACTCATCAACCCGGTTTCCACCCTTCTTCACCGGTGTATTTTTTTCCACCGGGTACCGGGGCGCCTGGGGCATCGACATCGCCGAATTCGTAATAGACGGGGAATTTTTCGTCGGAATTGAGAGCCTCTTCCCATGTCAGTTCCTTGCCGGTGTATTCCGACATGCGGCCCATCATTGCCGTCATGGTGCTTTCGGCCACGTTGCGGGCTTCGTTGAGTCCTTTTTCGTTGCGGATGCTGTTCATCAAGTCGGCATGTTCTTGGACGTAGGGGGCACTCTGTTCGTCTTTGAAACGCCAGATTTCCTTGCCGTTGTTGTCCTGGATATACCATGGTCCGCTTTGTGCGGTGTAGGTGCGCCCTTTCACTCCCTGCACTCGCTCTTCAACTCGCCCTGTATCGCGAGGATGTTGGCTGCACATGCTTAAAATGTCCACGCCGTTTTCATAGTGGAAATGGACGGCATGATGATCCCAGATATCGCCGCGTTCCTGCCACCCGCAGCCGCCGGTTCCGAAGGCTTTTACCGGATGGGTTCCCATTATCCAATTGATGACATCGATGTTATGGACGTGTTGTTCCAAGATATGATCCCCTGAGAGCCAGAGCCAATGATACCAGCCGCGAATCTGCCATTCCACTTCCGACCATCCGGGTTTGCGGTCGGGGAAACCGATGGGGCCGCCGCACCAGAAAACCTGCGCGTTGACGACATCGCCGATCATACCATCTTGGATTCGTTTGATGGTTTCAATGTATTCTTTTTGATGGCGGCGTTGTGTTCCGGCCGCGATGGACAAACCTTTTTTCTTCGCTTCTTCCCCAGCGGCGATAATCCGGCGGATACCGGGAGGATCGACAGCGGCCGGTTTTTCCATGAATACGTGCTTACCGGCTTTCACCGCCGCTTCGAGCGATTCGGGACGATAGCATGGGGGGGTGGCGAGAATTACATAATCGCAATCGGTTTTCACTAGGTCCCGATACGCTTTGAATCCCAAAAACGTTTCAATCTTTTCCGCATCATGACCCATTTTTTCCAGTTCCTGTTTGGCCAGGTCGAATTTTTCCGGAAAAATATCGCACAGGGCTACGACTTGGACGGCGTCGTCGGCTTGCAAAGCGTTCACCATCGCGCCACGGCCGCGGCCGCCACAGCCGATCACCCCGATTTTCAACTGTTGTTTCGCCCGTGCGTCCGGCGAAGCGAGGATATTGAATGCCGTCACGGAAGCTGTTGTGATCGCACCGGTCTTTACAAAATCCCTACGCGAGATGTCGTTTTTTTGTTGATCCATTTTTCCTTCTCCTTCATCACACAAAAATATAGATAGTGGGACAGATCGATCAGGACTGTCCCATTACATTTTTTGTTTTTCACTCAACCACAGAGCAATTGTGCAAAATTGTTCCCAATGTCATTCACTTAAGCAGGAGCTGGATAGGATGTAAAGAAGACCGGATGATCATGACGAACCAATTGACGTGAAAATTGTCATTCCGGCTGAATGAACTCTATAAGAAGAACGAGATGAGATGAAAGAAGGCTTGAAGAGAACGATGAGATCGATCTACCAACTTGGGATATAGCTATGGCATTTTTTTTCTTTGTATAAAAGTGAGGGGGTAGACATTTGAGCCTACCCCTTTGCTGAGAAATTTTTTACTCAGTCTGAGAAAAGCAAATCAATAAAGATTCCAACTTGAAATATCAACCGTTTCTCCCAAAGCCCATGCAATTGTCTGGTCAAGGAGCTGAATTCCAAGATCGTTGAGAATATTCAATGTCCGTTCTTCCGGAACTCCACCGTATGCTTCATTGGGATCAACGTCGGAATACCCGAAAAACACCCAGCGCTCTTCGTTCACATCCCCAAAATCCAATTCGCTTCCCGCTTCTAAAGCAATAACAATGGGTGCATCAGCAGGTAAATCCACTCCGTCAGCAGACTCATTGATCGATGAAGGCATTACGACTAATACATCCCCCACACCTTCCACCAAAATACTTGTGTCGGTCAATGTTCCGAATGTAGGTACATAAGGTTCCCCCGTGTTTTCATCGATTTTGGTCGGAACAAACGTTTCCGGTAAACCTTGTGTGATGGGATGATTGGAGTTGACGACTTTGATTTCTGTAGTCATCGCCCCACCGGTAAAGGCTGATTGCCCATTGGTGAATCCCATATCATCCAAAATATAAGATTCTGTAAAGATGACTGGTTTAAGAGCGATACGGTAATCTCCTGCAACGCTTCCGGAGCCGATTTCTTCCGTGATGAATATCAAATCATTTTCCTCTTCCACCATTCCGGGATCGTCTTCATCGGTTCCGTATAAGTTGACAGTATGCCCTAAATCATCTTCAAGATGATTCACCAGCCAAAAGATCCCCACATGTTCCATTCCCAAGGTTTCAATCGTAAATTCCTTCGCGAGTTCATCATGGGCAGGATCATCTCCCGCCAAAATTGCGGACTGAGGTATCAAAACCGCAATATTATCCGCAAAACATACATTTCCACCAATTACCATCAATCCGAGTGTAATAATTACAAAAATTTTCCCATTCATCTTTCTTTCCTCCTCTAGTTTGAATTACATGATTGAACACTCAATCGAATAACCATACCATAGAATCATATAGTTTTTCAATGTTAGGTTTCGATTTTTCCATGGTTTTTTGATAATGAGACTGAAAAAGGTGTCGAACTGAAAGAGGAGGGAACAAAAAGACGGAGTGTGAGGCGGGATGATACAGTAAAAAAGTCAAAAATTGTGGTGCGGACATCCTGTCTGCACAATATAAAATGGATATCTATTCATGTTCTTTCTCTTCGACGGCAAATAAGGCTCGGGTAAATGCATCCGGATCAAAGGGTTCCAGATCATCGATGCCTTCACCCACCCCGATGAATTTAACCGGCAATCCAAGTTGTTTGTGAACCGCTAGAATCACACCGCCTTTCGCGGTACCGTCCATTTTTGTCAGAATCAATCCCGTTATGCCGCAGGATTGTAAAAAGGTCTTGGCCTGTTCGACCGCATTCTGGCCGGTTGAAGCATCCAGAACCAATAGTGTTTCTTGGGGGGCCCCCTCGAATTCACGGCAAATAACTCGTCCCATTTTCGCCAATTCCTGTAATAAATTCGATTTGGTATGCAGCCGGCCCGCCGTATCGATAAGAATCACATCCGGATGATTGGCTTTTGCCGAGGTCATCGCATTGAATACAACCGACGACGGATCCGCTCCTTCCGTGCCCAAGATAATTGGCACATCCGCACGCTTAGACCAGATTTCCAGCTGCTCGATGGCTGCTGCGCGGAACGTGTCTGCCGCAACCATCAATACGCTTTTTCCTTCTCTCTTGAAACGGGCGGCCATTTTCCCGATTGCGGTTGTTTTGCCGACTCCGTTGACCCCGACAATCAAATAAATACTGGGACTTTCCTCGGCAGTTTTCAGAGAACAGTCTCCTTGATCTAGCATTTCTCGCATCAGCGATTGCAATGTACCGGTCAGCCATGATAAATCGGTGGAATTTGATTTTTTCTCCCGCCGAATGCGGTTACGTAACTCTTCCATTAATGCCAGTGTGGTATTCACTCCCACATCAGCGGTGATCAATGCCTCTTCCAAATCATCGAGTAAATCTTCATCGATTTTTCCTCTTAACTGAAAGATCGACTGTGCCTTCTTGACAATCGAATCTCTCGTGGAACGCAATCGTTCACGCAGTTTGGAAAAAAGTCCCTTAGGGGGCGATGACTCTTCCGGGCTTTCTTCCACAGCCAATTTATTGGTTTGATCCTCTTCGATAACGGCTGTCTCATCGGTTTTCTTTTTTTTCCAGAACATATTGTCTTTCCTGATCGTAGTATTTCAGCTCGAAGGATAATAATCCGTAAGGACAGGTTAGAAACCTGCTTCTACTTCAAACCTTTCACGTCAATTGTTGTATAGTATAGTAGCCTCATACATAAACGTGAGGATTCCAAATATGGACTTTTTGGATTTCCAAGCCTGTAATTTCTGCAAGGAAACCGTTAGCATATCAAGTCAGTTCAAAAAACAATCGGATTCGATTTTTATAGGTTAAAATCGTATTGAAAGAAAGGAGAACAGAATAATGGTAAGACCTCTCAATGTTGGACTCGTCGGTGGTGGGGGGGGAGCGTTTATCGTCAATCCCCATCAAAAGGCCATTCACTTCGACGGGACAAGACGCGTTACTTGCGGGGCACTTTTCCCCGACCCGGAAATCGCATTGAAAGAAGCGGAAAATTGGGCGTATCCAATCAAAGGATACCGCAGCTATGACGAAATGTTCGAAGAGGAAATGAAAAAGCCGGAAGGGGAGAGAATCGATTACGTGTTGATCGTCACTCCCAATCACGTCCACTATGATCCGGCTAAAAAAGCACTCGAGCGAGGAATTCCCGTTTTCTGTGAAAAACCGTTGACGATCACCCTTCAGGAATCCGATGAACTGGTCAAACTCGTCAATGAAAAACAAATCCCCTTCTGCACGGCACACACCTACCTTGGCCATTGGACCAGCCGCTTTGCTCGTCATATCGTCACATCCGGGTTACTTGGAGACATCCGATGGGTGGATTCCGCCTATATTCAAGGCTGGCTCGCGAGCCGTGCCGAAGATCAAGGCTGTATGCAAGCCGAATGGCGTGTCGATCCCAAGCGGGCCGGCGCCAGCTGCTGTGGCGGTGATATCGGTACACACGCTTTGATGCAACTTCGCTACGTCACGGGCTTGGATGTCGTCAAATTGAAAGCGTTTCTTGAAACCTTCGTTTCCGCCCGCGAACTGGACGATCACTTCACCACCTATTGCGAACTTTCGAACGGCGGGAAAGCCATGGTTCGTGCTACTCAAATCGCCATTGGGCACAAAAACGATTTGAGTATCGAAGTGAATGGTGAAAAAGGTACTCTTATTTGGAAACAGGAAAATCCCGAAGGATTGACCATTCATCTCCCCGATCAGCCGGATCGCGTGTATTGGCGGGGAGTGGCACAACCGAATGACGGATTTCTCAAAGACATTCCCGAAGACCTCTTGGCCGAACCGACGATCCCGCCTGGCCATCCGGAAGCGTTCCACGATGCCTTCGCACGGCTGCACGGCTGCTTCGAAGCCGATGTTCGCGCCTATCAAGCCGGAACCTACAAAGGCACCGACGGTTCGAAATACGCCACCGTCGAAGACGGCCGCATGGGCATTCTCTTCATCGAAAAATCTCTCGAAAGCAACAAGAACGACCACGCCTGGGTTTCCCTGTAGTAAAACCTCCTATTGCAAAAACAAATCCCTCGTCCCATCCTGGGACGAGGGATTTTTGTTACGCCGATATCCTGCCGGCACTTCACCACTCCTTCGGTTGAAACTTCTCATCATTTAAAATCTTTACCATATCTCCGCTTTGAGCAATCACAAAAAGACCTTGTTTGTAAGCAAATGACGACACACCTTCCTCAATGATGATTCCGGCGACTGCTCCGATCACTTTCGTATCTGCATAACGGGGAAAATATTGTTTGAACCGACTCAGTCGTTCGATGTGATCTTTCACATCATCGACTTTCAGTGTGGTTTTCACTTCGATCAAAACCGTGTATTCTCCATTCGCAAGCAGGATGTCGATTTCCATAACCTCCTGGCCTTTTCTTGTTACCTTCATATTCTGACTTACTTCTTCCACCTCGATCCCGCGTTCTTGGAACATTCGTATTGCAGCCGGTTGAACAAGTCCTTCGACAAACGTACCCCAAGTCCCAATCAGTTTGTCTATTTTCCGGTCAGTTTTCTCAAGATTTTCAGCTGTTTCTTTGAATATGTTATCTGTGTCTTTAAATCTCAGTTCCGTATCTTTAAATCTCAGTTCCGTATTTTTAAATCCTTTTTCCAAGTCTTTAAATCTTTGTTCCATATCTTTGAATCTCTTGTCCGTTTCAGCAAACAATTTCCATATTTCCTGAAAACCTTTTTCCATATCTAATGTCGTCATTGTCATCGTATATTCCTCACCCTTTCGTTCGTTTGTTATTTTCATTGATGAAAATTATAACCATATTTTCATAGAAAGCAGAGATTTTATTTATTATGAACCAATTTCACTATCGAAGTTCATTACCGTTTCCCTTCATCAAGGACATTCCGCGTATTGGATAGGAAGAAAGAATAAATGGAAAGGAGTATTGTATGGATGTGGGCGGGATATCCGTTTTGCGAAAAGCACCTTGAAAATCCTCACCGGATGTTGTAGTTTGAACTGTCATTTTTGATCATACCAAAATGAGATGATCGTGTCCTATTTTCTATTCTATAGTACACAAAAGTAGACCCGGATTTTTGTACTACAGCTCTGAACATGCACACAGTGAATATGTAAAAAGGAGGCTGTTTATAATGTTAGTTCAATATCGAAAAAGGTGCCGAATGTTGAGAAGTTTTTTTCTTTTCATATTGTTTCTCACTATCGCATGGAACACGAGTGCGCAATCCATCGGGAATTTTGATGATCAGATGAGTGTCGGCGATGATTTCTTCATTGGGGAAGCGTCCTATACCGATGGGACGTACGAAATCCTCGGTTCGGGTAGTGACATCGGAGGTACTGCCGATGGGATGTACTGGGTGTATAGCGAACTGAGCCAAAATTTTATCATTACGGCCGACATGGAATGGGGGAATCAAGAAATCCCCGGTGGAGAACCCAATGCAGGGAGTGGAAATAAAAAGATGGGAATCGTTGTTCGTGAAGATCCGGAGTATCCAGGAGCGCGCAACGTGTCCGCCGTTCTCATGAATGCTTCCGCGAACAACACAAACGCCAACATGAAATGGCGTTTGGAACCGGATGGCGGTACAGCGGAATTCAGCCAACAACCCAAGGCGGCGGACGAAACCAACACACTTCGTTTATTCCGCGATGGAAACACATTTATTATGTTTCGCGGAACCACCGACGGCGGATTCAAACGGTTCGGAGAAATCTCGGTTCCGGATATGCCGGAGACAGTCTATGTCGGATTGGCTGTTTCAGCAAATAACGTAAGCGCTCTGGAACGGGCTTATTTCAGTAACGTTTCTCTCATTCCATTGGATGTAACCGTAAGAGCAACTCGTTCTTTCTCGAAAGAACTGGTCAATCCAAGCGAAACGGTTCGCACGACAATCGCCTTGAATATCACCGGGGGAAGCACAGACGTTACCGTCAATGAAATCCCCCCGGCTGGAATCGCTGTGGATAATATTACCGCCACCGAAGGAGAAGTGAATCAACAAAATGGCGTGTTGGTTTGGTCGATTCCGAATGCATCCGGAACACCAAGTCTATCGTATAACGTAACCGCACCTCCGAATGCAGGAACTTTGAGGTTTCAAGGAACTCTCGATGCTGGTGGAACCTATTCGTTGAGCGTAGAAGGAACACAAAACCTTGGAGTTGAAGCAGCAGTTACCGGTGAAAGAAAAATTGTCTACATCCTCCGTGATGTCGGTGTGAATTCAAAATCCGATCAACTGATCATGCTCGACCTACAAGTTTTCTTTGGCGCCGATGTGAAAGACTTTGATCATAACAATCTACCCGGTTTTGAAATGCCGGATGACCTCAGTGAAGCCGATATGGTGTTTTCCAGTGAAACCGTTCAATCGGGCAACGTCGCCAATCAGGGATATCACAGAGATTTCGAAGTTCCCCAAATTACCGGTGAACAGGCATTACTCGATGATTATTCCTATGGCGGTAGCGGAAATGGAACCACCAGTGGAACGACATTAGACATCATCGATAATGAACACCCCATCACCCAAGGATTTCCATTGGGCGAATTACAAATTCTGGATACCCCGCAAGATCTTGCCCGTTTGAACAGTCCTCCCGACGGAGTGAGAGTCCTCGCAACCGTCGCCGGAAATCCCGGTCAAGCCGCCTTATGGGTGATCGAAGAAGGGGATTTCGTCAACGGAACAGAATCGCTGGGGATTCGTATCGGAACCTGGCTCCAGGGGCGTGAGATTTATGCCACCATGAACGATGAAGGCCGGCAGTTGATGATCAACGTCTTCGCCTATGCCTTGGGAGTCGAAGCGCCGCAAACGGCGGTTGAAGATTTCATGTTGTATTGATACTTTTTTCCTGTTTGAATCAAGTAATTTCACTTTAACCCTCTTCGCATTTACGTGCCCCAATTCTACCCAATGTGTCAAACGAGTCGCCCCAAATTGACAATAGTGCTATAGTAAAGAAAGAAGGGTTGCGCTTCGGTTTGAGAATCATTCTATCTTACTTCATTATTCTTTGATGAAGGAGTTTCCGTATGCCAAAAGACCAAGGTTTCACGTTGATTGAGTTACTGATTGTGGTTGCCATTATTGGAATTCTGGCGGCGATTGCAGTGCCCAATTTCATGAACGCGCAAATCCGGGCGAAGGTTGCGCGCGCCTATTCAGACGAACGGGCTATCGCGACGGCGTTCGATATGTACAATTTAGATAATAACGGATATCCGTTTTTAGGCGGTACGCTTTGGGGTTCCGACACAATTTATAAAATGATCACAACACCGATCGCGTATATATCGACTATTCCACTCGATCCGTTCTTAAGCCAGCAAGCGGGAGATGAACCGCAACATAACCATTGGTTTTATTATCCGGCTTGGAATGTCAAAGAGGTGGTCAAAGCCGGCTGGAATTGGGGATATCCTGGTGTGCATGAAGCTGTAGGAAGAGGGAGTGTCATGCTGATCCTCACATCGGGTCCCGACCGGCATGAGGATATTTCTTCCCAGACGGATGGGATTATTCCTTATCACTCTTCCAATGGTTTGATATCGGAAGGGGATATTTACCGGTTCACGCCGGGGACGCAAAGTGAGAGTTGAGCACGAAAAATGGAAATGTCCGCGTTAGAAGATGCGGGCAGGGATGCCCGCACTCCGACATTAGGGCAGACACAAAGGTCTGCCCCTACAATTGAATGTAGAGAAAAGATTTATGAGTTTTTTTGGAGAAAATGTTATGACAGAAAAACAGCTAACGAATCGGCGTAGTTTTATTCAGAAGACAACGAAGACAGCAGGTTTTGCGATGGCGGCCTCGGTATTTTCGGTAGGATCCACTCATCGAGTGCTGGGAGCGAACGACAAGATCAACATCGGTTTTATCGGAGCTGGCGGGCGCGGGGGAGCGCTCATCAGCGAATTGCTGAAGCTCGACGACCGTTGCAAAATCGTTGCGGTCTGCGATGTTTGGGAACGCCGAAAACAGGCGGCCGCAAAACGCTGCCAGGCAGAAGGATATACGGATTACCGGGAAATGCTGAAACGGGATGATATCGATGCCGTGTTCATTGCGACGCCCGATCATTGGCATGCCAAGATGTCGATGGATGCTATGGAATCCGGACGGGACGTTTATTGCGAAAAACCGATGACCAAAACCGTTGAAGAAGCGAAAGAAGTATATGAAACCAGCGTGAAAAAGGATCGAATTATACAGGTCGGCAGCCAATACGCTTCGCTGGACATGAATTGGGAAGCCAGACGGATTATCTCGGAAGGCCGAATCGGGAAGCTCGTGTGGTCTCAAGGAACCTATTGCCGTAATTCCCGGGAGGGAGAATGGAACTGGGAAATCCACGAAGAAGCCGGACCCGAGAAAAGCGGTCTCAATCATATCGATTGGGATTTATGGCTGGGACCGGCTCCTGAAAAAAAATATAATCCGGAACGGTATTTCCGGTTTCGAAAATTTTGGGATTATTCAGGCGGGATCGCAACGGATCTCTTCTATCACAAACTTGCTGCCTTGACCGTTTGCTTTGGGGATGAATTTCCGTATCGAGTGACGGGAACAGGCGGTATCTTCGTTCAACCCGACCGGGAAGTGCCCGATACTTTCTTTACCAATATCGATTATCCATCCGACCACTCGGTCAATATGCCCTGTTCCATGGCCAGCAATATCGGCGTGCCGACGATCATTCGTGGAAATTATGGCACCATCTATCCCGATGATCCCAAATCTGGACACTTACGCGTCGTGGCGGAAGAACCGTTCAAAAAGGAATTCGTGCAATTGAACGGGAAGGAAGAATTTATCTATGAACCGAAAGAGCGCGAAAGCCATATCGAGAATTTCTTGACCTGCGTCAAAACAAGAAAGCAGCCCAATTTGTGTGCACGGCGCGCGTATAGGGTCATGGTCCCCATTGCCATGTCAGTGAAGGCGTATCGTGAGAATAAAGTGTTGTTCTTCGATGCCAAGAAAGAACGGGTACGAAATCGGCCGGTGTGAGAGGTGTGCCTGCCGAGAACATTATGATATTGATTATTCGTTTCATTGTTCCAACCGTTTCAAATACCAATCCGCCTTCTGCTTCAACCCTTCCTGTCTTGCATACAATTTCGCGCGCATGAACAGACTTTTCGCCTGTTGCATGGAGGCCGGATCGTTTAAGGAATAATGCCCGACTCCCTCATTGTATAGATAGATGGCTTGCGACGGATAGAGTTTCTGTCCCAACTCCGACAGATCGACCAACCGTTGAAAATCGTTTTGGCGATAAAACACTTCGCTCAAACTCTGGATTGTCGCTTGCGAGGTATCTTGAATCGTCTCTCCAAAGAAATCTTCGGCAAAATCCAGCCATCCGTATTTTAAATAGGTATCCAACAATTTTCGCTGAGCGGCGGGATTGGCGGGATTCTCTTTGACAGTTTTCTGCAACGAAGATAAACCGGCTTTCTCTTCGAGGTATTGTTTCAATTCACCGACCTGTTTTGAATCGGGATAATAATTCTTCAATTGGTAATAATCATCTTGGACCGTATCGTGAAATCCTTGATGAAATAACGTTTTTTCCCGGAGAGTCAAGGCACGAAGAAGATCGGGATTCTTCAACTCTTTTTCGAGTATTTCCTCCAATTCGTCTTGCGCTTGTTTGTACTCGCGCCGCTCCAACAAATCTTCCGCATACGCCAATCGCCGATCCACCGGCACGTTATCCAGCCGCTCTTCCATCGGATCGGTCGCTTGTGGCGGAGAAGGCGCAGAAGGAATCTTCCCAAGATCTTGTAGCCGTTCCAGCGTTTTCTCCGGATCGCCTTCCGGCCCGATATATTTGGAGATATCCATCGGACCGGATTCCTCCGAACGTCCCCCCAATTCCGGTTGCGGACGATACGGTTTCCGTCTCCGTGATCCACGTCTTCCTTGATCCGCTTCGCGCGCCCGCTTGAGAAGATCCGCTCGTAGCAAGTCCAACAAGGAATTCGAGGAATTGGAGTTTAAAAGAGAGGGCGCAGACGGCATCGGATCTTGAGCGGAGACAAAATTTACATCCAGCCCTACCATACAAAAGGTCAACAAAATACTTATTACAAGATTATACAATTGAGACATTGGTCCCCTCATATTATTTATCTAAAGAAACTTCTTTTGATTCTATATATTGTTCCATTCGTTGAATGAAACATTCTGCATCCTTGAGTAATTTTTCAGCAAGATCTTCCGGCGGTTCATGAGTTATTTGGTAATCTACGATAATCCTTTGATCATATTCTTTTGACAATATCTTTCCCCATTCTTCTTCCAGTTCGCCTGTTTTGATTAAATATTTTCCAAAAGCATTTCGCAAGGCACGATGACTTTTTGTTATAATGATATCATGAATTAAAAGAACTGCTTTCGACGCATAGAATATTGAATAGTAAGCACATGAAATGGAATCTTCTACAAATCCATTTTCCAATAGTAAACGAGCGGCCTGTAAAGTCTTATCGGATTTCTGAAAGAGTTTTTGTATTTCTCCCGTTTTCATCGAAAAGAAATCCCTTCGAGATCGACACACTCTTGAAAAATCGATTCCTCTTGTTTTAAATTACTCCATTCATTTATTGTATAGACAATGATAGAAGGGACCGCATCTGTCCCGAATGACAACTCATACCCCGGCTCACAAAGTTCCATCTTTAATTTCCAATCTCCCTCTTTGATAAGAAGTATCACATCCAAATCCGAATCGGGATGCGCATCGCCTCTCGCCTTCGAACCGAATATGATCAAATCTTCGACCAAACCGGGGTAGCGCTCGTTCAACAGCCGGCGATATTGCTCCAACCAATTTTTTTCATCCTTATTCAGTGACAACATCTATCACTCCCTATAAGGCTATATATATTATAATCATTATTTATAGTTTTGTATTGAATAAATATTTTATTAATTTTATATTATTTCTTTATTACTATACAGAAACTTCTTTATTGTGCAAATACTTTTTGATTCGTTCCAAAAATGATTCAGCATCGTGCAATACCTCTTCTGCCATTTCATCACTGGCAAAAAATTGCTCTTCATAATCGGCACTTGTGCGGTATCGAAAAGTTCGTGCAAGTATCGTTAGAGTATTCTTTTTCCAATTCACCGGTAAGAACAAAATATTGACCAAATAATCTCTGCAAGCCGGAATGGCTTTTTGTAACCAGATTTTGGGTTAACAGCACAGCCCGTGCGGCATGCAGTATCGAATAGTATGCTCTTGAAATCGAATCGTCATATAATTCTGACCTATATAATACTTTCGCAGATTCTAAGGCATTCACGGCGTGCCTCCAGTAAAACTGGATTGATTGTTTTCTCATTGAACAACAATTCCCTCTTGATCGACAATTTCCATAAAAATGGATTCATTTCGAATGCGTTCTTCTCTTTCCGCTTGTGTATATACCATAATTGTCGGTACACAATTTGTTCCTACCGCCAATTCATTTCCCAAATCAGCCATTTCATTTTTCAATCGCCAATCCCCTTTTTTCACTACCATCATCACATCCAAATCCGAATCGGGATGCGCATCGCCTCTCGCCTTCGAACCGAATATGATCAAATCTTCGACCAAACCGGGATAGCGCTCGTTCAACAGCCGGCGATATTGTTCGAGCCAGATTTTTTCATCTTCGTTCAGGGATAGCATTATGAACAACTCCCTCTTGAGAATCTTTATTCCTTTTTTATTGTACCATGATTTTCTCACCGGTCATGATAAGAGCGCGAATGCTTTGAGAAGTGGCTGTGTTTTCATTTCGAGTTATACATCCTTATATTTCGTGTTCGTTTTGACTATTCCCGGGTGGATAGATATAATTCTTGTTTTACTTGCAAGTGGGTGTTCCGATTAATGCCGGCAAGATGCCGGAGATACTGGTTTTGCCGGCAGGATGCCGGCGTTACATTTAGGTGGTAAAAAGATGAATGAACAGAGTACATGTCGTGTGAAGATCGTTGGTGGAACGGGGTATACCGGTGGAGAGATCATCCGCCTGTTGCTTAACCACCCGAGGGCGGAAATTGTCGATATTACCGGGGCAGGGATTCCTGAGCCGCAGCCTGCCTGGCGATTTTGGACCTGGCTGCGGGGTGTGTGTGATATCCCGATTTCCGAAGAAACGTTGGGCGATGGCAAGAATGCCGATGTAGTTTTCCTCAGTACTCCGCATGGCGTTTCCATGAAGTTGGCTCCCTTGTACTACGAAAAAGGGTATAGCGTCATCGATTTATCCGCGGATTACCGTTTTATCAAACTAGAGGAGCGGGAAGGTTGGTACCCCGGCGAGCACTTGTCACCGGAACTTTGCCAAGTTGCGGTGTATGGGATGCCGGAGTTGTACCGGCAAGAGATTAAAAATGCAAAATTGATCGCCAATCCCGGCTGTTATCCAACCGCGTCGATCTTGAGTCTCTATCCGGGCATCAAAGAAAATATGCTCCAACCGGCTGGGATTCATATCGCCTCGGCTTCGGGTGTGAGTGGAGCGGGGAAGAACGCCAAACTCCCGTTTCATCATTCGGAACTGGATCAAAATTACTTCGCCTATCGCGTCGGCAGCCATCAGCACTCACCGGAAATCAACTCGGTGTTGAGCCGAGTGACCGGCAAAAAAGTATCCTCCTGTTTTGTTCCGCATGTTCTTCCGATTCGCCGAGGAATTCTAAGCACGATTTATTGTCAAAAGACAGAAGAAACCACACTGCAAAAACTGTGGGACGTGTACCGTTCCTATTATGAGAATGAACCGTTTATACGATTGTATGATCTAGGGGAAGCGCCGAATCTGCAGGCCGTATGCGGCAGCAATTTTGTCGATATTTCTCTACATCAGGATAAGGTCACCGGTGAGATCGTTATCGTGTCTGCGGAGGACAATCTCTGCAAGGGAGCAGCCGGACAAGCAGTGCAGAACATGAACCTCATGATGGGATTTCCGGAAGGGATGGGACTTACTCATCCTGGAACGATGTAGATAAAAGCGGATGAAGCAACATTTCATTACCATTTAAAACTATGACAAAAGCCGAAGGCAACCGTAAGGGTTGCCTTTTGCTATTTAAATCAAGAAAATGTTGAAACTAGAAACCTGCAAGATGTACCATTTTGATGAGCCGAACGAATGAGATTCTTTTCAAAATGTTGTCATCTGAACAATGAAGGTGCGATAACCATAGTGGGAGTAGATGAATGTCACAATTTAGAATCGCGTGGTTTGTGTTGCTATTTGTTGCGATTATTCAGGATGGAGAAGCCGTTACGGAAAACTATGAGTATCCTCCGAGTGAAAATCCAAATTACTCATTGATTGAATCGAATGAAGGTCACGCTGTCATTCAGTATCGCCCGACGGAGAATCGTCTGTATGCGCGTGGTACGGATGCTATATATGTCGGTATCCCGGTTGGAGCGACTTTTGCGATCAATCATATGGCGTGGGAATACGGGATCGGTTCAACCCACGAGGGGCAAACGCGGTATCAAGGAAGCTCCGCGTCACCCGAAGAGGAGCAAAAAGTTGCTGAGCATCTTTTCAAGCAGCTAATCAGTACTGAAAAACGTGAATTTCAAGAACTCGACATTGTAAAGATAGACATTTATTCCACCAAAGATCGTGTGGCAACCGATATCCAATACGCAACGGAGCGAGGCACCGTCTCGATCAACCGTTTGGACTTCGAAGTGGCTTGGCAGGAACAAAACCGAACACAATCGACAGTCGTTTCATCCTTGAATACCGGATACACGAAACTATTCCACAATTTGTGTATCAACGGAGACGAAGTGGCTTCTTTACGCCGCAAACGGGTGATCTCCGAACAGGAACGAACACAACAATTCCATCCTCAAGTTGCCGGGTATCAGGCAGAGGGCGATTTGATCAATGGAATCAATGGCTTGAGCGATCCCCGCCAAGATGGTGTGCGTGTGCTCGTGCAAAATGCCGGAATGACAGCGGTACGCGCATCCGATTTACGGCAGGAAGGCATCGATCCGACTGCAATTCCGCTCGATCAAGTTCGTATCTGGCATAAGGGGGAAGAATGTCCTATTTCGGTATTGGATGATGGAAATAATCATTTTGACGAGGGAGATGCTGTTGTCTTTTATGCCACGGAATCCGATTCGGATTATTCGGCGGAATCTATCTATTATTTCACTTGGTTTCCAAAAGAAACTCCGGCAAAGCGGATTCAGGAGGAAGAAGCCGTTTGGAAAGAGGAGAGTACGATCTTCTATCCCGCCCGGAGGGTGTGGGATGAGGATCCGATTCTGGTAAGGAAGAGCGCCAATAATTACGATTGGTATCATATTCAATTGGATGAGCAAATTACGGATTATCCTCTTTCTCTTCCGGATATTGTCAACGAAGGAGACATCTCCATCTCCATTTCTCTGTTGAACAAAACTCATCGAAATACGGAATTATCGGCCATCATTGGAAACAGTACAGCCAGTTTCTCGGTCGGAATCAATTCGGCGACGACAATTGAATTTGTTGCTTCCGCTTCCGATGCCATCCATTCTCCAACTCTAGTGCTCAAACTGGATGAAACGCCGAGAAAATTGAGTGCGCTCGCAGCAGGATCGAGCGAAAAAGTCGGTGATGTTCCCTATGTTTTCATTGATCGAATCGATGTGGTGTATCCGCGACTCGCCAACATCGGCGAACATCCTTTGATCATGGAGAAGGATATTCTTTCTTCGAGTACGAAAGCGGTGCGATTGAATGATAAAAATCAACCACCGCTGATTCACGCTTGGTATAGTAAGGATGAACAAGGGATTGAGTATATATCCACACCAATTTCCTCTTCGACAGAGGGGATACAGATTTCAGAAGGGGAGTGGGATACATTTGAAATTTATCAGGAAAACCAAATCCCCGGGCCTGTTAGGATCGAGCCGGATTATCCTTCCAGTTTGCATCGCAAAGATCAAGGATACAACTACATCATTATCGCTTATGAGACACTGCTCGAGAGCGCCCGGAAACTTGCGGAATGGAGAACCGATGAGGGATTCGATGTGCTTCTTGTGAACGTTCAGGATATTTATGATGAGTTCAATGAGGGGTATCCGGATTGCGAATCGATTCGCCGTTTTCTCCGTTATGCGCAATCGGAATGGACAGGCCTTTCGCCGGAATTCGTTGTGTTGGTGGGTGAATCGACGTGGGATCATCGAGATCATGAAAAGACATGGTTCCGGGATCAGGTGCCGACCTATGCTCCGCCGAATGATCCCCAGCATTACGCTTCCGATGAATGGTATGCCTATTTGTGGGGAGGAACCGGGGATTATTTTTCAGATGTGATCATCGGCCGGATTTCCTTGCAAACACCGGAAGAGGTGGAGAACTATGTCTCGAAAGTGATCCAATACGAAAGCGAATCTCCCGTCGGCCTTTGGAAAACCAAAAATTGCTATATTGCAGATGACGGGTTTGAACGCTACGGACGGGAAGCGGCCAAAGAAGCCTTTGAACCGGAAGTCTATCCGGACTACATCGATCAAATTAATTTCCCGCATGAAACCAATCCTTATTTATACCACCGTTTCGTCGACAATCCTGATCCGGAAGCGGAGAAATTCCTCAACAAAAAATATTCCTCGGCTTGTCAATACGCAATTATCGATGCGTTCGATGAGGGAATGTTGGTTGCCCAATACATCGGACATGGAGGCGCTCAATTGTGGTCGGACGAACGGATTTTTTATGGGATGGACAAACCGACCAGCAATGTGTTGGAACTTGAACCCAATACGCGCTTTCCTTTCGTGATCAGTTGGTCTTGTTTTGTCGGATATTTAAATTTGAATTTCTCCCCCTTTACAGTGTGTTTATCGGAAGAGTTTATACGCTATGAAGATCGCGGCGCAATTGCGATGTGGGCGCCGAGTGAAAAGGGTGATACATCGAACCACATGGTCATGAGCAAACTTGCGATGCGCAATCTCTTCCAAAACGGTTTGACTCGCTTGGGAGAGATTACGACATTCACAAAAGCGGAATACATGGAAATTCAAAATCGGGCGAGTTTGGTGAATCAATATATTTTATTCGGTGATCCCGGCGCGAATATACCCATGCCGAAGGAAAGACTCGATGTCTCCTGTACACCCGATATTTATTATGGAAAGCGGAATGAGGGATTTGTCGTCGAATCGAATCCTACACTTTTCGACAACGGTCATGCTGTTGTTTCTCTTTCCGTCGCAGGCGAAAACGTATATGAAAGCACGCCTTTCCCCTTCGCGAACGGCCGTATTGCGCATGAATGCCTTATTTCTTTTGATGAAGTGGCCAGTGGAACCGCCACCGCGAGAGTCTATGCATGGAATGAAACTCAACAGATGGATGCGTGGGGTGGTGTGACACTTCGCTATTTCAAGCCGGAAATCGTTCTCGCCAACGCCGATTTTCAACGAGAGGGAGAAGAAGGAAAAATCACTTTCGATGTTGCGAACCATTCTCCTTATGCGGTACAGAATGTCCGTTGTTCCCTTCAGGTTGGAGACATCGAATTGGAATTGGCAGCCGATGAAATTGCCGCGTATGCGACAAAACCCATGGAATTAAAAGGCCAAGTGCCTGAGGGGATTGATATTGCCTATCTTTCGCTGATCGAGGATCCAGAACAAAATATCCACGGGACTCCGGAAGGAGATGAATTACTCGTTCGTCTCACCGAACCGGATTTGATCACTGTCGTTCCATTACTCAATTCAACGTCATACAATGCGGCGGCGTTGATTGAATCGGTCACGACTCGTATTCGGGTGCCTTTTTACAATGTTTCCGATGAAAAAGTCGCTTCTGTCACCATTCAATTTGAAGGGGAGGGAAGTCCAGGAGAAACCCGCCGGCTTACACTTCCTACACGTGAGAAACGAAGTTTGGATTTCACGGTTACACCTTCTTCGGAAGCCGGCATGTTGAAATATCAAATACAAATCCGGAATGAACAAGGTTCACGCACGTTCAATCATTCTCTTCCGGTTACAGGGAAACCCGACTTGGCATTGGCTGAAGGTGATTTTTCCTTTTCGCCGGAACGGCCAGTCATTGGGAGAACAGTGTATTTGCGGACAACGGTGTACAATGTCGGGGAGTCACCTGTGAATAACATCATATTGCATGCGTACGACGGTGATCCATCGTTACGGGTTCGTTTGGAGCCGTTTTACCGCTCCGGCGGTGTCCAGATCGAGCGATTGGAACCGGGGGAAATGCGGTCGGTGGAGATCGTGTGGGATCCGCCCAGTTATACAGGGTTGGGAGTTCACGACATCCACTTCATGGTGGATCCGAGCAATCGTATCGACGAAATGAGCGAATTGAACAACCGCATACGAATGCCTCTCACCTTATACGACCTTCCCGATCTGGAAGTGTCGCCATGGTCGGATCATTCCATGAAATTGCTCAGCGGCCGTGACATTCCAATCTGGGGAGAGCCGTTTAAGATTTGGGGACGGGTACGGAATGTCGGGGACAGCGATGCCAGACATGTGCGGCTTTCCTTTTTATACAACGATGATGAAATCACACACTTTTTCGATCATCTACCCATCGGAGGCGGTCAGGAAACCAGTTTCGATGTGCCCTTGGTCTCCGCGAAGAATACACTTACAACTTATGTGGATAAATATGACTTGATTGGGGAAAAAGGGGAAACAATGGATCCCGGGAACAATATCAGCCGGGGAAAACGGCTTGTGTATCAATTGCAGATGCCGCATGAACCGGTGAGTGAAGGATTTCGACATTATCGCGTAACGAATGAAACTCAATTTTCGGCCGGCTATGCTGAATTTCTCCAATTTGACAAAAAGAAAAAAATCCTGTTGATGAAACCCGATTTGGAAAAAGTGCAATATCGCATAAGTCCTCCTTTCGTCGAAGATGAGAAAAGTTATGATTATGTCGCTCCCCGGCGAAAGTGGCAATGGAATACACGGTACAACAGTTTCTTTAGCCCCATTCAAACGGATGATGTATTGCGCGCCGAGTTTCCGGCACCCAATGGCAACTATGATGTGTTCGTAGAATTATACAGTTCCGCCTATGATCAAGATGAAACGGAAAGAATATACGCTAAAACGTCTCAAGACTCCGATTATGTTCTTATGGAACACCGGAAGCACGAAGATGGTAAAGGATTTTATAAAATTGGAACATATTCCATCTTGGATGATCGAATCTCAATCGAATTCAAGGCGGTTCCCGGAGGTGTCTCTACCAGTTTAGGTGATATCCGGTTTGTTCGAAGCGGGCAAAACGATTCCGTTCATACCGCTTATTTATCGCCTTACTTCCCGGCAGACGGATCGGGAGGAATGGTGGAAATGACTTGGAATGCGGATATCCCGAGAATGAGTGATTTGGTTGTCAAAGCGCGTTGGGTGCAGAAGTTGGAAAACGGTGAATTGAAATTTTTCCCCTGGGCGAGAATTGTCAACGGGAAAGAAGAACGTTTACTATTGCCCGGGAAAGGAAAATATTTCCAATATGCCCTACAGTTCACGCGATATGGTCATAATGATGTTTCGGCATCATTGGGAAATGTGGAAATCAAAATTCCTTGCCGGTAATCCGGATATGAATTTGCCAGGATGAGAGGAAGAAATTGATTGAATTGTGTTTATGGCATGCGATGGAATAAATCTTTCAATTTCGGGTAAATTTCGTTATACAACTCATACCGTTCACTATAAATTTTGTGATTTTCGGAATTTGGCTCATATGTCGTCTCGATTTTTGCGATCTCCTGAGCCGCTTCCTTGATTGAGGGATAGACACCCGTCGCAGCTCCGGCGAGAATGGCGCATCCCAGACATCCTGCTTCGGACACGGAAGGAACGGCGATGGGAATTCCCAAAATATCGGTCTTGATCTGAAGCCAATAGGGCGATTTCGCTCCTCCACCGGTCGCGCGCAATACGCTGACCTGACCGCCCGCCTGCTTCAAGAGATCGACACACATTCTCATTTCATATGTCAGCCCTTCGAGCAGCGCCCGAGTGACTTCGGCTTTGGTCGTTCCGAGCGTCAAGCCGAGGATCGCTCCCCGCGAGTGGGTATCGAAATGCGGTACCCCGGTCGTGGTGAAGTGCGGTAATACAAGAAGTTTCGACGGTTTATCCGCCGCTTCTTCTGTGAGCAAATCGTATACGTCGCGGCCGGATTCTTCCGCCCGCCGATTTTCATCCTGCGCGAAATTGTCTCGATACCATCGGAACAGGCTCCCGCCGGTGAGATTGTAGACAAGCGCGATGTAGAAACCAGGGCAGGTGTGATGATAGCAGCATATATTGTTGGATAACATCACATCGTTCAGCAGCAATTCCGTCATCGCCGGTGCGATACATTCGACGGTTCCAATGCCATACGAGGCTTCATTGGCTTTGGTGACTCCTGCTCCGAGGGTCTGGCAAGGCTGATCATGACCGCCGGTTACGACTTGTACCCCGTGCGGAAGCCCGACATCATCGGCAATCTTGTCCGGTACCGTTCCAACTAGCGTTCCCGATGGTTTCGGTTGCGGCATAATGGAACGATCGATTCCGGCGAAATCGACAAATTCATCACACCAATCCGCTTTTTTGACATCGAAAAGCAGTGTGCGGCCGGCCAAGGAGTAATCCGTTGTCGGCGGCATGCCTAGTTTGAACATGACCAAATCTTCGAAACCGAGGAGTGCTTTCGTGTTTTGCAGCACTTCCGGTTTGTTGTCTTTCATCCATTGCAATTTGAGAGCGGTAAACAAAGGAGCGAGCGGCTGGCCGGTGACATCGAAAATCTTTTGCCCGCCAAAGCGTTCTTCCCAACGGGGCATATAACTATCGGCGCGGCTATCGAAGCTGACGAGCGCATTGTGTAGGATTTTTCCATTCTCATCGACCGGTGAAACGGCTTCTCCCTGGCAAGAAACGGCAAGGGCGGTTATCGGATCGTTCTTCGTTTCACTTGCCACCGAGCCGATACAAGCCTTTACATCCTCCCATACCTGATTGCCATCCAATTCTGCCCAGCCCGGTTGAGGACTATGCAAGGGATATTCCCGGTAAGCGGACGCAAGAATCTTTCCTTCTTTATCAAACGCAACGGCTTTACAGCCTGTGGTTCCTACATCGATACCCATTAAACTCATATTCGAGACCTCCGAACTGAAATGAAAATAGGAAGCTTCATTGTTTCTCAATTCAATGTTGAAAACAAGCCGTATCTAATCTGAAAGATCATTCCCTTACTTGAATTGCACATCGAATCTCTCTCTATGATAGAGTAGTGGCGTGGTTAAGTAGAGAAATGCATGGACTATTTTCAATTTACTGTTCTGGTGAAAAAAGGTAGAATGATAAAATCAGAACTATGATATCATCATTGAAAGTCATTGAATTGAATGAAAACACTTAAATCCGAATCGATTGATTTCGATGCCACTTGGAAAGACATATTGGATGTTTTTTTTCAATGGTTCATGAAATTGTTTTTTCCTCTTATTCATGAAGACATTGATTGGAAGCAAGGGTATGAGTCATTGGAACAGGAGCTTCGGAAGATCGTTCCCAAAGCTGAGGTCGGCGATAAGAGAGTAGATAAACTCATGAAAGTACACCGGAAAAATGGCGATGTAACATGGGTGTATATTCACCTAGAAGTCCAATCTCAGCGGGATTCTACGATTTCCGAAAGGATGTATCTTTACAACAGTATGCTTTACTTACGCTTCAAGAAACCGATCATGAGTCTTGTTGTACTGGGTGATGATCAACCGAATTGGAGACCGGATTGTTTTGAGTATGATTTATGGGGATGTAAGATAAGTTTAAAATTCCCGACCGTCAAACTTTTGGATTATCGGAATAAAATGGAGGAATTGAAAAAAAAGAAAAATCCTTTCGCTTTTTTTGTGATTGCACATCTAAAGACCTTGGAAACAGAAGGGAACTTACAACAACGATTCGATTACAAAGATGTAATCGCCAAAGAGATGTTGGAGCAAGGATTTACTTACGAAGAGGTTTCTCATTTATTCAAGTTCATCGATACTCTTATGAAACTTCCCGATGATTTGGAGCAAGCATTTCTAGATAAATTTTATGCATACCAGGAGGAAAAGAACATGCCTATTCTCGCCCCTTTTGAAGAAATTGCCATGAATAAAGGAATCCAGATTGGTAGTTTGAGAGAAGCTCAAGTGACACTGATCGATATTTTGGAAGAGCAGTTTGGAGATATTCCTTTTTCATTGATTGACAATGTCAATCAAATTGAGGATATTTCTCAGTTACGAAAACTACGAAGAAAAGCTTTGAAAGCAAAAACTATTGAAGAATTTAATCAGATCATGATTGAAACTCAACAACTAAAATGATAAAGAATTGTTATAAGAGTAGACATGTTCTCTCATCACTGATAAATGACTAATTTTCTTTCTATCCTCTCCACTTGATTTGCGGAAGTAAACGAACAATGGCGGCAGCGGAAACGATACAGGTGATGGCCAATATGGTTGCAGGGAATGTATTGCCGTACAAGAAAAAGCCGGTGCTGAACAATGCGCTGTACACCGCCAGGCAGCCCAGGAAAATGCAAAGCAGGGATGCGGACAGACTGTCCGGTTCCACATTGGCACTTGTATCCACGACTTTCGACCAGCCTTTCCCCATCGGTTGGATTTTATCATAAAACGATTGCAACACTTCCTGTTTTGCCGGTGGTGTCAATAGTGTAACGACCAGCCACGTGACTGTAGTGATAAATACACCAATTGTTAAAGGAATCCACGATTCAAGCGGTGCAAATTTTTGAAAACCGAAAACTTGAACGTGGAAGAATTCGAAGTAAATGGCGACTAAGAATGAAATGATCATAGCGGAAATTTCACTCCACGCATTGATTCGCCACCAGAACCAACGAAGGAGGAATATCAAACCCGTACCCGCGCCGATTTGGAGGAGAATCTGAAAGGCCTGTAAGGCGTTCTCCAGCCATAACGACAATAAGCAGGCCAATACCATTAACGTGAAAGTGACAACCCGAGCGGCGAAAACGTAATGACGGTCGTCACCGTCCCTCTTTACGAATCGTTTGTAAAAATCATCGATGACGTAAGATGCCCCCCAATTTAGGTGTGTACTGATCGTCGACATATAGGCCGCCGCCAGAGAAGCGATCACAAGACCGAGAAAACCGGCGGGTAAAAACGTCAACATGGCGGGGTAGCCTAAATCATGTTGAATGAGATGCTGATCCACATCCGGAAATTCTCGTTGCAGATCGGACAATTCCGGATACATGACCATTGAACAAAGCGCCACAATGATCCATGGCCACGGCCGAATGGCATAATGGGCAATGTTGAACCACAGAGTCGCCAACAAGGAGTTCTTTTCATCCCGGGAAGCCAGCATTCGCTGTGCGATATATCCGCCGCCCCCCGGTTCTGCACCCGGATACCAGACGCTCCACCATTGAACAGCGAAGGGTATGATGAAAACGTACATTGCGTTGCTCACATTGGAAAAATCGGGCAAAATATCTAATTTGCCTTGTAACTGTGGATGACTTAACAAGCCGGACAATCCCCCAACTTCGGGCAATTGTAAAGAAAAATAAGCCGCTCCGATCGAACCGACCATGGCGACGATAAACAGTAAAAGATCGGTTATCACGACTCCCCATAAACCCGAAGTACAGGAATAAATGACCGTAATCAAGCCGCAGGTCATCACCGTAACGTATTTGTTGACGCCCAGTAAAATATGACCCAATTTGATCGCCGCTAGGGTGACGGATGCCATGACGATCACATTGAAGAACACTCCCAAATAGAGAGAGCGAAAACCGCGCAGGAAAGCCGCTTCCTTGCCGGAATAGCGCAGTTCGTAAAATCCAATATCCGTCAGCGCTCCCGACCTCCGCCATAATTTTGCATACAGAAAGACGGTGAACATCCCGGTTACGAGAAACGCCCACCATACCCAGTTTCCACTCACACCCCCGTTCCGGACAATATCGGTGACCAAATTCGGGGTATCGGTGGAAAAGGTGGTGGCAACCATCGAGGTTCCCACAACCCACCATGGCAGTGAACGGCCGGAAGCAAAATATTCGTCGATGCTTTTTCCGGCCCTTCGAGCATAAATCAATCCAATCGCCAGAACGACAGCAAAATAGAGTACGATGATTCCCCAGTCAGCTAGAGTCAGTTCCATACCGTTTATCTCCGTTCTATTCGTTCAAATGGTATGGTGGCATTATTCTGAAAGAGGAGGAAATTGTCAACGAGAAGAAGAATGATTGTTAAAAAATGGTAAGGTAGGAACTAATACATGCCGGCAGGATGCCGGTGTTACGGATTAACTGCCGACTACTACAATGTCTCCGATGCTGGATAATCCATTGGAAGGATCGTAGATTTCATTGGGGGTGTGTACGACGTCCGGACCCATACTCCAAATATAATAGACTGTTCCGGAATGGAAACTATTCGTATTCCATGTGATTCGCCCTTTTTGGGCAATGGCATATAGGCTTGGTTCCATGGCCATTCGTGAAGCGGGAACGACCGGGAAATAATCGGCATGATAGGATCCCCAACTATACTGTAAAGTTCCAATATTCGGATTCTTTTCATTCTGGAACGGATCAATAGGGATCGTTGAAGCATAGGCGACCGGAGTCGTCATATACTTGTTCTGCCACCGGGGATGCCCGGGAACATGAGGGGGAAATGAATTGCTGTCGAGCCGATACATCGCGTAGATATCGACCCAGGACCGCATTTCCGAATTGCACTTAGCCACTTTCGCCCGAACTTGCGCATTCAAAAAATTCGGAACGGCAATGGCTGCCAAAATCCCAATGATCGCGACAACGATCAACAACTCAATGAGTGTGAAACCTTTTCGATACATATGTGCCTCCCAAAAGAAATCATTATGATGAATATTATTCATCGATACCATAATCCCTTTTTCGATTCAATCAAAGAGAAAACAAATGAAGCTTTGTATTATTTTCGCTAAATTCCCATTAAGGCAAATACGCATAGTTATGATTACACAAATCTATGGGATAGAAAATAAAAAAAGGGTAGCCCTAAAGCCACCCTTTTAAAATCTATTTTCAAAATTATCAACTTCCCACAACTACAATATCACCGTAACTGGTCAATCCATTGGATGGATCGTAGATATCGAATAATTGGTTGGGGGCATGGATACTGTCCGGCCCCATGCTCCAGATATAGTAGACAGTACCGGAATGGAAACCGTTGGTTTCCCACGTAATTCTTCCATTTTGGGCTTGGGCATATAGACCGGGATCCTGGATCAATCGATTCGGACTAACCATGGGGAAATAATCGGCATGGTAAGAGCCGTGACTCCATTGGGTTGTTCCAAGATTTGGATCGCGTTCATTTTGAAACGGATCCACGGGAATAGACGAAGCATAGGCAACCGGAGTCGTCATATATTTATTTTGCCAAACCGGATGTCCAGGACAATGAGGAGGAAACGAATTGCTATCCAGGCGGTACATGGCATAAATATCAAGCCAAGACCGCATTTCCGAATTGCATTTGGCGACTTTCGCACGGACTTGCGCATTCAAAAAATTCGGCACCGCAATAGCAGCAAGAATTCCAATAATGGCGACAACGATAAGAAGCTCGATCAGAGTAAAACCTTTCTTATACATCAAGGAGACCTCCCCTACCTGGGTTATAATATAAATTCACTGAAGTGAACTGTATCCATCTTATTTAACAACAAAAAGCCGGAACAATAAAGCTCTAAAAACAACTTGTACTCTGCAAGCACGTTTGCCTTTACGATTTCAATATCAATCCGAATCCTTTTTCTTCGTTTTGGATTTCGGTTTGAGTTCACTTTTCATAAGGGCATCAGGACCGGTCATGGTTTGTTCCGGTTCATGGTGGATAATTTTTTCCACATCTTCATGGGGAGAGGGGATTACATGAGCGGAAACCACTTCACCGACTCGGCGGGCAGCAGATGCGCCAGCTTCCACCGCGGATTGTACATCCGCTACCTCCCCCCGTAATTTTACCGTACAAAGACCGGGAACGGTGTACTCAATTTGCGTAAGAACGGTCTCTGCCGCTTTGACTGCTGCGTCAGATGCTTCTATCGCTCCGATAAGCCCACGAGTTTCAATTAAACCTAATGCTCTCATATTTTTCGATCCTACTCTCTACAGTTCTGGAATCAAAAACATCATAATAGCAAAATACGGAAAGGAGAAGTTGGATACAGTCATTTTTTTAGGGAAAACTCGATTCTTCCGGTAAAATGAAAGAGGAACGAATTTTTCCCAAATATTTGAACACCACTTGACTTTCCATAAATGGATAGGTTTTGTAAGATTAAATACATGAATGCAACTGTCTGCGTAAAACCGAAGGGAATTGGCTATGCCGACCAAAAGGTGTGAAATCTGCAGAAAAGCAAAGAAAATTGATGAGATCGATGTATGTTGTAGCGACTGCGAAGAAAGAGAATTAGACCTTTTGATGGCAGTATATGCGTACATTCATTGTTATGATTCGGATTATTGTCCAGCCGATGAGTTGGTGAGAAATATAGAACCGGTCAATCGAATTAAAGTTACGCATATTTTTATTCGTAGTTGGATCGCCAAGCAGTGGCTGCAAAAGAATGAATTGAATGCGTTATGCGTTCCGCCGCCTGTGAGAGAAGGTCTTGAAATGGATGGTTTTCAACTTACCCGGGCGATTCGGACTGTTTTAAATCGACAAAAAGAAAAAAGACCCCAAGTTGATCAGAGTCTACTTCGAAGAAACGACAATGGAGGGGAAGATCGAAAACGAGTTGGGATGGTATTTATCGAAAAAAAGAAAGGATCGGATAAATAATCCTTTTTTATTACTGGGACTGTTTCTTTACATATTCCCTTAAATCCACCGCTTCGAGCGTGTCGGGATATTCATTACGGATCAGTCGAACCGCTTGCATCTTGTCTGTTTCCGTTCGGGACGCATGAAATAAAGCGTAGAGAGCCAAAGGGCGCAAGCCGGAATTCGGGTATGTGTCCAACCATTTTTGTAAGCGTTCGACCGCCTCTTGTTTTTGCTCTAAATGCAACAATGCATAGGTGCGGGCAAGATCGATTTCATCTTGACGGGATGAAGCGGAAGCGAACTCTTGTTTGGCAAGACCAATGACTCGGGATGCGTGTTTTCGCGAATGGGAAAGGTAAATCAAATTGATCAACACATCCCCTTGAAGTAACGCAGGATCTTCCCCGAGTTCAGCGGCATCCTCCGCTTTTGAGAGAAGATTTTGTTCATTCCTCCAAATCATTTCCTCGTAACTTGAGTCGATCATTCCATCCGCCATCAAGAGAATCGGAACGAATTCACATACGGCTTTTTGGGCCCATGCTGAGGACGGCCAGTGGTCGATCAAAGTTGTGTAATATTGTGCCAATGCGTTGATTTCGGTTTCATTCTGAGCCAATCGGTAGTAAATCCCTGCGAGGGGTTTAATATAGCCTACGCTGTTGATGACGCGTTGAAGATGCTCGATGATCTGTTCCCGATTGCCAGTGAGAAACAATTGATCGAATTGTTCGAGTGATTTTCTTGTACTTGGATCGAGGGTGGAATAAGACGCACCATACGCCATCTGTGGATTGATGCCTTTAAAACAAGGCAAAATCACGAGGAGGAAATAGAATAGATTAAGCAATATCGGCTTCGGTTTGATTTTCATAATCATTGGTTGGTATTCCATAGAGTGAATAGGATGAACTATCGGTAATGGTGACGTTCAAAATATCTCCGATTTTGTAGAAGGATGAAGGGTCATAGATTTTCACGATCCGGCCGGTACGTAATCGTGTTTCATAAACAAGCCCCTTTTTGGGATCATAGTTTTCTCTTTCAAGCATCACTTCCGCTTGTTGGCTGACCATTCGTTGATTGTTCTCTTGCGCCATTTGTTGCTGCAATTTGATGAGTCGGTCTAACCGCCGGGCTTTGGTGAAATCATCGATTTGATCTTCCATTTCCGCGGCCGCTGTACCCCGTCGCGGTGAGTATTTGAACATGAAGGCGCTGTCGAATCGAATACGCTTCATCAGATCGAGAGTTTGTTCAAAATCTTCTTCGGTTTCTCCAGGGAATCCGACGATCACATCGGTTGAAACGGATGACTGAGTTACAGGATCATCGAATAGAGAGCGATAGTGTTCGATCATCCGGATATACTCTTCCCGAGTATAATTCCGCTCCATTCGTTCCAAGATTCGATTGGAACCCGATTGAAAAGGTAGATGAAGATGCTCACATACTTTATCCAATGAGGCCATTGCCTTGAGCATTTCCGGTGTAACCGAGGAGGGATGAGAGGTGGCAAACCGAATTCGCTCGAGTCCGTCGATCTCATTGATCATTTGCAACAATTGCGCGAAATTGACGGTTCCATGATGATACGAGTTTACCGTTTGGCCAATTAAAGTGATTTCTTTGTATCCTTTTTGGACAAGGGTTTCCGCTTCTTGCAGAAGAATATGAGGTGCCCGTGACCGTTCGGGACCGCGTGTATAAGGAACGATGCAATAGGTGCATCTTTTGTCACATCCTTTCATGATCGAAAGAAACCGGGGATAGGTGATTTCCTGTTCATCCGATACGGGATAAACTTCATCGTAATCGTCTTCGATCCCATGCAAGTCAAGCACGGGACGATTGCCTTTTTCCAATTCATCCACCAGGCGTACGATCGATCCGATTGCACCAGGACCCATCACCAAATCGAGAAAGGCAACCTGATCCAGCAGACGTTGTCCTTCTTTTTGTCCCATGCAGCCGCAAACACCGAGATATTTCAGCAAACCGCGATCCTTGTATTTTTTCAACTGCCCGACACGGCCGCGCACCCGCTGTTCCGCCCCTTCCCGGATGGCGCAGGTATTGAGGAGAACCAGCTCGGCTTCTTCCAGGTGGTTTACAGCGACATGTCCGGCTTGATCCAAAAGCCCCATTAGAGACTTCGTGTCATAGACATTCATTTGGCAGCCGAAGGATTGGATATAGTACTTCATTGTATAATTACCATTTTCGTATTAATAATTGTTCAATGTTCTCAAAATGTTTATCATAAGTCACTAAAATGAGTTGATGTTGACGAGCAATTGCTGCAATCCAGATATCATTTTCGGGGATTGGTTTTCCTTTTCTTTTTAATTCACTTTTGATTTTCCCATACTCCTCCGCGGATTCAAAATCAGGAGAAAGAATAGTGCATGTTTCAACAAAAGATTTAATTCTTTCTTTATTCAAATCAATTTCTTGTGAAAGATACGCTCCATGAAATAATTCCCCGACAACAATCGATGAAACAAAAATGAGTTCTGCACTGATGATAGCGTTTTCAATCGACTTATCACCACGGAATAATTTTATGATAATATTCGTGTCTAATAAAAACTTACCATCCATCCCAATCTATTCTTTCGCAGTCCTCTTCAATCACTCGCATCATTTCCTCTGCCTCTTCTCGGCTCAGTACACCTGAGAAACGAATTAAATCCTTACCACAAGTTCCTTTTATCTTGGGAGATTTTAGGTGATCAACAAATTGCATGACTATTTTTTTTTGCTCATCGTCTAGTTGTTTTATAGATTCCACAATTTCTGCATCTGTCATTATTGATCACCTCCTTTCAATACGAGTGAATTGTTGATTCCTTCAGATCGAGTATATTTTGTATTATGCGGACAAAGATGTCTGAGCTCCCATTGGTTCGATACTTTTCCATAATATCATTTATTATAAGACTTAAGATATTAGTAATTTCAGTTGTTTGGCCAATCGTTCGTGTTCCGATTTTTCTTTCTCGAATTGATTCCGCTCTTTCTCGACGACTGCTGCCGGTGCGCGTTCGGTGAATTGCGTGTTCGAGAGTTTCTTTTCTCGCTTTGCAATATTGGCGCTCAGTTGATCGAGTTGTTTTTTCAATCGATCGATTTCTTGCTGTTCCACTTCTGCCGGCCAGTGCACGCGAATCTCGCATCCGTCTACAATGCCTACTGATGATGCGGGATGTGGTTTCAAATTCGAGCCGGCGATCAATACATCATTTATTTTACACAACGTTCGGATGTGAGGATAGTATTTGTTCAAAAATTCTTCATCATTCACGTTTGGCGTCAGAAATTCGACCGTGGTTACTGTCGAGGGGGCAATGCTCAATTCACCGCGAATATTTCGGATGGTGTACACGAATTGCTGGAATTTCACCGCATCCGCTTCAAGGCTATCGTCGATCCGTTCCGTTTCTGGTTTGGGATAAGTTGTGCAAGAAATACTGACTTGGTCTTCTTCAGGGATTCCCAGCGATTTCAGAATCTGCCAGATTTCTTCGGTGATGAAGGGAACAAAGGGATGCAGCATTCGGAGCGCGCATTCCAGCACTTTAAGCGCAATTGTTTTGACGGCAAGTTTGGCTTTTTCGTCATCCCCGTACAGGCGGGGTTTGATCAGTTCCAGATACCAATCGCAGTACTCATGCCAAATAAATTGATACAGAGCTTCCGAGGATTCATTGAATTTATACTCTTCCATCCCTTTCCGGGCGGCTGCAATGGTATGTTGCAGGCGGGAAAGAATCCAGCGGTCCGGCCATTCAAGTTGGGAATCGGGGATGTCTTCCTCTAATTTGTCTCCTTCATCGACGGTGGCCATGATGAGCCGGCTGGCATTCCAGATTTTGTTGGTGAAATTGCGATATCCCTCGATCCGTTCTTCCGCCAGATTGATGTTCCGTCCCTGTGCCGCAAGAATAGCGAGCGTGAAGCGGACAGAATCGACGCCGTATTGTTCGATGACGTCGATGGGATCAATCGCATTTCCAAGAGATTTGGACATCTTTCGTCCCTGTGCATCGCGAACCAGTGCGGTGATGTAGACATCGCTGAAGGGCACTTCTTTCATGATATAAAGCCCCATCATAATCATCCGCGCGACCCAAAAATAAATAATGTCGTGTGCCGTGACCAGAACGGTTGTGGGATAGAAGAAGTCCAACAGTGCTGTATTGTCCGGCCAACCCATGGTCGAGAACGGCCAGAGGGCGGAGGAGAACCAGGTGTCCAAAACGTCTTCATCCTGCCGTATATCCGTGCTTCCACAGTGAACGCACCGGTCGGGATCGGTACGGGTTACCGTTTCCTTGTTGCAGTCCTTGCAATACCAAACCGGAATCCGGTGTCCCCACCAGATCTGCCGGGAGATCGGCCAATCCCGAACGTTTTCCACCCAGGCGAAATAAGTATTTTCCCAACTTTTTGGGATAAATTGGGTTCTGCCTTCGCGAACCGCTTTCAAGGGGGCTTCCATCAACGGTTTCATTTTGATAAACCATTGCAAGGATAAATACGGCTCGATGAAGGTATTGCAACGGTAGCATCCACCGACCCGGTGATCCATATCGTCGATTTTTTCGATCAATTCCTGCTCATTGAGATCTTTGACGACTTGTTCACGGGCCGCGAATCGATCCAGTCCTTGATAGGGACCTCCGTTTTCATTGATAGTGGCGTCATCGTTGAAGATATTGACTTGGGGGAGATTGTGCCGTTTGCCGACTTCGAAGTCGTTGATGTCGTGCGCCGGGGTAATCTTCAATGCGCCGGTTCCGAATTCCTTATCCACATACGAATCGGCAATGACCGGAATCTTTCTTTCGAGCAGGGGTAAAATCACTTCTTTGCCGATGATGTTTTTATACCGCTCGTCTTCGGGGTGAACCGCGACGGCCGTATCACCGAGTAGAGTTTCGGGACGGGTGGTGGCGATGGTCAAGTGACCGGAGCCATCCGCGAATTGATAGTGAATATGATAAAATTTTCCTTTCTCATCCACATATTCCACCTCGTCGTCGGATAAGGTAGTATGGCATCGGGGGCACCAATTGACGAGATAGTTTCCGCGATACAAAAATCCCTCTTCGTAAAGGCGGACAAACACTTCGCGAACGGCGCGGGAGCATCCTTCATCCATGGTAAAACGTGTTCGAGACCAATCACAGGACGAACCGAGATATTTTAACTGATGAATGATGGCGTCGCCGTATTCCTGTTTCCATTCCCAGATTCGTTCAATCAGTTTTTCCCGTCCCAAATCATGACGGCTTTGGCCTTCTTGAGCGAGTTGTTTTTCGACGACGTTTTGGGTGGCGATTCCGGCATGATCGGTGCCGGGCATCCACAAGACCTCGTATCCTTCCATCCGCTTCCAGCGGCAAAGAATATCTTGCAATGTATTGTTCAAGGCATGTCCGATGTGCAATTTTCCGGTGACGTTCGGAGGGGGGATCACGATTGAAAAAGGCTTTTTCTCCGGATTTGGTTCCGCTCGGAACAGTCCCTGATCCACCCAAAATTGATACCATTTTTCCCGTGAGGCTGAAGGGTCATACCGTTTTGGCAAATCCATCTCTGTTTCCTTCTCTATTGTTCAAGACTGTGGTTGAAATGATTCTATGGAATCAAATTGATGACTTTGGTGTAATCGAAAAAGTATAGGAGGTGGTGAAGGGTTCGCAAAGTGGTGTTGGGAGTATGGGGGACTCTATACGATCGCTCTTCGCGCTAAAATAAAAGCAAATCGATCGTGCTTAATCGTGCAAAAGAAACCGGAATATTGCTCTACCATACTCAATCGGTGGGAACCATATACCCAATACCCAAAAGCGAGCGGGACGCATGCTCTACCCATTTCTAAGAAATTCATCCCGTTAGACTGGAGACATTGAGTTCTATTTCCGGGAATGCTTGGGGGACGATTGTTTTATCCGATGTTCGGATTTCTTTTTTGAGGTATTTTTCCCTTTCCGGTTGTTGGTAGATTTTGATGCATTTCTTATCCACATCGATGATCCAATATTCTGGAATCCCGTGTTTTGCATATAAGGGAATTTTTTTATTTTATATACCCAGTCTTTTCCGGTTTATATCCCCAGGTGGGCGGTTCTTTTTTGTATTCGCGTGGTTCCGTGCGTGCCGTTTTGAGATACGTTTCGATTTTGGCGGCGATTTCGGGGTGCTTATCTGCGATGTTGTTGGATTCACCGATGTCGGTTTGCAGGTTGTATAATTCAAGCGGCTTGTCTTTACCGGCTCGCAGTGCTTTCCATTTGCCCATGCGCACCGCCTGGTGGCCGCGTTGGGTTTCCCAATAATGATACTCCCGTTGGGTTTGTTTATGTCCGGCGGCTTGTGCGCCGATCAGGGTTGGCAGTGCAGACACACCGTCGATATCGGTGGGTGGTTCGGTTCCCCCAATCTCGGCGAGAGTTGGCAGAACATCATCGAACGCCCATATGTGATCGCTGACCGTTTCGGCCGGAATTTTCCCCGGCCAACGCGCGATCATGGGAACGCGAATGCCGCCCTCGTAGAGTTGTCCTTTCGCCCCGCGCAGCGGTCCGTTGCCGTTGAAGAACTGCAGGTCGGGACCGCCGGAACCTTGGCCGCCGTTGTCGCTGGTGAAGAAGACGACGGTATTTTCTTCCAAACCCAATTCACGTAAGAGCTCCATGATGCGCCCCACATCCCGATCCATGCGCGTGATCATCGCGGCAAAAGCGGTGCGGCGGTCCTGCCCAAATTTTATAACCGACATATCCCTTCTCCATCCATGAAGCCAGCTCGTTCGGATCAATGTCGAATCCGTCGTGGGGAGAAAAATCGCTGATGCAGCATACGATGCGTCCATCACCGGCATCCATGGCCAATTGTTGGTCGGGAAAGGGGACTCTCCCGCTGCCGAGATTGATCCACATGGCGAGATCACAGCCATACTTTTGCTTCAACAACTCGCGCATCTTGAGATAGTTCGCCATGCCTTCTGCATTGTTGGAGATATGAGAATGAACGTCGATGCGAGGGATGCCGGGATAAGCCGTTGTGTTTTGAGAATCGGCTTTGACGGCTGCCAGTAGAAAAATAATGATGATGAATGATAGAATCGTTTGTCTCATGGTTCCGTTCCTTTTTTGTGTTTTTGATTAGTATTAGCATAGTTTAGGATGGTTTGGAAGTATTGGCGGTGGAGATTTCTACTCCGAAAGGGAAGGAATATTTGACTCTTTCCGCTTTCTGTGGAACAATCTTTTTAAACTGAATGACGATCCATAAAATAGAGTTGGGTCGCGCGGATGATTATGATGGGGCTTTATATAATGCTTAAAATCATATTGTTCATCATCGTATGGTTAGTGATTTCGATCATCGGCGGAATCATCGGAGGATGGTTGGGACCGTATACTACCGGTTTTCGGAATTATCCGCAAAAAGCGTTTATGGACGAAGAGAATAATAAAGAGAATGGAGAGAATAAGTTGGACAAGAAAGATGGTTTTACGTTGATTGAATTATTGATTGTTGTCGCCATCATCGGGATATTGGCGGCGATTGCAGTGCCGAATTTCTTGAATGCTCAGGTTCGGGCGCGGGTGGCGCGTGGGAAATCGGATATCCGAACGATGGAAAATGTCGTGATGATGTATATGCTTGACAACAACAGTCAGCGGCCAATCGACTGTGACGATCCCGGCTCGGCCACCTATCTTGGAGGGCTGGGCTGCGGGACGGAAAACAACGGTGCGCCGGCGGATATCAAGGGAGTGCCGGAATTCACGTTTGCACCGAAATTCATGAGTTTCAGCCAACTGCGGATTTTTACCACACCGGTTGCCTATATCTCAGGGACACAGATGCAGGATACATTCGGCTCGAACTGTGCCTTGACCTATAATACCCGCTATTCGGGACGGGCTACGCAGGCGGAGAGTTATACATTTTCTCTTCTCGGGCCGGATAAAATGACGGGGGATTGGGGATTTTTCTTCAATCCGGGCGGTAATCCGGAAGGATTGCAGTATGATTCATCGAACGGATTGAACTCGCGGGGGGATATTTTCGTTTCCAATGTGTTCAGCGATATCGATTCGAACCGGCAGCGTGGGGGACGAATCAGTTATTGAACTTTGTTATTGTTTTTGCCATTCCTGGACGGCGGTTCCCGGTTCGACTGTCACGACAAAGATATTTGCATTGGCGTTATGAGCGCTGAAAAATGCAAATTGCTGGTCGTCGGTGACTTCGAAGGCCCGGCAGTGGCTGCTGAAAGCATCGGTTTGGTTGATCGTGTTCAAATCGTCTGTGGTTAGAAAGGCTACGGGTTCACCGTTATTTTCAACGCTTAAACCGTCATCGGAAAGTTTGTAGACTTTCACACCTGCGATATTGCCCATGACATAGAGGTGAAGGTCACCCGTGGCTACGCCGGCGACTCTGACATTGACGATATCCGCATCTTCCACTTCACCCGGTGCAAAAACTTCTTCAACCAAGAGGTGTTCTTCGCCCGTTTCTGTATCCAAGACATACACCGACGATAGATCATCCGCGGAACTGCCTTCTCCATAATACACCAAGTCTTTTTCGCCTATGTATTTGACACTGAAATTTCTCAACCGCACGACTGACGAAAAGAATGTACCGTTGTCTTTCCAATCGGTATCAAGCGTGAATGCCTGTCCGTCGGAGTCCAATGAACCGGTGACGCGGTAGCGGTGCAGTTTCGAGCGATTTACGCTGCCGAGATAATGGTTGGTATAGAGAATAGTACCATCATGGTTGAAATGGAGAGTATCGCAGTTGGGTGAAACATCCGCATCCAAGAGAGTTTCATTGCGGTCACCAAGGGTGAAATCGTCGGGATACCCGGTAAACGGCTGACCTTCTTCCCCGCCGTTGCCGATGACGACACGATCGCCGAATTGGGTGCATCCTTTGGGGCGACCGATATGTTGGGCAGCCCATCGGTAGGTAACCTCATCCGCATTCTCCGCATTGCGGAGTTCTTCGACGACATACTGCGAAAAATTGGCGTCCGAGTTCGAATCTTGGGTATAGAGATATGTCTGGTCGTTGGTGGCATCCGATGTGTCCGGTCCGCCGAATCTCCAGTAATGAGGGGAGGTGCTATGAGCTTCTTCCGGCATTTCTTCCACGTATTTCAACATGGGAGCATTCCACCAGTAATTCTGCGCGTTTGCGGTAGTGGCTGGTGAGAAGCATAATACGGAAATGCAGAGTCCCCAAAATAGAATTTTCAAATTCTTGATCATCATCGCTTTTCCTCCTTTGAGTGAAATGTGAGAAAATTGTTAATATAAGAATTGATGAATTTCTTCGAAGAATCAAGGGATAGAGTGTTGTTGAGTGAATCTCATGAGAGAACAGCAAGAAGAGTCCAAGAAGAGGCCAATAAAAAAAGGAGGATAAATCCTCCTTTTTAAAGTATATTTGTTGTTGGGGAAATGGACGGATCATCCGTAGGGATACATTCCGCTTTTCACTGTATTCAATTCTTCAAGCATTTCGTTGTGTTTTTGTTCGTCTTTGAGGAGGTAGCCGATCAAGTATTGTTGGGCTACCATTTTTGTATCCTTGATTGCTTCCAGAGATTTTTCCGCCATTTCGACGGTTTTCTTTTCCAGGTCGATATGCTTTTCGACCATGCTCCACACTTCGTTCAGTTCGTCCGGATCAATTGTGATTGCTTTTTTCTCGAGGCTGTCGATGATCAATTCTTGGATACGATAATGGATTTGAGAATCGCGTTGGATGATTTCCATCACGAGGCGGATAAGTGGATTCTCCGTTTTTTCGATAATTTTTGCCGTGGAGGCGACGGATCCATTTTCGATTTTCTGCCATTGTTTCATATTGGCAGAGATTTCTTCCATAATTTGTTTTTTTGTTTTTTTCATAATCTCCCTCGCTTTCGTTTGCGGTTGGTGGAGTGGGTAGGAAGTATTCTGTCAAGGGCAGACTGCGCTTGCCCTTGGTACCCGGTTACACGGATTCAAGGGCAGACTGCGCTTGCCCTTGGTACCCGGTTACACGGATTCAAGGGCAGA
>CAYPPG010000015.1:67837-102508 GCA_964412555.1 uncultured bacterium
CGGATTCAAGGGCAGACTACGCTTGCCCTTGGTACCCGGTTACTCGGATTCAAGGGCAGACTACGCTTGCCCTTGGTACCCGGTTACTCGGATTCAAGGGCAGACTGCGCTTGCCCTTGGTACCCGCACCCGGTTATCCGGTCGCAAGGGTAGAGTGCTCTTGCCCTTGTTACCCACATCACAACCGTTTCGTTTTTGTGTACCGACCACAATTATACCAGAGTTTCAAAAAGTCTATAGGTAAAACTATCTATCTTTTTGATTTTTTGTGTTGAAATAGAATGTCAATAATAATCTTGATATAATTTCCAACTCTCTCGTTTTTCTAGGCTTACATCGGTTCTTTTTGAAATGAATATCAAGTCTAAGTGATGAGAAAATGGATATTTTTCTATCTTTATTGCTTGATCAACCAGTAACTGACGTGGGTGTTCATTTGTTTGAATTTTTGTAGTTGGATTTCATCCGCAGCGAAAAAGCGAAGAGTTTCATTGATAGAGGGTGCTCGTTTCATCTCGTGGACGCCTGCTTTACCCGCGAATGAAAAAGGATGTCTGATTACTTTGTTCATGTTTAGTCAATCCCCAAGAATCCTTCATGATAAAAGACCGGTTTGTATCCATTCTCCGATACCCATCGAATCGCTGTGTCCAGCCGGTCTGCGTGATCGGGTATATAATTTTTATAGAACGGCCAGAAATATTGTTCGTGGGTGAACAAATCCATGATTTCACTTTGATTTGGATCGTTTGCCAAGGCGGATAGAGTCGGTTCGACAGTTTCTATGGGCGCGTTATTGATCTCGGTTTCTCTGTTTTTGAGAGTGAGTTCGGAAAGGAAGCGTTCTCCTTCTCGCCTTGCCCGTGTCCCGTTTACGATTACGTGATCCCGCAATGAGGCGCGGCCGGAGATTTGAATTTGCAGGCCGGTATCCGTTTCTTTTCCATGGTTGCGGTTCAGGATAGCGCCGTGAAACGGTTCCGTGATCTTGACGGGAACGAATGCCTGGGCCGACCGGCTCATCATGCTTCCGGTGACAGTACCAGCGAGTCCGGTTGAAAGAGTATGTAGGAAAGTACGGCGTTTGATTGGATCCTTGTTCATGATCGATTCCTTTATTTTTTTTCGATTTGGAACTGAACATAGTGCAATACGAATCTGTTTTACCTTATCATAAATCGCAGTTGAGAGAAAAGGCGGGGAAGGATGATGGCTGTAGGATAATATCATAGGTTTAGAGAGGGTTAGTTCTTGTTATTGGCCAATAGGTGCAATTGTGTCGTTGGGAAAAATGAGTCTTTGCCGGATATTGGCATTCTCGGGCAATGATGCAGGTTCGACTCCTCCAAATTCAAGGGAAGACCGGCATGATTATGCTATTTTCGGTCAGCATTTGGGTTCCTCGATGTTTTTGTTCATTTGACTGGCTTACTTTCTCCTTTTCTTTTATTAATTTTTAAAGTTGGGCGCCCAACGGAGGGCGGCGACTACGGTTTGAACCTGCGAGGCCATTCGGATACGCACGCGGTATCGCCGGTGTCTTCATTTGGATACCTTACGCCAACGGAGAACCGGGGTTGGCATCGCAGGATGGTTCGTTCCGGGGAACGAAGCCGGAGTTCATCGTGATGCACTCGGTTTTTTTAGGCTGAAGGTGGTAGGCTGAAGGCTGAAGGGTGGGCACCTTGGTTCTTGCATGGGTGCTTTGACGCAAGGGCAGATGGAACTTGCCCTTGCTACCCCTACGGACAGCCGTTGCCCCTACGGACAGCCATTGGAAATCCTTTTTGGCCCGCTGAACCGGGGCGGGTTGTCGGAGAGAAAAATATATTCTCCAACAGATCGGATTTCCGGTTGTAGTCTTGGTTCGGATGTAACGGTTCTCGGCCGAGAAAAGTGTTACGTCCCTCTACTAATTAGGAAGAGTTCCGCATTTTGGGGGATCTAATTAATGGGGTATATTTTTTTTGAGAAAGTAACTATTTGGTTTTGTGGAAGTTAGAGTAGGGATAGGGAGGGTTTTTTAAATATTTTTTTGCGGGTGGGATTGTCTGAATCGGGATTGGCCAGGATTGTAGGATTTTCAGGATTGGGTTGGAGGGGGGCTTTCATTTTTATGGTGAGTTGGTTGAATCACGAAAGCACGAAGGGGATGATATACACGAAAAAAATGAGACAAGGATTAGAGAATAGGATGAGAAGTACATTAGAAGAAATTTCATTGGATGAACGAATTCGGTTTGTGGAGGATTTGTAGGATAGTATTGCTGATGAGCAAAAGGCTGAATTTGATCAGCGGTTAGATGCTTGTGAGGTGGATTGGGAAACGGAGCGGCCTGCGGGAGAAGTGATTGAATAGATACGGCGAAAGAGATGAGTCTTTCAATCGGTACTAATTAGAAATTTCTGTTTGACATTGGCCCCAAAATTGGGTATCCTGTAAGCATATGCAGAATCTATGAATAAAAAACAATTCAAAATACTGAAGCGGATTTTTGAGCAGCCGACGCGAACCGATATCGAATTTCAAGATATCGAAAATATGATGTATGCCTTAGGCTTCAGGAAAATTGAGGGGCGTGGTTCAAGAATCACATTTCAGTCGTCAAGTGGAAGAATCATGTTTCATCGTCCCCATCCGCAAAAAGAAACGAAAACGTATGCCGTTGACAACCTCCGAAAATTCCTCAAACAGATCGGAATGACGCCAGAAAGTATGAAACATGAAAAATAAGGAAACCATTCATCCTATTGGTAATATGTTGAAATATAAAGGATATTACGCGATCCCCCAATTCAGTGCGTCCGACAAATGCTTTTGCGGAAAACTGGCCGGTATCCAGGATTGCATTATGTTTGAAGGAACATGTGTGGAGGAATTGGAACAAGCCTTCAAGGATTCGGTTGATGAATATCTCGAACAATGTGAAAATGAAGGAATTGAGCCGCAAAGACCGTTTTCCGGTAAGTTCAACTTACGCATGCCGCCGGAGCTGCATGCAAGGGCTGCCCAAACCGCCGTGCGGCAGGGGAAGAGTGTGAATCAATTGATTGTGGATGCGGTGAGTGGTGTTGTGGAGAAATGAAGGCTGAAGACATAAGGGGATTGAATGAGAACGGATGCACTTGGAAAAATGATCAAAGAATTCGATAAGAAATATCCCGGATTTGAGGATGATGTCCAGGAAACATATAAAAACCTGTTGATCGGCAAAGCCATTCATGACGCTCGGGTGGAAGCCGGTTTAACACAGGATCAGTTGGCGGATTTAGTAGGGATGCCCTCCGAGGTTATAGTAGAGTTGGAGAATACTGATTATGAAGGGGATTCCCTTTCTATGCTGCAACGGATCGCGACCGCTCTGAAAAAACGGGTAGACATTCGGTTGGTGCCTGCGATGGAAGGGTAATATGCGAATCGGCTATAAAAAATGGAATTACCCTTTTGAGAGAGGAAAAACAAAATGAAATGTGGTATTCGGGGATGTCCAGGGCACTATGAGCGTCAGCGGATTATTCATACGGTCAAACGGGGTTCGGAGATTCTTGTTTTCGAGAATATTCCTGCGGAAGTATGCGATGTGTGTTACGATGTGCTTTTGGCGCCGGAGACGATCCGGTATCTTGAAGGATTGATGCGGCAGGATAGGGAGCCGGATAGGTATGTGCCGGTGTATGAGTATGGTTGAGGGGCGCTGGATGGAGAAAAACAATTAATCAATAATAATCAGTATGTTATTTGAGTTTTATTTTCATATGGAGAAATTGATTATGTCTAGTGGCGAAGATACAAAATGTGCAATTAACAATATCAATTCTGACGAGAAATATGCTGCTCAAATTGGTTACAGTTCAGCCATTCAATTGTGGTGTCAAACTGATATGAGTATATGGTCAATGATTGCTGTAATGATGGTTACAAATGGAATCATGTTTGGGGCAATTACTCACCTATTTGTTTCAAAACAATACATATTAGTGATTGCTATATCATTTGTAAGTATATTTTTGTGTATTGTTTATAGTTTCTTTTTATGTCGTAATGACAAATATAAAAGTTATTTTATTGCTTATGCACTCCAGCTAGAAAAAAAATATTATAATAGTGGTAATATAAAAATAAACCTTGCTCAAGGAAGTTTGAACTTAGCCAAATCCGGAAAAGTTGAACTTGATGATGAAACTATAGAATTCAATTTTGCGGCTTATAAATATGGTGCATCAAAAATGTTATTTTGGGGAATTACTAAATTATTTGCAATTATATATTTCTTGTTTATTATAAACTCTTTGTTTCTATATTCTGAAATGTATCATCCTTTGCAGTGATTCCGATAATCATTCATCATTTACTCAGGCAATTATAAAACTTACTGCGGATTACCCCGCGCAATATGTCATTGTTGAAATTCTCATCGGCAGCGAAAAGGATCATAGGCTACTCTGATGAAGAGATACGCCGGGCTAATAGACGGTCACGAATACCCTGTGGATCGAAGCGGGATTCGTTTTGGGTACGAATTGTATCGGATTGTTCTTGTCGATGACGCAAATATTTTTCTACTTCTGCGGATTGCCGCAGATAATATCCAATTACCTGGTATACGTCCGGTAATTGCAAGGAAGGATACTGCTGAACAATTTCTTCGGCTGTAGCACCTGACTGGAATGCTTCCACGACAATATCTAAAGTGACTCGTGTATTTCCCACGCGAATCACACCATCCCGGTCATAGGAAAGCGGAACTCTTTTTGTGGCAAATTCTAAAGGCATATCATTTCCCTTTTCGCTTTTCATTCGAGCCTTTTTTTCTATATATATGATACTGTTGATAAGACTGTTTGCTCAAGGGCTGGCTGGCGTCTTGCCGGAATCCTGCGCCTTTTCACTTGGTACCCCACAACGGAGTATACACTTCCCCCTTTAATGATTGCAGAGATAATGAAGAGAAATATCTTTTAGATTGAATAGGATTGTATGAACTTTTTAGACCAAATCGCATCGGAAAAACATTTGATGGCCTATCCACAGGCGCCGCATGGGCCGGTTGGATTGATCTATCCCAATGTGTATTCCGTCGGTATCGCCAGTTTGGGGTATCAGCAAATTTACCGGTTGTTTCGTGAATCGGGGGTATCGGTGGAGCGGATTTTTTTCGATAAAAAAGGAAGAGAAACGCAGAGTGTTGAAAACCGAACTCCGCTGTTCCGGTTTCCGGTGATCGCGGTGACCTATACTTTCGAGCTGGATATCTTGAATCTCATCAAGATGCTGCTCTGCGGTGGTGTTCCTCCTCTCGCCGAGCAGCGAACGGAAGAATCGCCTATTCTCATTTTCGGTGGGATGGCGGCAACTGCCAATCCACGTCTTTTGGAGCGCATCGCCGATGTGATTGTGTTGGGAGAGGGAGAGACTCTGGTTGAAGCCATCAGTCAAGTGATTACACAGAAAAAGGATTGTTCCCGCGATGAAATTCTTGAAACGCTGACTGAACTCCCTCATGTTTATGTTCCTGTTATCCATGGCGATTATTTACAGACGATCGCTTCATCTTTTGCACTGAAATCGCTGGATCATTATCCATGCCATACCGTGATTCTACCGAAACACGACGAATTCGGCGGCGCGTTTTTGTTGGAGATGTCCCGGGGGTGTTCCTATCGATGCCGTTTTTGTATTGTTCATTACATGAATGGTTCCGGACGCTATCGTAGTTACGATTCGTTGATCGAAGTGCTTGATCAATATAAGAACGACTATCACAAAGTTGGACTCCTGGGAGCGGCTGTCGCCGATCATCCTCAAGTGGAGGATGTAACCGAGTGGTTGGTCCGGCGGGGGAAACAGGTATCCACTTCATCTTTGCGGGCGGAAAAAATCACGGAGCGATTTTTGGATTTATTGAAGGAGGGTGGGCAGCACAACATTACCGTGGCGCCGGAGACCGGTTCGATTGCAACCCGTAAGAACATGTTGAAAGGGGTAAAAGACGAAAAATATTTTCGTCTGGCGGAATGGGCGGGGAAAAGAAAATTTCCGAGTTTGAAACTCTATTTTCTTATCGGATTGCCGGGTGTGGATCCCAGGGATGAGGCGGCGGATATCATTCAATTTTCGGAAACGATTGGAGATATTTTTTCCGGGAATGGCGGAGGAAGAATTACTGTATCCGTCTCACCCTTTGTTCCTAAACCTACGACTCCCTGGGCACATGAGAGTACCTGGGATCCCAAGCAAATCAAAAAAGCGTCGCGAATCATTCGCAAAATGCTTGTTTTTCGAGGGAATATGAAAGTTCCGGCCGTAAATGTCAAAGAAGCGCGTGCTGAAACGATTCTGTCTTGGGCAGGGGCGGAAATCACGGATGATTTGCTGAAATTGGCTCGTGAAGAAATAACCATTGAATCGGCATTCAAAGATTTTGATTTAAACAGGATTTCAGGAAGACAATTCGAGTCGGTGCTCATTTCTTGATATCCCTGCTATTGATTGCAAACTCCATCTGGACATCTTTCCTGAATCGATAAACAATGAATCAAGAATATATACATAAATGAAGGGGAATCATGATCATGTCGCTCAACCGGAGAGATTTTCTTCATACTTCCACCGCTGTTTTGGCGAGTACCACGATATCTTTTACCCAACCGCTGAACTGAGGGCAGGGGATGAAGACTATCTTCGTGAAGTCAGCCGCCGGATGGATCTGATTATTGCCGGGAAATAACTATGTTCCGTTTAACCGCCTCGCAGACAGTGATAACCTCGTCGTCGGACATGCCGGGATAAAATGGCAGGGTCACTTCTCCATTGGATATTTTTTCCGTCATCGGGCAATTGGCTGAATCTCGGAATTCGCTGTACACGGAGAACCAATGGATCGGGGGGTAATGAATGGAAGTTTGGATTCCGTCTTTTTTCATTCCCTGCATAAATGATTCACGCCGGTTGGGATCCTTCAATAATATAGGGAAGATATGGTACCCGATATCTTCCGTCCTATTCAGAAATGGAATTTGTATTTCACCCATTTCTTGTAATTGCTCGAGATAGAGACGGTAGATTTCTTTTCGGCGGTTTCCATTGGATTCCAGCCGTTGCAATTGGCTGTATCCGAGTGCGCTGCGTATCTCATCAATTCTATAATTATAGCCATATTCCATAACATCATACGAAAAAGCATGGCCGCGATGCCGGTCGAGAGTGAGGGTGGTCATTCCGTGGGAACGCATCAGCCGAATCCGTTCTGCAAGGGATTCATTTTGTGTGATGACCATTCCGCCTTCTCCGGTGGTCATGTTTTTATTGCTGAAAAAACTGAAGCAGCCGATATCTCCGAGGGTTCCACAGGCTTTTCCTTTTTGATAAGAAAACAAAGCATGCGCAGAATCTTCCACGACCGATAGATTGTACTTCGTGGCAATCGCCAATAGATCATCCATATGGCATGGAAATCCCGCATAATGGACAGCGAGGATGGCTCGTGTTTTTTCTGTCAATTTTCGTTCGAGGTCTTCCGGTGAAATCGTCCAATCTTCTTCACTATGCAGGTCTACGAAGACCGGTTTCGCTCCCAGAGCTTCGATGACATTTGCACAAGCGACGAATGTCAGGGAAGGGAGAAGGACTTCATCACCGGGTTGAATGCGGAGAGCGGATAAAGCCAGGTGTAAGGCGGCTGTTCCATTGCACACCGCTACTGCATATTGCGCTCCGATTCGGTGGGCGAATTCTTCTTCGAATTGCCGGGTTTTATCTCCCATGGTGAGCCAGTTGTCACGAATCGGTTCCGTTGCCGCTTGAATGTCGGCGCCGGTAATATCGGGGATGAAAAGGGGGATTTTCCAGTTTGTCATTGTGGTAGATATCGTTCTCTATTGGTGGTGAATTCTTCTACGGCGCGATCCAGGTCTTCCGGTGTTCCCATGTCGAGCCAATGGCCGGAGAATTCATAGACTGCGACTTTCTTTTTTTGTTCCAAGAGGCAATGCATGAGTTGATCGAAGCCAAACGGTACATTGTCGGGAATGAAATTCACGATCGCGGGATTGAAAACATAGATTCCCATGCTGACATTGTAATCGAATTCCGGTTTTTCCTGGAAGGATGTCATGAATGCATTGTTGTTTTCTTTTTGATAGGATAGAACACCGAGCGGCAAACGGACATGCCGTTTGCAGGTGGCGACCGTGGCGATTGTTTGGTTGTCGAGGTGAGTGTTGAATAGAGTCCGGTAATTCAGATCGGTCAGCAGATCGCCATTCATCACGAGAAAGGGGTTGTCCAAATTTTGAATCAATTTTAGGGGACCGATTGTGTTCAGGGGGCGGTCTTCGAGGGAATAATCGATTTTGATTCCCCATTTTCCTCCGTCTCCCATAACAGCCATGATCAAATCGGCGTGATAGCCAACAGCGATGGTTATATGATGGAAACCATGAGCGGCTAGTTGGCGTACCACTAATTCGATAATCGGCATGTCACCGATGGGTACCAGCGGTTTAGGGAGCACGAGCGTATAGGGATACAATCTTCGTCCTTGGCCTCCTGCGAGAAGGATCGCGCGCATTCGAGTCAGTAACCTCCGATCGGAAAAGTCAACATGTAGGGAATGATAATACTCCTTGGAAGGAAAGAAAATAGATACTGCATATTCTCTGATCTGTAAAAAAATGCATATTTATCAAGATCAAGGTTGAAAATTTTCAATCTTGGAAAAAGATGGTGTCGTTTTGCATAGATATTTTTTTCCTGTTTCTGGGAATGATTCATACTTTTGCGGATACTCCTTTGGTGTTGTCTGCTTATCTATTTGAATTTACAGTACTTGTATCTAAGGAAGGAATATATTTTTGCGGAAATGGGGAAAAAATGGCAAAGCAGAGTTTACTACTGATGATTGGTATTTATTTTGCTATAATAAATAATAGTGCTCTGAGTAATTAGATCATGCGATCTAATTATTTCAAAGGGTGAGGCTCCAGATAGTTGGTTTCTACTATTCGGGGACAAATAGCAAGGGTTACCAATGTTTTTGGAGTTCTCACCCATTTTTTTTGTGAATTCTATTTGTTACTATCGAATTGATGGGATTGTGATTTCATGGGGTGGATGATCATTTAAAAGGCGACTTTTCCACACGAGAAACTTGATTTCTATTGAAATTTATTGGATGATCCTTTCTGTATCAAATCAGTAGTGAAAACAAGGTCTATCTGATGAAAACAAAAGGATTCACTTTGATTGAATTGTTGATTGTCGTAGCCATTATCGGTATTTTGGCTGCTATTGCCGTGCCTAATTTCATCAATGCTCAAACTCGCGCCAAATTATCGAGGGTTTGGGCGGATATGCGAAACCTGAGTACCGCGATCAGCATGTATTCCAATGATAATGGGCGGCCTCCGATCGGTTCGTTGGAAGGCATGTCGCTTGGTCTATGGCCGCATGGACAGCGGCAAGCGTTGCTGCAATTGACAACACCTGTTTCCTATGTCGGCTCTCTCCCGTTGGATCCCTTTATGGTTTCGCAATATGGAACGGCGGAATCCGATACCAATCGTAGTTCCTATACCTATAATTGTATGGTAAATCCGGATTGGCGTGCGGGGAATTACCAATTTGCTTACGATGTCGGTTTCACGTGGTATTATTTTTCCCCCGGTCCGGCCAACACGATCGGAGCGCCGTGGCCTGATTATTTACTTGCGGCGAACAATCCCGCTTATGGGGGGCAGCCGGAGGATCCAAAGGACCGTGTGTTCGATCCGAGTAATGGATTGACTTCGGAGGGATGGATTATTTGGACGAATAAAGGAAGGTATCCATAAAGGATACGGCGATAAAAAGTTTGATTTCCATTTGGAACTAGTAGATATTGTGTAGACAGAATGTCCGCACCACAATTTTTCTTTTTGCTATGGCATCATAAAGAAAGATGTTTTTTTAATTGGGGATTTTTTATAAAAAATTGAAAAGGAGGGTAGTACCATCCTTGGACTCGGTTTATTAGACTGGATCGTTCTCATTGTATATTTGGTTGGGATCACGGTATTGGGAGTGTGGGCGGCCCGGCGTGTGAAGAATACCGTGGATTTTTTCATGGGAGGAAGGCGCTTTGGGAAGGCGTTTATGGTTTTCTTTGCGTTCGGAGCGGGAACGCATTCGGATCAAGCGGTTTCTGTGGCGTCGAAAACGTATACCAACGGATTATCGGGGATATGGTATCAATGGCTGTGGTTGTTTGCCACGCCTTTTTATTGGCTCATCGCTCCGATTTTCCGGCGGATGCGGGCGTTGACGACGGGGGATTATTTTGAACTGCGTTATGCCAAATCCGTCGCTTCTCTGTTTGCCATTGTTGGGATTTTTCAGTTGGTGGTCACAATGGCAACGATGTTGAAAGGTTCGGGAGCGATGATTGTTGCCGTGACCGGTGAATCCATCAACGAGGTGTGGGCGGTGGCGATCATGACGGTTTTGTTCGTCACATATGGGATCGCCGGAGGGTTGCGGGCGGCGATTATTACGGATTTTATTCAGGGAATTTTGACCATTATTCTGTCTTTCATTGTGCTGCCTTTTGCTTTACAGACGGTTGGCGGGATGACCGGGCTGCGGCAAACAATTCAAAGTCCTGAAATGTTTGCGCTGGTAGCCCCGGGAGATATTACCGCTTTTTATATTGCCGTGATTGCTCTCAATGCGTTGGTCGGGATCGTTACGCAGCCGCATGTGATGTCAAATTGTGCGGCCGGGCGTACCGAGATGGATAATCGGGTCGGTTTTTGTTATGGAAATATGCTGAAGCGGCTTTGTACGGTGGCGTGGACTTTGACCGGTCTTTGTGCAGTGGCGTTGTATCCGGGGATGACTGATGCGGCTCAAATCGATCAGACATACGGTCTGATGGCGCGTGATCTGCTTCCTCTTGTGGCGCCTGGATTGATCGGTTTGTTCATTGCTTCGATGATTGCTTCCGTTATGTCTTCCTGTGATGCGATGATGGTGGCGTCTTCTGCATTGTTTACGGAAAATATCTATCGTCCTTATGTGGCGCAAGGAAGATCCCAGAAACATTATGTGTATGTGGGGCGGATGATTTCCGGGGTGATTGTCGCTGCGAGTGTGTTTTATGCTTTCTTTCTTGAAAGTGTCATTCACGGTTTGGAAACGTTTTGGAAAATTCAGGCGGTGATGGGGATTGCGTTTTGGGTCGGTTTATTCTGGCGCAGGGCGACGACTGCGGCAGCGTGGGCATCGACGGTGGTGGCGTTCTTTTTCGTGTTGGTGACGGCGAATGTGTTTTCTTTTGTGTTCGATGTCAATGAATTTGCGGTGCGCTATTTTCCTGCTTTTTGTGTGTACGATGGGATGCTTCGGCTTCCTGTACAAATGTTGATTTATCTCTCGGTGGGTTTGATCACGATGCTCGTGGTAAGTTGTTTCACGACCCGTACCGATTCCGAAAAATTGGACCGCCTCTATCGCTGTTTGCGCACACCGATTGCGAAGGATGAAAATCCGACCGAACCTTTTACCGTTCCGGAGGATTCACAGCCGGAAGCGGTTCGGAAAATGATTTCTCATCCCGATTTCGAGATACCCGTTCCCAGCCGGACGGGGATTATCGGGTTTCTTGTTGCTTGGATGTGTGTTGGGATTCTGATCGGAATCGTTTATTGGATTGCCGGGATCGGTGCTTAAAAGATTGTATCGGGTTTGTAAGGATGGGTGCCTTCAATGACTTCAATACCGGCTTTATTTTTTACCGCTTCGAGCAGTTTGTCTTTGTAGGGGCAGCCATTTAAAATGCAGGGAGCGATGTGAATTTTGGTTGGTAATTCGTTCATTGGAGTATTCCATAGCTTGAGTTGGATCAAACGGTTCACGGTTGCTCCGCCGGGGCAGTCACCGCAACTCAAAATACCAATCAACTCGGCATCAGTTTCCGTATAGCGGGAGAATTCACCGTCTTTCCGGTTGAAACCTACATTACAGCGAGAACAAGCGATACAAATATCATCCATCGTTTTTTTGCATCCAAGGATGAGGATTTTTTCCATGGTTTTATTCCTTTCTTTATAATTACAGAAATAAAGATTCTTGTTGAGAGAATTTGAGACTATCCGTAGAAGACCTTATCATACATGCCGGAAAAATTTTACCCTTTTGGGAGATATTTCTGGAATTGATTGGTCTGTGCGTTTCATGTGCAGACCAGAGGTCTGCACCACAATATTGATGGAGAATGCTCATGCTTGATTTGGTTACAACCCAAGAGGAATGTTTTATGGTTAAATCGTGTAAAGGTTTGATGGGATGTTACCGAAAAAGATCTAGATTTATGTAAAGGATTGTATATTTTTCTCTCTATTGGTATTATGCTTTAATATGAATGGTATACTGTGAAATGATTGGGACTATGATTCTAACTTGTTGATATATCGAAAAAAGTATCCAGAAGATTTCAAGAAACTTGATCATTTGCAAAGCGAAATGTAAATTTTGTGTGTAATTTTGCATAAGGTGTCATTTTTTTCAGCATGTTACCGGATGAAAGGTTTAGCGCCGAATGAGTGAACGGTATGAACGTGCCAAAGAAGAGATAACGAACGCTTTGGTTGAAGAATATTTACGGCAAAATCCTGGTGTGGACAAACATCAGGTGATGATGGCCTGTAAGGAAGGCCGGTTGATTTTAACCGATATGGCGGCTGTCCTGGCAGAAATGAAAGTACGAAAGAATTTTCGCGATTCACTCGACAATGCCGGCCGTATGTTCGCGAGTATAACCGTTCACGAAAATCAGCGGTGGAAAGAATGTATTGCCTCTACGGAACAGTCGAAATTGATTATCGATTGTCTTCATTCCACGCCTTTTAATCTTTTTGATTCGGATGATTGGAACCGCGAACATTCGTTTATCAAGAAACAAGAGAGAATATGTGCGCGCGCCACGGTAAAACTGGAAGAGTATAAAGAGAAAATTGCGGATTTGAAGAAACAAAAGAAGTCCGTTCAAAGCCCGATCGGTAGAACGTATGTGATTGAATATTTGAAGTGGGTGATCGATCAACTGAATGTATTGCATAAAGTGTATGGAAAGGAGATCGAGTTAGGAGATCAATTCGAGCAATGTGCTTCAGGATATGTCGATGTTACATTTAATGAAATAAAGAAAGATAGAACCGCCTTTGATCTTGCTGAAATGAATAAAGTGTTGAAAGCCTTGACCGGTGATAAGAAGGACGCTTTGGAAATTGATAGTTCCATGGAACTCAATATTGATTTGTTAATCAAAGCCAAAAATTCAATGAACGAAGCGGTTGAAAAAATGAAAAACAAAGTCGAGAAGCGGCGGGAACAATTCCAAGAAGTGTGGTCGACGATTACTGCCATGCAGGATGTCGTGAAAAATATGGAAGAAATGAACAAACTTGATAAAGAGGGAAAAATGCCGGCCGAGCCCGTGGATGTTGAAGTGGAACCCAAAGAGGATACATCATCGACGAGAAGGATGGCGCGCTTTATCAGTGGTGTGAAAGACAAATTCAACCGTTGATCATCGGCGTGTGAAATCGGGGATTTTTTCTATTTTTTCTATTATTAATAATGAGTCAATGAGGGGAGCCTTCGTGACGAGCAGGATTTCGCATTACGTCTGAGATCGTTGTCGAATTGTATATGCGATTTCCGCCACGTTAGCTTTGTTTTAGGAATTATGCTACTGTGTTTTTCAATATCCCAATTTTTTCAATTTCCACTTCTACAACATCGCCGGATTTCATGGCGCTGGTTTGGCCGGGGGTGCCGGTGAAAAGGAGATCGCCGGCGAGAAGCGTCATGTGCCGGCTGGCGAAGCTGACGAGAGTGGGGACGTCGAAGATTAAGTCGCTGGTGCGCTGTTGTTGTTTGACTTCGCCGTTGAGCCGAGTGGTAAGCAGCAGATCATCATAGTTCACGCCGGCGGCGATCGAGGGACCGAGAGGCGCAAATGTATCACTCGCTTTGGCACGCCACCACTGCACGTCGTTTTGCTGCCAGTCGCGGGCGCTGACATCATTTCCGCAGGTGACGCCGAAGATGCACTGACGCGCTTCATCCGGGGAGACGTTTTTCGCTTTTTTGCCAATGATGGCGACCAGTTCTCCTTCGTAATGGACGTCGTTTGTTCCGGGTGGGATGACAATGGTTTCAGCGGGGCTGATCAAGGCGGAGGGAGCTTTGATGAACAGTTCAGGATGATCGGGTTTGGGCATGTCTCCGCGGTGGCTGGTGTAATTTCCGGCGGAAGCCAGGACTTTGGAGGGACGGCAGGGAAACAACAATTTCACTTCGGTGAGTGGATATGTTTTTTCAGTCGGTGTCGGTTCACGGAATAGGTTCCCTTTCAGTTCGCGGACGTTTTCACCTTCGAGCAGCCCGTAGGCGATTCTTCTTTGAGTGCGAAAACGGACATAGTGTTTGACGGTGGGTTTTTCCGAAGCGGTGGAAAAGGCAGCCGTTGCAGTTGCAACGGTGGATTGAATGAAGAATCGGCGGTTTATCGGCATGAGTGGGTTCCTCCCTGAAATATAAGGATCGGGGATTTACATTCCCGTCTACCTACTGCCATTCCTGTGGGATTAAACAAGGATCGAGTGACAGTACTGTAAATCGTAAAACATTTCGGAAAGAAAGGAAATGGGGGACATGGAGAGATGGGGGATTTACAGCTATTTTCTGTCACCCCTTCAGGGTGGAATTTATCGATATACGTAAATTACCAGGGGCGTTGCCCACTGGCTATCTTCTTTAACCCCGTTGGGGTATGGTTTCCTACACGGGTCAAACTCCTACTGGTTCTGATAAAGGTAATTGTCATCAACAATTTCCGTTCATACAAGTTTCATAAACATAACTCTGTAAGTATTATATATCTCTTTGAGTGGATTGTTTTTTGATTCGATGAAAATAAAAGGAGAGATTGATGAAGATTTTAGTAACGGGTGGAGCCGGATTTATTGGCTCGTTTATCGTCGATGAATTGGTGCGCCGTGGACATTCTGTTCGTATTTTGGACAATCTCGATCCGCAAGTTCATCCGAATGAAGCAAAACCGGATTACTTGAATCCGGAAGCCGAGTTTATCCAAGGCGATGTACGCGATTCCGAGATGTTGAACAAAGCGTTGGATGGTTGTGAAATTGTGTTCCATGAAGCCGCCGCTGTCGGCATGGGGCAGTCGCAATATCTTATTCGTCATTATGTCGATGTGAATACCTGTGGAACCGCCAATCTGCTCGATCTCTTGGTCAATACCAAGCATTCCGTTCAAAAACTGATCGTGGCTGCTTCGCAATCCAGTTACGGCGAAGGATGCTGCGAATGCCCCGAACATTGTAGGATCAAGCCGGATTTCCGCTCCGAAGAGCAACTCCAACAGAAACGCTGGGAGCACGAATGTCCGCAGTGTGGAGCTGTTATGAAGCCGGTCGCCACTCCGGAAAGCACGCCCATGGATTGCCGTGCCATTTATGCCATGACCAAACGCGATCAGGAAGAAATGGTGCTGAACATCGGGCGAACCTATAATCTCCCTACTGTTGCACTCCGATATTTCAATGTCTATGGTCCGCGCCAATCTCTTTCGAATCCTTATACGGGTGTATTGGCAATCTTTATGAGCCGCTTGGCGAATGGTAATTCTCCTGTGATCTATGAAGACGGTTTGCAGACCCGCGATTTCATTTCCGTTCACGATATCGTCCAGGCCAATCTATTGGCGATGGAAAGTGAGAAAGCGAATTATGAGGTTTTTAATGTAGGGGATGGAAAACCCACAACGGTGAAAGATGTTGCGCTTCTCTTGGCAAAAGTATTGAATTCTTCGATTGAGCCGACACTCACCGAGCAATACCGCAAAGGAGATACACGTCACAGCTACGCTGATATTTCCAAAATCCACTCTCGGCTTGGATTTCAACCCAAGGTCACTCTTGAAGAAGGCATGAAAGAACTCGTCCAGTGGTCCCAAACTGTCGAAGCGGAAGACAAATTCGAACAAGCGGCCAAAGAACTAGCCTCCCGCGGCTTGGCCTAAACAACGCGCCCATAATGTAACGCCGGCATCCTGCCGGCATCTTAGATGCGATGACCGCTGAAAAGATCTCCCCCTTTGATTTCCTAGACTGTCTCCGGCCTTCCATTGAAAGCCAACTATTAGTGGAATTTGCCGAAGTTCAACGAGGGGAAAGAATATTGGATATCGGCTGTGGAAAAGGATATCTCGCCTATTACCTTGCCCGAAAATATAAGGATTGCATCGAAATCGTGGGAATCGACATCGTTCCCGAAGTCATTGAGGAAGCACATACCTTTCTACCTATATTTCGTGAACAATACCCCGATTGCTCCATTCCTATTCGTTTTCTCGTGTACGATGCTGCCCAGTGTCAACATTTCGAACAAGAGTTCGATGTGGTGATCAGTAATCCTCCATTTTTTGATCGCAGGAAATCCAGATTGTCTCCCCATTCTAACCGCAAATATGCACGGCAGGATGCTGTCCTCCCCCTTGATGCTTTGCTTGCTTTCGCACATCTTCATTTACATCCAAATGGACGCATGTATCTTGTCTTTCCGGCAAACCGGTTCGATGAACTTATTGAGAAAGCGAAACGGGTGGGATTTGATAAACAGAAAGGAATTCAGCGGGAAGACATTCGAAAAAGCAGTGGGGGAATATGGCTTATCGAACTTCGGAAAACAAGATCGATTTGAAATATTCGATCGTTTTTGTCAGTCCGTCGCGGATATAGACTTTTGGCTCCCAATTCAAGGTCTTTTTGGCCAAATCGATGTTTGGTTGCCGGACTTTGGGATCATCTTCGGGCAGGGGTTTGTGCACGATCTTTGAAGCGGATCCGGTCAATTCCAAGATCATTTCCGCCAATTCGATGACAGTTCGTTCCGATGGATTGCCGATATTCACCGGGGTGCTCATTTCGGATTCGAGCAAACGAATAATCCCCTCTACTTCATCGGATACGAAGCAGAAGGAGCGGGTTTGATTCCCATCGCCGAATACCGTCAACGGCTCATTCTTCAATGCTTGGGCAATGAAAGTCGAAACGACTCGGCCGTCCTCCACCCTCATACGCGGTCCATAGGTGTTGAAAATCCGCACAATGCGTGTATCGACACCGTGGTAGCGGTTGTACGCCATCGTCATGGCTTCCGCAAAGCGTTTTGCTTCATCGTACACACCGCGCGGGCCGATGGGATTGACGTTGCCCCAATAATCTTCTTGTTGCGGGTGAACGAGCGGGTCTCCATAGACTTCCGATGTCGAAGCGAGAAGAAACCGTGCTCTCTTCTCTTTGGCCAGACCCAGCGCTTTGTGTGTTCCGAGTGAACCGACTTTCAGGGTTTGAATGGGCAGTTTCAAATAATCGATAGGGCTGGCCGGCGAAGCAAAGTGCAAAATATTGTCCACCTCTCCCGGCACATAGATATAATTCGTCACATCGTGATTGATGTAATGAAAATCATTCCGTCCATACAAATGTTCAATATTCGACAAGCTGCCGGTGATTAAATTGTCGATGCAAATAATCTCATGTCCCCGTTTCAACAGCGCATCGGCGAGATGCGATCCTAAAAAACCTGCCCCTCCGGTAATCAATGTTCTTGGCATTCTCATGTCCTATCGTTTTGGAGAATGTAACGCCGGCATCATGCCGGCATGAATATAGAAACCGGCACGTTGCCAGTGTTCCATTTTATTTTGATTCAAATAATCGTACCAACTGCTGTGGATGAAAACAAGCATTACACACTGGGAATATCACATTTACAAATACGGGAAAACAATAAATCGGGATTACAGTTTGTGAATAAAGATAGAATCGAATGAATTTATCTCTATTCATGAATGCTTAGACTTCACTTGGATCGATATGTAAATATCGTTCAAATCGAATATATTGTTCGCATTCGAAGAAAAAAACATCGATCAACAACACACCCTGTCGAATACGAAAAAACAGAATATCCTTTTTCGGTGTCGGGAAATGAAGGTAAAACGGAAGTGATTTATTGAACTTGTTCAATTGCGGTTCCAGAATATTTTGGCGTTTTCCGGTAACGTTATCTTCCAACAAGATTCCACTGCCATCTTCGAAAGGCCGGGTTACGCCAGCAAAAATCTGGGTCGGTTTCGTCGGATAAGTAAAGAGAATGGTTACAATTTTTTTATTATTTCTGAAAATCGGATGACGAGCAGGGATGAGAATATAGGATTCCGGAGCTTTTTCAGGCAGCGTTTTATAACTGTACAATTTCCGATCAAAAGACCGGACGGTATTGATCTCGGCCTGGCCGATATACACTGCCTCGCCGGAATGGGGATTGAATACTTCCACAGGTTTTAATTTTGGCAGCCATTCCTGCATTCTGCCAATTAGAGTGGGGCGGGACGTATAGATAAGCGTGAGGTTGAGAAAAACGAGCAGCACGATACCCACATTGAGTGGATGCAAGCCAACGCGAAGCCAGCGCAAAGTATTTTGCGGCGGTTCTGAGTGAGGAGAAAGCGTTTGACTGTCGACACGAAGTAGAGGGCGGTTATGAAGCCGGAGAAACAAGAGCAGTACCATGCTCAATCCCACACCCATCCAAATGGTAGCCGTCCAGAAACCGTTGAAAATAGCCAGGGCGGCTAGGAATGAATAGCGATACGGTTTGTGTAATTCTTGAATACGGATTGCCGCCTCACCGCTCAAAAGTAAAAACACCGGAAAAGCGAAGAAAACCAGGCGTGATGTCATAAAGGCAAATAGTATCTGAATCCAAATACATAAAAGATAAAATACCAATGCCCGGCTTTCTTTCCGTCCCCATATCCAGCCCAGCAATGACAGTGGCGCCAATATCCCGAAATTCGCGCTGAGCGTGCTAAGGGAGAGCAGCTGTTTCACCTTTTCCGGCTCGGTTATGATTCGCTGGAATTCCCGAAGGTAGAATTGGTCGTATCGTTCAAATTGGATATCCAATCCGTAGTATTGATTGACAATCTGAGTAAAATACGCCGCATCGCTCAAGGCGAAAAGCGCAAAACGTGTAACGAAAAAAACAACAATGGAAGCGGAGCCTAGCAGTAAGGTCGCGGAAATCGCTTTCCATGACCACCATCGTTTCCATCGGCAAAAATGATAGACAGGAAGTAGGAAAATCGAAGTTTCCCGATTCAGAACACCGAACAGCAAGCTGGAAGAGAATAATTTTTCTTTGCGCAAATAGATTGCCAGGATTCCCAATTCAATCAAGAAAAAGGAAAGCGCGTCGACGAAAGCGTAATGAAACAACGATTGCCGAAATCCGTTGTGCATGATGAATCCGGCCGTCAAGGCCAGTGAGAGCGCAATGCCACAACCGATTAGCCGTAAGAGCAAATAGGCGAGGGTGACCGTTCCTGCCATGCTTAGGATCGTGACGGCAAGAAAGCCGTGACGTATGTTCAGCGGGAGAAAATAGACGATGCGGGGTGTCAGGATGCGAAGTCCATGAGGAGGCGCTATGACGGAGAGCGGATTTTTCGCCTGCATCACATAGCGGTATGCGTCTCCTTGAAACTTGTCCGCTGTACCAACATACCATGAAAAGAAAAGAACAATTCCCAAAGAAATCAGAATCGCCCACAGGCATTCTTTTTTCGTTGGGAAATGCAGGATGGATTGTTCGTGGATTCGGGAAACCGGCAAACTTGTTGTTTCGCCGGTTTCCTTCCTCTTAGCGGTCATGTCTTTCGTTCTTTCTTTTTCGCCGCCGGGAAGAGAACGTTGTTTAAAATCAGCCGATACCCCGGCGAGTTGGGATATTGAGATAAATCGGTGTCTTCCTCTCCAACCAAATGCTGAGCATCTTCCGGATCGTGGCCGCCTAGAAATGTAAACGTGCCTTTCCCGGCGACTCCGTGGATATATTTTGCCACTTCGAATTCCGGAAAATCGGCGAGCACCACGATCGTCGGCTTGAGAAACTCCTTCCGAAACGCCGTGGTTTGTCCAAGAAAATCTTGCACCCGGTTTCGGTGATTTTGAGTCAACATGGTTGGTACCGGATCGAATTTCGCCGAAAATTCAAACAATTGGAAGGTGGCGGATTGATAGCGTGCTCCCGGTGTTGCCGGACTTGGATTCGTGTCGATATCCGAAAACTCATACACCATCGGATTTGGGATCAGTGTAAAATTTTGAAAGGCGAGACAATTATCATAATTCAATTTGGTTTGAAAAGCGGGAGTCATGCCGTCACCGTCGATTTCGGGTGCGACGATGTCCAATCCCAGTGCGGATAAAGCTATGTCCAGCGTATCCGTTGCGGCGCACATGGCAAAGAGAAAACCGCCTTCATTTACATAATCGTAGATAGCTTTTGCAACGGCTCCTTTATGCTGTTGGACTTTGGCGAAGCCGGCTTTCAATGCCGCCGCCTCGAATTGGCGGACTTTTTCTTGATACCAAGGCGCATTGCGAAAACTGCGATAAAATTTCCCGAACTGTCCGGTAAAATCTTCATGATGCAAATGAAGCCAGTCATATTGATGCAACCGCCCGCTTAAAACATCTTTATCCCATAGTGTGTCATAAGGAATATCTGCATACGTCAAGGCAAGTGTGACCGCATCGTCCCACGGATCACTCGTCGGCGGGGTATACACCGCCACTTTGGGAGCCTTTTCCAGCGGGATTTTCTCCATATTTTCCTTCTCGATTTCCGCATGAATGGCAGTGATTTCCCCCGCGGTGACGGGAAGGGCAGTGACTCCCTGCAGTATGGCTTTTTCGTTGGCTTTTCCGCCGCTTTCATAGATCAAGAACGATCCGTTCCGGTAATTGAGCAGCCATTCACACTTATACTGTTGCTGTAATGCCCAATACGTCACGCCATAAGCCTTGAGATGGTCGGTTTGGATACCGTCCATCGGGATCAAAGTCCCATCTGCCATGCAGAGCATGGGTAAGATCAAGGAAAAGATACAAACGATTATTCGTTTACACATACAATACACCTCTTTTGATTTTCTTTATCGTGGATAGAACAGGCGTCCCGCCTGTACTAAAAAGACAAGCGAGAAAGGCAAGCGAGGACGCTTGCTCTACCTTCTTGATTATTTACGAAACACTCCGAACAAAGAGTAAAATGACGCGAAAGAGAAGCCACATTGTCATTAAATTGATTATGACTCCAACGAATACGATGAGGAAGTTCAAAATAAAGAGAAAAACAATGGAAAACGTTTCTGTAAATTGATGCGCTTCAACAATCGCAAAGTACAATAAGATACAGAAAAGAGTTGAAAAAATCACGAGATTGGCAAATGGAATCGGGATTAACCAAGCCAAAAAAGCGACACTCGCATAAGCCGTATACCGGTACGTTATCCAAAAACTTTCTTTCCGTCCAAGGATTTGTGTAATAAGAAATAGGACTCCACAGGTTCCAAGAAAAAGCGATACACTGAAGAATATGGACAGAGAGAAAGCCAAGAACGAAAAACCCATCGTGAGGGGGGCGAAAAGAAGCGCATAAATCAATTTGGGGAGGATGATGTTGATTCCCGCAAATATTGTCGGTTCGGCAATGTCCGTATGTCCAAGTTGATTCTGGAAAAATACACTTGGGTCCGTTACAATCTTCTGAACAAGGTTAGCATACCTTTGAACAAATTCAGAACAATTTTTTTGAAAAGTGTCAAAATCGTTCATTGTGTTAAAGAAAACAATCCTATCGTTAGTGTTCCTCTTTATTGATGCAATCTCCCCCACATTGTACGTTTGGACTCGTAGAAACGGGGAACTACACTATCCTTTGCCTAGAGATCATCGTACTCACGGATCACAGTGAAAGAAAGGCGGCACGATTTTTGAGATACCTTGCCATGAAAACGAATTCAAAACAAGATACATTTTTTCCAACAGATGAAGAATCCTTACAAGACGACAGCGCGTTTGATCCTTCTCCTGATGCTCCCCTTGCCGAACACTGCCGTCCTAGACGGCTGGATGAATTCATCGGCCAGGAGGAAATCGTAGGAAACGAACGCCCCTTGCGAAAAGCCATCGAGCGTGACCGTGTTCCTTCCATGATCCTCTGGGGGCCACCGGGAAGCGGGAAAACCACCTTGGCGCAACTTGTTGCCCGTCTGACGAAATCTCTCTTTTTAAAATTATCGGCAACTGAGAGTGGAATCAAGGACCTTCGCAAAATTATCGACCGAGCGGAAAAGGCGCAATCGCATCACGGCATGAAAACCATCTTGTTTATCGATGAAATTCATCGTTGGAACAAGTCTCAACAGGATGCCCTTTTGCCTCATGTCGAATCCGGTTTGATTACGTTGGTCGGCGCCACCACGGAAAATCCTTCCTTCGAAGTGAACGGAGCACTGTTATCCCGTGTAACCGTTTTTACGTTATCTTCTCTCGAACCGCATCACTTGATGCATGTTTTGCGCCGGGGATTGTTGTTCCTTCAAAAAGAAAATCTGACGATTACAGCGGACGAAAATGCTTTGTCGTCCATCATATCCGTATCTCATGGGGACGCGCGAGTGGCGTTGACTACTCTCGAACGAGTCGCCGATTTTCTTCATGATTCCACCGATTCGATCCATTTAACCGCCGAGAATACGGCGCGAGCGCTGCAAGACAAACGCATTCTTTATGATAAAGCCGGAGAGGAGCATTATAACCTCATCTCGGCGCTGCACAAAAGCATGAGAGGCAGCGATCCGCAGGGAACTATTTATTGGCTGGCTCGTATGATGGAAGCGGGAGAAGATCCGATGTATATTGCCCGGCGAATTATTCGGTTCGCGTCCGAAGATATCGGCATGGCCGATCCGAACGCTCTGCTGATCGCCATCGCGGCGCGTGATTCCTATCGTTTTTTGGGGTCCCCGGAAGGAGACCTTGCGCTGGCGCAGGCGGCGGTGTATATGGCGACGGCGATGAAAAGCAATTCTCTTTATACCGCTTATGCCAAAGCTGTAGCCGCTGTCAAGGAACATGGCTATCAGCCCGTTCCGTTACACATTCGGAACGCGCCGACCGGTCTGATGAAATCACTCGATTATGGGAAAGGCTATAAATACGCTCATGATTTCGACAACGCTTATGTCGCTCAGGATTATCTTCCGTCCAAGCTCGCCGGTTCGATTTTTTATGAACCGACGGACCGCGGTTTTGAAAACAAAATCAGCGAACGAATGAAATTTTGGCAGGAACTCATCAAACAATCCAAATAGCGACACTTGAACAGCGGTGACTGCATATATGAATCAACCTCTTATTACGAATACACCCGAAAAAACAGCTGTTATCCGTTTTTTTTCTGAGCATCCGTTACATTGTTTTTCTCTCGAGAAAATAGCAGCGGAATCCGCTTTGATTCCGGAAACGGTAACGCGCTCGATTGTGGCGTTGAATCGGGAAGGAGTGAAAATCGGATATCGTCCCGGCTATGGATATTTCTATGATCCCGATGAATCGATTCTTCATCCCGATGCTGTAGCCGCTCATTTGCGCACTCAATGGTGGGGCCGCATTATTTATACAGCGGATGAACTTTCTTCGACGATTGATGTGGCAAAAATGATGATCACAGAATCCAATGCCGACCGGCATGGTACCGTGATCTTGGCAAATACTCAAACCAAAGGCCGTGGACGCTACGGGAACCGATGGATTTCTCCAAAAGGCAAAGATATTCTTTTAACCTTTTTGATCAAGAATCGGGGATGGGAACCTTCCATATCACTTCTATCGCTTTATACGGCTATTACTGTGGTCCGAGTTTTGAATACTGCTTACGATCTGGCGGCAGCCATCAAATGGCCGAACGACATTATTTTCAAAGGCCGGAAACTGGGGGGAGTCCTCGTTGAACGAGACAAATCCGCGGACTATCAAATCATGAGCCTGGGATTGAATGTGCATAGCCGGCCGAAAGATTGGCCTCCGGATGTTCGCCATCGAGCGGCGTCTTTATCGATGATCAAAGATGTCCCCTGGCAAAGGGATGTGTTGATTGCGCAATGCGGCATCACGTGGGAAATGCAATGGGAGATCATGAATCAGGATCACGGTCATATGATCCGGGAATACTGGAACCGGTACTCGACTACCCTTAATAAAACAGTCTCGATTCTGTATAAGGGAAAAGAGATTTCAGGCTTTACCAAATCCATTGACAATGACGGCGGATTAATTCTTTTAAGCGATAACGGCGATGAACTGTCACTCATTCCCGAAGAGGTGCAAATGCTAAAAGTCATTGAATAAGGTCTGTTTTATTTAATAAGGGAAGCGGTATTGGATGGGGGAATGGGTTTCGCGGCCAGTAAAAGAAGAGAGCTTTTCCGAAATCAAATCCAACCAGGAATATTCTCGTTCTTTTCGCTTGATGACTTGCGGGCGTCCTCTGATTCCAACCAGTTCCGCCGTAAGTTCAATCGCGTCGTCAAGCGTTCCAATTTCATCGACCAGGGCAATTTCTTTCGCCTGTCGTCCTGTATAGATTTTCCCTTCCGCAAGGGACGTCACGAGTTTTAAGATGATTTCCCTGCTAGGGGCTAAATTTTGGGTTGCTGTTGCTTCTTTCACCTCGGTTGCAGTCGCTTCTTCCACTTCCGCTGCTGTTGCATTCGCGATCATAGAGTCTGTTGCATTTTCAATTTGAGCATACCTAGATGGATCTGTTCCGGACTCCACCTTATTTGCCACAATGGGCTGAGATTCCTTTTTCATAGTTTTTTGCGCGACTTTTTGCAATTCTTCCTGAAATTCTTGAATCAGTTCAATGACATCATCGGTGAAAGGGTAGGTTGTTGCATCCGAGTCGGTAGATTCCCATTGTTTTAATAAGCGGCTCATGCTCTCCCGCCGACCGTCCGCCACCGCTTCCACGAATTGCATATAGGTGTCATCGATGACGCTTTGCATCATTTCTTTTTCTTCTTCGGTCATTTCCCGCTCCATGGAACCGGCGGTTTTATATTTGCCTGCTTTGACCGTCTCGTAGTCGATCCCGATTTTTTCGAAGAGTTCTTTTGCTTCTAAAAACTTGGCATAGACACCGATACTGCCTGTCAATGTTCCCGGTGAAGTGACGATTCGATCCGCCCCACAGGCGATGTAATATCCGCCCGATGCAGCAACGGAACCGAACGAAGCGACGACTACTTTCCCGTAATCCCGCTGCGCCTCGAGGACTGCGCGATGCAAATCTTGAGAGGGGGAAACCGCACCTCCCGGGCTGTCCACACGAAGCACGATCCCTCGGATTGATCGATCTTCCTGATAATCCCGGATTTGATCGATCCAGTCGCGGGCGTCATAAATCACTCCTTCCACCCGTACCAGTGCGAGTTTGTCACCTCCGAGTAGATTCATGGACGAGCCTTGCAGGCTGTAAACAATCAAAGTGACAAAGAGGCCGATGAGGATTATTAAAAAGAGAAAAAAAGATAAGAGTAAGAGGATTCCGGTTTTTTTCTTCATGGTTCTTTTGTTTCATTCCTTTTAGGAGATAACTTGATTTTATATGCCATTTGGCAGTGAGTAATGCGGGCAAGGATGCCCGCGCTCCGATTATTTTTGGTTCTTTTTTAGACATTATACTCAACTGGAATGAAGTCAATAGTGTGTGATGATTATTATGCTTGTATCATAATGGGGGATTTCGTTTTGCATTTCATTGAAGAGGGTGACATGATTGTAACTAAGTCTATACTGGATTATGAGAAATTGGAATTGAAAAAAGGGAATGTGGGGTGATTGTGAGGATTTATATGATCTTTCTAATTCAACATTTACGAATACGAGATATGAATCAGTGGTTTTTATTTGAATTGCTGTTGCTTATAGTTATCATTTTCGGCAAAGAAGCACAGACACTGGAAGCGCCTTATCCCCCCAGTGAAACTATATCCGGCATTACATTGGATTGGTCAACTCACCGGCGGGCGGCGCAGGGGAGTGACAATTTTCAGCTCACTTGGGCGGATGATGGTCATCAGTATGGCTGGTGGGGAGATGGGGGCGGATTTGGTGGAACGAACAGCGATGGGCGTGTCGGCCTTGGATTCACCCGGATTGAAGGGAATGGGAATAACTGGCAAGGGCATAACGTGTGGGGTGGGAAAGATGCGGAAAATCCCGCGCGATTCGACGGGAAGAGCTGGGGGACAATTTGCGTAGATGGGGTGTTTTATTCGTGGATTGTGCCTGATGATCCGGAGACGGGAGGAGCGAGAAACCATTACCGGTACATTGAATTGGCTCGCTCGACGGATCATGGCACAACCTGGGGAAAGGCCGGTTGGCGATGGTGGATTGAAGACAACCTGATCATTCCGACGTTCCTCAATTTCGGCAAAGATAACTCAAGCGCGCGTGATAATTATATTTATTCTTATTTCATCCGTCCTCAAAGCAAGACAATTACTCAAGCGGATTTCGGTCTCGAGATTCATAAACCGGGTGCAATTTTTCTAGCCCGCGTTTCTAAAGCTACTATTTTTTATGGACGGAATCGATATGATTGGTTCTCTGGAATGAAGGATGGAGAACCTGTATGGGGCGCTTTACATGAAAAACAACCGGTATTTGAAGATCCGAACGGTACTGGCTGGTGTATGAGCGCAGTCTATAATCCGGGATTGAATCGTTATTTCCTATGCACGGAGCACTCACGTTCTCATTCAAGTATACTGGGTATTTTTGACGCACCGGAACCCTGGGGGCCATGGACTACGGTCAAGTACTGGAATACCGGCGATAGATTTGGTGAAAAGCGCATGGGTAGTACTTTGGAATGGGAATTCAATGTCTTTTTTATTGCTTTTCCGCCGAAGTGGTTTAGCGATGCTGGGAATACATTTACGTTGAACTTTACAGGCGGTGGTAGAGGGAAAGACAATGATTCGTTCAATACTATTCACGGGTGCTTTCTTGTTGGTTCAGGGGAATGAAGTGCCGGCAGGATGCCGGCGATACGTTAGTTGTAACGAGTGATTTCAATGCCTATTGAATATTGGATTCTTTTCGTTGTCAGTTTTTTGGCTGCTTTTCTTTTTACGCCTCTTTTGCGCAAATTGGCGGTTTTTCTCGATATTCAAGATTATCCCACCGAACGGAAAATCCACCGGCAGCCGATTCCGTATTTAGGCGGTATTGCTTTTCATATTTCGATGTCTCTCTGTTTTATCTATATGATCTATTTCGTTCCGTATGTCTTGCATATCCAGGATACGATTCAACTATTTTTCACTCTTTATGGTGCGGCTGTCTGTTTTCAACTTTTAGGTATCTTCGATGATATCACTCCCATTTCTCCATTTTGGAAATTGCTTATTCAGATTGTCCTTGCAGCATTTCTTGTCAATTCCCATTTTTTTATTTCGCAAATCTCCAGTCCGTTTGGTGGAACGATTCCGCTGGGATGGTTTGGATGGATTTTTTCCGTGTTGTGGATACTGACTATAGTGAATGCGATCAATTTCATCGACGGTATGGACGGGCTTGCGGCCGGGGTGGTTTTTTTTGCCGCTTTGGCGAATTTGTTGATCGCTCTTCATCCTTGGCAAAATTTTGTTTGTATTATCTCTTTGATTTTATTAGGGATGACATTGGGATTTCTTCCGTACAACTTTTCGCCTGCGAGGATTTTTATGGGAGATGCCGGGAGTCTTTATCTCGGTGTTTTATTGGGGGGGAGCGCTTTGGCGAGTAATGTGAAAGGGGCGACGGTGCTTTCCCTTTCGTTGCCGCTTGTCATTTTGTCGATTCCTTTACTAGACACCTTTCTAACGGTTATGCGCAGAGGAAAGAAAGGGAAGAATTTTTTCAAAGCGGATCGAGAGCATATTCATCACCGGTTGCTGCGGATGGGATTTACGGACAAACAAGTTGTGTTGAGTGTGTATGGGCTTTCATTTTTACTGGCCATGTCGGCTATTTTGGCAGCGCAGCTGCCGACCCGGTACACGGTGTTGTTCATCATTGTTTTTCTCGCCGCTATTATCTGGGGAGTTTTGATTTTTGCCGCATTTGAACGCCGCATTCTATCGCGGCAAGAGTTTACGCCGATTGCCGGAAGCGAAGATACACAGCAATCCCCACGGCAATAACGAATAACAGCACTCCACTGAGAACGATCGTTTCCCATAGCGAAGTGGTTTCTTCTTGCAGGATATTGACTCTTTCGGGAAGACTCACCACCATTTCCGAATCCGCAATCGGAGGAGGGATATTCACGGTCAAATTCAAGTTGTCGGTGGAAGGATAAAAACCTTTTGTATTGATGATTTCATAATCGAACGGCTTGTATTGTTCATAAGGGATATGGCCTTCAAACCGGACACCGTCACGGGGAGTGAAGCGAATTTGTTTCCAGCCCGGTATATCCACTAGATTTTTATCGCTATAGGAAAAAGGAAGGGTTTCATTACGGGGTAGATCGGCGGGAAGAGCCGTACTATACCCAATGTCGACACGAAGGACATTGATTCCATTATGACCAATGGTTGAATAGGTATCACCCAGTTGATATTGCAATTTCATCTGTTGGGCATCAATCTGTAGCGTTTGTTTTGCCGCATATTCACTCGCAAAGGCTTTCAGGAATTTGTTGCGTTCCAAATCCGTGATCTCGCCATCGTTGTTCGCGTCCAATCGTTTCGATGCTCGTTCCGTCGGATTGACTCCTAAAATGACTTGATAGATCAGAACGAGTTTCGACGGAGTGAGGATCAATTCCGCACAGCGGTCGATGCTTTCTGGATGAAGCGCATGGGGGAAAACGGTTTGGGGGATCAACAAGATGCCGATTGCAATAATAACCATGAATGCATGAAACATAAATGAATTTTGTTTGTTCATCATGGGAACTCACTATAATTTGTCTGAATCAGGATGCCCAGGATGCAAGGGTGTGCAGGATTTATTTTATTGTCTGAATCAGAATACCCAGGATGTGAGGATGAACAGGAGGTCTCTATTGGTAGATATCTAAAATATGACGTGTGATTCACGGCCAATGGTTGTTTTTTTGATTCGATATAAGAAATTTTCATATTATCCATCCTGGAAATCCTTCAATCCTGGCCAATCCCGATTCAGACAACAAGATACGATGAGAAATCAGGTCAGAGACCGAATGACCAAGCCGGTAGGGATCTTGGGATAGAAGTCAGTCGATTTTTGTGGCATCCGTACACCCTCAAGTGAGGCTTCAAACACTTTTTTGGGAGAGATCCCGCCCAAGAGAAAAGCGGCATCATATTCACCTTGTCGAACCATGGAAATCGCCTCGTTTTCACCACGGACATAACGAGTTCTATTTAACAACTCTTCTTTGGAAAGACGCAGACATACCTCAAATATGTATTGATGAAGGATTGACACGTTGAGTTCCCGGATGGGTTCCGGCACTTGAAGCAATGCGGGAATATCTCCGGAAGAATTGATGGTTAGCAATACCGCTTCATTTTGGGAGACTGCTACAATCCCTTGGCCTCCGTGAGTATTGGTGATACGGGTTCGAATGGATTCGGTATCGAGGTTGTTTACCGGTTCGATAGTGCAATGCTCCGCTGCGGTTTCACACAAATGGGTGAACCATTGATCCGGTAGATCTTTCAAAACTCGATGAGTCGGCAACACCAAAAGTTCAGAGCTGTTCATCGGTGTTACAAAGGCAAAAACCCATCCCCATGGTTCCTGTTTGGGGTCTTTCCCTGTCTGTTCCATCATTTCACGGCGGTAGTTTAAAGCCGTTTCAAAGCGGTGATGACCGTCAGCAATCACCAAGGTTCGGTTTTCGAAAAAACGAGTCAATTCTTGTATCGCATTCTGGTCTTGAATACCGTAGAGGATATGATCCTGATTCTCAAAATCCTGAATATGAAGAAGTTCATCGGTTGAATAGCCGAATAGTTTTTCCCATTCGTTTATATCGCCGTCGGCTAAGAGAAAGATCGGAGACATATTGGCTTGGGTTGCGCGGGTTAGACGAAGACGATCCGCTTTTGGACCTTCGAATGTGTTTTCGTGAGCGAATGCTCCTTTTTCTTCGTCGAGGAGGAGTGCACAGAAAAATCCTTTTCGGGTATATACTTTATCTTCATAGGAAAAGGTTTGCCGATACATATAGAATTGGGGAGAATCTTGATTCAATATTCCTTCGTGGATCCATTGTTGAAAACGGTTTGCAGCGTCTTCATACCAATTTGCCGATTCGTCGGCTGTCGAATGAGTCATGACGTCGATATCGCTGTCGCTCGGTGGAGGGAGAATGAGTCGTACGACATTGTTTTTATCTCGATCCCACAAGATACGTCTTTCAGGGGTAGAGATTTTGTCGTAAGGGGGAGAGATGACAGTGGAACGGTTTTGAATCTTTTCCGGATTAAAGCGCAAACCTGCGAAGGGACTGATATTGACCATATTTTTTTCTTTCCACCTTGTTGTAGTCTATTATTCTCTTATTTTCCATTCAGAAGCAACAAAGTATACATCAATCCATCCGATTCTTGAATAGCCGGGTTTTTCTACTTTTACCTGAGATGGAATTTAGAACAGTCGATGTTCAGAGTAAGATATTGAAGAGAAGTGGAAACCGTAATCAAATTATCAAAAAGATTGATGCACTTACATATAATCCCAGACCTTCCGGAGTCGTGAAAATTAAAGGAAAAAAGAACAAATGGAGAATACGAGTTGGCAATTATTGGGTTCTTTACGAAATTCAAGACGATCATTTGGTGATCTTAGTGATTCGAGTGGATAGTCGAGATGATGTATATAGAAAATAAGGTGTTTGTCGATGTTTTGGGGGTACGGTTTGGTCATCCGGGGAGTTAGAAAGAAGACAGATCCAAATTCGAATCATTCATCAGAATGGTGTCAACGGCTTGACGATATTGGGCACCGTTCTGCTTTCCGTGGGCGGGACATTCGAGAGTTGGGGCGGTCCCTTCGATAAATGGCATTGGCCGAACATCTTCTACGGGACAGGATTCTGTCGCTTTGCAGTTGGATACCTTACAAATCGGTTCCCACTGAATGCCTTCCGGGGGGTGGATTTTACCAAATAGTTCCGGTTTTAGAGCATAGGCGCGTTCCATGAACTCGATCCAAACGGGAAGGGCTACTTGTGACCCCGTTCTTTTTACACCCAGAGAGCGGCGGAAATCGTCGTACCCCAAATAGACGATGCACAATATATCCTTGGAATAACCGGCGAACCATGCATAGGTGCAGTCATCTGTTGTGCCTGTTTTTCCGACGGAGTAAAACGGTAAGTCCTTGGCCGGTTCTCCGGTTCCTTCTTCGACCACTCCCCGCAAGAGATAGGTGGCTAAATATGCGACTTCCGATTTCAACCGTTTGACTTTGTCATAGGTTTGTTTAAACTCATAAAGCACATCTTGATGCTCTCTGCGCATATCCTTTCGCTCGTGCACTTTTTCGACCATATGCAACTTGGCAAAATCACCATTGTTTGCCAATACGGCATAGGCTTGCGCCAGATCGTAGGGGGAAGTGCCGGATGTTCCAAGAGCGATGGACAAATTGGAATCTGTAATCTTGAGGTCAAAGACATCCCGGCAAAAGTTCTTTACGGTTTGGATGCTGGTAGAGCGTGAATTGCGGATATTATCGAGCAGCCAGACGCTGGCGGCATTCAGAGAATGAATCAAGGAGTATTGTAAAGTGACATCCCCGAAATACTCGTTATAAAAATTGCGGGGAGTCCAGTCCGTCCAGTATTCTTTTTCTACGTCTTTTAGAATGGAGGCAACCGTCCAATTCTTTTGCGGATCGGCGAGAGCAGCGGTATACAAAAGCGGTTTAAATGCGCTGCCGGGTTGAACCGTGGTGGCCTGTAGGGGCCGGATGAATTGTCCGCCGTTTTTGCGATCATAAAAATCATATCCGCCCACCAGAGCCATGATCCGGCCGGTCGAGGGTTGAACCACAATGAGACCACCCTGGACGTAATGATCTTCGGCGAGACGCAGTTGCATATCACCTCCCGCTTGAGTTACCTTTACGCGGATATAATGATCGGGATGGAGAATATCGAAATCATCATACCACGTTTGATCTGGTATGATCGGAACGGTGAACCGTTTGTTTCCGCCCGCGACGTTTGGAACAACGACTTGGACAGTTCCATTGTTTTGATCGTATTCCGAAACGATTCGGGCATCGTATTCTTCACCGACTTGCAGCCGGCTTGGACCGGATCGGTTGACGCCGCGGTAGTGGGAACTTCCCCAATATTTGCCTCCCTTCGTACGTCGGTACCGTTCATGTTCTTCGATCCCGTGGCGGAGGGCTTCTTCGGCAATTTTCTGTAAATCCACATCGATGGTGGTTTCGATGTCATAGCCGCGGCCATAGACTTCAAGGGGGACACCTCCTTCTCCCTTGATTTCATGCTCTTCGAATTGGCGCACGACTCCCCAGGAAAAATAGGGAAAGAGGGCGATTTGGGTACGGCGGGAGGCGGTGGTGTTCAATTGAAACGGCTCGTTAACCGCCTGTTCTAATTGCTCTTCGGTAATAAATCCTTCCCGGAGCATGCTGCGCAAAACCGTTTCTGTTCGTTTTTGTGCCAATTCAGGACTTTTGACGGGGGAGTACCGGTTAGGGAGTTGCAGCATGCCCGCAAACAGCGCGCATTCTTTCAAGGTCAGTTCAGATACACTTTTATTGAAGTAGGATTCTGCGGCGCGGGCGATTCCATAGATGTTTCCACCGAGAAAGACTTGATTCAGGTAGATTTCTAGGATTTCGTCCTTGGTGTAGCGTTTTTCGATTTGGAGAGCCAATAAAGCTTCATATACTTTTTGAGTATACGAGCGCAATCCGACTTTCGGCAATTTGTAGGGTAAATGTTCATTCTTGATGAGATCTTCCGCCAACTGAATGGTGATCGTACTGGCGCCTTCTTCAATTCGGCCGCTTTTGATGTTGACATAAGCGGCCCGCATGACATCGGGAAGGCTGATGCCGAAATGATTGTAGAAGCGGATATCCTCTTTTGCGATCACTGCATTGATCAGATGCTTGGGCATAGCGGAAAGAGGGACCATTTCCCGATTTTGTTTTGAACTGAAGAAATCCGCGATCAAGATATGCCGTCCATCGCCGGAATACATTCGGGAGGGCATCCAGGGGCGATAGTCTTCTAAATAGGGAATTGTGGGCAGTTGGTCGAGGTAATAATTGAAAATTCCCACTGCAAGACCAACTGTCGCACCCATCATCAGAAACATGATGGCTATAATTAGATACAATCCATTGCGCCTTTTTTTTTGGACAATTTGTTTTTCTTTTAAATTTTTCGATTGTTCGATGATTTTGGCTTTGGGCAAACGGTTCGTCGGTCCCTCATAGCGGGGAAAGAGATTCATGCTGGCAGATATTGTATTCTTGTTGCCGGTTTTTTGTTTTTGGTTATTTTGATCACGAATTGTCCTGGTTTGCTTCATAATACTCGTTTCGATTCACCCAACCCAGAAAATGATTATACATATAAAATGATCGATAATTCAGACGTTCTTTGTTTTGATTTTATTCATAGCGGATAGTAAGGCAATACATTCATCTGCATTTGTTGTCCTTCGAGGTTTCATGTAGCCTTGCCGTCCATCTTCTTATTATTAATCGTTACATTATATCATAATTTTTGACTACGATGAACACATTTAGCCTTTTTTTGAAAAAAGATGAACCGGAACTTTATTATTTATAGGCTACAAGCATTGCGCGCTCGCTGTAATTCGAAAATTTGCTTCCGTTAAAGTTTCCGTAAACAGTTTCTACATTCAAACCGGCTTGTGTGGCTAGGAGAGAGATTTCCCAGCCGTTGAACAGCCAGGGGCGGTACAAATAGGAGCGTTTATTGCCGTGGCGGTCGGTGACCGTAAGTAAATTGTTCAGCCGCCGACCGTTATCGATGATTGTGCGTTCTTCGCGGACGAAAAGTCCTTCTTGTTCGGACTCGTAGACGCAGTTCAGGCGTGGTTCGATGAAATTGCGATTCATTAGGTCAATCAGGACTTTCCCACCGTTTTTCAGTATGCGGGTGAATTCCTTCATGATCGTCAAATTCTCTTCTTGCGTTTCACCATACCCGAAACTGCTGAACATACAGATCACATAATCAAACGTATGCGATAAGAATGGGCATTGCTGTAATAAGCCGCGAGTAAAGACAGGAGTGGGTATCCTGGAAGGAAGAAGTTGGCTTTGTTGTTCGGCTTTTCCCAAAAGATAATAGGAGACATCCAGGCCGGTGACGGAAAAGCCGCGTTTCGCGAGTTCGATGGAGTGCCGTCCCGCCCCGCATGGCGCATCCAGGATTTGTTGGCCTTTTTTCCAACGAAGAGCTTTGCTGCAGAAATCCAACTCTTTTTCGGTTCGTTTCGGGCCGGTCATTTCTTTGTAGATCGATAAATAATCCGGGGAATTGAAGAAACGAAACCACCAATCTGTCTTAGTACTCATTTTGTAAAATGCTATTGTGTCCGTATGATGTAACGCCGACGTCCCGTCGGCAAGGAACGAAGTGCCGGCAAGATGCCGGCGATACGTTAATTGTAACGCCGA
>CAYPPG010000015.1:102608-121652 GCA_964412555.1 uncultured bacterium
CGGCAAGGAACGAAGTGCCGGCAAGATGCCGGCGATACGTTAATTGTAACGCCGACGTCCCATCGGCATATGTGGAGATGTCGGCGCATTCCATTTTGGATTATAATACCGAATGGAGAAAAGAATAATGTAATGGGAAGCGAAGTGTTAGACGATAATGAAATAAAGACGTGAGGTCAGCAATGGGAAAGGATTCGTTTGTCCATGATACTGAGCGGCAAGGGTAGAATTCGCTTACCCTTGCTACCCCGTACAGGACATGTGGGTAACAAGGGCAATGCGCCAGTTTGCCCTTGCTACTAAGCGGAAAGCGGCAAGGGTAGACTTCGCTTACCCTTGCTACCCGGTACAGGACATGTGGATAACAAGGACAATGCGTCAGTTTGCCCTTGTTACTAGGCGGAAAGCGGCAAGGGTAGACTTCGCTTACCCTTGCTACCCGGTACAGGACATGTGGGTAACAAGGGCAATGCGCCAGTCTGCCCTTGCTACTAAGCGCAAAGCGGCAAGGGTAGACTTCGCTTACCCTTGCTACCCGGCGATATAGGATCATGATGAATGATACATTGAATGGGGCTATCCGGCAATTTCTGGATTCGCTTGTGAACACGGAAAGACGTTCTCCTCATACGGTTGAGAATTACCGTCGGGATCTCCGTTTTTTTGTTCAATATTTACAGGAATCCGGTTATCCGACTTTCCAGGGAGAAGAAGATGTGGATTTTGCGCTTGAAACCGTGGATACATTAGCGGTTCGCGGTTTTATTTCCTATTTGCTGGATCGGGGGAATTCGCCGAGGTCGATCAACCGGCGCTTGGCGGCTCTTCGTTCCTGTTTTACTTTTCTTCACCGGCGAGGGATTGTCGAGCGGAATCCGGTTGCGCCGGTTCCTTATATGCGGCAGAAGAAGACACTGCCGGTTTTTCTGGATCAAGAGCGGGCTGAAACGTTAATGGAATATCCAACCGATGAGCGGATCAAAGAAGAAATCCTCAGTTTGCGTGACCGAGCGATGTTGGAAGTTTTATATTCCACTGGGATGCGGGTTTCTTCGCTGGTGGGGATGAATCTCGTCGATCTCGATTTGCACAATCGAGCGGTGTATATCCGCGCCAAGGGCGGGAAAGAGAATGTTCTTCCTCTTGGAGAACCGGCTTGTGAAGCATTGAAAGATTATCTGGCGCGGAGGAAGGAATTATTGGATGCGCCTCCAACCAAACGGAACAAAAAGGCGCCAGGAGCGGTGTTTTTGGGGAAATTCGGAGAACGGCTTACGGCCCGTGGGGTACAGCTGCGATTGAAGAAGTATGCATTATCACTCGGTCTAGGAAAAACGACTCCCCACACATTACGGCATTCCTGCGCAACCCATTTGCTTGAAAACGGAGCCAATCTTCGGTTTGTTCAGGAGATTCTTGGCCACAGCAGTCTTTCCACGACCCAGCAATATACCCACGTGACGATGAGCCATATTCAGGATGTGTATAAGAAATCCCACCCACGCAACAAATGATCCACCCTGGGAGCGCGGGCATCCCTGCCCGCATCTTACAGTGTTTAATAATTCGTGTTGGGGAAGAGTGCTCGCACATTTTGGCCTTCGTCATTCATGACGAAAAGTACGCCTTGATGATAAAACAACAATTCATTCAGGAAAGGTTGGATTTCCGCGAACCGGCTCTTTTCGTGCGGGAGTTCGATTGCTTCCATTTCATTAGAAATCGCCAATATATTCATTCAATTCCTCACGTTTCATTCCGAAATCTTTAAGAGGTTCAGTGGATACTCGGATGTGCTCGGAAGATTGAATCCATAGAATTATCCAAGCGATTACGACCAATATCCCCATCACGCAAAGAAGTATATCGATTGGAATTTTCTTCTTTTTATTATTGTGCTGAGAGAAAAAGTGGAACTTGGTGTCCAATATTGTCCCCTTTTATGATAATTGATTGTTCTGTGATTTACTTAAAGCCGACAATCAAGGCTTGAATAACTCGTTCCATCCATGAATAATGGTTTCTCTTCATAAAATTGTTTGATACGCTATGTTACATTGTTTGGAATATTCAGGTATTGTTTTATTGTATAGAAACACATCTAAAAGTCTTTTTGAGCGATTCAAGTGGATCCCTTGATGAATCAAGGGGGATCGGCTGTATTTTACAACAATGAGTGTTACATGATGAAATATTTGATTATAGGGGGCGCCGGATTTATCGGATCGAATTTGAGCGCCAATCTGATTTCTCAAGGTGAGGATGTAGTCGTTTTTGACAATTTATCCCGGCGCGGAACCGACCACAATCTTACATGGCTGAAAGAGCATTATTCTTCTCTTCGATTTAAACAATGCGATATTCGAGATGAAAAACAACTTCATAACTCGTATCACGAATACGGACCGTTCGATGTAGTCGTTCATCTTGCGGCGCAAGTTGCTGTGACGACCTCGGTGCACGATCCCCGATTGGATTTTGAAATGAACGCATTGGGGACGTTCAATGTATTGGAAACGGTTCGTTCTTCGCAGGATAACCCCGTTTTTCTGTATTCCTCGACCAACAAAGTCTATGGGGGGATGGAACAGATTGAGATTGTCGAGAAGGAAAGCCGGTATGATTTTCTGCAGTATCCGGAGGGGATCGATGAAGAGTGCCCGCTTGATTTTCATTCTCCTTATGGGTGTTCGAAAGGATGCGCCGATCAGTATGTGAGGGATTATTCGCGTATTTACGAATTACGCTCGGTTGTATTTCGTCAGTCGGCTATTTACGGTCCTCGTCAGTTTGGGGTGGAAGATCAAGGTTGGGCGGCATGGTTTACTATCAGTGCGGCCAAGAACCGTCCTTTTACGATTTATGGGGACGGCAAGCAGGTTCGGGATTTGTTGTGGGTGGAGGATTTGGTGGCGGCATATCAGTGCGCTGTCGATAAGATCGATGCGGTGCAGGGCAAGATTTATAACATCGGAGGCGGAGCACAACACAGCGTCAGTATTTGGCGGGAATACGGGCCGATATTGGAAAAAGAGATCGGGCACCCGATTTCCGTTTCGTATTCGGATTGGCGGCCGGGGGACCAAAAAGTTTGCATTATGGATATTCGCAAGGCGAAAAAGGAACTGGGGTGGGAGCCGAAAGTGGGGATTGAAGAGGGAACATCTCGGTTGGTGCGGTGGGTGAAGGAGAATCTTGCCATCTTATAAGAAAAACGTCTCCTGTGTAAAGAATGCATTTTTCTTTTTAAGGTGGTTGTTGATTCGAGTTATGCCTGGCGCACGAATTTGAAAAAAATTGTATAATATTATCTGACAAGATAAACGACTTATAGAAATGAATAAAAGATTTGTGAATTCCAAAGGTTATGATATCAGTTTTTTTATAAATCGGAGTAAGTGATCATGCCTTTGCCTAAACGGAAAGAGAAATATACCTACGACGATTATTGCTCCTTGCCGGATGAGGAACGTTGGGAAATCATTGACGGCATTGCTTATGACATGTCACCGGTGCCTTCTCTCCGGCATCAGCGTATTATTATGAATATTGCCGGTTTTGTGCATAATGCACTGAGAGGAAAAACATGTGTTCCTTTTATGGCGCCCACCGATGTGGTTTTATCGCGGCATGATTTTGTACAACCGGATTTTCTGGTCGTTTGCGATCCCGAAAAAATGACGGAGAAGAATATCCAGGGGGCTCCTGATCTGGTTGTGGAGGTATTAAGTCCTTATACCACAAAAAAAGACCGGCGGGAGAAGCGGAACCTATATGAAAAACATGGTGTCAAGGAATATCTTCTCATTGATCCCGATGGATTTTACGTGGAGCGGTATTTGCTGCAGGAAAGCGGGCAATACGCTATCGGGGAGATTTTCGATGAGCGAGAGACATTGCGTTTTGTCAGTTTGCCGGGGGTGGAATTGGATGTGAAGGAAGTGTTCGATGTGGAAGTGGGGTTGGGATGTTAAAAAATAAGAAAGATTTTTGGATACGGCAGGCATCCTGGCTCTTGTGAATAAAAAAGATTCCTATCACAAAAAGGCTCTTATCATCAACCATGATTTGAACTAGATTCCGGTTCAATTTATCCTATCGGATTACATTCTGGTGGAAGTGTGCAATGCATTTTCAAAACGAAAATTACTCGCTATTCGAATACTAGTTCCTTTGAGAAGAGCGATTGGGGAATAATATATCACAAATGGAAAAGTTGATGATAAAATGATAACAAAACATATACGGACAGATCTCATCCCAAATTATTATGGGGAAGATTACACTATGCTGATAGGAGATACCCATGACACGCGAACAAGCAATAGCGATTCTTGAAAATAAAAAACCTCTTCTTCAGGAGTTCTATGGAGTAGAGCGAATAGGACTATTCGGTTCCCTAGCCCGGAATGAGTCGTTTGATAAAAGTGATGTCGATGTAGTGGTCAAGATGGAACCGGATATTTATCGAATGGTCCACGTGAAGGAAGTTCTTGAAGAAGCATTTCAAACGTCTGTCGATCTTGTTCGTTATCGTGAACGAATGAATGCTTTTTTAAAGGAACGCATTGACAAAGAGGCTGTTTATGTCTGATGCATTTCTGTTACATGAGATTTTGACGCAGATACTGGAGGGGATTCGTAAGATCGAACGGCGATTCAGGGGGATTGAATCAGCAGATGATTTTCAAAAAGATGATGAAGGTATCGATCGTCTGGATGGCATTGTTATGATGCTAATCGTTATCGGTGAAAGTATGAAAAACTTCGAAAGATCGGGTGGAAAAACTTTGATGGAACGTTATCCGGATATGGATTGGAAGAGTATAAAAGGGATTCGGGATTTTTTAAGTCATCATTATTTCGATGTGGATACAGAACTTGTATTTGCTATTTGCAAGGATCGAATTGGAGAACTAAAAAAGGTTGTTATTGATATTCAGAGAGAAGTGAATGATATGATAGAATGATATAAAGGGTGAATCTCTAGCCTATATAAAGAGGGGCCATTCGGTAATTTTAAAATGGTTTCTCAGTAGCTGTAGAAGGAGGAAGAGGGAAGAGAAGGCGATGGATTGGTAGAGGATGTATTGGATGGCTTTATCGGGGAGGCGGAGATGGGCGAGGTAGATACCCAGAGTTAAGGCAAGAGGGATTGTCAAGCCGGAGAAGATGTCCCAATCGGCGGGGAAGGCTCGGTCGGGGTGCCATACGAGGGTGTAGATGAGATAGAAGCCAGTTAAGATGAGCAGCCAATAGTGTTCCGGTTGTTCTTTATGCTTTTCTCGGATTTTAATAGCGAAAACGAGGAGCAATGGGATAATGGCGGGCATCATGTAGAAGTATTCATTCAGCATCGTCAAATAGAATTGGGTATCTAAAAAGGTATCGATTGAATGGAACATGGCGGCGTCCGTTCCGACTCGCATGACCTCGTCGCTCCAGAAATGTTCCCACATGGCATAGTAGTTTCCATTAAAACCGTATTCCAAGATGAAACAGCCGAAACTGATTACGATTATGACAAACGCGATGATCATGGCGGAGATATCGTAAATGGAGTTTCGTGTGTTTTTAGCGGCGAGTACTTTTATAAAGGGCAATGTGATAAATGCCGGCAGCCACCAGCCTGCGGAAAGATGGGTACAAAACAATAGAGCGAACGCGATTCCTGGGATGTATGCCGGATACACTCCTTGAATGTACCGCACAGCGGCTAAAAGGAAAAAAGCCAATCCGACGTGTAGTAAAGCGTAGATTTCGATATTTCCGACGAAAATTTGGGTGAAGCCGGAGGAACTCAATAACCAGGCGAAGATGAAACCGCAATGAACAGTGGGGATAAGGGTTTGAAAAACACGCCAGAGTAAATAGACAGTGATAAAACCGCAGATGAAATCGAGAATGGTAATGCTGATATAGGGATCCCAATGAAACAATTTGATGCCGCCAAGTACCCACAGGCGCAAGAGAAAAGTGCCTAACGGTTCCCGTAAGTAACGGACCCAATCTTTGGCGACGATGCTGTGTTTCAGCCAGTCGTAGCCGTCGGGAGAGATATTTTGGCTGCGAAGGAACCACATGCAGATGCCGATTGCCAGCAACGTAAGCGGCAGTTTTCGGCCGAAATATCCCTTTGTTTGCATGATTCCGAGTGTTTTAACCACCGAGGAATGGACATGAGGAAATACCAGGGGGTGGATGAATAGCAAGACCGATTGCATCCACAAAATGCGAACGATGACCGGAAACCAGCGGGGGATATAAAATGCCCAAAAGGTACCTCCCAACTCGTTGATCAGGCAGAATCCGCAGACAAAGATCGCAAAGATCGAGGGGATCAAGATGGTTCGTGTTTCGTATTCAGGAACGATTTCCCATTGCCGGGCAAAGGTGACCGTTGCCAGGATCAAAAAGAAGGGATAGACAAAAGGGGGGGTCGGGCCATTTTGAAGGAATCCTCCGGTAAAGAGTAGTAGGCATTGAAGAAACAGACTGCCTGCATGGAGGGAGAGATCGATTTTGAGCAAAGAAGCAGATTGGTTCATGGATCAATCAAATTTTGTACCGGGAGTCAACTCATGTCCACGAAGAAATTGGGAGGCTGACATAGGTTTCTTTCCGGACGGTTGTAACTCCAATATTTCAATGACCGCATCGGATGCGGTGACCCGAATCGTGTTGAATTCTGTGCTGACCAGTGTTCCGGTTTCGGGCGGCGCTTCACGGATGATTTCGGTGCGAAATATCTTCCAGCGTTGATTTTGGTACAGAGTAAAAGCACCCGGCACGGGATTCAATCCCCGGACTTGATTATGAATTTCTTTTGCGGTTCGAGTCCAGACGATTTTGGCGTCTTCGTTTTTGAGGAGCGGAGCGAAAGTGACTCCTTCCTCAGACTGAGGGGTACGAGGAGCGGCACCGCGATCGATGTCGATCAAGGAGCGGATTATTAAATCCGCGCCTTTTATGGAAAGTCGTTCGGAGAGTGAGCCATAGGTATCGTTTTCTAAAATGGGTTCTTTTTCTTGATAGATGACATCTCCGCTGTCCCATCCTTTGGCGAGATACATGGTCGAGTTTCCCGTTTCTGGCTCTCCGTTCATGATTGCCCATTGGATCGGGGCGGCTCCCCGGTATTTTGGTAAAAGGGAGGGGTGGAGATTGACGCAGCCATATTTGGGCAATTCACGAACCGGTTTGATGACAAATCCGCCATAGGCTACTACGACGATGACGTCCGGAGCGTGTTTTGTCAGCCAAGGGAAGACGGTTTCATCTTTCAGCGATTCAGGATGGATACAATCTATCGAGTGTTCCAGTGCGAATTCCTTGACCGGCGTTGGACGTAGTTTTTTGCCCCGCCCGGCCGGTTTGTCCGGTTGAGTCAGGATGCCGCGCAAATCGATGTCGCCCGATTCATGCAACGCCTTCAATGTGGGCAAGGCGAATTGAGGAGAGCCCATAAAAACGGTTGATATCGCCATGATTCCTTTTTTTAAAAAAAAGATGGAGGTAGAGTGAATCATTCTTATGTTCCTATTGGATACTTTAAAGGAGAGGAAAATTCAAGTGAGATCACGCGGCGGCGAGTTCTTGCAGTTTTCGGCTGATCTGCGCATATTCCGAGGCGTGGAGATGATCGACGAACAAAATCCCGTTCAAATGATCTGTTTCATGGAGAATCACGCGGGCGAGAAGATCGGAGGGTTCCATGGTCATTTCTTCTCCGGTATAGGGATCGTTGTATTTCACTACAATTTTTTGTGAGCGGGTGACTTCGCCCTCGATGCCTGGGATAGACAGGCAACCTTCTTTCATAATGATGGAATCATCGCTCTGCCATACAATTTTGGGATTGGTAAGAGCGAATTTCTCGCCTTCTTCGCATGTATCGATGACGATCAGTTTTTTTGAAAGACCAACTTGGGGTGCCGCTAGACCGATTCCACCGGATTCATACATAAAATCGAACATGTCTTCTATGAGCCGCTGCAGTTTTTGATCAAATGTCTTGATGTATTTGGTTTTTTTGCGTAACACATCGTCGCCGTATGTTCGAATTCTCAATTTTGCCATTTTGCATCTCCCAATTGAGTTTCTTGCAATCTTCCCGATTACAAAATATTCGATTATATAATTTCAATAAAGAATTGTACTCGGAAAGTGGTTTTCCGGCAAGAAAGTGTACGATTCTCTCTTCTTGATTATATTTTTCCCGCCGGTAGGGTAAGAAACGATATCTCAAAGGAAGGAGGGAACGTTTCGTTGAAAGCGTTCACAAAAACGGTGGCGGTTTTCGGCAGTTCCGGGATATCCCAGGAATCCGAAGAAGCAAAGCGGGCGTATCAACTCGGAAAATTGTTGGCGGAATCTTCATTTGCCGTATGCAATGGTGGGTATATGGGAGCGATGGAGGCATCCAGCCGCGGAGCGTACGAAGCGGGGGGGAACGTGATCGGGATTACCTGTGAGGTGTTTTCCCATCGTTCCCCGAATCCCTATTTGACGGAAGAAAGAAGAGAGAAGGATTTGTTGGATCGCATCTCCACTTTAATGAGACTGGCGGACGCTTATGTTGTTCTTGACGGAAGTATCGGTACGCTAGCCGAATTGTTTCTTGCCTGGAATGTCGTTGCAACAGGATGGAGGAAACCGCTTCTTGTTGTGGGAGAACCCATGCGGAATATGCTAATCAACTTGCAGCAATTCACGGAGATCAAGGAAAAACATCTGGTTTTCTTGCAATTTGCGAACAATGAGGAAGAAGCAGTGGAGATGCTTAAAGAGTATTATACTGATTAAGAAATTGTTGTGGTTCGAGTGTATTTACCTTTTCTTTTGTCGAAAATGATGTTTTAATAATCGAACCCAAGAGAAGTGCTCTATTGTGTAGTAACTGACACATTGAAATCGATCAATGGAGGAACCGTTATGAAATCTAACGTTAGTTTTTGTATTTGGGTCGTATTTGGGGTTTTCTTTTGTTCGATGGCCGGAATGGCGCAGGAAGTGGAACCGCCGTTGACGTGGGAAGGAAAAGGCGGTGCGATTGTCATGCCGCGGAATGAGATTGTAAAAGAAGAGTTTCAACTTAAAATCCATATCGATACCGACGGTTGGGTGACGGGGAAAGCGTACAGTGAAGAAGGGGAAGCCAAGATTGAGAAACTGTATTATTCCGAAAAAACGAACAATCTTCGCAAACTGATCCTTGTTCTCACTTTGATTGAGGATGATGAACAAATGTTTTTTCTTTTCGATGGGAGAATGATTCGGGATCAGCTGCTCTATGGTGAAATATTTGCCAAGCCATTCGAAAAAGAAGGGGAAGTGGAAAAAGCGTTAAACATCGGCGATAAAACGGCAACCCAAATTTGGGAGGAATATATTCCGGAGAGTTTGAAAAATGCCAAAGCGGCGTGCCGGCCGGTGGGAACGTTTGCGGTGACCGGTGATTACACGAAAGAATAAAACATGCGTATTGTTTCTACGTACGTGTCCGTTGACCAGGAAGGGCGCCGAGTCTGGCGCCCTTTCATATTTTATCGGCTGTGCAAGTGAACGCCGTCGGCCGTTTATCACTCTTTTCGTGATAGATTAGTAGAGATTAAAATATGATTCAATAACACGCCAGTCAATTATGAAAAATAAATCTTATTACAAAAAGTTGGGGGAATTCCGGAAGGAATTAAGGGAAGAGATTCCGCGGCCGGTGTTGAAGGATTTACACAAGGCTGTATGGTGGAAGCATTTTGCGATCGTTTTACGTCAATTGTTAATAGGTGGTTTTGCCATTTATTTCATTTTGAATTTCAATACGTTATGGATTTGGCTTCCCGCTTCGTTTGTTCTCGGATTTATCATCTTCGATTTTACGGTTTTGCTGCATGAAGTGGTGCATCATGCCGTTTTTGAAAAGAGACGTCCGAGATTGGAAGCGATTTTGGGATGGCTTTATGCGTTGCCGAGTGGGATTTCCCGGACACAGTTTACCCGCTGGCATTTGGATCATCATGACGAATTGGGGCATGAATCGGACGATCCGAAACGGGCGCATTTGACTCCGAAGATTGTGAAGCGATGGTATAAATTTCTGTATATGACGCCTACTTTGTTCCCGATCTATTTTCGGGCTGCTGCGAAAGAGGCGGAGAATTATTCACCGGAACTGCAAAAACAGGTTCAATTCGAGCGGAAGATCACGATTGCCCTGCATGTTGCCGTGATGTTTTATTTGATTGTGATCACCGGTTTGTGGGGATTTTTCAAAGTATATGCGGTTCCTTATTTTTTTGTGTTTCCGATTGCGTTTACGATCAATCGGGTCGGTCAGCATTACAATATCAACCCCGATGATGTGGCGCAGTGGTCAACATTGATGAAGGGAAGTTGGTTTTGGGATTTTGTGTATCTTAATTCCAATTATCATCTTGAACACCACTATTTTCCTGCTGTGCCTTGCTATAATCTTCCTCGATTGCAAAAGGCGCTTCAATCTTTGTATGAGAGGCATGGAATGAAAGGTTATACTTATGGGGAAGTGCTGTACGGTTGGTTTGTTCGAAATCATACTCCGCATACGAATTGGGAATTGGTCGAAACGCAACCTTCAGTAAGTCGCCCTTCCGATTCAGTCGCTTTTACGCTGATCGAGCTTCTCATCGTGGTTGCCATCATTGGGATACTGGCCGCGATTGCGGTGCCGAATTTTCTCAATGCGCAGATTCGAGCCAAAATTGCGCGATGCGAAGCGGATCTTAACGCTTGCCGGACAGCGATCTATATGTATAAAGCGGATCACAATGCGTATCCCCCCATCACTCAGATGCCGGGGTATCAAATTCCGAAGAATTTGACGACGCCGACGCCTTATATCGCTTCGATTCCGAAAGATACTTTCCCCCAGGATGAAAACGATCTGTATTTCCAATATGGAACCTCTGACGATTACTATTTTGCTACCGCCGCTTATTTCGCCAAGCATAATTTTCCTTGGAAAGTACAGGAAGGCGGGCATGTATTTGAATTCAACTTGATGGGAAGAGGCCCGGACGGTGATTGGGCGGATGCCGCTACTGGCGCGAAAGAAGTCGATGAACCGCTGAAATGGCGATATGATCCTTCCAATGGACTTGTGAGTTCAGGGAATATTCCTTATCCGGGACCGTAGAAATCGGAGAACACCCCTATGGGATTAGGGATGAAAGATTTCCAGGGGCGTTGCCCGCTGGCTATCTTCTTGCACTCCTTCAGAGTGCGGTTCTGTTGTCTTCAAAAAGGAAGTTTTGATTTGCTGTTTCGTGACGAAGCTCATAGGCGAACCGGATGGTTGGTTATTGCAAGTACGTGGTTTCTATATTCGGCGCAGTCCTGCTTTTTACCTCATCAAACACGGTTCTTTGATCTGGATTTGGGATTGGACGACCGGCAAATCGGGATTTTGATGGCTGTGCCGGCGTTTGTATCACTGCTTTTTCAGCCGGTATGGGGGGCATTGGCTGACCGGGTATTTGGTAGAACTGTTGCTTTGCGGATAATTCTTATCTCCTCGTCGGTGTTGTTGATTTTTTACAGTATTGCCTATGCGATTGGTGGTTATTTCCTATTGTTATTCGGCGCTTGTCTGTTTGTGGCCTCGATGGGGGCGACGATTCCGACATCGGCGGCGATTATTCTCTCTTTTTTGGGACCGAAGAAACGCCATTTGTTTGGGCGCATACGGGTTGCCGGCAGCACGAGTTTTTGTTTTACCGTTATTACGTTTTGCCCGGTACTTGCATTGATTTCCCAGAAGATCGGATTTCCGGACCGTACTTGTATTTTTTGGGGAGGTTCCATTTTTTATCTTCTTTCGCTGTCCTTCACTTTTTGGGATGATTCTCAATTTGAAGCCCATGAGACACCTACTTTCACGTCCTTTGTACGACTCCTTCGCAACCGGAACCTTGCACTCTTTTATTTTTCCATATTTTGCTGTTCGGTAGGCGCTTCAGCAGGAATCCAATATATCGGTCCTTATATCGGACACCGGGGATTTTCAGAGTTTTATTTTTCTTCGATTTGGTTTGTCGGGGTCGGAGTGGAAATTTTTTGTACGTACAATCTTCATCGATTGGTGAACCGTTTCGGCTTGAAAAACATTGTGGTTGTAGGAATTGCGGCGGAAGGCTGCCGGTGGTTGGGATTGTCGCAATTGACCTCTGCGATACCGATTCTGATGCTTTTCATGCTGCATGGTCCGGCAGTCATCGGATCGTTTTTCGGTTCAGCCATGTATTTGGATTCGGAATGCGAGGAGAGCGTTCGTTCTACCGCGCAGGCCATTCTTTATTTTTCAATGGTTGCGGGGCAGATTACCGGTTATTTAAGTGGGAGCCTGATTGTGGAAAGTTATGGCTATCTTTCAAGAAAGTCTGCAATACAGAATAGTTTTTTTTGGTTTGGTTTAGCAGCCATTTTCGCATCTGCTTTTTGTTATTTGTTTGTCAAACCGGAAACGGCTGATTCAAAATAAGCATGAATCGTGGTGTCATGAAATCCAGATTCTATGCATTGATTCCTGCAAAATCGGGAGACAGTATATAAATATAAATGTATATATAATGTATATAAATAGCAAACCCCTAAATCGAAAAAATTAAAAAAGTTAGTTGAAAATGGGTGTTATGTCCTTGACAGAAGTCGCACTCTTCTTCTATAGTTTAGTATCAAACTTTTTTGTGATGACAAAAATGTGTAAATTCAATCTGCATGCAAGAGATTTTGAAAGGAGAGGTCTCATGCTTAGGCATCTGCCAAAAGTATTTCTTTGTGTGGGTCTTTTATTTTTAGTCGGAATGTGGTCAGCGCCATTTGCGAGTGCGCAGGATGCGGAGACCCCTACCGAAACGCCGGTCGAAACCCCAACACCGGTACCACCCGAACCGACCGACACACCCGTACCTCCGGAACCAACACCGGAGTCTCCCGTAGAAACCCCAACGCCGGTACCACCGGAACCTACTGATACACCAGTACCACCGGAACCGACACCGGAAACTCCGGTAGAAACACCGACACCAGTGCCGCCAGAGCCGACACCGACGGAAACCGAGACAGAATCGCCGACACCACCTCCGCCGACCCCGACCCCGACACCGACGCCAGTCGAAAGACCGGGGGATATTGACGGTGATGGTGAGATTACACAAGACGATATTGTTGCGTTGCTCGAAATCTTCTTGCGAGGTGAAGAACCGTCCGATGCGCTATTGAGAATCGCAGATATGAATGGTGATGGAAGGATTACACCACAAGATGCACAGGATCTCTTTAGACAGCTTAATCCGAGACGGTAGCCGCCAATAAATAATCATGAATGCAAAAAGGCCGGGTATAAAACCCGGCCTTTTTATTTGTTTGTATTGATTCAATTGCTACTATTCAAAGGGGAAACGAGACGCTTGCTTTACTCTTGATATACATGTTGGGAAGGAGTAGTAGCTATCTGTAATAATATGGGGATCATAGGTTAGATTTGGCAAAGTGAGATTTAAGAGGGAGATTCAAACCTTCGATAGAATTTGAAGAGGTTTGTTATTATCAAGTGGCAGTGGCTTGAATCAATGCGCGGATATATCCGATGGAAAAGGCTTCGGCGGCTTTCCTGCCACCGATTATGCGTGGGACATGGTCGGAAATGACGGCGCCGTTGTATCCTGTCTCGTGAAGGGTTTGAATCACTTTATACATATTCATATACCCAGCATCGAGTAGTGTTTCGACGAATCCTTCCGGCAATGGAGCGGTGACGTTGCGGAAATGGACTTTAAATAGTTTTTTTCTTTCGGAAAAGTATCGTAGTGCTTCAGTAACGCTTTTGCCCATTTGTTCACCGCCTTCCAGCCAGCATCCAACGCATAAGCATACACCGATGTTGGGGCTATCGGCAATCTCCAAGGCTTGTTTATAGCCGTCGAATGTACCAAAGATGCAACGGGGGATTCCGCCGAGGTTATAGACAGGGGGATCGTCGGGGTGGATGCCGATGTATACGCCAGATTCTTCTGCCACTGGGGCGACTTGGCGGATGAAAAAGGAGTAATTGTCCCATAATTCTTCGTTGGAATATCGGCGGCCATGGGATAGGGGTTCCGTCCAGCGCTCACCGGCCCAATGACCGACGGGATTTTTATTCAGCCGAAGTGCCCGTCCTTGTGCTCCCCCTCGTATTGTTTCCGGTTCACTGCTCCAAATTCCATTGGCCATGTGGGCGTAGGTGGAGTAATAAATCCCCGCTTTTCCGAGGAGGCGAATATAGTTCAAATATTCTTTCAATTTTTCATCCCGGCCGGGAAGATTGAGGGTGATTTCTTCCATGTTATGGCAACTATGGTTTCCCAAACGGTAGATTTTGAGTTCATGGTTGGCGAATTTTTTCTTGAGCGCCAAATAGTTTTCCAGAGTGTGATCTTCGGGTGGGAGGCTGGTCATGACCCATTCGACTCCGAGTTGGCGGGCGAATTGCATATCTTCTTCATCGGCGCTTGGGGGAAGCTGGGTTCCGATTTGAATTCCCGGGTGAGAGCCGTAATATCCGGGTATGATAAGAGGGAAACCCTCCTGCTTTTTTTGAGTTTGACTGGCTAGTGCGGTTTGAGTATTACTCGTAGCAAATAAACCACTTTGGATGGCGGCAAGTGCAGTGGTGCTACGGATAAATTCTCTTCGATTGGTTATGTCCATCACTTTTCTCCTTTATAGATTGATCTTTTTTTAATCATGATTTCAAACTGGGAAATCAATATATCACAATAAAGAAGAATTCCTACTCCAGATCGTGGGAATAGAAAGGAGAGTGGGAATGATCATTGGAGTAGAACAAGCGTCCCTGTGTGCATAGGGAAATTGAATGGGCAGACAGGGACGACTATCCTACTTATTGGAAAGTTCTTGATTAGGAAACGGTGGCTGCGCCGGCTTCTGCGACAGTGTGGTCGTTTTCGACTGTGCTGCCGGAAACACCGATGGCGCCGATCACTTCTCCGGCCTTATTTTTCAGGGGAACGCCCCCGGGGAATGTGATTAGACCGCCGTTGGAATGTTCGATGTTGTAAAGTGCTCCGCCTGGTTGAGAGAGATTCCCGATTTCGCCGGTGTTCATGTCAAAAAAGCGTGCCGTTTTCGCTTTTTTGATTGCGATGTCGATGGAACCCAGCCAAGCGCCGTCCATGCGGGCGAAGGCTTTCAAATTAGCGCCTGCATCGACTACAGCGATGTCCATTTTTACTCCCAATTCCTGTGATTTTTGGATAGCGGCGGTTACTGCCCCTCGAGCTTGTTCCAAGGTAATATCGTTCATTATTTACTCCTCTCATTGAGAAAGTGTGAAACAACGGTGTATGATTCTTTTGTTGATTGAAAAAACAAATTATATTTGATTCATATCCTTTACAAGTTACAATGGGATGGGAGTCGAATTCACTCGCTTGGAGATTGGTCATGAGAAAGGGTTTTACCTTGATTGAGTTGCTGATTGTGGTGGCGATTATCGGAATTTTGGCGGCGATCGCGGTTCCTAATTTTTTGCAGGCGCAGTTGCGGGCGAAGATTGCCCGGGTGGAAGGGGATCTCCGAGCCATGAAGACGGCAATTGAAATGTATCATATGGATGAAGGCGGATATCCTCCCGCTTGTACCTTGGAGCGGGTGGCGGGGGTGCAGTTCCGCGCGGGGGAAATTTTCCAACCGGTCGCTTATGCGAATGTGCCGGCGGTCGATCCGTTCAATACGGAAACCGGAAGCCGTACGAGTTCGTTTGACAAGAATGAATATTTTTATTTGAATCATGACAAAACGTGCGGGTGGCCGAGTAATTTGTTGAATTGGACGTTGCAGAACAGCGGCGGCTCGCGGGATCGCGCTGAATATCTCGTTTCTAGTCAAGGGCCGGATAATTTGTCCGAGATACAGGATCAACGGGTGTGTCCGGTGTTCGATGTGACGAATGGATTGATTAGCCAGGGGGATATTGTGGTGTTTGGACCTTGAAGTAAAAGAAGAAGTGCTCTTTGTTGATACAAAATTATTGATCTATGGAGTGAGAATTTCGGCTAGACATCCATCGTTCCAATGATTTCTGGCTTTCCCCGCTTCGGCGTCCTGCAAGTAGACCTTCAACACCGATATGCTCATCTATATCAGGCCACTCTATGGCATATCCATTACCCAGCAATTGCCAATTATTGCGTTCTTTGGTAGATGCGTATAAGAGGCGGGGATACCACTGTAGTGGTACTGTGAGACTCCTTCCATCAGTAAGGGTAATGATCAATGAGTTGTGCGAAAATGCCACCGTTGCAGCGGCTGGTTCATTCTCAAGTACCAAAGTAATCATACCACGCCTCCTATTTATTTATCTTTATGAGAAAGAATAGCCTTTTCTTCAAAAACTGCATGCATTATTGTGGTTCTACTGTTTGTCGTATAGAGAACATGTATTTTCCCATCCCGGGTTTGTATGGCGTAGGGATAGGCGAATGTATTGTCTCCTTCAGCGATATTGCGGCGGTAAGGATAGGTGTTGTCGTTGTCAGTGGAAATGGCGGCGGTGAGCGGGGTGCGTTCGTTCATGTTATTATTATAGACAAGAAGGAGATGGCCGTTTTTGAGTTTGATGAAATCGACGGCGGCGTTCGGATTGGGGAATTTCGTTTGGACCGCGTCGCTCCAGGTCCATCCTCCGTCCCGGGATTCTGCGTGCAAGAGGTAGCCGTCGTCTGTCGGTTCGTAGTTGCCGCCTCTGCGAATGTAGCAAATTAAATGATCGTCCGTGAGTTGGACGACTTGAGCTTGCAGGCTGCCCATTGCGGAGTGGATCAAGTTGGTACGTTTCCATTTTTTTGTATTTGGATTGTAGCGCATGAAGAAAGAGGAAGTATCCGCACCTGTCATTTCAGTATCGGCTCCGGTTTCGAGATAGAGTGGAAGCAGATAATCGCCGTTGTTGAGTACGATGGGTTGGCCACGGACCATGGTGCCTTGATCGAAGGTGAGTATGAAAGAATCCGACCAGGTCTTTGCGCCGTCTTTCGAGATTTTGACTTTGACGCGGGAAGTGGACCAGGTATCGCCATAGCGGTTTACGTAAAACAGCCAGACGATCCCGTCCGGGGCTTGCCAGACGACCGGATTGCCTTCGGAGCGGTTCGGTGTGTCGGCGATGACTTGTGGAAAACTCCATTCCGTCTCACCGGCTTTGAGGCGGGAGCCATAGACGGCGGTATCGGTGGTGTATTCACCGGAGCCTCCGTAATAGGCGATGTAAAGGTCTCCGTTTTGAAGCTCAGTGATGGAGGCGGGGTGTTTGTAAGGGCCTGGGTGTTCCGGACCGAAGACGCGGTGGATTTGAATGCCATTTGCTAAAGATGTGTATGGCAAGATCAAGAAATATGAAATGAGCATGAATCGGTTTGTCATGGAATCTCCTCCGGATTACAAAAAAGCGGTTTTGTCGTGGATGTTGCCAGGGATGGGAATGAAGGATTATGGCGTGCGGAATCGTTTGATTATGAAGTCATTATTCTAGATTTAATGCTGCCCGGAATCGATGCAAATTTCGAACATCTTATTCACTCACCCTTTTGAAAAGGGATCGAGATTTTTCTGGAATGAGACCATTCACGGTCATCACATCCGGTTTCTCGCGATTTGTGAGCCATTCTATGAAGATCATACAAAAAGAATGAAAGGGTGGGAAAAGCCCCATCGACGTGAAATGGATTCCGGAATAGACACAATAGCTACAGAAAAAGAGAATCGTGCGAACGCTTCTGGCGAAAAGATTCCGCCCGTTCGGTGGATGACAATCATAGTGGATTGGGCCTCTCCCTCGTACAATCACTTACAGAAATCTTGCATTTTACTCTTGATATAAGATTGAACGATAATTCTCTACTCTCCATTACACTTACCGAATCTCCTTCAGCTCGATCGTTTGACATGGTGATATGGAGATGACGTGATTTTTTTCTTGTCGTAATCTTTCCATAATGTTTGCCGTGTTACTCTTTTTTGCAAGCGGATAAAAAGCTATCCAGCAATCATACAAATCCTCACAAAGGAGATTGAACATGAAAAAGATTTATATCCAAATGAGCGTTGCTGCAATTGTTGTAGGAGTAATCATGTATGCTGTACTTTCATCTGATGCACAACGAGGTTTTAGGGGGCCGCGGGGGGAGGCTTCAGAATTAGAAAAACCTCCTGTTCCCAAAGACGACTATGAAAGAAAGATTCTTGCTGTTCTTGATGATATTTATGAAAACCAGAGATTCCAGAATGTCCCAAAAGAAAATGGACGTGTATTAAGGCTTTTTGCTGAATCCATGAATGCAAAAAATGTTGTCGAAATTGGAACTTCGACAGGGATCTCAGCCATTTGGTTAGGGATGGCTCTTCGGAAAAATTAAGGAAAACTCACCACTTATGAAATCAATAAAGAACGGGCGGAAATGGCTATCGCGAATTTTAAACGGGCTGGATTGAATGAGGTCATCACCCTTGTTCTAGGGGATGCGCATGAAGAAGTCAAAAAATTGAAAGAGACAATCGACATTCTTTTCCTCGATGCGGATAAAGATGGATACATCGATTATCTAAACAAACTTCTTCCTCTTATCCGGCCGGGTGGATTGATTATTGCAGACAATATCAACTCAAGAATGGCTGATCCCAGGTTTTTGCAAGCTATCAACACCAATCCAAATTTGGAAACGATTATCCGGATGGGAATGAGTTTCTCTCTGAAAAAGAAATAGCATTTCCTCCACAATAAATGCCTTCCCCTAAATTGAGGAGGGCATTTGTTGTTTCGTCATATACTGAGTAGTTTTAAGTGTTATATTTTGAGTAGGGTAATGTGGGCCATGAAGGAATCGAACCTTCAACCTGCTGATTAAGAGTCCGGAATATATAATAAGTACGAGTAAGTAAGGGTAAACATAAAGCAAGAAAAATCAACAAATTACACAAATTTCTCTTTCGTTGGATATCACTATAATT
>CAYPPG010000016.1:0-75691 GCA_964412555.1 uncultured bacterium
GGTCACACCTAACCGACTCCAGGGGGGTCAAAGGTACCCGGCTATTGACAATACTATCTCTATACATTATTTTCGTTGGAGATGATGTGGAACGATCCTTTTCTGTGAATGGAATTCCGATTCGCCTAACGCAGGAACGTTGGGAACATATTGTCAACAACAAACCCTATATGGATTCGTATTATGAGAGATTTTTTGAGGTCATTGAAAGGCATCAAATCGCCCAAAAAGAAAATGTGGCTCGATTATGATGACGAAGCGGATGTGCTCTACATCCACTTTGTCGAAAAACCCGCTTCTACACACAGTGAAATGCGGGAGGATGGAATCATTTTGGATTATCAAGAAAACACCCTCGTCGGTCTGACCATTCTTGAAGCGTCAAAACAATGAAAAACTTGTTTCCGTAGAGCAAAAACCTGCTTTGAACTTGCCAGTTCCCCAATCTTCGGCTTTCATGATTACAAAATTCACAATGGATCAGAAGAAATGCCGACAGACGATCAAGCGATACATTTTCATACTCTAACCGATATTGTCAAGCAATTTCCGGAACGGGGAAGCCAGGATGCGATCCGTCTTTTCACCGGTTTTCGTATACTTCGATATTCGTACGAGAATATGTATGACCGATCCCTGCGCTGTGCCGCTTTGTTTGATGAAAAAGGGATCACAAAAGGGGATTGCGTGCTTCTTTGGGCGCCCAATAGTCCGGAATGGGCGGCGATTTACTTTGCGTGTGTATTATCGGGAGTCGTGCTGGTTCCGCTCGATGCCCGAAATACGGCCGATTTCGTCAAACGGGTTGCGGGAGAGACGGAAGCGAAATTGCTGATTCGCACTCAGTTTACACTCGATCCGGAACTTTCCATCCCCACTCTTTTTATCGAAACGCTGTTCAACCAGCTGGAAAAACTCGATCCTCCATCGAATTTACCGGAAATCACGCCGGATGATCTTGTTGAAATTGTCTATACTTCAGGCACGACCGGCAATCCAAAAGGGGTGATGCTGACTCACAAAAACTTGGCGTCGAATGTCAGTGATGTTTTCCAAATCGTTCGCACTGATCCAACCTATCACTTGATGTCCGTTCTCCCTCTCAGTCATGCACTGGAACAAACCGGCGGATTCTGGACACCATTGGCCGGCGGCGGAACCATTCTCTATCTCAGCGTCTTGAAACCATCCGCTTTATTCGACGTATTTCGCCGCGAAAACATCACGGTCATGGTGCTCGTCCCCCGGCTTCTTACACTCATCAAAAAGCGAGTGGAAGAAACCATCGCGGAAATGCACCTGACTCCATATTTGAAATTCGGATTGAATGTTATTTCGAAATGCCCCCGCTGGATGCGTACACTCTACTTTTACCCCATTCATAAACGCTTCAGTACCGCGTTTCACCTTTTCGTCTGCGGGGGATCTGCTTTGGATCCGCAAGTGGAATCGTTTTGGAAAAAGATCGGCTTCGAACTGCTGCAAGGGTATGGATTGACCGAAACGAGTCCTGTCCTAACGGTTACTCGCCGTGGAGACGAATGCCTCGGTTCGGTGGGATTGTCCTTGGAACACGTCGATATTCGGCTTACGGACGAACAGGAAATCCAAGCCAAAGGTCCCAACATCTTCCAAGGCTATTATAAAAGGCCGGAACTCAACCAAGACAATTTCGAAGATGGCTGGTTCAAAACCGGTGACATCGGTGAATTCGATGAAGATGGTTATCTCTATATTCGCAGCCGGAAAAAAGATGTTATTGTCACCAGCGACGGCATCAATGTCTATCCCGAAGACATCGAGCATGTTCTGGAGAACCAAGAAACCGTCAAAGAAGCCTGCGTACTGGGGACCGGCGATCAGCAGGAAATTGTCCATGCTGTGTTGCTTCTCGATCCCCCTGATGCCGATGCAAGACGATGCATCGAGCAGGCCAATCGGCAACTACCGCCGGAACAGCATATCAAAGATTTTACTATCTGGCCGATGCCGGAATTTCCGAAAACCACCACGTTGAAAATCAAGAAGAATGATGTGCGTAAAGTCATTGAATCTTCCGAGACGGAAACGGCTTTTCATGATTCCCAATCGCGATCTCCTATCCAGCGTATTCTCAGTGAGGTTACATCTCTTGAACCGGATGAGATACAAGCCAACGCCCGGCTTGGACAAGATCTCGGTCTCACGTCGATTGATCGTGTAGAATTGATTTCCCGTTTGGAAAGCGAATTTCGCATCGACATAGACGAGAACATGATCACTTCCGAAACCACCGTCGATGAGTTGGAAGCACTCGTTTCCAAACGCAAAACATCCGATTCCGAACTTCATTTCCGCCGCTGGACCTTGTCCCGCTCCTGTCGGATGGTTCGCGTATTTTTTGAGTGGCTTCTTATCCGGCCGCTTTTGTCTCTTTTCTGTAAAGTCAAATGTTTGGGATGGGAAAATGTTCAAACGATTCAAGGTCCTATTTTTATCATCGCGAATCATACCAGTCATGTCGATACGCCCTTGATACAAACGTTATTATCTCCCACTCTCGGCCGCCGAATTTGTCCAGCCGCCTGGAAGGAATATTTTGACACGGACGAGACGACTCCATTGATCAAGAAAATCGGCAAATGGTTTGCCTGGCAGATCTCGACTATCGGATTTAATATTTTCCCATTTCCCCAAACCACCGGTTTCCGGAAAAGTATGGTTTATGCCGGGGAATTAATCGATAAAGGCTGGAGCGTTCTTCTCTATCCGGAAGGCGCGCGCAGTCAAAGTGGTGAATTGAGTGAATTTCGTGAGGGGGTCGGCATTCTTGCAAGAAATCTACATGTGCCTATTCTTCCTATCGCGATCATTGGGGGGGAAAAAATACTGCCCCGCGGCAAAGGAATTCCCAAACGAAGTGAGGTGAAGATCGCTTTCGGCCAACCGTTGACTTTCAATCAATCCTATTCCTACACCGAAATCGCATTACGATTGAAATCGGAAATTGAAAATCTACGTGACCGGCTTCTCACCGAGGATTGATTTTTGGAGGATTATTCCATTCGCGATTCCAATTTTATGATCCGCACAGCGATGGTGTGCTCATCCTCATAGACAATCTGTAAAGAATCATGGACCGATGCTTGTTCGTTAATCCGTTGGAAAGCCTTTCCTTCCATGAGTTGACCATGAACCAGCACCACTTCCGCTTGACGGTCGCGTAAGAGCCGGATGGAGGATACATCGGGAAAATGCATCATTGCGTTGGTAAACTCGTCATACCATGGAGGCTGATTCCAAGCATATCCGTTGACCATTTTTTTCTTATGATACAAGGAATTGAGAAGATAACGCGATTTGTGTTCCTTGGATTCAGCCGGGAACTCCGCAATGACCGTGATCCCTCCTTGATTGTTCAGCCATCCATACACAGGCTCGATGGATTGATTCGTCGGCGGTTGGGAGAATTGGATCCCCGGCCAACATTCCATGATCACTAAAAATGCTGCTATGAAGGAAAAAACAGGGTATTTTCGCTCATAGTCGACCTTCTCCAAAACGCGGTGAAATCCCATTGCTGAAAGAATAGAAATTCCCGCAAGAACAAAAATTCCGAATCGGGCATGGGTGCGGAAGTAGGAAAGGCTTTCAAACGGTTCCGTAATCCACCGCAACGGATACATGCTGCTGCATAAGAGTCCAATCAAAGCGAGTATACAAACCACCGGTAAGAAAAACGTTGGAGAATTGTTGATTTCCGCCTTTATTTTATTGAAATCAAAATAGAGGAACAGCCATACGATGGCGAACAGAAAAAACTGGAATTGCAGCCGATGGGGATTGTGAATTGATATTTTCAAAGGGCCGATATAGTGCAATATTCCACCGGTTATCACACAATAGACAATCAAAACGGCGTACATGGACCCTAATCCTAGAATCCAATGGGCGATTTTTCTTCGCTTCGGATTTTCCGTTTTCCAGCGACTCGGCCAGTATGTCCAACCGGCTATCGTTGCAAGGATCAAAGATAAAAAACCAGGGGAAAAGCCAACGTCCGTTACCGGGATGTGAATCACCGGTATCAATGTATGGTACATATTCCGCCAGTTTGGCCAAATATAATGAGCAATCGTGGTCGATGTCAGTTCATACAAATAATCGATCGTTCTTTCCCCGGCTTGTTGGTTTGCCCAAATCGGAACATAGAGTTTAATTACTGCAAAATAGGCCGCTCCGAGGATCAGAATCGTTCCCCCGATTTCCAGAAAACGTCTCATGGTCAATTGGCTGAATCGCAATCCACCGATGATCCCAACAAGACCTAAAAATAAAAAACAATTCAAAAAAACATATTGCAGAGAACATCCCAATAATAAGAGAGAAATCACTATATAGCCGGCCAGATGCCGCCAGTTCCAATTCTGCAAATACAAATATAAATGGCGAAATGCGAGGATCAACAAACCCGTACACAAAATCTGTGGACGGTTTAAACAAAGAATGTGGAAAGAAGAAAATGCGAAGATTGTTCCACCTACAAACGAAACATAAACATTATTCGTGAAATCGTAAACCACCAACCACAAGGCATATCCGGCAAGGACGAATGAGAAAAGACAGAAGATGTTGTAACAAGCGATCACGGAAAAACCACAGAGATGGAACGGCCATAAAAATGCTGAGATGACCGAAAAGGTTTCCGCATATAAAAGTGTATCTTTTTCCGGGAAGAAAATGTCTCCGTCGAGATAAGACGCAAATCCCTGCCCGATCGACTTGAAATTTTCATCCAATACCCACATGAAGACGCTCGGATCCAGAGGCTCCGATGCGATCTGGCTTCCCAAATGGGCTGTCATTGGCCATGTGAGTATGACCGCGAGAAGAAGATATCCACCGATCGCCGCACCATGTGTTTTCCCTATTTCGTGAATTGTTTCTTTATTCATGACCACTCATATTCTTGATCAAGCCTTCTGGAAGGTGACGTCCTGAGTTTAATAACATTTCTCAAAAAATTCGACCACCGCGCTATTATACCGGCTTTCCTATCATGCACTAGATTTTGCATTCCTCCCGCCCCTTCACCCATAACGGTTTTTCGGTCAAAATTCCGCAATCAGCGAAAATCATCTCAACTCAATTGTTTTTCGCATTCAACACAAGAATAAAAGCCATGGATTGCCATCCTCGGCACCGAAACCTATTTTCAGTAAAGAGAGGAGTACGTTCACAATGGAAGTGATCATTAAGAAAGATTACGATGAAATGAGTAAAGAAGGCGCGTTGATCGTGGCCGATTTGGTCAAAAATGTGCCCAATTGCGTCCTGGGTCTCGCCACCGGCAGCACTCCCATCGGATTGTATAAAGAATTGATCCGTATGCACAAAAATGAAGGTCTGGATTTTTCCAAGGTTACCACTTTCAACTTGGATGAATACTGTGGTTTGCCACCTTCCCATGATCAATCCTACCACTATTTCATGCATGACAATCTGTTCAACCATATCAACATCAATCCCGAAAACATTCACGTCCCGAGCGGGACAGCGCCGGATGTGGAAGGATTCTGTGAATGGTACGAAATGCAGATCGAAGGAGCAGGAGGCATCGACTTACAGGTTCTCGGAATCGGCGGCGACGGCCACATCGCATTCAATGAACCTGGTTCTTCCCTCGGTTCCCGAACCCGTATGAAAACACTGACGGAAGAAACCGTCGAGGATAACGCTCGTTTCTTCGCGAAAAAAGAAGATGTCCCCCGCTATGCCATCACGATGGGGGTTGGGACGATCATGGAAGCCCGTCACTGTCTCCTATTTTGCAATGGGGAGAAGAAAGCGGAAACCATTGCCAAAGCCATCGAAGGCCCTATCACCGCCGACATTACCGCTTCCGCCTTACAAATGCATCCCATGGCGACATTCATTCTCGATGAACCCGCTGCTTCGAAACTGAAGCGGTATGATTACTATAAATGGGTGTATGACAACAAACCCGAATAATCCCGTTTCAGAAAAAATATATATAAAGGGTGATCGCAATAGATAGATCACCCTTTTTTCTATTTTGCCATTTACTATAATGTTATGTATTGTCCCTTCTTTATTTGCCAATGAATTGTTAAAGTTGATTGCCTCTCTAGAGAAACCATATGTTGAATGAGGATTAGGTAGAAAATGATAATCTTACATTTCTTTTTGTAAGAAAAGATTATTATTGCTATATAAAAGGTGTGTGTGGAATAGGGATCGGAAAGGAGGGAAATACTAAATGTGAAATATTGATTCGGTTAAAAGGTTTTAAGGTTTATGTGTTCAATATGTTTGAAATGAATTATTTTGAATATCTGTTGCCTGGGACGGGGTAAAAACACCATCATTTTGTTAACTCATAAAACTTTCCATCCACAGACAGTCTATGACTTGCCGATGTAAGCACTTGAGCATCTTTCAAAAACAATATTTTTGGATTAGACAAGAAGGAGTTCATCATGGATCAATATACGGGAAAACTATCTATCTTATGTGTAAGTTTAGTAGTGGTATTCATCAATTTTGCGTGGTCGGAAAGTGAACCGAACAACAATCTTTCTTCCGCCAATATCCTTGAAATAAACACAACGGACAGTGGTGCCTTCTCCTTGGAAGCCCCATTGGATCTGTATGATTTTTACCAAATCACGACGGCGAAAGATGGCTTGTTGCAAATCGGGGCCGTACCCACAGCTGAATTGAGAGTGGGTGTAACATTGCTTGACACTGATGGTATCGGCGTTCTCAGCACCAACGAGGGAAATGCGAAAGGCGTAACAGCCGGTGTTGTGTACAGTAATCTTTTGGCAGGTACCTATTTTGCCGTTGTTCGCCAGATCGAGGGGCAGGGAACCTACAGTCTCTCTGCCAATTTCGCTGCGATTGAAGAACTTGACTCGGAACCGAACGATACCCCCCACATCGCCGTTCCCATGGCTTTGAACGGAGAAATGGAAGGCCACATCGGATTTCATGGCCATTTGTTTACAGACCAATATGACTTTTACCAAATCACTGCGGAGCAGGAAGGCTCTCTCGATTTGACCGTTTTTCCCGATGGTGGTCTTCGAACCCGGCTGGAATTATGGGACACCAACAAAAACAATGTCCTTTCAACCAAAGATGACAATGGGAAAGGGGAGTCGGAAAAAATCGTATACGCCAATCTCGCCGCCGGAACATATTATATTTTGGTTCGCAAAACAGACGGATACGGTTCCTATATATTGACCAATCTTTTCACTCCCAATCCGTTCCCCAACGATCCGGAATCCAATGATACCCCATCGGACGCCTTGGCGATTGAACTTCAATCCGTCGATGGAAACCATGCCGGAACGGCGCAAGGTCATTTAGGGTACTACGGCAACCAATTCCGCGATGAGAAAGATTTTTACCTGATCACCATTCCAGAGTATGGAAATCTGACTCTTTCCACCAAGGCGGAGGACGCTGGGAATGTTGCTGTTGGCTATTCTTTGTTCGACTCGAATCTGCGCAAATTAGGGGAATCAAGTACATTCAACGGAATGCAACCTGGAGTGTATATTCTGGAGTTGTGGCGAAGTGACCGATATGGTGCTTATACACTTACTGTTACTTTGCAACCGCAGACGCCACCTGATCCTTTTAACCCCCCAACTTCTAATTTTACGATCGATTCACAAATCGAACAAGTCACCATTACTCCAGCCAATCCGACTGTTTACTATACCATAAATCTGCCTGCTGACGGTGCATTGAGCGTGACCAGTGAATTTACCGACACAGTCGGGATTTACGCTGATTTGTTCTATCAGGATGGGACCAATCGTATTGGTAGAAATGATCATTGGTATACTTCTGATCCTCGAACCTTTACCGTGCCCAATCTTCGCGCTGGCAGTTATGTTTTGAGAGTCCAGCACCGGCAAGGTGAAGGGTATGGGAGTCTGCAAAATAAATTTGTTCCCACATTGAGTGTCGATGCGGAACCGAACGATGTTTGGAGTTTCAATTCTTCTTTTACAACGGATCAAACGATTACCGGTCATATCGGTTTTCATGGAAACGGGCGGACGGATACCATCGATTGCTACCTTTTGGATATCCCAGACGACGGATCGCTGACCATGAACAGTTTCATGGAGGATACCGGCGCTGTGTATTTCGATTTCTTCGCTTTACGGGAAAACAGCTCCAGTTCGCGTTTGTTGAGAAATGACCATTGGTATACAGCGGATTCGCGATCCTCCACCAAACCGAATCTCCTTGCTGGTACTTACATGGTTCGCGTACTCCATCGTCAAGGATATGGGGACTATGAAATTCAATTCGATTTTCAGCCGAACCGTAGTGGTGACTCTGAATTGAACGATCACGTTTACCAGGCAGTTTCACTTGCGCTTGACCAAGGAACCATCGGGCACCTTGGATTCGATAAACAATTTCGTTTCGACAATAGCGATTGGTACAAAATTGAACTACCTGCGGATGGCAGTTTGTTGCTTTATACCCGAACGGAAGGTTCCTTAGGTACATATATCGATCTTTATCATTCGGATGCGGTTTCCCGGATTGGGCGAATTGATATCTGGTATCGAGATACACCCGGAACCTACTTCGTGCCCAATTTACGCGCAGGGAATTATTACATACAGATAATCCATCGCCAAGGATATGGCACATACGACTTGTTTACAAAATATCAAGAAAAACAGGTAAAAGATGATGAATTGAACAATTATATAACGATGGCCAAGCCGATATCGCCTGGTGATTTGGTACAAGGCGCAGTTGGTTATTTTGATGTCAACTTCAATGATTCCGAAGATTGGTATCGTGTCGATATTCCATCTGAGGGGACCTATCGGTTCTATTATCAAACGGAACCTCAATTTGGCTCCTACTGTGATCTCTTTACCGGTGATATGAGAACGCACTTGACTCGATTTGATCATTGGTACCGCTCTACTTCGAGTGTCAAAGACAGCGAACTAGCTGCTGGAACTTACTATATCCGATGTCTCAATCGACAAGCCTATGGCGCGTACTCCTTACGATTGGGAAGTCCTGATATCGCAAATACTGGCATACTGGAAGGAAAAGTCGTATCGACTACGAATTTCCCGCTTGCTGAAATTGATTGCGTTATTTTGAATCGGGAAGTGGAGACCGATTTTCTCGGTCAATTCAAAGTCGAAGATCTTGCTCCAGGAACGTACACCGTCACGATCAGTTCCGGAGCGAAATACTATGCCATTAATCGAGAAATCACGATTGCACCCGGGGAAACGACTCGTATCGAAGTGACGATGCTAGAAAGCAACAAAACTGCTCCAGCTGAAGTGCCACAATTTTATGGCTTTTCCCGCAATCAATACATCCATCTCTTCTGGTCCCCGTCTGAAAGTCCCGATGTAGCGGATGGCGGCGGTTATAAACTGTACATCAATAATCAGGAACCGTTGGATTTGGGAAATACCCTGGCTTACCGCTCTGACGGCTTTCAAAATGATGTCATGTATACATGCCGATTGACAGTCTACGATAAATTCGGTAACGAAAGCGACGGGAAAACGATAGTATTGAATCCATCCGGAACTCAACCGGCAACACCGACTCCAACTCCCATTACGACTCATCCGCCTCATCCGACACAACCGGCGACACCGACACCGACACCGTATGCGACTCAACCGCCTGGACCGATTTCCACTCCAATTCCGCTTCCCGAACCGGAACCGGTGATGGTCTACGAGTTCGACAAATCCGATCTGGCTTCCAACGGATGGTCTGAAATCCCGGGAGGCTTTATCGGCCTGGACGGTGGTAACGTTCAAGCAACCGGTTTTGTTGGTAACCCGATTCCCTCATCGAAGGATAATAGAGGTTTGTCGATCACAGTCGGTCCCGGTCAATTGTCTTTGTTATTCGCTCTTCAAACTGTGAAGACACAGGGCTATCCGGTCTTGATGCGTGTGACCGCCCGAGCCGATGGCACGAATGCCGCTTTGGCCATCGCCGCCTTGAAAGGCAGTTTGATTGACGGAACAGCGGATACGTCCATTGCCACTCATTATCCGGTAAACACCGCGAATTTCGTAGATTCGGAAAGACGCTTGGTTCTCGTTTACGAACCCGATGGCAGCGATGAAGTGACACCAGTCGTGCAAGTTGTTACAACCGCTGAAGAAGGACAAACCACCGTGTTGATCGACAAAGTCGAACTATTTCTATTGCAGCCTGGATATGCATATTCATGGGAGATGTTCAATGCCATCACAAATTGAGTTTCCACGACTATCATCGAATGAGCCGAAAAAGGTTTGCTGGAACAAATGATAAAAAAACCGAGTGCCTATTCTCGATCCGTAGGGGCGGTTCGCGAACCGCCCCTACCACGGAATAAATGACAAAAAGACCGAGTGCCTATTCCCGTCATTCGCCTTGGTTTCTGTTTTATTCGTTATTCACACGGTTTGAAAGAATCAATCCGCCACTCATTTTTAACTCCACTCTATTGTCCATATTTCTCCCAAATCTCTCCGCAACCCGCAACAAGAAGTACAATATTGGTCTTCTTGAATGTTTTGGGATTCATTTTTTTACCTTGATCAATCGTTTATGGAGATTTCGGTGATAAAATATATTTTTACTAGAATACGAATCTGGTTTGGTGGAATCTATGACTCATCTGGAACTCAATATTCCTTGGTTGTATATACTCTTGATCTCTCTTCTTGCGCTCGTCGGCGTAGGGACGATCATTTATAAATCCATCGAATGGTTTCTTTTTTTGAAATTGCTCTTCCGTGGTTCCAAGCCGTTTACTGAAGAAGAACGGGAAGCGCGTATCGAGAAACACTTCACGGAAAGTGATCAGGCTGTACAGAAAATCATCGATGATCAATTGAACGAAGTGTGGTACGCCTTTACTTCGACTAGGTGGCTCGATGTAAAATATGTCCAACAAGAGTGTATCGAGTTGGTCAAGAAAATCGCCCGTGTTTACCATCCCACTGCAAAAAATCCGGAATTGGAAGTGACGATTTTTGACCTTTTGAGGCTCAATGAACGGATCTCACGCGAAGTGAACGCCCTACTCTCTCCCTATTCCACCCTGCAGAAAATATCGGTTTCCACAATTTTTGAGGCGAAATCGCTTGTCGAGCAGACCCGCCGCGTTGTGGATCAAAAAGGGGTACGCTCCGGCACTCGTATCGCCTCCCGTATTTGGCAGGCCGTCAATTTCATTAATCCCAAATATTGGATCAATAGAGTCTTGTTCAAAGGGGCTTCCGAAGTGGTCGGCCGCAAGGTGCTTACCTCCATTTTTCGGATTGTCGGCTATGAAGCCAAAAAAATCTATCGCTCCTCTTCAGCCGTTCATCTCCATCCTGAAGATTTGATGAATGAACAAATAGAAGAGAAATTGAATATCGGTGAAACAGAGGAAGAAAATCAACCGGAAATTGCCGAAGAGCCGAATGAAGAAATAGTCGAATCAACGATTTCACAAATCATCGATTCCGAGGAGGAACCCGTGCAGGAGCAACAAGTCAAAACCGGCATCAAGCAGAAATTTTTCGCATCCATCACCCAAACGCTGAATTCTTTTATCGAAGGAAGCATGAAACTCTGGGATAAAATGGCCAGCCGGGAGAAAGTGCTGGAAGCGTATCGGAAACAAGGTCTGAAAGTAAATGATTTAAGCGATATACGCAATTTACCCATCGAAAAAATCAATGAACGCGCCGAAAGCTACATGCGCCAAGGCGAATTGGCATGCGCAGCCGAAGGAGCGGCAACGGGAGCCGGTGGGTTTTTATTACTTGCAGCCGACGCCCCCTCACTTCTCGCGCTGCAATTAAGGGTGATCCAGCAAATTGGTTATAGTTACGGCTTTGATGTCACCCGTCCGGAAGAAAAAATATTCGCGGTGAAATTACTATCGGAAGCGTATATGCACCCCGCCAAGAAGGAACGGGATTCTCTTTTGCGTGAAATGCGTAATGCAGCCAAACTGGTCAAAGGCGGCGGTCCCATCGGCCTCTTGCGCCAGCGTCTCTTCATCCAAGGCTTTGCCAAAGTCGCCGAAAAAATCGGGCTGAAAATGGGAAGCCGCAAGGTCGCTCAATTTGTCCCCATCATCGGTGCAGTAGCCGGTGGAGTGATCAACAAAAAAATCACCAGCGATGTCGCCCGCATCGCACAGGAAGTCTATCGCGACCGCTTGAACCAAATTAAAACTTCTTCACCTTCAAATCCTTGAACTCGATCCACGATTTTCCTTTATGCATCTGCAAAGATATATGCCCTGAACGAACCGTTGGATGTTGGTCATAATCCACGACTGTTTCCCCGTTTACCCGTATCACGAGATGCGATCCTTCCAGACGGATCTGCATCAAGAACCATTCTTCGTCATGATAACAAAACTGTTCCGCTCGTACGATATTGTATAAACTGCCGGTAGGATAATTCGAATCGGGGATATTTTCGATTTGAATTTCATTTCCCCGATCCCCGCCTTGGAGTTGATTCCAACGCACGAATATCCCCCCGTTTGCATGTGGGCATGTACGGACATAGGCGTGGAGTTCAAAATCCTCGAACTCCTCTTCCGTAACCATATAACTGGTTCCGTTCTCCGCCCGCAATACACCGTCTTTCACAAACCAATCGGCTCCCGAACCTTCTTCATACCACCCGCTGAAATCTTTGCCATTGAATAAAGGTATCCATTCCTCTTTATCCGGTAGTTCCTTGATACGGATATTGCGGAACCAGACGTTGTATCCCAATGCTTGCAACCCGATATATCCGCGCCGCAAACGGTATTTCAATTCCTCATGTTCCTCGACGTTCAAATCCTGAATCAGTACATCGTTCATCCAAAATTTCAAAGACGGCCAGTCCATTAAAATCCGCCCAGAATTCCACTGTCCGGACGGTTTTAACTCATTGGATTGCGGAGGAACCACGCCGAATATCGCACCGCATGTCTTGTTGCTCAGCAGTTCGTTCACCTTCTGGTCGATCTGATACTCGAAGCCCACTTTCGAGTTCCGGCCGTGCAGCGGTGCATGGAAAAACACTCCGCTATTGACCCACCCGACCCGGCGAAACTCGAACCGTAAATCGAAATTCTCATACACTTTTTCACTACGCAGCCAGGTCGGAAAATTCACCTCGTGGGAAGCGTAAATCGTTCCCGCTTTCACGACAAACGAATCGGCATCCCCTTCCTCGATTACCCAACCACTCAAATCTTTGCCGTTGAACAAAGAGACAAAGCCTTCCTCTGCTTCCGCAGCAATACTCGGAACGACAAAAAGCGTCGAAACAAATAAAAAAAGTCCATTTTGCTTGAAATATCGAATCATACTTCCACTCCTGATATAGATATTATGTCTATATGCATTCTGTTGGATATTGAGCGAGATTTCAATACCTATCGGATAGAATCTTGGAATAATCAATATGGAAAGAGAAATGGGATGGATTTACACTATCCGGAGAGAATCGGCGATAGCAAACCGTTTAATTCTACTGAATGTTTTTGGAGTGCAGGAACCTTCACCAGTCGCTCCGGCAATCGTCAAGGCCGTAAAGCCTTCGCCACCATTACCCAGGACGGCTCCACAAGGTCCGTTGGCGACAAAGAGATTCACATTGACGGCTCGGGCGAAATCAGTGATGCGCTCGACGCAACGGCTGTGGATTATCGCTGTATGGCCGAATCCATGTTCGGCTTCGACGGCATTGCGGACCGCTTCATCGAAGGAATTCACTCGGACGATGGACAGAATCGGCATCAACATTTCATGATCGACGAAGGGATGCATATGCGGTACTTCGGCAAGCAGCAGATCGCAGTTCGAAGGAACCGAAACGTTAACGGCACCGGCTATTTTCGCGGCGTCTTGCCCGACCCAATCGCGGTTGACATGCCCGTCTTGCGTCAAAACGGTTCGCTGAAGCGCATCCACTTGGCTCGCATTGAGCAAATACGCGCCTCTTTGCTGCATCGCACTGAGAAACTGGTCATAGACTTGCGGAAGAACATAACATTCTTTTTCGCAGATGCAGGGCATGTTGTTATCGAAACTGGCTCCGTCGTAGACACATTGCGCCGCTTTGGGGATATCGGCGAATTCATCGACGATCACCGGGGGATTCCCCGGCCCGGCGACGATAGCGCGTTTGGGACTTTCCAAGGCCGCGCGCACGACGGAAGGACCGCCGGTAGCGACAAGGAGTGGAATATCCTCATGCCCCATGATCACTTTTGCCGTGCGAAGGCTTGGTTTGGTGACCGAGGTCATCAAATTCGCCGGCGCTCCGGCAGCAACAAGGGCGCGGTTGATGGCTTTCATCGATTCGAGTGTACATTCCACTGCGCCGGGATGTGGCCCGAAAACGATCGTATTTCCGGCCGAGAGCATCGCAATCGCGTGATTGATCACCGTTGCCACCGGGTTGGTGGATGGAGTAATCGTCCCGATCACGCCGAACGGCGCGTACTCCTGCATCATGATTCCTCTATCACCGGTGACACACAGAGTCGTCAATTCTTCCGTACCGGGAGTTTTGTCGATCGCCAACTGATTCTTGGTCATTTTATGATCGGCGCGTCCCATGCCGGTATCGCGAACAGTGAGTTCCGACCATTCACGGTTATGCTGATGAGAAGTTTCCCGAATCACGGAGATGAATCGCTTGCGTTCTTCCATCGGGATTTTGGAGAATTGTTGAAACGCTGTCTTCGCAGCGCGAATCGCCGTTTCGATATCGTCAAAAACTCCGTCACGTCCTCCGCTGACAGCACCACCGGCACAGGCCGCGAGAGGCATCTCGCTGCTTGGGACGGATTGAGAAGCCGGAGTTTGTTGTTGCACTTCTTGCAATACTTTTCTTACAACATCCGCGATTTGACTTGCATCCATTTTTCAAATCCTGAATTGGTTTGCCGCTTTCTCAGCGGATTTTTAAAAGTGCCGGCAGGATGCCGGCGTTACACTATTTTTAAAGTGCCGGCAAGATACCGGCGTTACTTTTTTGGCAAGATGCCAGCGTTACATTTTATTTCGGCGGAACGACAACCACTTCGATTCCGCGTTTTTGCAGTGATTCCATCGCGAGCGGCGTTAAGAGGCCGCCGCGGGCGACCTTGACAACCGGGCCTTTTAAATCAGCGGCATCTTCTTCTGTAATGAGAGTCGTAATTAAATCCGGACCGCTGCTTTCCGCCTTGTTGATCGCTACCCGCGCCACTTCTTTCACGGCATCGGTGGCCGGAAACAATTTCAACCCCATCGTGGCCAAATGATCACGATATTTGTCCAGTACTTCTTGAATGCCAGGCACATTGTTTCCACACACAATACACGCGGCTGGAGACAAACCATCGGAAGAGGCGACGGTTGGAACACCCTGCGCCAAAGCGGAAAGGCTTAAATTCAATGTCACTGTGTCTGTGATACCGAGCGCCAGTTTGGCCGCATGTGTGCGACTGATCGAGGGAAGAAACACCGCAGCGTAGCGGTTCATGTTGTACATGATATCCCACAACTCGGCAGGTTGGTCTATCTGCCGAAGTCCCAGCGAGGCGATTTCATCCGAAGAGATGACATCCGCCGCTCCGCGAGAGAAAATGGCATCGAGCGCCAAGCCTTTTTGACGCCAATCCAGAAATGCAGCTGTCAAAACCTCCCACGATTCGCGCGCTCCTGTGAATAAACAAAGCACTTTGGCGATACACCCTTCTTGAGAAACGCTCGATTGCGGTGGTGAAGGATTTACAGGAGCGGGAGTGGGGGAAGGGGAGGGAAGCGGTGTTTGTGTCTGAGTAGGAACGCTGCAGACCGGCCCACGGCAGGCGTTCGGGTCGAGCGTTTCATTCTGATTGGGAGGCAGCATAGCCGCGTCGTTCCGCTGCTGTTCAGCGAGAACTTTTTGCACTTCCTCCATCACGATGCGTTCAATATCTTGTGTTGTCATGAAACTAGCTCGTGTTTCCTTTTAATCCAGTAAAATTTCTACCTTTTCACCGCCGCGTAAACCGCAGGCGTTCCCGTCATCCGTATCCAGATGCATTTCATCTACAAATGTCTCGTGAACGCGAACCTGGACATCTTCAAAAACGGTTGTCTTTTCCGTTTCGACACGCACTTTCATATATTGGTTGTCTTTGATCCCAAAGCGGCTAGCAGTACCAGTCGAAAGATGAATGTGCCGGTTTGCCAGAATCACACCTTGCTTTAAATGAACGACGCCGACCGGTCCAACCACGATCAATCCCACGCTTCCTTCGTGTTGTCCCGAAGGTTTCACGGGGGGATCGATACCGAGAAAGATCGCGTCCGTTCTCGATACTTCGACCTGCGTACTCGAACGCAAGGGACCGAGAACACGCACCTCTCCTAAGCATCGCATTCGTGGACCGACAAGAGTGACTGTTTGTTTCGAGGCGAATTGACCGGGTTGGTACAATTCATTGCGGGATTCTATCTGATATCCCGGACCGTATAGAATCTCCACGTGTTCCTGACAGAGATGCACATGGCGCACGGAAATGTTGCACGGTACAAACAGCCTTCCATCGTCGACTGAAGATTGTTCTTGAGCAAGGCGTTCAACTACACGTTTGGTAATCAGTTGAACGAGATTCTCATCCAACGGGACATTCACCATATCGATTTCCCATGAAAAACCAAGCGTGACCGAATAGGCCACGCTTGGCCTGAAAGACTATTTTTTGGGTATCCGCTATTCATGCCCAAAAGGTAGCGACAAAACTTAACCTTTCGCGGGCAGAACGCCTTCGATATCCGAGTGCGGACGCGGAATCACGTGGACCGAAACGACTTCGCCGACTTTTCGTGCGGCGGCTGCGCCGGCATCCGTCGCGGCTTTGACCGCGCCGACATCACCGCGCACCATAACGGTCACATATCCGCCACCGATTTTTTCCTTGCCAATCAATGTCACGCTGGCAGCCTTCACCATGGCATCGGCGGCTTCGATCGCGCCGACCAAACCACGGGTTTCAACTAATCCCAGGGCTTTTCCTTCCACCGGATGGTCCTCCATTTCGTTTGAATTCTTCTGTTGGTTTTCTGAATTTCTTCCCAAACGGAAAGGTCTAAATTCTTAACTGTTGAGGCTAATAGTGGGAGTCGGTTCTGTCAAGTCGAACGAAAACGAGGATTACGATTCGAGGGAAAATTTACCGAAAACAAATTGGTTTTTCCCTTGCAAGAGAAGTATAGCGGGTAGCCAGGGCAAGACGTCAAGTCTGCCCTGGCGATGGAGTAGTATCCGGCAAGGGTAGACTTCCTTACCTTTGCTACCCGTGAATATTTTACGATAAATCGATCATACTTCTCCATCAATAGATTGAATAATCCCTAACTGCAAGCGGTGGTTGGGAAGCAGGCGGCTCAAATGTAGCAATATCCATTACCGGGTCGGTTGTAAGGACAAACCAATCCATGACATAACGCGGTTCCCGCAATCCAATGCTCAATGTATGAGTTCCTGCAGAAAGGATGAAAAATTCCTGGCTATCCTGACCCAATGTATCCGAAGAGAACCAATCCCGCTCGAAATTTTCCGGACTATCGCCCACCGGCGGTCTCCAGGTGATATCCCCGCTGGCGATGCTATCGGGATTGATTCCCGGATCGTCTTCAAAAGCAACAAACAAGGAGTCGCCCCAGGTGTTGGGCGCATTGCCGGAAACAAACATATAATAATCGGCATCGGCGGGGATTTCGATTTCAAATTCGATTCCCTGCCCTGAATATTCGTTGAAAGACGGTCCGAATGCTCCTTGAACGACAAATCCGTTATTGGCGTTTCCGTGAGGCATGATTTCAAATCCCTCATTGAATGGCCGGCCGAATTCCGCTTCGACGAAGAGAATGCCGTCTTCATTGACGCTGAACGGATTGCCCTCCGGATCGAATCCCGTCCCCGGTGGACCATTGAAAGCCGGACTTCCTTCTCCGTCGATCATGATTTCACCGATTTGTACAAAGGGAGTTTCATCGATCTCGAACGAGCCTCTACCTATGATTCGAACGCCCATGACGTCGGTTGGTTCCGAGAAGGTGAATGTGTATTCTGTTGTCTCCACTTCATCCGGGATATCTTCACGGAAATCGAATAGTTCAATTGTTGGGTAAGATTCGATGGTGCCGACCGCTTCCCAATCACTATCGAGAGTTCGGCGAATTTCAACAGTAGGTTTCGCGTCTTCCGTCACGAACCATCCGCCGGTAGTGGACAGAGCGCCATGGATGAACGATACAGAATTCAAAGTAAGAGGATTAGCGCTATAGAAGCCGAAAAATGTATTCATATCGAATACATCCACCTCCTCGCAGCGAATCCATGTTTCCACACGTCCGTCAAATAACACCTCTCCTACCGCGATACCTTGTTCAAGCGGATGGCTAAAATCTGATGCAATGGGAAACGCACCGTCAAGCCTCGGCGGTGTGTACGTCTCAACCGGTTCCCCAAGTTCTCCGAAAGCCCTTATTTCATTGATCGATATAAATGATTGTCCAGGCACATTTCCCGAAGAGCCTTTCCCCGCGACTCGAAAACCGACACAGGAGAGTGGCGAAGAAAACTCGACTTCAAATATACTATCCGTATGAACAGCCGCTGCTGCCATATCCGTACCATCCAATTGCGGATAATCTTCAATGACAGCGGCTGTGTTCCAATCATCGCCGGGATTTGCCATGATTTGAAATTCGACAGGTTCGGCTTCCGAATCGAACCATCCCCCATCTTCATAAACCGGTCCACCATAAAAAACGGCAGAATTGATTGTCATCCGGCGATTTTTCAGAACACCAATGAAGGCAGGATTTTGCTCCTGTCCGTTTCGGGTAAGAACCGGCGTTGCGTCGAAATCACCTTCGTAAATATACTGTGGGACTCCTTCATAACCGGATGCAACGACTCTTCCCCCCGCCAGTATATTCAAGCGAGGCTCTTGCGCTAGCGTCACTGTCGACAACATACAAACCAACACGAAAACAGCCATTTTTGCGATGTTCATGATAATCCTCCTAAACAATCGAATAATATGATATTCCATACAGCGGTATTGCTGTCTAATATAATGAGATGAAAGTATCCGTCAAGACTAGATTCCTATTTAGGTATTTAGCGAATAATGATATTGATTCAGCGACATAGAAATGATCAAAAAATTGGAAAGCCGTTTATTTTACAAAGTGAAACGAATGTATAATGTGGTGTAGATGGAGATGCTCGCGTTGAAAGATGCGGGCAGGGATGCCCGCGCTCCCAGAGCACTCAATAGTTGAAATGCGGGCAGGGATGCCCGCGCTCCCAGTCGCGCTCCCAGCATATTTTTATCGTTTGAAAATGCTTTCGGCGGCTTTTTTTAGGAGATCGCCGGGGGATTTTGGTTTTTGTGTAGCAGCGGGGGTTGCTGAGGTTGCCGAGTTGATTGACTTTGTTGCGGATTGAGGAATCGGTAATTGTTTTGTCAATTCTTCGAACGGTGAACCGGCCTTTTGACCGGAAGTGCTTTCTTTCGGTTGCTGTGTATCCGTCTCTTGACTTTGTTTGCCTATATTGAGCAGTTTTCCAAACTCCGAAGGAATCGGTAGACCTTGTTTTTTCAACTCTTCAACCCCTTTCCCCATAAGTGCTTGCTGTAAGGTTTGCGTCAAAAAGGATGCGTTAGGTGACGGTTTCACGCCGGGTATAGTACCATTTAAAGAAAACGGAATGGAAGCCTGTCCTTGCTGATCGGTTAAATATTGAAAGAATTTAGCCTGTTTTGTCATGAAATCGGTGAAGCCTTTGGAGAGTTTCAGGGTACCTTCAGCGTCGAGCATCTGATTGAAATTGACGAAACCGTTGGCATTCACAGCCCACTCTGCGGCTGAGACCAGTAAATTGTCAAAGTTGATCTTTCCATTTTCGATTTGAATCGAGGCTTTCAATTGGTCGAAAATCGTATTTTTATTTTGGAAAATTTTGGGATAATTCTTTTCAACCGCCGGAGATAAGAAATTGGACAGTCCCTGAATTCCGGTCATTCCAGAAAGAACACCTTCCGCAATATTGGTATCTATAATCATTCCATCGAGAATTTCAGCGCTGCCCTTTCCTGTCAAAGTGGGTTTGATAGACTCCCATCCCGTTCCGTTACCGGACACGCTGATATTTGCATTGAGCAAACCTTCCACACTTTTCGGCAGGGAGATCAGTGCAGAACTGAAATATTCGGCAATATCGATTTTTTGTGTTTGGAGATTAAGGTCAAACGAGGGGGGAGAATCGTTCATATCATATGTCAACGTTCCATTCAAAGTCCCGCTTAACGTCTGAGCCGACAGATTGTCAACGGATAAGACATTCTCATCGAGATTGATATCCCCTTTTAAATCACTGTACGTCAAATTGTATAGAGTACCATTGGGTGAGGATACTTTTCCTTTGACATTATAGACATCTTTTGCTTGTACCACTTGTCCGTCTGTTTTGAATTCTTGAATGACATTGGGTTTGTTCGAGGATTCCAGAGCGGTATTGATATCTGCAAGAAACAATTCCGGCGAAGTGATTAAATAATCCAAATGTAGAGGAGTAAGTTTGTTCGCATTCGCTTCGATCCCGAATTTTGATTGTCCGATCTGCAATGCAAGTTCCTTGGTTTGCGCCTGATTTCCGCTGAATTGGATATTTCCATTCAAATCGGTAATTGGATTGGCTAAAGAAGGATGCTTGAGCCGGATGGAATCGAGCGTGATGGTTCCGTCGATTTGCGGCGTTTGGGATTGTTTTTTGATATTGACATCCATTTCCACATTCCCAGCAGGATCATAGTCTTGCAACAGAGGAACAACATCCTTGAGTTCGTTTAAATTCGTGGGATTGGAATTCAAAGCAAGCGTAATGGTTGTTGTTTTTCCTCGCCCGATTTCACCGTTTCCTTTTAACGAAAGATTTTTCAACTGCATATCGAGTTGGTTGATAGTTATGGTTTGTGGGGCGATTTTTGAATCGGTATTTACAGTCAGCGTAATTCCTTTCTCCTTGTTCAGGAGAGAACCGTATTGGATAGCGCTGTTGGAGGCATTCAGTTTTCCTTTGACAAGCAAATTGCCGATGGTTCCTTCAAGGTGGGTTTGAGCGGAGAGCGGACCTTCTATGCGCAAATCTTGAGGAAGCGCATTTTTGACCGGCTCGAGATTCGCCAATTGAGTGGAAGCGATCGAGTCCAAATCGAGGTTTCCATTCACACTCATATTGTTTATTGCGTTTAGATTGAGATCGGCCTTTCCTGTAAATTGCACATTGGATTTTTCGCTGCCGAAAAGTCCGGTTTGAAGATCGATTTCACTCAATGAAATATTTTCATTCTCTTTGGCAATATCGAAAGCCAAATTCACTGGAGCCTGTAGTGTCAAACCTTGCGGGAGTTTTTCCGCTAAAAACGGGAAGGTATTCAGCAATTGTTTCGTCGGAAAGGAATCGATTTTGACCGTTCCATTCATTGGAATCTTCGTGTAATCAAAAGATTCACCAAGTGGGCCGATTTGACTCTCGATAGAAACATTTTTTTGATCGGCGAGAAAGGCGGAAGTAAGATTTACAGAAAACTGTCGGTCGAAGCTGAAATTGGATACATCGAGATCGACTTGGCGAATATTCAGCTCTTTGTCATTTTGCCGGTCAATGTAATGGATTTCACCGTTGTCGATACGGAGAAGCGCTACTGTAAGGGATGTGGAGTTGGAAGAAGTTTCTTCCGAAGCCGATTCTTCTCCTGTTTTTGCAATTGTGGAAAAATTGAACTGCCCTTCTTGATTACGAATAATTTGGATTTTTGGGTTACTCAACACAAATTGAGACACTTCCACTTTTTTTTGGAGTAAAGGCCATAATTTCAAATTGACCCTCAACGCATCGGTTTGAATAAAATTTTGGTCGGAAAAATCCGGATGATCGGATAAAGTAAAATCTGAGATATTGGCTCCGACGCCACCCCAGATTTTGACCTTTATTTGATCGATTGAAACATCGCGGCCCAGTGCCTGTTCCGCTTGGGAAATGAAATATTCTTTATTATTCTCGATCATGCTCTCCAGATTCATAACCACATACACGAGAGCTGCCACGACAATGAGGATTAGAATCCCCACAGATATGAGAAAACGTTTGTTCAGCAAAATGGATTTTATTTTCATGAGTTCACCTCCTGTTTCTTGCTAGAATTATAACTGGCTGAGAAAAATTTGTGACATAAGAATTGTTTATTTTCACAATTCAATCACAATAGAGGTAATACCATACAAAAAAGACGCTCATATCGGTTGGATGAAAGAGAAAAAGAGGTGGAGTGTCATGCGCAAAGGATTTACCTTGATCGAACTGCTTATCGTGGTTGCTATTATAGGAATTTTGGCGGCGATTGCCGTCCCGAATTTCTTGCAGGCACAAATCCGAGCGAAAATCTCTCGAGTGCTGGCGGATCATCGAGCGCTTCAGACAGCGGAAAATATGTATCGGTTGGATAACAATACTTTTCATCCACATCGGCATTCTCTCTGGCAGCATGTGCCATTGACAACACCCGTCGCCTACATGAATTTTTGGCCGATCGATCCCTTTCAGGAGAATCTGCCGGAAGAGGCGAAACAGATTGCACCCTATGCCAAAAGGACAATCCATTGGGAACCGATCATGAGTTTCAATCCCACACGGGCGGAAGGATATGTTCTTCAGTATCCGACCTCCGCGGGGTGGAATGTGAGTGCTGGTCCGGGGCAAAATCATGGAACGTATGATATGACCAATGGATTGACCAGTGACGGCAACATCACGACTTTTGTTCCCGGAAATGCGAAAACCGATTACGCTCAAGTGTTTTGGCATCAGTGACAATACTACGATAAGAAAGTAACAATATCCTAATTGAAACTTGTTACATTTATATTGTGCAGACAGGAAGCCGGTAGGGGCGGTTCGCGAACCGCCCCTACCGACAGGATGTCCACACCACAATTTTTGTGCAGACAGGATGTATGCACTACAATTGTTTGATTTTTTTACCGATGCTTTTGGTGAGACGCGGTCATTGGAACTGTGTTATTGATTGCATAGATGGAGATTGAATATGAAAAAAAGCATAATTGGATTCCTTTTTCTCTGTTTTCTGGCTGTCAACGTATTTGCCGGTGAAGGGGAATCACTGTTGATCGTTCCTGAAGATCTGGAGCCTGACAATGAATCGGTCACCGTTTTCTATGATCAAATACCGGTGGAATCGAGTGAAGATGGGCAAAAAATACCGGAAATCAAAACCATTCCCGATCCGTTTGAACCTGTCAACCGAGTTACATTTTTTTTCAACGATAAAATCTACCGGTACGGGATCTCCCCGGTCGGCCACGTGTATGAAGTCTTGATTCCACGCGTCATCCGCGACCGGTTTCATAATATCTTTCAGAATCTGGCATTTCCGAAATATTTTTTAAGCGCATTGTTTCAAGGAAAAATCGATAAGTCTTTCAAGGAAGTAGGTCGTTTTGTCATCAATTCCACTGCCGGGATCGGCGGGATGTTCGATGTTGCCGGCAATATGGGAATCAAAACCGATCCGGAGGATTTCGGGCAAACATTGGCGACCTATGGGATCGATCACGGATTCTATTTCGTTCTCCCCATTCTCGGTCCCAGTTCGGGGCGGGATACGTTTGGATTGCTTTTCGATTCCGCCACTGATGGGAAGACCTACATCCAATTTGCCGGAAGTGAATACAATCAAGCCGCTATATTCATTCGATTTAATAGTACGGTCATGACCGTTCGAGAGTACGAGCGAGTTACGGACCAGCAATTTGATCCCTATCGTATCGTACGGGATTTATATTATGCTTATCGTGAAGCAGAGGTGTTAAAGTGAAGAACAAATTTCAGATCATCCTATTGTCCATCTTGTTTATTTTCCTGTCGTCAACGGGGAACCGTTGTCCCGAGGCAGTGGAAATCGAGAATGATGATTTTCCTTATAAAAAACCGTATTACGCGACATTGCTGACCAATCAGATTCAGCCCAAAAGTGATTTTTTCATGCGAAAATCGCGTACGATGTATATGCGCTATAAACAGGGAGAGACGAGATATCATTACAGTTATTGGAGAAACCGGCAATCCGAGCGGTTGGCTGTCTTGATACCGGGCTTGAACGCCTCCTGCCGCGATTCCACCGCGGCCTACTTGGCCGAAATCCTTTTTGAACGAGGATACTCCGTCGTCGAAATCAGTTCCACAATGCATTGGACGTTCGTTCAATCCATCTTGAGCGCTCATGTGCCGGGATATATACCTCAAGATTCACGCGATACGCACCAACTCATCGCGCGAATTGTGGCAGACCTGGAAAAGCGAAGAGACCGTCCCTATTCGACGAAAGTACTCATCGGATTATCGATGGGCGGAATTCACACTCTTTTTCTAGCAGATCATGAAGCCAACCATCCGAAAATCGGGGTTGATCAATACATCGCGATCAATCCTGTGATCGATTTCGGAAAAACTCTGGGAAATCTCGATCGCCTATATACCGATTCACTTTCCTCTCTACGTTCCCTCGGTGAAGAACAATGGAATCAATCTCTTTTCGCATTAAAATTGGCCAATTTAGTCGATCCGGATAAAAAGGATCCAATCAGTGACCTTCTTCCGGAAGAAGCGCGGCTGATTTTCGGATTGTATTTCAAGCGAAGTTTGTCTCAATTCATTGTCATGAGTCATGATCAAGAAAATATGGGCGTCCTTACGGCCGAGAACAGCACCTCCCTAAGAAAAGAAACGTGTTATGAAGAGGCGGAACAGTATTCTTACTATGAATACGTTGAGAAATTTGTCATGAATTATTATCAGAATTATGCGGCGGAACCGTGGCAAGAAGCAAAAACTTTGGAGGAAGTCCTGGAGGAATCAAGTTTGCGAAGTATCCGCGATACATTACGGGAAAATCAAAATATTTATATTGTTCATACAAAAGACGATCCGTTGAATGACGCCGAATCCATGGACTTCTTGAAACAAGTGATGGATGAGGAACGATTATTCCTATTTTCCTATGGCGGACATATGGGAAATCTTTCCTTCCCCAAATTTCAAGAACTTTTCTTGGAACTGATTGCTAAAAGTTGACGCGCACGATGAACATATCGATGTTCGTTTTGCACCCGCTCTTGCCCTTGCCGGCGTATGGATTCCAGTAAATCTAGATCTGCAAGAGACTGTCTTACCGTTTCGTTCAGTTCATCGATGGATTGATAGACGAGCATTTCCTTTCCCGGTTCCAATAGTCCTCTCTCCGCATCTTCCACCCAATCACCGATGACGACACCCCCGGCCATGGGGACATCGAAATCACGGGGATTCAAACAGGTGGGGCACTGATGGCTGTGAATATTGAGGCTCAGCTTTGCAGAGGCATAACAATCAGCCAGCGCATCCCGTGACACGAATCCGCCATACCGGTCACGATACTGAGGCGGTAATACATCTTTCCAAGAATCCGGACCAAATACTTTCAAGCCAAGCGGAAGCAAAGATTCGACGATTCGTTTCCGCTTGAGATAGGTTGCGGTGTTGTAGAGAAAATATTCCAGGATGCTGTCCGGATGGGTCAATCCTTTCTGGGTGGTTTGGCAAAAACTGCGGGCGGCATGTGTGATATACTGCCGCTGTTTTTGCCCGATTTCCATCGTTTGCAAATGGGATCGAAAAGAATGGGAATAATCTCGGTTCCGCATGTTCTCGACTCTTTCCAGGATTTCGATACAAGTTTTCGGTAAGGTATACAAAAAAGAGCCGACGGCGGGGAGAGAACCGACATAGGAAATCTCGGCAGCAAATTCTTCACGAACGGTTCCTGCTTTGTCAAACATCGTGGCAACAGGTAAAAAAGCCGTATGACGAGTTCTTTGTTGAATCCAGGAAAGGTAGGAGCGCTCGATCGTGAACACCCAATCCTGCTCAGACAAATAAAACGGATTGTCCGCATCTTCATAGAGAGTTGTATCATCCACCAGCAGCGTCGCGCGTGGCCGCTGTATGGCCTCAACGGTGTCCCGGGTAAGACCGATATCTTCCAGCAGAGCGGTGGGTAGTGTATTGATGAACAAGAAAAAGTCCGGGCATGTTTCCATCAGATGCCCGACAATTTTGAAGGGACTCGTGAAAGAGGAATCATAGGGTTCAAGATGGGTATCCCACCCCAATTCCGCAAAACCGGCCAGGAAGGCTTCGGCTATCGGGAAATGGATATAGGACTCACGATGCGTGCAGCTCCATACCGATTTCGGAGGGGAGTTGAGAGGCCGGCTCATGTGCTCCGTAAAGGTTGTGATCGTTTCTTCAAAACTATGGACGTGTTGCTGGACGGAATCCGCCACGGTTTTTGCTTCGTTCACATAATATTGGGCAATTCTAGGATTGACGGGAAGCGCACCGAGGAAATACTGGATTTCGTGCATGGGGAGTAAAAAAATATATTCACGGGAAATAGAATCCGCTAACTCTGTCCGGGCGTTTGGACCGGCAAAGAGAGCGATTCTATCCTGTGCGATAATGTCTTGTGCTTTGAAAAGAGCGAAAAAAGCAGCCCAGGAATACAAATCCGGTTCGAATACACCGATTGCCGTGTGGGAGTAATCATCCAGTAACGGATGAGCGTTTAGGAGCGCATGGCCGGCACCCAAGCCGGACAAGACGACAAAGCGGGAACCTTTTTGAAACAAATCCTGAATTCCACGGCTTTGGGCTTGGATCATTTGTTTTCCCGATTCCGTGGGGAGAAGGATTTTTTCCTTTTCCGCTTTGACAATTCGGATTCCGGATAGATGGTTGTCTTGTATTGCGATACGCACAGCATGAGCGAATTGCGGTAGGGATTTCAATTGCTCGTATAAAGGCGGGCGTCGATTTTTGATATGCTGTAGATTGGTTTCCAGCATTTTGAAATGTTGATCGGAAAGTGGGCGCCAAGTCATGGTTTCTGGATTCCTTCATGAGCAGTAGTCAAACCGGGTAACAAGGGCAATGCGTCAGTCTGCCCTTGGTTTGCGCGCTATCCGGCATGGGTAGACTACGCTTACCCATGCTACCCGAGGTCACATTCAATTCATCGCACGTAGGGGCGGTTCGCGAACCGCCCTACTTTCATCCGAGCGTCACATTCAGTTCTTCGCACAGCCAGTCGAACCAGCGGTGATAGGTCCAGTCACGCCGAATCCTCTCATGTGCTTTGCTGCGGATTTCATCCGCTTCCTGGGGATGATGTAGATAATATTGTACCTTCTCCAAAAATTCTTTCTCACTGGTGTAATATACCGTCTCTCGATCTTTCTCTAAATAATGGGAGAAATTTCCATCACTTATTTGAAAGCCTCCCATTCCCGGTACATTGAAAAATCGCATATTCGGGCCTGTCACATGGCCGATGGATTGGATGTTGACGAAGATGTGCCCATGATGAAATATTTTCGGCTCCTCCTGCATGGGTAAATGCCCTTTGAGGCAGGATTGAAGTACGGAATTTTTGGGGAGGTATCCCATCCAATCTCCGCCCCACACTCCAAGCCCCAACGGTGCGATTTTTTCCAGCAAGGCGCGCCGTCTGGCGGCCGAGGCTTGGCACAACAAATAACGGAAAACAGCATATTCCTCTTCTTCGGATTGTATCTGCGGAACCGGATGAGCATCGAGATAATCATAGAGATTATTCTGCCGGTCAAACGCGCTCAATTCATTTTCGGCTTCTTGAACATAACGTAACAACTCATTCCTGCCCTCCCATCGTTTTCGGAACTCATCGACTGCAGGGGAAGAAAGTCCTAATGAGTTTCCGACAAATACAAGGGGAATCTTCCGGCTGGTCGGTGTCGGACGGTTCGAGACATAATCCGCCATCAATGGAATGAAAAAAGCATGAGGAGCACCCCGCCGTTCAAAATAGGGAATCAATCCACGGTCGATCAGTGCCGTGTGTTCGCTGGGAAAATAGTTTGTGTCATAATACGCGATATTCGATACCGTTTGAATCCAATGGATATTGGTCGCCTGATAAATTTCCTCCGCGGCCAGTTTCGGAGCGTGATACCCATAGCTGATCACCATCTCCGGTTGAAATCTTTCCAACATGTCGAGCAGCGATTTTTCAATGATCCGTTTATATTCCGCTTCATGCGCATCGATACGATATCGGTTGAGAGTCATGATTCCGGATTCAACCGACCGCTGCCGTAAGGCGTTGTGAATCGCTTGGATATGAGCGCTGCCCGGTGCTCCGGGCCAGCAATCGATCAATAAAATTCGCCGGATCGTGCCCGGTTTTTTTTCAATCGAGCGGGACTTGATATGAGAAATTTGCTCTAGACGTTTTGCATGAGTACGCTGGGATTCTTCTTTGTATTTCTGTAAAAACGACGTCTGATCCACGGCGCATTCCGATTCCGGAGCGACATACACTGCTGGATTTTCAGCGTTGAAAAGCGCATGCTGATGAAGCGAGGCAATGATTTCCTCTGTGGTTAATGAACGGATATCGAAAGACAATCGGCCGGTATCCAGTGCTGCCCGCAAGTCAATAAAAGTGAAGCATGCGCGAAGGCGTGCTGCATCCGGCTCCAAAACCAGAATTCGGAATGTAGGCCGCTGAAACAAGGTTGGGATCGCTGCTGCAAGCGCATACCCGATTGTATTGCCGAGAAGAATCAGGAGATCGCATTTCTCGATATGTTCCGCAATTGTAGTTCGCAGCCGATTCAATTCCTCTTGTGGATTTTCTTTGCCGAAGAGCCATCGGGGAGAGGATTCATTCGTACGACAGCGGATCAGGGTACCCTGTTGTTGAAAAAGAAGCGCATTCGAAGGAACGCTGCTTTGAACTACATTCAACAACTCCTTATTCATCACCGTCAAATAAGAGAGATTTTGTTGGAGTACCGGTGTTTGGATAGATTGAAGAGGAATCCACTCATTCGTCACGATATCGGTTTTTCATCTGTTAAAGAGTTTTTGACTATTATACCGGATATTTCCCAATTTCGATTTCAAGCCGCTATGCAAAGAATTCCATCTGAAAGTTCCGGCAAAAAAAGAAACGGGGCAGGCGGAAAAGCAACAAAAGGAGGAGAATGATCGTTTGTGCGTATCTCTGGGATTTGAAACAGCCCGCCCCTTGATATTTATGATCGAACCATGATCAACGTTCTTTTTTCAGATTACTGAATAACGATTTGGACATTTGGGGAAGATTGCTCTTCGAGGACGACTCGAATCGCGGTTTGGATTCCCCGAAGGATGACGAACTTCCTTTTTGCGCAAATACCACTTCGCCGAGTTCTTCCTTGTCTTCCTCGACAGTCTCACCCAGTCCTCTTTTTTCGACGTAGGGCAATGGAGTTTTCAGTGTGTGGCGACGGTCCTGCATTTTCGGACGTTCTTCCTGACGGGATTTGGAGTATTCGCGTTTTTCATGCTGCGTGGCGCCTGTGGCGAGAATCGTGACTTTCATATCTTCCTGTAAGTCAGGATTGATTACCACACCAAAGATGATGTTGGCATCGCCGTCCGCTTTTTCCCGCACGTGTTTTGTGATGGCTTTATCGATTTCAAGCAGTTTCACGTCGGAACCGCTGGTGATATTGATCAAGATTCCTTTCGCCCCTTGAATGACTTGTTCTTCCATCAACGGACTGCTGGAGGCTTGTTTGAAGGCCTCTTCGGCGCGTTCCGGTCCATGGCCGTATCCGACCCCCATGACGGCACCACCCGCCGTATCCATGATGGCTTTGATATCGGCGAAGTCGAGGTTGATCAAGCCCGGCCGTGTGATGAGATCGGAGATCGACTGCACGCATTGTTTCAAAACGGAATCGGCCACTTTGAAAGCATCGATCAATGTCGTATTCTCGTCGACCACCGTAATCAGCCGTTGGTTGGGAACCGTGATGAGGGTATCCACTTTCTTTCGTAGAATCTGCTGTCCTTTTTCCGCATGATTGCGGCGGACGGTTCCTTCAAACTCAAACGGTTTGGTCGTGATCGCGACGCTCAAGGCACCAAGTTCCTTGATGACATCGGCGAGGACGGAGGATGCGCCGGTGCCGGTTCCACCGCCCAGTCCGGCTGTAATGAAAACCAAATCGGCGCCTTCCAATTCCGACCGCAGCAAATCGCGGTCTTCATTCGCCGCTTGTTCCCCCAAGACAGGATTGGCGCCGGTGCCAAGCCCTTTGGTAATGCTTTTGCCGATGTGAATTTTGCGCGGAGTTTTAGCTCGATGGAGCGCTTGGATATCCGTGTTGACCACGATAAATTCCACTCCTTCCAGCGATCCATCCTGCATGGAATCCACTGCATTGCTGCCGCCTCCTCCCACGCCCACGACGGTGATCTTCGGACCATCCCCCCCCAAATCCGGCTGCAATCCGTCGACCAATTCAATCATATCCCGTCTGCCCTGCTCGAATTCCTCATGTCTGTCCTCATGATCATAATCATTTGCCAATTCGATATTCATGTGCCTTCTCCTTTATTTTTTATCTATATAAATTCACATTCATGTATTTGGATCGTTCCAGTCCTTCTGAGAAATCGCTCCATGGTCCGTCACGGGCAAAGATTCGTTCGAAAAAACCGGACATTCCTTTTGAAACCTTGGAGGATATCGTTCGCATCAACGAACATACATCTAAGCCATGCCTTATCCCCCAAGGCAGTTCCGTCAAAATCGTTCGTGAACCCACTGTACTACCCTCCGTACTACACGTCTCATCCCGGTTCCGTATAATGCCAGTTGTTGGTCCCGCCGCTCGAAGCCGTGATGCAGCAAACCAATGACAGATGCATACAACGGACTGGAAATCAGGCTTTCATACCCGACGACTCCGTTCGGGTATCCGAGATGGATATCCCGTTTGATCATGTTCTTGGCTTTGTCGCGAATACCGTCCATCAGGGCGGAGCCACCTGTCAACATGATTCCGGCAAACAACATTCCCAATAAATCACGGGCACGCAGAACCCGGATGACTTCTTCCAGAATCTGTTCCATCCGGGCTTCGATCACCTCGCACAGAAGCCGTTTTTTCACGACAATGGTTCGGCGGTTCTTGAATCGAATCACTTCGAGAAGTTCTTCGGGATCGATGCTTTCCGAAAATGTGGAGCCGGAGTATTTTTTCAGGTTTTCCGCATTCTCCAACGGCGTTTGAAAATAATGGTTGATATCGCGGGTAATATACTCTCCGCCGATTTCCAATGTCTCGCTGTGATAGATACTCCCTTCGAAATAAACGAGAAGCGAAGTCGTTTCCCCACCGATATCGACCAAGGCGATACCGGACTTCTTTTCTTCCTCTGTCAAAACCGATTTTCCGGCCGCGATGACTTGAGAAGCCATTCCTTCGACGTTGTAACCCGCCATCGTGACAGCGCGTTTTATGTTTTTTAGAATTGACTGCCGCCCGGTAATCACATGCAAATCGATTTCGAGCATGCTGCCTTCCATCCCGATCGGATCCCGGATGTAGGGAGTATCATCCAAACGAAACCAGCGAGGGATGGCGTGCATCATGACACAATCCTTCGGAACAGTTTTATTGACCGCGATATGAGTCGCCTGCTCTACATCGTCTTGGCTGACCGTTCGACCATGGGTTGATAACACCAAGGATCCAACGGTGTTGTGACTCTGAATGAAATTGCCGGATACTCCCACATACGCGTTCCGAATCTCGGAATGGGGAGGAACTTGGCTCAAGGCTTTTTGTGTCGCTTTTGTTGTCGAGTCGACGATTTCATCCAGATCCACGATTCCATTGGCGGACAATCCATAACAAGGATGCGCCCCGACACCCAAAATTTCGATCGCTCGTCTGTCATTTCGTTTGGCCGCCACCGAACAGACTTTGGTCGTGCCGATATCGATAGCCAATAAATTATCAAAATCCACTGCATTTTTCATTGTTTCATCCGTCCACTGCCGGTACTTGACTCAATCGGGGATTGTTTTGTGTATATAGCTTTTTCCATTGCGGTCCTTCACTTTCATCCCAACGGACCGCAAAACCGTGCTCCGGAAATCGAGCATCCACATAAATGGCTCGAAGATTATTCTTTTCCAATGCATCCCAAAACGCACATATTTTTTTCTCTAAATCCGGAGATACCAAATCTCGCAAGACCAAGACACCGATTCTCCGGCGGTAATGTAAGATTAAATTTCCATCGGTTTTCCATTCAGCTTCGGCAATTTCCGTAAACATAACTTCATAATGGGTTCGCAATTTTTGAAGGAGATATAACCCTTGCAGGATCATGGGATTGGCAATCTTGGCTCCCGGTTCGAAAGAAACGGACAAATCTCCGCTCATGATGGGCGTCGTCAGCACGAGATCGATGTCGTCTTTTTGGTTTTGGGGGACGCGTTTTTGGAATTCATTTCCCATCATTGCCGGCAACATAACCCCATCGACATCCAAACCGTATAACATGTGGTCTTCCGGATTGTGGATCAATACAAGAGGATTGCGCTCCTCGATCATGATGTGGATTCGCCGTGGAGGTATTCGTTGAATGCCAACCCGCCGGATGCGCGGATGGGATTCAAGCCGTTTGCCCAATTCTTCCAAATCCACCAGCCAAACATTGGTACCCGGTGCGATCCCCGATAAGGCGAGAATCGCTTGTTGATCGACATGCCGGTTTCCCGTGACTGTAATTTCTTGGACGGTAAAATCGGACGAGTTCACCATGAATCGAAGCAGATCGAATGCCACAAGAATGGCCCCAGCGATAATGGCGCCTAACAAAACCATACGACAGAAAGTGTGAATGGCATGCTTGATGGACATGAGAAAATTCGGAATCCATTTAGCCATTTCTTTCCTCCTCCTTTCTGCCGTGTTGATCCAAAAATTGGGTGCCTACTTTCCAAATATCGCCGGCTCCGATCGTTACGAGAACATCACCGACACGGGTAATGTCATTGAGAAAATCCGGGATTTCTCCGAGATGAGGAATATACACAGCCGGCACCTGTTTTTTTCTCACTGCATGAACCAACAATTCGCCGCTGACCTTGGGGATGGGATTCTCCCGTGCTCCATAAATATCGGTCAGGATGAGCAAATCCAAACCGGCAAACGAGTCGCTGAACTCCTCATGAAGGTGAAGCGTCCGCGAATACAAATGAGGTTGAAAGATACCGATGATCCGTAGGGGACGGCGTTCCCGCAGTGCTTCGATCGTGGCGCGTATTTCATTGGGGTGATGAGCATAGTCGTCGATCACCGTCACACCGCCGGTGGCGCCTTTGTATTCCATTCTCCGTTTCACACTTTGGAATGTACGCAGCGATTCCGCCATTTTTTCAAAGGGAATCCCGATGATTTCCCCCGCACAAACGGCCGCCAGAGCATTATGGCAATTGATCCTGCCATTGACGTTGAGGTGCAAACGGCCGGCGGGACGGTCCTTAATCGACACGCTGCAGCCGCATCCCGAATCATGATGCGCATACTCAAAAGCCCGAACATCTGCTTGTTCTGAAAAACCGTACGTCATACTTTGACGTTGTTCGGGAATCGTCAACTTTTGCGTATGCTCACAATCTACCGAATAGACGATCCATCCTTCCGCCTTCCCTCCATCGAGAAATGCTTGAAATCGCTCGACGATGGAATCGAATTCTTTATAATAATCGAGATGATCGGAATCGAGATTGTTGACTATGCTGATTTCCGGTTTCAAATGAAGGAAGGAACCATCGCTTTCATCCCCCTCGGCCACCGCCCATTCTCCTTTTCCAACCACCGCATTGCCCCCGAGAGATGCACAATCACCTCCGATAAATGCAGTCGGATCAAAATCGTTGTCGCGCAGCATATGCGTGATCATGGCAGTGACTGTAGTCTTGCCGTGCATACCGGTCACCACGATCGGCCGGTAGTGCGACAACAAATGTCCGAGCATCTGTGCCCGGCTCCAAATGGGAATCCCTCGCGAACGGGCCGCTTCGAGTTCCACATTGTTCCGCGGGATTGCCGAGGATACGACCAACAACGATGTATCTTCAATATTTTTCGCCCGGTGTTCATATTCGATTTTGATACCCTGCGCCTCTAGCCGTTCGGTCACTTCATTCTTTATTTTGTCGGAACCGGTAATGACGAATCCACGATCGGCAAGCACCGGCACCAAGGCGCTCACACCGATTCCACCGATTCCAACCATGTGGATGTGGTGTATATTGTCCAATGCATCCATCGTGTTCATCATTCGTTGACTTTCCATAAATCCAAAAGTTGACTTGCAATGACCGTAGCGGCCGAATCATGGGCAAGACTCTTCGCTTGTTTTCCCATTTCGATTCGCTTTTCGCGATTCGTGAGGAGCTCTTCAAGCAACATTGCCGCATTTTCTTGATTCAAATCGGCTTCGTCGCATAAATAGGCGGCTTTGGCGTTTTGAAATTCCTCCGCATTTTTTCGCTGATGATCGTCGCTGGCATACGGATAAGGAACCAGAATCGACGGGAATCCCCATAACGCGATTTCCGACAAGGATCCGGAACCAGCCCGGCTGACAACGACATCGGTTTGTCTATACATCGACGCCATATCTTCGATGAAGGGAACGAGAGTAACGGAGCTCGCTGTCGGAAGCGTTTTTGCCCATTCATAGTTCCGTTCACCGGTTTGCACGACAGCTTGAAACGCAATCTTTTTTCCCTCCAATTGTCGAAAAGCGGGGAGCGTGATTTCCACCAACTTCCGCGCTCCCTGACTGCCGCCCATAACGAAGACAAGCGGCGGTTTGTTCTCTCTTTGCGATGGTTCTCGATGGGCCGTTTCCCGCACGGCTTTGCGAATCGGCATTCCCGTGCACCGGCAATTCAGGCCAGGAAAATAACGCTGCGAATGTACATACGTTAAAAACACCCGATCGCAAAAACGCGCCAAATTCCGGTTTACAAGACCGGGAATGGCATTTTGCTCATGCAGCGCCAATTTCCATCCAAGAATTTTGCCCGCCAACATCGCCGGGGCTGAAACATATCCACCCACTCCAAAAACCACACCTTTCCCAAATGTTTTCAGAATTCGCAGACAGCCAATCCATCCTGCAACCGCATACCAGACAGCGCGGAGATTTTGAAATGTCAGCCGTCTTTTCAATCCCGCAAGCCGAAGACCATAAAAAGGAATCCCTCGGCTCTGCACTTCCTTTTGATCCCGTTCTTTTTTCAATCCGATGTAATGCAATTCAACATCGGTACTTGTCTGTAATTCTTCCACCACCGCCAGTGCGGGATACAAATGGCCGCCGGTGCCGCCGCCGGTTACGACGATCACTTTTTTGTCTTGCACCGGCTTATCGTTTGTATCGCGCTCCAATGTATTTCTCCTTTGGGACGTTCCTCTAGGCGAAGGCATGGCGATGGCGCCGCCTTCGCTCGACTTTCCCTCCCTCGACGACAAAGGCGTCTTTCGCGATATTCATCAACATGCCGATCATGGACATACTGATGGTCAGGGATGATCCTCCATACGAGATAAAGGGAAGCGCTATACCCGTCGTCGGAATCGATCCCGTTACCACCGCGATGTTCAAGGCCGATTGAATTCCGATTGCCGTAGTACAACCCACCGCAAGGAGTGCCCCGAACGGATTCGAGCAGCGATACGCGATGAGATACCCTAACAGAATGATCGTTAGAAAGATCATTAAAACGATCGTACATTTGACAAAACCCAGTTCTTCACCCATAATCGAAAAAATGAAGTCCGTATGCGGTTCCGGAGTGAATCCCAGTTGTTGCTCTCCGTCTCCCAAACCGACTCCGCCCCATCCCCCTTTGGCAAATCCGACAAGAGATTGATACACCTGGTAATATTTGGAATGGATGTACTTTTCCGGCTGCAGCCAGGCGTCGATACGCTTGTAGAGGGAAGGATAATGATACAAGGCAAACAAAACCGCCGAGGCAAAGGAAATCATCACCGGAATTAAATGGACCACCCGTCCTCCTGCCGCGAACCACATGACCATCGTCAAGACTCCAATAAAAGCGGTCGTTCCATGGTCCGGCTCCAGGATGATCAGCAGCAACAAGAATCCGACGAAACACATCGGGAAAAAAACCGCTTTGAAAAACGATTCCATATAATCGCGCCGCTGCGCCCACACAGCCGCCAAATACATAATGATCGTAATCTTCGCAAAATCCGACGGTTGAAATCGAAATCCGAACAGAATCAACCAACGACGCGCTCCATTGATCGGATGGGTCAACGGAGTGAAGAGAGCCGCGAGTAAGATGACCGATAGGAGCATCAACCATCGGGCTTTCCGCTCCCACCGGTTATAGTCATAGCTGGAAAAGAAAAACATGGCCGCCAGCCCGATACTGACCCACATCAATTGCCGGCCCATATGTTCGTAGACATTGATGTTGGGGCGATTGGAGGCCAGCAATCCTTGACTGGAACTGAGCACCATAATCACTCCCAGCATCACCAACGAAATGGTACAGACAAACAACGTGCCGATCACAAACGAGCCGGACTTTCTCACCTTACTCACTCCCTGTCTTAGAATGTTTCTCTTTCCCCCGCCGTTTCGGAGTCGCTGTTCGTCGACTCCTCCGGCGGATGGAAAAAGAGCGCCCTCCATGGCCCTCTTTCATTGAACCGTCCCGCAATCGGGACAGTCACCCTCAACCCTGGAGCCCCGCTCGTTCCTGAGCCGGGTGCTGGGTCAACCAATTATACTAAAAATAAAATATATTTTATCGGACTTTCAGCGTTGCTAATCCGATAAAAGCAAAAATAGCCGCCAAGATCCAAAAGCGAACGACTATCGTCGTTTCCGACCATCCTTTCATTTCGAAATGATGATGAAGCGGAGACATCAAAAAAATGCGTTTCTTGTTGCGCAACCGGTACGACGCCACCTGCAAGATAACCGAACCGGCTTCCATTACGAAAACACCGCCGATGATGAAGAGCAGCAATTCCTGTTTGATCAACACCCCCATGGTTCCCAGTGCACCCCCCAATGCGAGAGAACCCGTATCGCCCATGAAGACCTGCGCAGGATGAGCGTTGTACCATAAAAAGGCCATTGCCGCTCCGGCCATGGCCATCGCGAAAACACAGAGTTCTCCGCTGTATGGCACATAGAGAATCCCGAGATAGGAACTCCAATCCGTCCGCCCGACGATATAGGTCAACGCGGCAAAGGCGAGTGTTGCAATGATCACGCATCCGCTCGCCAAACCGTCCAATCCATCGGTCAAATTGACCGCATTGGATGCACTGGTGATTACCAGGGCGACAAAGGGAATATAGAAAAGACCCAATGGAATAAAAATATTTTTGAAAAACGGTAGAGGTAAACTATAGGGGCGCTTCTGTTTCGGTTCGATGGAATGAGAAAACGCATCTTCTACCAACATCCGGTTCAAACGGACAAGTCTATCACCAGTGGGATTCGCCGCTGCAAGTTTTGCGGTCTCCGGACGAAGACGGATGCCTTCTAGGCGATCCTCCCCGTAGAGAGAACCGGTTTGAATCACGTGATTCAAATCATCAAGAATCGCACGCTGAAGAATGGGTGAGGGCGGCTCTTTCTCCGCTGAATGAACCAACAATAAACGAGTTTCTTCAGAAAAATGTTCATATAAGGATTGATGAAATGGGATTTCCGCTTGTCGAATGTTCGTCACGAGAGCCTGGACATTCCGAATGTCGCTCGACCGCAATAAGGAAGGACTGGTCAATGGATGGAAGAAATACAGGGCGAATCCCAGTGCCAATCCGATCGCGATCTGAACAATCAGCTTTTGTTTGGCCCGCACTCCGTGATAGCGCTTTTCCGTGATTTTCGTATAATCATCCAGAAAACCGAGTGCGCCGAGTGCCAAGGTTACGATCAAACATGTCAAGACCAACTCATTCTTCAAATTTCCCCACAACAAAACGGACAAAGTGATCGAGGCGAGAATCAACGTTCCACCCATTGTCGGTGTACCGGACTTATCCTTATGCCGGTCATACAGGGATTTGATCCCTTCGCCGCGAATGGTTTGCCCGATTTTCATCCAGCGCAGCCAAGCGATGAAATAGGGTCCCAACAGAACCCCGATCACCATCGCCGTGACCGCCGCCATTGCGGCTCTGAAAGTGATATAATTGATAACATTCAATACCCCGAGAAGCTCGGGATACATTCGCGAAAGTGGGAAGAGGAATTCCAGTGCCATGATTACTTTCCTTCCCCCTTTCCCATTTCGGCCAAATACTGCCGGGCGATCGCGCGATCGTCGAAGGCGTGTTTTTCGCGGCCGATGATCTGATAAGTCTCATGGCCTTTGCCGGCGATCAACACAATATCGTTGGCCTTCAAGGATTCGATCGCTGTGTGGATGGCTTCCCGCCGATTCGAAATGACTACATATTGTTGTTTCCCGCTTTCCATTCCCGATTCGATATCTTGAATGATTCGCATCGGATCTTCCGTACGGGGATTATCCGAAGTGACAATCACCCGGTCGCTGTATCGCAAGGCAATCGCTCCCATGAGCGGCCGCTTTTTGGCATCTCGGTCTCCACCGCACCCGAAGACCGTCATCAATCGCCGATGAGGAATCGCTTGTAAGGCTTCCAAGCATTTTTGTAAGGCATCCGGCGTATGGCAATAATCCACAACAACCTGTGCGCCAATCGTCGTGGGAACGATTTCCAATCGGCCCGGCACGGGTTTCACGTTTTCAATTCCTTGCTGGATTTGGTCCCCTGAAATTCCACACGCCCATGCGGCTGCGGCGGCTCCCAGCAGGTTGTAGATGTTATGGAATCCGAGTAATCGGCTCCGTACCGAGAGGGTACGATCCGGAAAGTGAAGCGTGAACGTTGTTTCCTGGAGCCCCAATTCGATCTGTTTTGCCATGACAAGCGCTTCGTTCTGAATTCCATAGGAAACGATTCGATGAGACTGAATCGCCTCTTGCATTCTACGGCCCGCTTCGTCGTCGATATTGATCACGGCCGGCGCATTGTGTTTAAGGTGTTCTGTAAAAAGACGTTGTTTGGTTTCCCGATATTCATCCATATCCCGATGAAAATCGAGATGATCTTGCGATAAATTCGTAAAAAGCGCGGCGTCAAATACTATCTGATCGACGCGGTGCAGCGCCAGTCCATGAGAGGAAACTTCCATCATGACCCACTGAATCCTCTCCTGAACGATTTCCCGCAGTAAACGCTGCATTTCGTGAGGAAGCGGTGTTGTATTGGGGGCTTCGATTCGCTTGTCCCCAAAGCGATATTCAATCGTCCCGACTACCGCGGTTTGTTGTTGCGCCGCCTTCCATATGCTTTCCAGAATGTAGGTGGAAGTGGTCTTGCCATTCGAACCGGTAATCCCGATCAGATGAAGTTCACGAGAAGGATGACCATAGTAATTTGCCGCGATGACCGGCAGGGACGCCAACGTGTCGGCTACCCGAATTTGAGGCAGGGCAAGGGAATCATTCACGGTTTCGACAACCGCTGCACCGACTCGCCGAGCTGCTACATCGGCCAAATAATGGTGTCCGTCGAAAGACGTTCCCCGAAGGGCAACAAACAAATCGTCTTCCTGCACCATGCGCGAATCGCAGCACAAGCGGCGAAGCTGTTCCGGGATTTCGCCCCGGATTTCTAGTACATCCACACCCTTGAACAAATCTACACCCTCAACCATGGTTTTACTCCACTTCGGAGTAACTCAACACACAAATCCACTTGACAATTCAATCAATTTTTGGCAATCAGCGGCAACACTTCCGGTACTCCAAAATCGGTCAACATGGGGTTGCATTCAATCACACCAACCGATTGTTTTCCTTGTAAAGGTGTACCCTGCTTTGTTTGCTGTTTCACTACTTTTCCCGCTCCGGTAAATTTTGCGTATACATTCCGTTTGACCAATTCCACATAAGCTTCACGGATTGTCTGTCCCACCAAATCCGGCATCGTATCGATTGCAGCGCTGGAATCTCTGTGCATCGGAATAGGCATCATTTTGCTGACGCCGAACATTTGATGTGGAACGTCATTTCGATTTGTCTCTTGGACAGATCGATTTTGGGAGGCACTTGCCAGAAGCGGATCATTTTTATATGTTGGGCTGATGCCGCGATACGCGATGATCTCTTCGGCAATGGCTTTCCACACGGGACCTGCAACCTCGCCTCCGTATTTTTTGTTCTTCGGTTCATCGACGACAACGACAATAACAACTTCCGGATTCTTGGCGGGGAAAAAGCCTGCAAAGGAGGCCACCCGCTTGCCGCGAACATAGACTCCGTTTTCCGCTTTTTGAGCGGTTCCCGTCTTCCCGGCAATATGAAATCCGGGGATACGGACACGGGTTCCGGTTCCCTCAGGATTTTCTGTGACTCCGACCATCATCTCCACAACTTGCTCGACGACTTCACGAGAGACGATCCGCGTGGGCGGCGCATATTCGCGCGGATAAAAAATTCCATCGACATCCCGGTATCCTTTGATGAGATAAGGAGATTGATACAAGCCCCGATTCGCGATCGCATTATACGCTCCCGCCAAAATGAGAGTGTTCGTCGCGATCGCTTGCCCGAAGGGAACGGCGCCGATATCGCTTTTGTACCATTTGTAGGGAGGGCGAAGAATACCGACGTGTTCATAGGGCAAAATCGTGGTATTCGGATCCCGGGCTTCCTCATCCTTGAATCCGAAACGTTTCAAATACTCATATAAATAGGCTGCTTGCGTGCGAAAATCATCGGGATTCTCACTCAAACTCTGGGCGATCTTCACCGTGCCGATATTGCTGGATCGTATGAGAATATCCCGAACAGTCAGTTTCCCAAAACGATGAATATCATCATGGATCGTTTTCCCCGCAAAATAATAAGAACCGTCCTCGCAATCGAAAATGGTATCAGGGGTAATGGTTTGTTTGTCGAGTGCCGCGATAAGGGTAAACGGTTTCAGGATCGAGCCTGGTTCAAAGGTTTCTCCGAGCAAACGGTTCTTTCGATCTTCCGCCGGATAGTCCTGATACTGATTGGGATCAAATGTGGGCACATTCGCCATCGCGAGAATTTCACCGGTTTGGGCATGAAGCACAACCGCATTCGCATCCTCCGCTTCACATTCCTCCCACATGGTTTTCAATTCCCGTTCCACGACATATTGAATATAACTATCGATCGTGAGAACCACATCGACTCGCTGGTTCATATAGGGAGTCAAATCTTCCGTCGCCAACAAACGCCTCGCTCGGTCTTTTTCCGCGAGAATGACTCGTTCGGCGACTTCCAGTTTGTCATTCAAGGCGAATTCAAGTCCGGCCCATCCCTTGTTATCCTTTCCGGTAAAACCGATCACATTGGCAGCCAAAGGACCTTCCGGATAAAACCGCCCCGCTTGATCTCGCAGGAACAATCCCTCGATGTCGGCTTCGATCAGCTGATCTTTCTTTGTCTCCGATAAATCGTGTTGAATATCTCTCGCCTTGACTTCCGGTTGCAGCAAGGCGGCAATATGCCGCTTGACTTCGCTTTCAGTCACATCCAAAAGGGACGCGGTTTTCCGGACGGTTTCGGAAACGTTTTCAATTCGGCTTTTATCCAACATGGCGATATACTTGCCCGTGCTCTTGACATTCACCGCCAGTGGATTGCCCTTGCGGTCCATGATCATTCCGCGCGTCGGCGGCAAGGCAAGATAATAGGTCCGCTGAAGTTTGCTACGGTCTTTCAATTGATCCGCTCGAATCACTTGCAAATAGTACAATCGCATGACGAGGACTGTGAACACGAGTGCCACACTCATCATGAGCAGGAAAATTCGAGTACCGGATATTCTCTCTCTCTCTTCCATCATCACTACTCCACCCATGACCGAAGCCAATTCCACGCTCGGGCGCGCACCGTCTGCCACTCTTCTCGAATCTGTCGGATCCAACTTTGATTTTCAGCTAGAATTGCCTTTCGATAAGCCTGATCCGTCACCTGTGTTAAACCGGGTACTTCCAGTTCAATCGCCGGCGCATTCGCCGGACCAAGCATCGGCATATGCTCATCCAGTAATCCCGCAATACGGTAATGACTCTCCAATCGGTTGATCTGGTTTTCTATTTCTCTGACTTCGTCGAGTAATTTCATTTTGATTAAATTCTTGTCGCCGAATTCATAGCGAATTTTTTTTTCTTCGATCGATGCTTGAACAGCCAAAATGACAAATCCAAACAACAAAATCAGGCATAAATATCCCAAGGTCAGCCGCAGTACCGTTACTGCGCTTTCACATTCTTTTTGTTTTCCTGCTTTTCTCATGACTCACCTGACAACTATGAGAAAAAAGTGTATCGTGAAGCGTAACGGTCTCCCGTTTAAACTTCGCGAAAGCGTTCGAGCACTCGCAATTGAGCGCTGCGGCATCGAATATTTTTCTCTTTCTCCGCGGCGCACGGTTTTACCGGTTTTTTGGTAATGATCGTTCCGCGCGCTTGAGCGCCACAACCACATTGCGGCAAACCGGGAGGACACGTACAGCGTCCGCAGTAATCTCGGAATTGTTCTTTGACAATTCGATGTTCCAGCGAATGATACGAAAGAACTGCGACACGCCCTCCTTTCCGCAACCGCTCCAGTGCCTTCTGCAACCCGGTCCGTAAGGATTCCAACTCGTCATTGACAACGATTCGAAGGGATTGGAAAACTCGTGTTGCCGGATGGATTCCTTCTTGATGACGATATTTTTCCGGAATCGCCTGCAGCACGATATCCGCCAATTCCTGTGTCGTTTCTATAGAGGACTCTTGACGCAGGCGAACAATTTTTTTCGCGATCTTTCGCGCAAACCGTTCTTCGCCGTACTTTTTAAAAATTTCCCCTAATTCCTGTTCACTCCACGTATGAACCAAATCCCGCGCAGTGAGCCGTTGTCGGCGGTCCATTCGCATATCCAACGGCCCTTCCCGCATGAAACTGAATCCTCGCTCGGGTTGATCAATCTGAACGGATGAAAAACCGCAATCGAAGAGAAATCGATCGGCGGCTTCCAATCCTTCTTCTGCAAAGACTTCGTCAAGTTTCTCAAAGCCATTTTGGTAAAGATCGACTTGAAAACTCGATTGTTCGAACAACTGACGGCAGTAGGCAAGCGCTTCCTCGTCTCGGTCGATGCCGATAAGCCGGTCTTCCGCCTTGAACGTTTTCGATATCGCTGCACTATGCCCTCCGTATCCAATGGTGCAATCGACAACAATAACACCGTGTTCCTCCGGCCGCAGAAACTCTACGACCTCTGCCTTCATCACCGGCATATGGAGAACGGCTTCAATGTTCATTTGTCTGTTTCGGCTTTGCCGTAAATTCCGCTTCGAAATCTTCCAACGATTTCTGGCCTTTTGCCAATTGTAAAACCGCCGGGAAGCGCTCCGTCACCATGACATCGTCGATTGCAACCTGATCTTGATAATAGATGTAATTCCAAATCGTGATCTTATCCCAATCACCTAGCAGCATGACCTTTCGATCGATCCTGGCGTACTCCACCATATCCGGCGGGATCACGATGCGGCCTTCCTTATCCATACTCACTTCCCGCGCATGGGCAAACATCTGATGCCGCACGGTCAATCCGATTTCCGTATACAAATCCAACCCGCCAATCGACTCCGCGAAAGGCATCCAATTACACTCCGGAAAAATCGCCAGAGATCGTTTTAGCCACCGCACCATGATAAGCGGCTCCCCTTCCAATTTCTCTTTATAGGGCGCCGGTAAACTCAATCTGGATTTCGTATCCAGTTTCTTGTCATATGATCCGATCAGTTTGTTGACAGACGGAGAGAATACCGGCCGTGCACCGGAGAACTGCTGAACAATTTCGGTATTCTCGTCCATTTCTGCGATCTTCTTTCAAATTATCAGGTATTCGGGATCATATCACCACTTTTCTCCATATTCCAGGGCAAAAAAGGCCACTTCTCCCCACCATCCTAGCAGATTACTTTTATTCTTTCAAGCTAATAATTGTTTGAATTGTAAATTTATTTTAAAGGAGGCTAAACATATGTTCACTGCTTGGTATGATGAATTATACTTACAGTAAGAATAACCTTAATCCATGTAAATGCAGGTTCAAGAGTGGATTAGATACATCAGTTTACACTAAATCGGTTCATTTTTGAAGAAGAATTCGAAAGGATAAACAATTGAGATATTTTTCAACTTATTTTGGGTGCCCCATTTTCTTTTACCTGGGCATGCAATGGAAACATGTTCCCTTTTCGTATAAATCAGAAGAATCCTTCTAATAACAGTGAGGATAACCAGTATCGGAGGAGTGGCGGAGCCATTATCGAAACGAGGGTGGATCCGTCAATGATTACAAAAAAAAATGCAGGGAAAATAATCGCGGGATTTCAGTAAGTCTAGTAAAATCAGTATGCCGGAGGGGGGAATCGAACCCCCACTTCCCGAAGGAAACCAGATTTTGAGTCTGGCGCGTCTACCAGTTCCACCACTCCGGCATTATTGAAGTTCTGTTACATTGAAATTGCTTATGGATATCCATTTGGATATCTACATATGTTCGATGATCTCGCCTATTCAAAGACCCTTTTTGATAACGGATTGGACTTACTTTCCAACCATTTTCGAATTTATTCGGGATCAAATCTCAAATGACGCCCTATCTTCATATAAAAGAATCGATCTTCTGATATCCCAAAATAAATCTGATTTTTTGTAAATCCAAGCCATTCAACTAGTTCATCTATTGTAATCAATCTCTCCTTTTTCATCAATCCCTGTTTGTGATTTAAAATTGTTGAAACACTCATTTTCCCCTCTTCCTTCCTTTCTGATCCGGATACATTTCCTACCAGACCACTTCGTAAAATTCATAGGCCGGACGAATTCAGCGCAATACGCAGATTACGTTTCCCGCTGTAGGTCATCAGGCCGATGCGGAGAGGCTGATCTGCTTCTACCGTTTTTACAGATTGACTTATAGAAATCGTAGCTGCCGTAACCGCTCCGGCTGTGACCGATTTTTTAGGAATGTTCTTCGTGGAATTTGTATGGTCATTGGTTCCTCCTATTTTTCGATGTGTTTACTATATACATAATCAAAACTTTGCACTCGAAGTCAATGCCTTCTTGATTTAACCCCAAAGGGATTTAAGATGAAAGCCAGCGGGCAACGCCCCTGGAAACGGGAAACAAGCAGAAAGCCCCACCCTGAAGGGGTGGCAGAAGAAAGCCAGCGGGCAACGCCCCTGGAAACTCTAATAAAACGTTAAAATGGAGGATATTCAAGAATGACAGATTCTATGCAATTACTTAAATACCATTTCCGACATAGTTTTTCTCCACGAATGTTTTTTCTGTGGGGAATTCTGTGCATGGGTGGAACGTTTTTGTTTCTTGCACTGGATAGTTCCGCGCAGAACCATGCACAACTTCGAGTGACAGAGAATCAACGGTATTTGGAGTTTGAAGACGGCACGCCGTTTTTTTATCTGGGGGATACGGCATGGGAGTTGTTTCACCGGTTGAATCGGGAAGAAGCGGAACTTTACTTGGAAAACCGAGCCGAAAAAGGATTCACTGTCATCCAAGCGGTAGTACTAGCGCAGCTGGGAAATCTGGAGGAACCGAATGCCTACGGGGAACTTCCGTTGATCGACAAGGATCCGACACGGCCGAATGAAGCCTATTTCAAACACGTCGATTTCATCGTCAACAAAGCGGAAGAATTGGGATTGATTGTCGGGATGCTGCCAACATGGGGAAACTATTGGAAAGAAGGTGGGGGGCAAATATTTACCGTACAAAACGCACGTGAGTACTGCCGTTTTTTGGGTGAACGGTATAAGGACAAACCGATCATCTGGATACTAGGTGGCGATCAAGCAATCGCGACAGATAAGGAACGAGCGATCATCGATGCGATGGCGGCAGGATTGGAGGAAGGAGATGGCGGAATCCATCTCATCACCTACCATCCGCGGGGACCGGGACTTTCCTCTCAACATGTCCATGTTGCGGAATGGCTCGATTTCAATATGTTTCAATCCTCCCACGCCGCACACGATCATGACACAGGTTTGTTCGTCGAACATGACCTGGCCATGAAACCGTTGAAGCCGACGTTGGACGGAGAACCGCATTATGAATGCATTCAAGTGGGTTTCTATTTCCGTGATTGGAACCGTCTTGACCGCTTCGACGATTATGACGTGCGCCAGTCCGCGTATTGGTCCTTGATGGCGGGAGCCTGCGGCTATACATACGGGAACAACAACATTTGGCAGATGTGGGCGCCGGGACGCGGACCGGTTATCGGCGCCAATATCCCATGGTACGAAGCGATCGATCACCCCGGCGCATTCCAGATGAAACATGTAAGAAATTTGTTCGAGTCACGCCCGTTTCAAAAACTTCTTCCGGATGAATCGTTCATCGTAGAAAAACCCGAAAGCGGAGGGGCAAAAGTACGGGGGATTCGGGCCGAGGATCATTCCTTTGCGTTTGTGTATACTCCGAGAGGAGAAAAATTCACTGTGGATAAACGAGTGATCAATGCCGACCGTGTGAAAGAAATCTGGTTCGATCCGCGCTATGGTGTCGAGTATCATATCCATACAGCGGATCGCTGGGGATTTCAGACCTACACACCACCGACATCCGGCAGAGGCAACGATTGGATTCTTATTTTAGAAGATGCGGTTTTGTGATTTTATGCAGGAAAGACAAAAGAATCATTCGTTTCCTGCATCCATTTTTTCAACATAGAGCGATGCTCTTTGATTTGCGATTGAAATTCCGGATTTTGAATCAAATTGTTCACTTCACCCGGATCGTTCATCCTGTCGAAGAACATTTCGGGATGTTCCCCTTTCGAGAATACAATGTATTTAAAACGATTGGTACGGATCATCCGCCCGAGCATGGAATGATCGTTTTTATCCGATGCTAACTCAGTGACAATAAAATCACGTTGTATCTCCTGAGGATGATCGATCACCGTGCGCAAACTGTGGCCTGTCACCGGTTCGGGAAGAGCAACATCCGCATACTCGCAGATTGTCGGCAGGATGTCCATTCCGGACACCAGATGCCGATGATCCACAATCCCGCTGGGGATCACGTTTTTCCACTGTAAGGCGAACGGTACTGCAATCACTTCCTCATAGAGCATCAATTTCACCACCCATTCATGGGCGGCCATGCCTTCACCATGGTCAGCGGTGAAGAGAATGATCGTATCCTCTTCCAAATTGTTTTTACGTATGGTGTCCAGCACTCGGCCGATGATGCGATCCACCCGTTCCGTCATTCGGTAATATTCATAGAGATAAATGCGCCAGCGGGTTTCATCCCAATCCGTCGTGTAGGTATTTTCGGGACCGTAGATTTCCCGCTTGCGGCAAATCGAAATAAACTCCGGTTCATTCGGATCCCTGCAAAAATTCGGAGGCAGCGGCGGGTATTCGCTGTAATCGTCCGGCTCCTGTTTCCGATAACTGGGGTGCTCTTCGATCAATTTATCCATCACCTGATGGCAAATGTCATGCGGATTGTGTAACGATACGCCCAATAAAAAAGGCTTATCCCGCTCCCGCTCGATGAACTCGATGGCGCTGTCGGCGACCGGATCGTCGGCGAAATCCCCGAAGGGATACATTTTTCTGGGATCCCCTTTGATGGGGAGCATTTCGAAGCCGGGGATCGATCCCAGTTTGTCATCTTCTCTCCACGGTTTCGGGATGGCGGGGTAGGATTCGGGTAGGTGCCATTTCCCCGACCAGCCAGTATCATAGCCCGCTTCACGAAAAATAAATCCCATCGTCGGGATGCCCTCTTTGATTGTGTCCCCGTTGTAATTCACGCCGGTTTGATGCGGCATCAGCCCTGTCATCCAACTGCTGCGCGATGGGCCGCAGACGGGCGTCGTACAATAGGAACGGTTGAACAGGACACCGTTACCCGCGATGGAATCCATATTCGGCGTATAGAGATGGGGATTCCCAATGGCGCTCATCGCCATCCGGCTTTGCTGGTCAGTGAAGATCAAGAGAACGTTGGGTTTCTTCTTTGTTTTCGATGGGAATATGGAAAACGGGAGTTCATGCGATTGCGCATTTTTGAAAGCAGCAACGGAAGCGGCCAAGGCTCCGGTTTTGCAAAACATCCGGCGGTCGATGCGGGATTTTTTCATGGTTCTCCCCTTTCAATGTTCGTGAGTAGTAAAGTCATTCCTTTCCGGTTTCTTTTCTGCTAGTCAAAAGTAGAGCAATAAATGTAAATCCGGCATTGACCATCAAAATTTCGAATCCGAATTTATAGCCCCATAACCATTGTTCTGAATTCCGGTACAAAATATAGGACAAGATGGGTGAAGCGACACAAAAAACGGGTACCCAGGGATCTCTCACGCGATACCGCGTGAACAAGCCGAATGTAAAAAGACCCAGCAACGGCCCGTAGGTATAGCCGGAATACTGAATAAAGGCATTGATGACACTTTGATTGTTGATGGCATGAAAAATGACAATCAGCAGGAAAAGAAACAGGGAAACACCTAAATGAATGATGAAACGAATCTTATCCGAACGGTGATCGGACGTTTTTCCAAAGTTCAAAATATCGACACAAAACGAAGTGGTTATGCCGGTCATGGCGGAATCGGCGCTGGAATAAGCGGCGGCCGTGATCCCGAGTAAAAACAGAATCCCGGTGAATGTATTGAAGTATTTGATCGCCAAAAGTGGATACAATTCGTCCGTCTGTTCCGGGATCGCGATTCCTTTATCCGCCGCGAAAAGCACCAACAAGAATCCGAGCATCAAAAACATGAAATTGGCAAAAAGCAGCATCACGCTGAACCACAGCATGTTTTTCCGCGATTCGCGAAAGTTGCGGCAGGTGAGATGTTTCTGCATCACGCTTTGATCGAGACCGTTGGTCACGATGGTAAGAAACGCACCGGTGAAGATCAGTTTGAAGAAATTGCGTTTCGACTCCCAATCCCATACGAACATTTTCGCACCGGAATGTGTCGACAAGGTTTTGGCAAATCCGCTCCACCCCAAATCCAATTCACTCACGATCACGACAATACTCATCGCGACGGCAAGAAGCAAAAACGTCGTTTGGCACGTATCTGTATACACAATGGCTTTAATCCCCGCCCGGTAGGTATACAACCAAATCAGCATCAATGTCACCAGCACAGTCACTTCATACGGAATGCCATAGGAATCAAAAAATCCCAACTGCAGCACCCCGGCCATCAGATACAACTTGAAGGCCGCCGTCACACTCCCTGCAACGAGGAAGAACATTGCACCGGTTTTATAGGACCAGAATCCGAAGCGCCGATCCAAATATTCATAAATCGAATAGACATTCAAGCGATAATAAAGAGGCAGCAAAACAAACGCCACAACGACGATCCCAATGACATATCCGATCACCATTTGAAAATAGGTGAACTGTGAATTGGCCACTTCGCCCGGTACGGAAATGAAAGTTATCCCGGAAAGAGCCGCGCCGATCATGCCGAAGGCGACCAGATACCACGGTGACTCTTTGTTCGCAATAAAAAATGTCTGCGAACTCGAATCCTTCGCACTCCAACGGGAAACACAGTAGAGAAAAACAAAATATCCCAATACAATACTGATGACAAGAAACGGGCTCATCGATCCTCGATCTCACTCTCCGCCACGACGATCACGGCTTCGATATCCAGATAATTGGCGATTTTCTTGATGACATTTGCTTTATGCCCAATGCCCAGCGCATAATGATGGGTGGGTCCCTGCGCCATCCAACGTTTCAAAAAGGTGCGCACATCCGGCTTGAAATATCCGCGGGTGTTCGTGTTGCCGGTCGGAGGAATCGGACCTTGCACGGATTCTCCCTCGGCAATCACGAATTTGAATTTGCCCTCATAGGTCGAGGTGATCCCCAGCATCGTCATCGGGCCTTCCTTGATCTTGAATTCCACGCTCGCTCCCGAACCGGGTTTACCGTGATATTTCAGCAAACTCCTTAAAACCGGTTTGCCATCAGCAATATTGAGGTGATGCGGGCCGTCATGACCGACAAGTACAAAATCCCCTTCAAAATCGATGGGATGAAATTCAGCGAAACTTCCCCCGATCTCCAATCGGTCCATGATCATCATCGCGATGCAGGTTTTTAAATCCAACTCCCCGCACATCGTGAATCCGGCAGCGTTCAGCATTGAATTTCCGACGATGAAATTGGTTACCATTTTCCGCAGCTCGGAATCCGGCTCCCCTTCGTAATAATACGCCAACCCGTCCAATTGCTTTTCTTCGATAAATTTGTTGAGAGCAACAGAGACTTTGGCGGCGGTGTGCAAATCTTCTTCGGTCAATTTTCGGGTGATCGGATCGGAAACCGGTGTCGGGGTATCGAAGAATGTCAGTATTTTTTCTTCTTCTCTTTTACTTTCCTCGTCTGAAACATTCCGATAATAACGATATACGTCGTGCGGTTCAGTTTGGACGATGTGGCAGCCGAAAGTTGCCGTGAACATCGTCGGGTCGCTGTGCATATCCAGCATCGCTTCCAAGACATGCCCCATCAAACCGATCCGCACCCGCTTAAGGTCGTGAAGAACTTTTGCGATCTGGCAATATTCGGCGATTTCCGCTTCGGCAATAGGATCGTCCTCTAGCGTCCCGATAATGCAATCCGGCGCTTTTTTGCCCATGCGAACCGCCACACCGGTAAATTCGGGTAACGAACAAATATCGTCATTGCACAGTTGCATGTACGTTGAAGCATTCGGGTAATCCATCGCCTTTCGCGGCTGTAGAGCGACAAGTACGATGGGGATGTCGATGTCGCGAATAATTACACCGAATGTGCTCGATGTCGCATAGGTCAACATATCGCAAAAAATCAAATCCAAATCGGCCGCTTTCAATTTCGGCAAGAGTTCATAGGTGCTCTTCGCATCGTCGACGATGCCGAAATCCGTCACGGTGACATTCATCGGTTCCAGTTTCCGGATAAACTTTCTTTGCTTCTCACGCAATTCGTCTAATAAACCATCGAATTGCGGCCAATAGGCATAATGGCCGACACCGAACACGCCGATGTTCGCCTGTAAGGGTTTTTTTCGTGGAATCATGAACAATGTCCTTTAAAATTATTAATAATGCGTAGGCCAAAATCGCTAATTGTGGTGCGGACATCCTGTCTGCACAATATACGCCACATTCAAATGTCAATTATACGTCTTGTCACCGCGTCATTAATTATCGTTTCTCCAATAGTCTCCATGATAAATCGGAGTATCGGCATGCCAGACTTTGCTGACGATATCGATATCACCATCACCATCCACATCACCGATAGAGACATCGTGCCAACCGGGATTGTCGATGTGAATGACTACCGGTTTGAACGCCGGTTTCTTCGCAGTACCGATATTTTCCCAAATCACGCCCCGTTCTTTCAATCCCTTCGGTCTCATCGCCAGTTTTCCGTTTTTCGTCATATAGTCGTCCGGATCTTCCTGTTCCCCGGCAAAGATATCCAAATCGCCGTCCTGATCGAAATCGGCGACTCCTAACGAATGGAATGAGCCGGTTTCTCCAACATCTCCAGGAGCGGTGGGAGGATCATCGAGCATGTGAATCGTCCAATCCTTGCCTTTGCCAAGATTCTCAGCCCAATACACATGCGACCACCCGGTATCACAATCGCTGTACACAATATCCTGGTCTCCGTCATGATCCAGATCAACCACCCAACTGCGTATGCTGGTTCCGTATGAAGCGTTTGGAATCGGCTCATGCGGCCATTCGTGCCGCGGCCAGGTTCCATACCCTTTCCCCGGATTTATTTCGTACCATCTTACGCAATCCTGAATCCAAGGTCAAACGGTGTAATTCCTTTTTGGATACCGGGATAACTTTTCTTCCGAAAAAAAATGCGGCTTTTTCAATTCACCTATTGACAGTTTAGATATAAACATTTAATATCTATACAATATCCGGTAACAAAAGGAATCCAAATCCGAGAATGGAGGAATCCAAAATGAGAAAAAAAAACGGCGGTCAAACAAGTTGGAACTGGTTTGGTACAAGCCCAAGAGTGCGAAAAAGGGGATTCATTGTTCTGCTTTCGGGATGCATGTTCGCAACATTCTTCGCATTAGCCCCGTATTCGCTCCGCGCCGGCGAATCGAAGAATCAAACGAAGGAAGAGTCAAAACTCGAAAATCTTTCCTTCACCGTGTATCCCATTCTGCTCGGAAACAAACCAATGAAAAACGTGGGTGAAGTAGTCGCCTTACTCTTGGAACGCGGCGGAGTAAAACATCTCGAGATTGCCGAGAACACTTTTCACCCTTCCGAAAATTCCGAGTGGGAGCAAATCACAAAGGAATTTGCCCAATTCATCCCGAAGCAAAAGATTCAAACCAAATACGCGCTTTACGGTGAATTCATGGGGACAAGGGAAACGGGTGTCCAAGAAGTCCGAACGGTGGTTGTTGATGCAAAGGGAGATGTCGTCTGGCAGGATCGCCAAACTCCTGAGGACGCGGCATTCCAACAAACAAAGCCTAGCAATCCGATGACCTGTTGTGTCTTGATGGGCAAGCGATTACAAGACCGATTTTCGCTGAAAGATCCTCTACGCGAAGACGCTCCGAATGGGGATATGGCGGAACGCTGGCGGGAAAAATCCAATGTACCTCCCAAAGAAGAAATGAACGCAATAGAGGAGCGGTTGAATGAACTGAAAAAAGATCACCAAGACACATCCCTTACGGTCTATCCGGTTCACGTTCAGAACCAAACGTATCGGGAACATACCGAGACATTGTGTAAGATGATCAATGAAAACAACTTATTCAAAGCGCAGCCGGCCAAGAACGCTGTCAATATCAACGTCCCCGGGAATTCAAACGAAATGAGGATGCTCTGGGACCTCGCCCATGCCTTTCGTGAAGAAGTCCGTAAAAATCCCCCGCCCACGGATTACACACTGTATGCGGATTACATCATGGCGTTGCCGGATGGGCCGGTGGGCGGTGTTCATTTCGTAATTTGCGATAAAAAAGGTGAATGGGTAATGGTCAGTTTACAGAATTCTCATCACGAAAATTTCCAAAAAATCGATCCCGATTCGGTGGAAGACTGCAATCGAATACTAGTCCGTCAACTGGAAGATGAGATGGACGTACTCCGACTAGGTGAGATGGAAGAACTCCAACAGACATTCCAAACTTATATACAGGCGTGTGTTGAGAAAGATATCAATATGATGACCGATGTGTATGATCTGGAATATATCAAAAGTTCCGATAAGTGGGGAGAGAGAGTAGGAAATGATCTGAACAAGATAAGGGAAATGATAAAGGGAATCGTAGCCAATAAGCCCGTCGAATACTACCATATGTGCGCTCGGGTGCAGGAAAATCCCGGCAAGGTGATCGTAAAAGTGATGCCGGATTTGGATCGTAAAGCCCAAATCGTTGAAGTGAACTATGAGGATTGGTCTTGGACATTTCGAAAGGGATCCACAGGTTGGAAGTTGATTGAAGAGGGCGTATCAGGACAAACCTTCGACAAGATATCGGAGAAATAGAATCCTTCCTTGACATCGACAATCCGAATTCTTTACTTGTTATCCTGCTCTCCCCACCGGCTCGACAATTCGTCATAATTTTGATAGTATTGCCTATTCTCGTGATATCCGGGGAGGATGAATCCAATGAAAAAGTTGACCATCGCCGTTGCCTTCATGGCTGTGTTCACCTTGGCCGTCTGCTTCATCATGATCGGGGCGATATCCGAAGAATTGAAAGCGAATTTAGGCATTGATAATTCGGATATCGGGACGTTGATCTCCATTTTCTCCATTACCTGTTTGATCGTTCAACTGTTCGTAGGGCCGATGGTTGACAAATACGGTCATAAACCGTTGGCGATTTCCGGATTTTTGCTGGCCGGTTTTGGGATTTTTCTTTTCGCCCTTGCAGCAAATTTCGCCTCGGCCATCGTTGCCTCCATTTTTCTGGGAATCGGAGCGATCTGCTGTAATACGGTAGGAAATACATTGTTGCCTGTTGTATTATTTGAAGGAAAAGAACCGGCGAGAGCCAGCAATTTCGGCAATGGTTTTGTCGGATTGGCCTTTGTACTCACCCCCGTATTCATCGTGACTCTCATCGATATGGGTGTCAGTTATTTTGTAACCTTATCCCTGATCTCCGTGTTGCTCTTGGTCTTTTGTGTTGTCTCCATCCTGTCTTCATACCCGGATGTCTCAACCGGCTTCCAACTCAAACTCGCTTTTCAACTGCTCAGCCAACCAATCGTTCTTCTGGCCGCATTCGCACTGATCTGTTATATCGGCCTAGAATTTTCGATGAACACCTGGATCAAGCCGATCATGACCGAAATGTACACCCAACAACAAAGCGACAAAGCGGTTTTATATGCCGGGCGGGTACTTGGGTTGTTCGGACTGATGATGGCAGTAGGCCGTTTCGCCACATCCGCCATCAAAAATCTATCGGCCATCGGATGCAAAGTCATCGCAGCCGGCTCCATCATTTCCATCCTATCCATTCTGCTGTTGAGTTACACGAACAATCCGGTCTTCGCCATCATTGCCGTCATCGTAACCGGCTTGGCCTTCGCCCCCATGTTCCCCACCATCGTCGGAGTGACGTTCTCCCAATATGAACCGAAATTATATGGCAGCATATTCGGAATCATCTTCTCCGTCGGCTTGATCGGCCCGATCATCTTTCCGAAACTGATCGGAAATGTAAGCGAGGGACTCTCCGTCCAACAAAGTTTAATCATTGCCGTCATCATAACCGTCGCATTATTGATCACTTCTTTGGTCATGAATTTTTTCATCAACAAACAGAACAAAGCGGAGTAAGCAGTTCGTACATCTCATACGCTTCCTTTTTCGTATGGCCTTGCGCCATCAAATCCAAAATCGGAATTTCCGCCAACCAGAATTTCCCATCCTTGTATATTTTTCCGGAAAATCTCATGATTCAGCCCTTTTTTTCGCTTTTTTTAAAATAGAACGAGCCAGTTTTTCATTGATTTCGGTATGCCTGGGGATAGGTTCTTGCCAATCCCCATCCGTCCAAATGTCATGTTTTCCACCCCGCCGCGTCATTCAATGGTATCTGTATTTTATGTCATATTCTTTTGACAGCCAAGGTTGATTCGAATGAATTTAGAAGCCATCACTCTCAAACGGATTCACCACCATTACCCCGCGATACGTTTGACCGGCATTGAGATCTTCAGAAACCAAAAACGTACAATTGGCTCTGTCGGCTGCTGCGATAATCAATGAATCCCAGAATGCAAGTTGAGAAATGAGACTAATATCAATCGCCTCTTCAATTAATTCCAGATCATTGTTGACGATTTCCATATTCCGAAAATTGTGAATGATGTTTTTTACGAGAATCGGATCGACTTTTAATTTTGTAGTTGCAACGACGTAGAATTCTTGGATTACTTGGGTGGAAACAACGGTGTGATGATGGGTTGTGATTTTCTCTAAAACCGCACGTGATTTTTCTTTTTTCTCTGGTTCTTTTTGATCAATCGAATAAACAAATAGATTTGTATCGACAAAGATTTTAGACACGATACAAATCCTCTCTCGACCATTTTTCCGTTTCCGATTTCACATTGGCTTTATCCATCAAAGAAAACATGTCATCCAGCCATCGGCTCTGCTTCTGCACGACGGTCTCCTCGATCAGTTTGCTTACCAGATCATTGAACGTAATATTGTGTTTGCGCGCGTATTGCTCACCGGCTTCGAAGACGTCATCCTGGATGGAAAGTGTGATATTTTTCATTTTTACCTCTTTCAACAGAATATGTGTATCCAGGTTGGATGTCAAGAAAATTCTGTTAGTTGCTCACAAAGACCTTCAAACGCCGCGGATCGACTGCACCGCTTTTGAGCGGCGGCTGAATTTGCCTCATCAGAAAATGGTACTTTCCTCAATAACAATATCCGAATGTGGACATACAGCAAGAAGCAGTTCATTGAGCTTTTCGACCGTTGGAACGGCTCTACCCTGTTCATATCGGGCATAGGTATTGCGGGATGATCCCCCCAACCGATTCGCCACTTGAGAGAGTGAAAGCCCACTGAGCTGCCGTTTCCGTTGCAAGAGCAGACGAATCATGTGTCTTGGTTCCGAAGAATCCACTTCGAAGGAATCTTTTGATTTTGGGTATACCTTGACTGTAAAATCTTTCTCATTCACCAACGATTCAACCATATCCGCCACCATCTCATATGCTTCCTTTTTCGTATGGCCTTGCGTCATCAAATCCAAAATCGGAATTTCCGCCAGCCAAAATTTACCGTCCTTGTTTATTTTTCCGGAAAATCTCATGATTCAGCCCTTTTTTTCGCTTTTTTTAAAATAGAACGAGCCAGTTTTTCATTGATTTCGGTATGCCTGGGGATAGGTTCTTGCCAATCCCCATCCGTCCAAATGTCATGTTTTCCACCCCGCCGTAGAAACCACCACCCCAGTTTTTTAAGCTCATGCTCAAGAATTTTTCTTTTCATTATAAAGTGTACACTTATAGGTGTGCAAATCAAGGATTTTTTCTATCTTCGCGTACATCCGGCATGTTAGAAGAATGTTATCCTTGGAACAACATGCTATCGGTGTTCGATGAATTTGCCGTGCTCATCGAACATGGGCAGCGTTTTCCCTTCGTTGATTTCACTCTCTACTGCCGCCACCAGCGCAGTCATCTTGTCATCGTCATTTGCCGCGAATTGCCCATCCCACAGCGCCTCATCCACAGCGTCGCCATGATGCTGATCCTTCCAGTCGGAAAGGGCAATCCAAGCTCCCGTATCGACGAAGATCATGGTTTCGCCCTCGATTCATAAATGATGGAATCATGATTGACAGAAGCGTCTGTTCGATTGGATTCGCAGAATCCGACCAATTCATCGAGAATAGCATATCCTTCTGCTAGTTTATTTGGCTCGATGATTTCAACTTCGATGAGGATTCTATCTTCCTCTATTTTCTTGAAGGCTTCGTTGAATGGAATTAAGAATCCGTTTTCGACTTTTATCGCTTCAACTCTCATGGTAGACCTCCATCATTCAGCCTTCACGGAACAAGATATTTTCAAGTGTCACCCTTCAGATCACCTTCAACATATAAAAAGTGTCGCAGTTCTTTTTATGGATTCAATCTCTTCTTGAGTTGGCGTTGACAGTTTCATCGTGCCCTTTTCCAGTGTGTCGAGAATATCTTTTTCTTCTTTACTATATTTCATTTTAGTCCACCTAATCTTATTTGTACAAGGAAGGGTTTTGGCGGTTCATTTCTTGAGTCTAATGTAGAGATGCCCTACTGAAGGCGGCACGCAGTGACATCTTCACTTACGTCGATCGTCTTGCTCTGCTCATTCTTTCAACAACTCATCCCGAATAGAAGACAAGGGAATACAGTCTTCATCCGCAGAAGTTTCCTTAGCTTCCCTCAAATCTTTTAAATCCTCGTAATCCTCAAGAGCCTCTTTCATGGCTAGAAACTCCTCGTAAGGAAGAACGACAAATTCTTTCTTTCCATCTTTTTCAATGATTTGTGGATGAATACTCATTCTGCTGTCGGAGACCAGATCAGTCTGAAAGCCATTCTCTCTCCTGGATATCTTCCCATGTCGCGTCTTCCGGAAGTTCTTGAATGTTTCGTATGGCTATTTCCTTAGTGGTCATTTTTAAACCTCTTCGGATTTTTCCTGCATTTGTTTCAAAATGCGTTCCTACCTAAATGTAGGCGGAACTTCCAACTCATTATCATACACTATTTCACCACAATCCACCATTCACAACCGCAACCGCACCCCCCTTCGATAGAGAAATCCCGTCAGCCAAGTAAGCATAAAAGTAAACACCAGCGCCCGCACAAATCCAATCCCGAATTGTCCACCGAGGGTGTCAAAATAAAATCCACTTATTCCCACTAACGCAAATAAGATATAGAGAATCGGAGCGAGAATGTAAGCAAACAACGGATTCTGCCCGGCGGGCGACAGAATCGACGTCCACTTCGTCCAGCCTTGCACGTCCATCAGCCAGTAAATCGCTATCCATACCCAAACGGTGATGGCGGAACTGATGAGGCACCACGGTGGAGTGGCCGAATTTTTGTCTATGATAAACATTGGATCAATGTCTCGCAACGAATGCAGCATAACTCCCGCCGCCCATAATCCCAGGCCGTATAGAATACTCCAACGAATTCGGTCTGCATGGGATTGTATGGGGGAACCGGGTGAAAGTATCATCCCTAGAATGACGCCGGAAAGAACAATCGCCGCGTGCGACCCCAGCATTCCGCCGATGTCCACATACTTGGGAATCAACGGAATCCAATCAAAGAAGCCTGTCCCTGCGGCAAAATAAACGCAGTACAAAACCGCTGTCATCCCCATCATCCCATAGGGCTGTTTTCGGAAAAAAATGTAAATCATCGACGCCATGAAATAAGCCCAGCCGATAAGACCCAATATTCCCCACCAGGAAGGGCGCATTTCGATGAATCCCGGTTGCCCCTCACCTCGATAGAGCACGGCCAGCACTGCGAGCAGGATGATGCCACCGACTCGCATACCGAAGGCGATTTTGCGCCGGAATCGCGGTTCGCGGGGAATCTGATTCCAGACCAAAATGACAGCCATATACATGAAAAATATCCATAGTATGGTTCCCAGATCGCTACGATTCCATATGGGTTCCGAGTTCACCATAAAAACACCAATCACGAGCAATCCCAACGTTCTGGTGAGAACATGACGTCCCACGATCCAGGCACTCACTCCCCGATCCAATCGCCCCCCGAGAGCGAAAGGGATAGACATTCCCACGATAAAAAGAAAAGCGGGAAATACTACGTCAACAAAGGTCATCCCATCCGCACCGGATGGTAAATGTTTCATCCAGGAAGGAACTCCGGCGACACTCGCCAGGTCATTGACGAAAATCATCACCAAAATAGTAAAACCACGTAAGGCATCGATGGAAGCGATTCGAGTGTGGGCTGGAGTGGAAGAAGAAATCACGTTCGACATGTTGTTTTCCAGTCTTGAGGCGTGATTGTGAATTTATAAAACCATACCCTTTTTCATTTCAATCTATTTTCTCGGAACAGAATATACAAACTCACTGGACAATCCGGACGATCTTATTCCTCTGGCGGATACCGAAACGGCAACTTCTCCGGCACAACTCTTATCCCCGTCGAAAATGTAAACGGCACTTCCCCCCCACCATCAAACACCATCTCCACAAAATAAGCCGTCCACCCCTTCTCCGGAGCCTCGACGTTCCCCACATAAACCCCATCCTCTTTTTCCTGCAAAACCGTCTTGGTCCATACCTTGTCAATCGTATCCACACGAAAATCACGGGCATCCGGATTGGTGGCCTGCCATAATCTGACTTCTTTCGGTTCGGTTTGCGCCTCGACGCGGATCGATCCGTCGTCCAGAAATTCCCAGGTATACGCCGGCATGGGCACATCGTATAAAAAGGCATGGTAAAACGCGAGCAGGCTTTCCACCGCGTCCGAATCATCCAGCCCATGATCCGCATTGGGGACATAGCGCATATAAGTTTCATCCGGTAGGTCGTCATAATAAAACTGAGACGAATCCGGGCAGAAGAATTGGTCGCCGGAAGCGTTGATCAGAAACTTGGGCATCGTGAATCGAGCGCGGTATTCGTACGGATCGACTAACTCCATCAAATCATGAAATTTTGGCGTCCCCAAATATTTCATCAAATCCATCTCGACATAATCGGTGATCGCCGGCGCCCAAAAACCGTATACCCGCCAATGATGCTTGAAGGATTCTTCCAAATTCAGTAAATCGATCACGATCGGGACCATCGCGACGACACGCGGATCGACCGCTGCGGTCATCCATGTCGTCCATCCCCGCTTCGAGCCTCCGGCCACGACAAAGGTATCGACCTGGATTCCGCCCCCTTCTTCGCTGCCGAGAAAAAGCGTCACCGTATCCATGGCGCGCACCGCGCTTTTGACCATCGGCAAGCGGGCCGGCCACAGTTCGTCACCGGTTTTGATATATTTATCCCAGGTGTACGCGATCAATTCGTCTTCATACCGGCCTCTTTCCTTATATTCGTCAACCCATTCATCCTTGAATTTCAACGGCTGGTTAGGAACCATATTCAAGACCGTCACGACAGATTTTGTTTCCAGCGCGATTTTCGCGAACGCTTTGTCAAATTTTTTCGGCACTTTCCCGTCGTTTCGTCCCCCGCTGATAAAGAGCAAACCGGTCGTGGTTTCCACTTCCGGCGGTTTGATGATCGTTACCCAATGCTGCCAGAGCGTACGGTCCACTTCATCTTTGCTGCGCCAGGACTGCGAAATCATATCGAGAACATAAGCGGTGATACCCCCCTCCTCGATCGTATTGACCAATTCATATTTATAATGTGGATCGGGAGTCGCGACATAGCGGTCCAACGCGGTTCTCTCGAGTCCCGGAAGCAGCTCATCCGCCCCACAATACGGCATACCAAACCAAACAACACATAATACGATCAAGACAGCAAATCTTGTTCTTCTCATTCTTTTCTCCTTTATGGATAATGTTATTTACGTATCATTCTTTAGCATTTGCCAAAGTGCCAAAAAATCGTTATGCGATGTTGCCCTCTTTTTGTCTTCCAATCAAGAGATTGACATTCTCCAAAAAAGATAAACTGCGGCTGGATCAAATACTTATCGGAGAGATAAAATGGTACTGTACATCATAATTACTATAAAATAGCGGATTGAAACTCTCCCAATGACTGCATGGATCGAAAACGTGTTCCCCAATCCCCGTCTCCGCGGAAACTTGAGCGGTCTCCTGGCGATTATCCTCTGGAGCACCACCGTCGCCTTCGCCCGAAGCCTCTCCGAACAATTGGGACCTCTCACAGGCGCGGCATCCGTCTATTCCGTCGGAGGGCTGGCCTCACTGTTTTTGCTGAAAAACAAATTCAAACAAATCCGCCGTCTTCCCAAAAATTACCTTTTCGGCTGCGGCGCACTATTCACCTTTTACATGCTCGTGTTGTTTCTCGCTGTCGGAGTCGCCGATTCCAGGGAGCAAGTCCTTGAAGTGGGCTTGCTGAATTACCTATGGCCGTCACTGACAATCGTGTTTTCCCTCTTTTTCCTGAAGAAAAAAGCCGGTTTCTTTCTTATACCTGGTACCCTTCTAGCGCTGACGGGAGAATTTCTGGTTCTCACTCAAAATGCCGAAATCTCATGGCAGTCGTTTTTGCACAACCTGGCTGACAACCCGGCCGCCTACTCCTTTGGTCTCTCCGCCGCCGTCTCCTGGGCATTGTATTCCAACCTGACCCGGAGATGGGCCGGCTCTGAAAAGACCGGCGCTGTAGAACTATTCTTACCCGTAACAGGCGTCATACTACTCATCGCATGCTTCTTCACCAACGAACCGCAAACCTGGAATCTCCGAGCCATCGCCGAAGCCATTTTCCTCGGCATCTGCACATTGCTCGCATATAGTTTCTGGGACACCGCCATGCGCCAAGGCGACATCGTCCTCGTCGCCGCCTGTTCCTACCTGACACCATTTTTCTCGACACTGGTGAGTTGTATGTATCTACAAATTGTCGCGGGGATCAGTGTATGGATTGGATGTGCATTGATCGTAGGGGGATCCTTACTCAGCTGGAAATCGGTTCGGGAAACGGATTCGGAAGGTTTGCCTGAATAACAGAACAATCAATGTTTGAAACACCGCATATTGGTAAACACCATGGTCGCGCCTGATTCATTACATGCGGCAATCGCATCGGAATCACGAAGAGAACCGCCGGGCTGAGCGATGGCGGCAATCCCTTGATTCAGTAAAACATCCACCCCATCCCGAAATGGGAAAAAAGCGTCGGAAGCAACCACCGCTCCCTCGAGACCGGCATTCTCCGCTTGGGCTTCCAATTCGATTTCCTTCAACACCGATTCGGGTTGATTGCCATTTTTCACCTCGATGGACAATGCATCGAAAAGCATGTTATGTTTCTGCAAAGAAATCAAAGCGCGGCGCGATTCATACGCTTTGGAGACGCATTGTTTGGCCATCATGACACGATCCTGCCCCCCCACTCCGATCGACACGGTAGCTCCATTCTTCGCCGTCAGCACTGAATTGGAAATCACCCCAGTCTGCACCATCCATCCGAACCACATATCTCTCATTTCCTGCGCCGTCGGTTGGCGGTTGATCGATATGGTTTCACCGGTTCGCACAAGCCTTCCCCCTTCCGTCGCGCGCATCGGCACATCGGTTGGGATTTCCACATTACCGGCAAAATCATCGAAACTGCGGATCACCTTTTGTTCCGTGCCCACCGTCGGCACATAGGACCATTGATGAATTTGCGAACCGTCCATCAAACTCTTGATATCGAGAAAACGCTCACCGACATATTCATTCAATTTCGTAATGTCCTTGAGTTTGATAATGCGCAAATTCTTTCGCCGCTTGAGAATATCCAACGAGCCTTCTTCATAATCCGGAGCACAGATCACCTCGTAATATTGCTTCGCAACCGCCTCCGCCGTTTCTTTGTCCACGGCGCGATTGACAACCAACACCCCACCGAACGGAGCGATGGGATCGGCTTCGAACGCTTTGACATACGCTTCACAGAGCGAATTCCCGATAGCGACACCGGAAGGATTGTTATGCTTGATGATAATCGCGCACGGTTCTTCCGAAAAATATTTCAAAATAGCAAGCCCGCTGTCCACATCGGTCAAATTGATTTTCCCGGGATGCTTGCCGAATTGAATAAGGCAGTCACTGTCGATCGCCCCCACAAGTCCTTTCCCTGCGCCCAAGAATGTAATCCCCGCAAGAATGAGATGGCCGTTGATGGGACGGTACAGCGCCGCTTTCTGACCTGGATTTTCCCCGTACCGCAGGCCTTTGTGTTCCACTTCACCGGATTCATTGGCGATTCCCCACGTGACTTTTTCATAGAGGCACACTTGCGCCTCCGTCGCTTTCAGAACCTCGGCATCACTCGGTTTCTCCGCATAACCCGCAAAGAAATAGGGCGGAAAATGATCATCGATAATCGTTGAATATTGTTTAATGTCCATAAAAAAAACTCCCTACTTACAGTATCCAACCCCAACGGGATTCAAGAAAAACAGCCAGCGAGCAATCCCCCTGGAACTCCTACTGGTTGCAGTATCCAACCCCAAAAGGGTTCAAGAAGAAAGCCAGTGGGCAACGCCCCTGGAACGAATAAATAATTGCAAAACTCACCCTGAAAGGGTGACAGAATGAATTTCAATCAAGCAACTTCACAACCCTAGCCCCCTCCGCCGGCTTCGAAAGAAAAACCGCCCCCTCCATCCCGCTTTTTTTATCCCGATAATAATCCCGATACATACTTTGTACAAAGTTATCCGCTTCATTGGAAAAAACAAGATTGACAGTACACCCCCCGAATCCCGCCCCGGTCAGCCGGGAACCGAGAGCCCCATTCCGACGCGCCGCTTCGATCAACTCATCCAATTCCGGACATGAAATTTCAAAATGGTTACGCGCACTCTCTTGCCCTTCATTCATCAACCGCCCAAAAGTATGAAGATCACCGTTCGCTAAGCATTCCACACTTCGTTCCACCCGAATCCCATCGCTGATGATATGCCGGTACCGTTTCCCACACGCAAAAACCATCGCCTCATATTCGGATTCTTCCGTAAAGGAATAATCTTCAAGGATACTTCGGATTTGTTGTTCATTTCGCAGTTGTTCACAAATTTGAGAAAATGAATATTCCTCTTGCAGCGCTTCTTGTATAAGGTTCTCAATATCGAAATAAGTAAAATTCCAGGGCGGCTGCGTCAAGTCACCGAGTCGTTGAAAATCCGAAGATTGATTGTGTTCCTCTAAGAATCGTTTCAACAGCATCGAGGCAAAACGGCATTCGACAGCGCGTTTGTTATAACCCTGCAAAGCGTTTTCCGTTTTTCGCGCACGCACCAGGCTGTCACAAATCACAACGGTGACGGAATCCGGCAACGGAACAGGCTTCACTCGAAGCGGGAAAAAATCAATTTTCAGAAGATGCTTTTCACGGCCCAGCAGACAGGTCGCCTGATCCATACCCCCGCCGCGTGTCCCCACATAATGTTCCGCCGCCGCCATGCATTCGGCGAGAGCGGTACGGTCGAATTCTCGGTGATTGGCCCGCAGAAGGGCAAGGGCGGACGCAACGACAAGTGCGGAAGATGACGACAATCCCACCCCTTGCGGAATATCCCCGGTCATGAGCAGATCACAACCGTGGACAGAGGATTCATGCTGTAAAAAGTCGGATAATACCCCCTGCATCCCCGCTTTGATATAGTTACACCAATGCCCCCGCTCATGCTTGGGAAGCGGAGGACGGAGAGAAAATTGCGCCTCTTCATCATGAAATTGATCCGACCAAACACGAACTTGATCATCAGGACGTGTACATCCATAAATGGTTACCGTGAAATCAAGAGCCATCGGAAGCACAGGAAGCCCATTATAATCCGTATGCTCCCCCAGCAAATTGACACGTCCGGGAGCGTGAATCACAAACTCCGCTGACGATCCGGACAGGTTATCGAATTGTTCCTTGACTGATTTCATAAATATTCCTATTTATAAAAGAACCTGTTAAAAATTCGAATATTTTCCCATTTTCTCAAGGGAGAGAAACAGAAAGAACGCTGCGCTTTCTTCACCCCATATCATTCAAATTGGTAGTACGCGTTGTATCGTCAAGTATTGCCGTATCTTTTTCCGTAAGCTGCCGCAAACGTTCGATATCTTCCGGTGTCCCGATATCCCCCCAAAATCCCCCGAGTTGCATCGCCCGCACGGTTTTGCCGTCTTCGATCGCCATTCGTATCCCGTCAGTCAATTCATACTCCCCTCTCGGAGAAAGTTCCAGCCGGTCAAGATACGGAAAAATCGACGGTTTAAAAACAAACAATCCGGAATTATTCCAATTCGATTCAGAGGTTCCTTTCGGCGGTTTTTCGATGATTTGATCGATTCGCCGCGTTTCCGGATCGAAATACACGGCCGCCCCTTTGCAGGGATCCTCGATCGGATTGACACCTAATACAATATCGGCCGGTTCACAGCGGTAATCGTCGATAATGCGGCTATAGTTATCCAGCGAAGTGATGATATCACCGAATGTCATCAAAAACGCCTCATCCCCAACTGCTTCTTTCGTCAGACGCAGCGCCGCCCCCGTTCCGTCTTGAACCGGTTGGCGTACATACTCGATATGAATCCCAAACTCTTGCCCGTCCTGGAAATGATCTTCGATAATATTCGCAAAATACCCGGTGACGACGACAAATTCACGAATACCGCTTTCGATCATCTTGTTGACGATCCGTTCCAGAATCCGTTCCTTCCCGATATCGACCATCGGTTTCGGTTGATCCGCCGTCAAATGTTTCATGCGGGTGCCTTTCCCCGCCGCGAGAATAACTGCTTTCATAATATTACTCTTTCCAAATAAAACCAATCCGAAAGGGATTACCCCATACCCCAACGGGATTAAATATGATAGTTCGTTGTTAAATAAAACCTATCCGAAAGGGATTAAACCATACCCCAACGGGGTTAAAGATGACAGCCAGCGGGCAACGCCCCTGGAGAAGATTTCTTCTCCTTCTCCACCTACTACCCCAACGGGGTTAAAGATGATAGCCAGCGGGCAACGCCCCTGGAAAAAATTTTTCTCCATGAATCCTCCATGAATCCTCGCCCTGAAAGGGCACAAGACAATCTCTCATAAATCAAACAAAATAAATATACATTATAAAATCCTTGGAAAAAACCGAAACCGCTCGATTATACAAACGATTTCAATGGAATCGCCGGAAGACGAACCAAAGTTTTATTGGCCGGATCCACCATAATCCCCACCGATTCCAACGCGGTAACACCCAAAATCGGTTCCGTATCCGGTTCACCGAATATAACTCGCCCGGCAGTGATCTCCCCCATAAATTCGATGCGAGCAAGGCCGTAAGGAAATTCTTTCACGCTACCATCCGCGAGTTCATAAGACATTTTCCCTTCTCGCCGAACACCGATTTTATCCAATTCTTCAGCCGCGACCATGGAATCTGTGGCTCCGGTATCCACCAAGAAGATGGATTCGTAACTCTGCTCTGGTTTATAGAAACTTGTGATTTTTGTCGTTACTTTCGTCAATCCCATGATCGGTTACCGTATCCTTCCATTCTGCAAAATCATCAGGCATCAAAATAATCATATCATCAATATCATTTCTATGATATGATGTCTCAATTATCCGCTTCAATCGTATTCGTGAAATAGATCCAATGGAAAGGGAATCAAGAAATGGAATGGAAAAATTTACTCCGAGATCAGATTGAAAAAGCCTATGCGTCATCCCTACGGTTGATGGACATGGCCGACGGCGACAAATTGAATTGGAAACCGGTGACAATTGGATGACAGTAGGTCAATTATTGCGGCATATGACAGACTCCTGCGGCGCTCCCATCAAAGGATTCGTGACAGGCGATTGGGGATTCCCCGATGACTTCGATCCTTCCAAAATGAAACCGGAAGAGATGCTGCCACCAGCGGAAAAGATGCCCACTATCGACAGTGTCGCGGAAGCCAAAACGCTGATTACCGAGGACAAGCAAATCGCCCTCGATATGCTTGCACAGTGCAGTGAAGACGACCTCTCGAACAAACTGGCCCCCGCTCCATGGGATCCCGGGAACGATATGAAACTGGGGGAACGCCTTCTGCAAATGATTCACCACCTGAATATTCACAAAGCGCAATTATTCTATTATCTAAAATTGCAGGGAAAACCGGTGAGTACCCCTCATTTGTGGATGTGATCACTTAAAACGCTTTCTGGAACATCGACGACAACCATTTCACCTCCCTGCTCAAAGGGAATTTCCAATGAGAGCATATCTTCCGCACCGATGCGAAGCGATTCAATCAGTTTTCTACGGGTTTTTTCCTGAGCGTTGACACCCGGCAAATCCACAAGCCACCCAATCCACCATTTATCGACATTCTTGATAACAGCACGATATTTCATGATTACCTCATAAATGGAATATCCAAATCTTTACATATTTTCCGAGCAAGTATATCTACGATTTCATTATGGCGTGGGACCTCAGTTTTATAGATGCCACGCTGATAAATACTATGCCGTTTTCCTTCTCGCAGTAAACTTGCTCCACATTTCCGCAAATGTTTAATCAAGGCAGTCCGTTTCATACATACAATTGTATTGAATCTTTTCAAACTTCCCAAGCCTAGTTTATATCCATAAATCAATTTTCGATACAAAGAAGGGAATATTTGAAAAGCGAAAGAATGACACAAGCAATCACTCATCGCTTGCGGCGGGCATACAAAATTCTCGCATACGCCCGCAGATCACTGACAATATCATACTCATCCACAATCTCTTTTCCCACGATCTCCTCGATAATATCCTCCATCGTCACGATTCCGATAAACACCCCATACTCATCCACCACAACGCGAATCGGTTCGCGGGTCTCCGCGATATTCGTAAAAAGCCGGTCCAACGGCATCGTCTCAGGCACTGTCTTGATAGAGCGGGATAAGTCGGAAAGTGTCCGCTCCATATTTCCTTTCAGCATTTCCCGCATCAGATCACGTTGATTCACATATCCGATAATACCGTCCGGATCCGATGAGGAAAAAAGGGGGATACGGGTATGGTTCCATTCGCATATTTCATCACGAATATCCTTCAATCTCACCGTTTCCTCCAACTTGAAAACCACCGAGCGGGGAGTGAAGACTTGCTTGACCGTCACTCGGTCAAGAAGGATGATATTTCGCACGATCGAACTCTCCAGCGTATCCAACACCCCTTCTTCTCGCCCGATTTTGGCTAAGGAAAGGATTTCCTGCTCGGAAACAGAAGGCTCATCGGAGACACGTTGAATGACACTCGCAATCCAATTGGTTGTCATGATCAAGGGATAAAACAGACGAATCAACCACGCCAACGGACGCGCGATCATGGCGGACACCGGCTTGAAATACACCGCTCCGATTTGTTTTGGGATAATCTCACTGAGATAGAGAATGAGCAGCGTAAATATGATCGAGAACCACACCAGCGCCGGTTCCCCATATATTTTATCGACCAGTGCCCCCGAGACCGCCGCCCCGATCGTATGCGAGATGGTATTGAGTATCAAGATTGCAGAAATAGGAGAACCGATGTCCCTTTTGAAGCGTAAGAGTAACTTACCGCTCCGTACATTCTGATCCGCTATCGCACGCGCATAACTCAAAGGCATGGCAAGCAGTGCCGCTTCCATCAAGGAACAGAAAAAGGAAATGGTCAATGAAATTATCACTACCAAAATAAGAGTACCTAACATTCATTCGCTCCTGTTTTCAGTCAATTGGGATTTATGCGAGGAAGAATACATGCATCATGGCAGCGGTTTTCAAGGATTGCAACCACCATTTGATCGGATAGGGTATCGTTCCTGATCCTGTTCAAAAAATGTCTGAATCCGGATTCCCAGGATTTATGGATGAAAAGGATAAGCTTGATTGAACAAATCAATAAAGAACGAGCGATCAGCATCCCATTACCGCATTTTCGACTCGTTATGTTATATTTTCATGTTTTCCATCCTGGAAATCCTCTCATCCTGGCCAATCCCGATTCAGACAAAACAAAATAATGCTACTATTGAATAACGAAACAATCGAAGAAAAGAGAGAAAATAAATGGTGAAAGGCTTTACGTTGATTGAACTATTGATTGTCGTTGCAATCATCGGGATTCTTGCCGCGATTGCCGTCCCCAACTTTTTGAACGCCCAACTGCGGGCCAAAATTGCCGGTACACAAAGCGACATCCGCACCATGATCGGCGCCATGCAGCAATATCATTTGGATAACAATTCCTATCACGCCCATCGGGACGGTGAAGCACAACAGTTTCCCTTGACAACCCCGGTCCCTTATCTCAATGGATTTTTGAAGGATCGCTTCCAAGCGGCTCCGAACATCGATAAAGCGGATGGATTTGTGAATTCTTTTACCTATTATCATTGGATTCCCTGGAGTTCTCACCAGGACTGGTGGCCGGGAACAGGTCCACGGGGTCATGAATTGGTTCAAACCGTCCATCAAACTCGCAATTCCGGTCTGGTAGACGGCTGGGGACCGGCCGGTATACGCGGCGGCCCACCCTATGATCCCACCAACGGCTTGATCAGCATCGGCGGTTTTTTCAAACAAGTCCCAGCCGGACAGCGCATCCACATGCACGAAGTCCCCTAACAGATAGGCTAATACCCCCCCCGCAAAAAGTCAAAAATTGTGGTGCGGACATCCTGTCTGCACAATAGGAAGTGCGGACATCCTGTCTGCACAATATGAATATGATACTTCATGCCATCGTCTCATAGGCTTATAAGGAGACAAAGAAATAACGAATAACGAAAATGACTGTAAAAGTCAACAGAAGCGGATGAATCTCTCGCAACCGGCCAGTGATGGTTTTCAGCAAAACGAAACTCATAAATCCGAATGCTATTCCTTCCGTAATGGAAAAACTGAATGCAATGACGACAATGGCCAGAAAAGCAGGAATACTTTCGGTCAATTCATCCCATTGCACATAACGAATCCCCCGCATCATCATGAATCCCACCATAATCAAAGCCGGCGCAATGACCGGATACACAATGGAGCCGCTTTCCGTTTGGATGCCGCGCCCCATCATCTCCACGAGTGGATAAAAGAAAAGCGCTAAAAGAAACAACAATCCCGTCACGATATTCGCCAAGCCGGTGCGCGCGCCATCCCCGATTCCCGCACAAGATTCGACATAACTGGTCACCGTAGAGGTACCAAGCAAGGCGCCGCCAACCGTTCCAACGGCGTCGGACAAAAGCGCCTCTTGCGCACGGGGAAGTTTTCCATCCTTCATGAATCCACCCAATTCAGCCACTCCGACAAGCGTGCCGACCGTGTCGAAAAGATCGATGATCATAAAAATAATAATGACGGTAATCATGTTCAAATTCAGCACATTCAGCAAATGGACTTTCAGAAAAACCGGCGCGATGGAAGGAGGAGTGGACACAATCCCGCCAAAAGAAGTCAATCCGCAAGCCAAAGCGGCGATCGCCGCCGTAATCATCCCAATCAAGATCGAGCCGCGAATATTCCAACAGGTCAACGACATCGCCGTGATCAATCCCAATCCTGAAACCAACACATACGTCTCCGTTAGATTGCCGACTTTGACCAAAGTAACCTCATCATTGACCACAATCCCCGCCCATTCGAATCCGAGCAAAGTGATCATCAGCCCGATTCCGACGGCAATACCGAATTTCAAGGAAGAAGGGATACAATCCATGATCATCTTCCGAAATCCGAAGGCGCTAAGAAAAACAAAGATGACTCCCGCAAAAAACACCGCCCCGAGCGCGGTCTCCCATGGCACCTCCAGTCCGAGACAAACCGTAAAAGCGAAAAACACATTGAGACCGACACCCGGCGCGAGCGCAATCGGATAATTGGCAAGTAACGCCATCAAAAACGTCGCCAACGCCGAGGAAATACACGTCGCCACCATAACCGCACTGGATTCCATCCCCGCATTGGAAAGAATCACCGGTTGAAGGAATATGATATAAGACATTGTCAAAAATGTCGTTATTCCACCGACACATTCTCGTTTGATCGAGGTTTGATTCTCGGAAAGATGAAAGATTTTTTCCAACATGTTGACCAGACCTCTAGCAATGAATAGATTGACCGATCAAGCAATTCCTTGCTTTGTATTATGGTTGTGGGAAAGATATTTTTACATTGGAAATCGTCATGTTTGGCAACCCGAATGATTCATCCGCAGGACTTTTCCCAAGAACTAACGTTAAAGCGGAAGGAAGATAAAGCATGGGACGGTAATCGTGCCGCGCAACCAATGAATCACCGACATAGAGGGATGCTTGCCCATATTTCCATTCCATCGTTATGTGATAGGTTTCATCCAGAAAAATAGGAACATTCTTGCTCGGTACGGCTTCGATATACGCTTCTCCACCTTCGGGCGCGCCTTCAATATAACGATCGAGAGGTTTAACGGTTGGAGGAAAGGTTTTGATGGTCCACAAGAAATCAAAGGTCGAATCCGGAGATTGCTTAAAACTTTTTATTGTGATTTTTGCCAAATACGGATTATGAATGACATAAGGATCGGCATATTTTCCACCGCCAGGTTCATACATTGTGATAAATGCGGTGTTCCCCCCTAAACGATTCAAGCCGGTTACATCGAATTCAACCGTTCCTTGCGACATGCCGGGTAAGTCGTATTTCAACATCCCATTCGCGCCGGCCTGCCAACCTGTTTCCGTCCACATACCGCCGTCTACAACGCCTTTTGTCGTCCCGTCTGCCAGCGCATCTTGATAGATTACGTTCGTTCGTTTGATTTCGGGTAGACCGACACAGGCTGTTACGAGGATCAAAATCAAACCGAGAACGAACCAATTTTGCTTTTTTTGACATCGAAGGTTGAATGACATGGGAAATTTACGCTCCTTTTGATCTTTTTGGATAGGGTTTATCTTCGCATTCTAATCAAAGAGTGAAATAATTACCAGAGAATCAATTCAAAGTCAGGAGAAATCCATTCTAAAAAGGAATTATAACTCAAAAGAGAGGAGCCGACAGTTTCACGAACGATGGCGGAAATATCATTTGAACGCGATGGGAACATCGATATTATATATATGGCGGGAATGATCGAGGAAAAGGATCTCGTTCAATTGGGCAAAACGATCTCTACCCTTCGTCAGCAAGGGTGCGTGAATCTACTCTGGGTAGGAAAGGATGTCGAAAGGTTGACGACGCGAAATCTCGAAGCCGTGGCCAATCCGATGAAGATATTCCGCAGTATCGGTGGCAAAATCGCCGTAGCCGAATTTGATGACCACATTCTGAAAATCATCCAACGAACGAGCTGGAAAAAATATTTAAATGTATTCAAAACCGAGTCGGAAGCGAAAACCTTCCTTGACCCTAAACGCAGTGACTGATTCAATAATAGCTGATACGATAAATTTACGGAGGAAGTGAGTGCAGAAATGCTGGAAATCCAAACTCGAAAAGAAAACAATATTTCCATTCTCCATCTGGAAGGCACATTGGATTTAGATGGTTCTCAACAATTAAAAGAGACGATTCAACAAGAGCGCAAAAACGGCGCTATGAAAATCCTGTTGAATTTCTCCGGTGTTTCAAGTGTCATGAGTACCCATTTGCAAAATCTACTCACACCCATTCGTGCCTTGACGATGATCAAAGGCACGGTGGCGATTTGCGGAATGAGCCAAAGTGTGCAAAAAGTCGTTGAAAAAGGAATGTTTTATCAATTGGCAAAAATTTATAAAACCGAAGAAGAGGCCTTGGAAGACTTAAACCTCATAGAACGCCAACTCTAGTGGATTTCAAGAAAAAAATACTCATAACCATTTGTTTCGCCGCCGCCTTCTATTTGGCCGGATGTATTTGGGCTGGCTGGGAAAAGATCGTCTCCGCCTTATCCGCCTTTCAATGGTGGCTCCTACCGGTTTGTTTGCTCTTGGCCTTCGCGAATTATCTGGTTCGCTTTACGAAATGGCATTATTACCTGCATTTATTGGATATCCCCCTAGAACGGAAACAATCGTTTCATGTATTTCTGGCCGGATTGGTCATGTCTGCAACACCCGGTAAGTTCGGAGAAGTGTACAAATCCTACCTGGTGAAAAGCATCAACGGCACCCCGATGAGTAAATCGGCCCCGGTTGTTCTGGCGGAACGATTCACCGATTTTGTCGCTCTCCTCATCATGTCTCTCTTAGGAATCACGTTGATCCCCAACGGCATACTCGTATTTTCCATCAGTATAGGAATCGTCGCCTTCATTCTTATCCTTGCCACTTGGAAATCAGCGGGTGAAAAGACCATTTCGTATTTGGAAAAAATGCCGCTCATCGGTAAAAGCGCCGATAAACTTCGTGTGGCTTATGAAAGTGTCTACCGTTTGATTTCTCCCGTTCCTTTGGTTTGGGCGACAGGGATCAGCATTGCTTCTTGGTTTTGCGAATGTTTGGCGTTTTATCTCGTCCTCTGGGGATTCGATTCCCCTTTACCTCTTGTTTCCGTAACATTTATTTACGCCTTTGCAACGATCATGGGAGCCTTGTTAATGACACCCGGCGGAATAGTCGCCACCGAAGGCACCATGGGTGGACTGTTGATCCTGCTTCATTCGCTTCCGAAAGGAACCGCCGCTTCGGCGACCTTTCTGATTCGCATGTGTACCCTCTGGTTTGCCGTTGCCGTCGGCATTCTCGTGCTTTCCCTTTGTTCCAAATCCTTCATTGCTGTTCCGGAAACTCAAGAATTGGAATCCTCTCTGAAACTGGGCGCGGCAGGTGAAGAATAGGGGTAGAATCATGAATGATTTTCAATTATTCTCAGAAATATGATGGTCAATCTGCTTTTCAACAAAGAAAATGTGCTCTTCCGATCATATTTTCTCTCTTTGATCCTAGTTTTTCCTGCTATCTGTCACACCCAACCGGCGATCGATGTTGCGTCACCATCGGGAATGCTCGAGCGTGCAGATCAATTACTTCTAGCCGATGATTACGAACGCGTTCTCTCGATACTCCCTCACAAATATAACCAACCGGCCCACGAAAAGCATCGCCTCATCCTGCGAGGATTGGCAAGAGTCTATTTGGAACAATGGGATAAAGCCAAAACAGAATGGAACGATCTTCTTTTGTACGTCATTGAGAACAACACAAACAATAACTTGCTTCAAATTCCTTTCATTTTACCTCCCTGGCTGGAAAAAAATGGGAAGGAATACAAAGATTTCGTAAGAAAGAAATTCAACCGGGATGATATGCGGTATCTCTGGCGAACCCTCTGGCAAGCTCGGATCGCCTCTCGCTTTACGGTGAACTCCAACGATACCTTCGATAACGCATTACAAATATTGGACTTCGTTGTGCGCCATGTCCAATTCGGCACTCCCCAGGAAGACCAATTTCGCGACCATCCTTTCTATGTTCTCATTCGAGGGCAGGGCATGTGTGAGGAACTCGCTTGGATCCTTGACGGGTTACTTCATTCAGCCGAAATCGAAGCCCTGCGCTTGGTGCTTCGTGATCCCGGGAAAAGTCCCCATACGCTGTCGTTGGTGAAAATCGACGATAAGTGGATTCCTTTCGATCCATCCTTTGCCCTGATCTTAAAAAGTTCCGATACTAAAAAAACCGAACAATTTCCACAAAATTTTGTATTCAATCCTTCTGAGGAATTGTTACAAAAGTTCGGTTCGGAAAAAAAACCGTTGGAACCTTTCATTCAACAGGTTAAAAATCTTGGTATTTATAGTAATTTGGCAGAGACCTTCCGGTCGGCGCAACCCAATTTGGATTACGAACGGGAAGCGCATACCGCCCGATTTCTTCTCTTGAATCGTGTCGTTCAGGACTTTGTTCAGTTACCACCTCTCGCCAAACAATTATCCATTCTTGCCATTCCACTGACCCAACCCGAATCTCGAAAGATTGAAAAGTGGGGAATGGTTCATTTACCCTATCTTTATCGAATGACCTCGGACGCCAATGAAGTGCGAAGACAAGTCGAAGAAAAATTGTTCGGAGATCTTAACCCTTTGCGCCAAGCACGGTTGGCTCTACTCGATGGCGAATACAAGAGCGCTGAAAAACGATTTCAGCGGTTGGCTCTTCAGGAGAATCTTTCATCCCGTGCCAAAGAGAACGTGGAGTATTACCTGGCGGTCATTTCTTTTGAATGCGGCCAATACAAACAGGCAGAGAAACAATTTCATGAATTTTTAGAAAATTACCCGGAAAGTGGATGGAAAAACCGAATCTATTATCAACTGGCTCGAATCTCTCATTCTTTTGAAAATCAACCATTATGTCAGGAATATCTCACAAAATGTGAACAAAATCACCCCGCCTCTTTGTTTTCATGGATGGAAGAAAGAAAGTTACTCCAAAATCCCACCCTGAAAAAGTGACAGATAACTACACTTCAAAACCCCACCCTGAAAGGGTGACAGAAGACAGCCAGCGGGCAACGCCCCTGGAAACGATCACCAACAACAAACCCCCACCCTGAAAGGGTGACAGAAGACAGCCAGCGGGCAACGCCCCTGGAAACGATCACCAACAACAAACCCCCACCCTGAAAGGGTGACAGAAGACAGCCAGCGGGCAACGCCCCTGGAAACGATCACCAACAACAAACCCCCACCCTGAAAGGGTGACAGAAGACAGCCAGCGGGCAACGCCCCTGGAAACGA
>CAYPPG010000016.1:75791-121103 GCA_964412555.1 uncultured bacterium
GACAGAAGACAGCCAGCGGGCAACGCCCCTGGAAACGATCACCAACAACAAAACCCCACCCTGAAAGGGTGACAGAAGACAGCCAGCGGGCAACGCCCCTGGAAACGATCACCAACAACAAACCCTCACCCTGAAAGGGTGACAGAAGAAAACTACTACACCCTTTCCCCCACTTCTCTTAAATGTTGAAAAGTATAAATCCCCGTACTATGGCCATCACTGAAATCAATTGCATAACCATAATTCCCAACCGGCTTCATCGTTATGATTTTCAAAGACGAACCGTTCGAATCACCGGAATCATCAGAAGAAGTCTCTTTTGGATTGAGTGGAATGGGCAAATCCTCTCCCTGACAATGAGCACAAGGACACGCCTTGCGCAACTTACGGTTGTTATACTCATAGGTTTCCCCGTCACTCCATTCGATCTGCAAACGGTCGTCACCAAGTCGTTTCAATTTAAGAGGATATACATCCATCGATCAGCGTCCTTTTCGATTCATTTTTTTCTATGGAAAATTACTGTACCCGGATTGCTGAAATCGGCAATGACAACGATTCGTTGAACCCGATGAAGAGAGAATAATCAGCATAGGGTTTTATGATTGATCATTCTGTTGTTATCATCTTTCCGAAATCCACAATAGAATTTTTTATGTTATGATGAGAGGTTCTCATGAAACAGCGGATTTTTTTATGGTGTAAAGAAATAGTTTGGAAATACCGGTGGCCGATTTTGTTTGGATTGGCGATTCTCGTTGCCTTGGCGGTTCGCTATCCCTATTTACCGGACGGGCATGAAGACGAGGTCCATACGATCGGCCGCGCACTGCAGTTGATTTATACCGGCGATCTCAATCCACACTTCTTTCTCCATCCCACCGGCACGATGTATCTCTGTATTCCGGCCAATATTCTCGCGTTTGCTTCCCTGAGCCGCGATGTGGGAGGGCGTCCCGGCGTAGAAGGGAATTCCCCTTTCAACTTGATTCGGCAGGAACTGCAAAATCCAACCCAACATGAAATGTATCAAGGTTCCGGCTCGAAATTATGGGATATGTTCCGCTATCGTGTACGCGTGATCTTCGTCATGCTGATTCCGTTTCAAATTTTAATCCTATGGTATATCGGCAAGCGCTTGGATTTGCTGGCGCCGGCAGTGGCCGCTTCCTTCTTGCTGGCCTTGTCCCCGGCGAATATTCGGGATTCCGTCTATGTCTCCGTCAACAATACGACCGGTACCTTTTGTCTGCTCACACTTGCATTTTGCGCCTTCTTTTCCTGCCGTGAACCGGCGGAACGCATGAGGACATGGTTGTTTCGTCTGGCGGTCATGTCATTTATCTGCGGACTGGCGGTTGCCTGTAAATACAATGCCGGTACATTTTTGCTGATTCCGTTCGTCTTTGGAATCTATACAATCCCTCAATTGAAAACAGGAAAACAATATTTACCGGAAAAATTATCGGCAGGTATTGGAGTCATCATACTGGCCATGTCTGTAGGCTTCACCGTCTTGTGCCCCTTTTGGTATAAAGAACTCCATAAATTTATCCCGGAGGTATTGTATCAAGTCTGGTATTTCAAAGTCGGTCATTCCGATTGGAATACATTCGAACCAGGCTTGCAAATGGCTTATATCAACCTTCGCTGTCTGGCGGATCAATTCGGCTGGCTTGGAGTCATTCTGACTGCAGGATCGATTTCTTACATCGCCTGGAATGGCTTTTTCCATAATCAAGACTATACGAAAATTCAGTGGGTTTTGGTTTCCGTTTTTTTGGCCTGCATCGCTTTTTTCTGGTTGATGTCTGCGCAAGCAGTATTTTTCGCTCGGAATTTCTCGATCATGTGGTCCGCTTTTTTTCTCTGCTGCGCTTCAAGTTGGTGGTTTGCGGCGAAAATCTTTGCTGAAAAACGACAATATGCTCAGATTTCCCGATTTCAAAACCTTTTTCTTGTATGCGCAACCATAATGTGTGTGGTGATGGCGTACTTCATTGAACCGGCAATCGGACCGCAACGCGAATGGTGGAGACAAAACGACGAACTCCGAACCGCCATTTCATTTTGGCTGCAGTATTTTTTCTAAAAAGTTGAACCTGTCGAATATTTTCAGAAATACAAATGTTTTCGATTCCGCCAACAACAAAGCCCCCTTTCCCCTGTTTCCTGATTCGATTGAAGGGATCAATTCCTTTTTTTCTCCCTCGATTCTCTTCTTTATTTGACCGGATCCCCCTTTTCAATATATAATGTTCTATAGAAAATCAAGAATCATGGAAACGTCAACTCGAGGCGGGAGGTCAGTATGTTTTATACACCAATAAAACCAGCTGGGATGATTCTAGGATGCCTAATCGTAGCCGTTGCTTCTTTTTCCGTGTGGGGAGACACGATCTCGACGAATCAAATTACCCTCGAAGGAAGAATCCTTGAAAATTCCGCACGAGTCATGGTGGTCGAAACCGTGGCCGGTGAGTATGTCGTGATCGATAAAAATCGTGTCCTGAATTTTCAAGATGAACCGGAAGCGGATTTCTATTACCGGCGAGGCCAATTTTATTTAAACAAAGGCGATGAAAGCCGCGCCTTGCTCGATTTTATGGAAGCCGTCAATTGGGATGAAAACCACCAAGAGGCAAGACAAGCCATCGATCAAATCCGCACTCAGCAAAAAAGAGCCAAAGTGGATCAAGGTTTGTTAAAAGCTCAGCAACTGATCGCCGCTCAAGAATACCGGAAAGCGCTGGAAGCGTTCCAACGCATCTTGGAACTCCAACCCGATGATCAGCTCGCTCAGCAAATCGTGAAACAAATGAGCGATACCTATACCCGCATCGCTTTTCTCTATTATGATCACTGTTACGACGAAGGTGCGATTGTGGAATTGGCACGGGCGGAAGAACTCAATCCGAACAGCGCCGAAATATATTATGTTCTCGGCAAAATCCACGACAATGCCCGAAAATATGAACTGGCACGGCTGGAATATGAACGGGCATTGCAGCTGAATCCGAATCATGCCATGGCCCGTTCTCAATTGATGGATTTAATCGAAAGAACCCGGACGCGCGGTTTTGAATCCAGCTCATGAATTTCTCTTGATTAATGAAAAAAAACATCCCCATACCAATATATCCTGCTATGCCTTTGCATCGTGTTTGGTTACCGCTCGTTGCCCTTCTACTCCTTTGCTGTTTCGCTCTCTCGGCAGAACGAAATTATCCCAAAATTCCTTTACTCGTGATCACGGATTTAAGGGTCGTGGGTGATGAATCCTCCATAGCCGAAGCGAATGCATTCAGCGAATTTATCCGCCGTGAGATCGAGCGGACCGGCCTGTATCGCGTTCTCAGCCGCTCTTCGATGATCTCGATTTTGAAAGCGCATAAATTCCCCCTCCCCTGCCATGAGATCGAATGTTTCGCCGCCATGGGAAAACTGCTCGACGCGGATCAAGTCTTGGCCGGAAACATCTTGAGGCACGGAGAAAACATCGAGATTACCTTGCGGCTGATCGAGGTGAACAAAGTTCGTTTTCTGAACACGGTATATCGAAAATCTTCCAATGTCTCCCGGGAAGAATTTTTAGGCGAATGGGGCAGGAGAATCCTGATCGAACTCTTCAAAATCGATCCCGAACAATTTGAAACTTCGATGGAGACTTCATTACCTGCGCCCACTCCCACGAAAACCTCTCAACAAATTCTCAAGGAAAAACAAAGCAAATATCCCGGAATGATGTATATTCCCGCCGGCGAAGTAGTCGTCGGCTCCAATGACGGAGATGTGTGCGAACAACCACCCCATATTGTCTATGTCAAAGAATTCTACATCGGCCAATATGAAGTGACCAATCGGGAATACCAGGAATTTGTCAATGAAACCGGACATCGCGCTCCCCCCCATTGGGAAGGAGGAACCATGCCGGAAGAAGTGGCCGATCATCCGGTCGTTTGGGTTTCCTACAGCGACGCAGAAGCTTATTGTGAATGGCGCGGAGGACGGCTTCCGTCGGAAGCGGAATGGGAACGCGCCGCCAAAGGCGATCGCGCGCGAACATACCCCTGGGGCGATCGCTTTGTGGCCGACTATGCCAACACGTGGGAATCCGGACGAGGATCAACTGCGCCGGTAGGAAGTTATCCTCTGGGCAGCAGTCCCTTCAAGGTTGAAGACATGGCCGGTAATGTGTTCGAATGGGTGGCCGGTTTTTTCGAACCCTATCCGGGAGCCACGGTAAAATTGGACGATTACGACAAACACCTGCGCGTCATGCGGGGTGGCTCGTGGAATTTCAACGCCTATTACGCACGCACAACCCATCGCTTTGCCCGTTCAGGAGGGGAAAGAGGAAGAGATTACGGCTTTCGCTTGGCCCGCGATCCATAACTTTTGTAGACATTTCATACCGTAAATGATACCGTTGAACTGAAATGCAGGATACATTGTTGAATTCAAAACTCATCGGTCGTGCAGCCGAAACTATAATATCCTGCTATACTTTTATATGAATCCGAAGCGCGGGCATCCCTGCCCGCATTTTTCAACGAGTGTACTTTCATTGGCATAGAAAAAGGAAGTATAAAAACTGAAACAATTCCTTTTTCGATATTCCGTTATAAACTTGATGGGTATATAAATCGATCATCGATAGGAGATCGAAACATCGGTTTCGGCCTTAATGACAAGCGAGATTCTCAATAAAGAAGAATGACACAAAAAATTGCGGTAAAACTATTCCTTGTATGGTTCATAGCATTTCCAGTATTTGCAGATGTTGTATATCTGAAAAACGGAAAAAAAGTGGAAGGGGTTATCCGTGATTCCGGCGGAGAAGAAATCCTGGTGGAAACACCCGGCGGGGTTTTTTCCTTCAACCGCGATGCAATCACTCGCATCGAAGAAAGCTCGGAACTGGCGAATTTGCTCTCCCGCGCACAAGTTGAAGAAATGCGCGAAAACTTCGTTCAAGCCATTGAACTCTATACGAAAGCCGATCGCCAGGCGGCTTCCTCTCAACAACGCGCCTCCATCCGCCGCCGCCAGGAAAACACCATCCGAAAATTTGTCGAATACCTGAACTCTCATGATCCCCTCAAAAGGGGATTGCAAGACATTCAAGAAATCGAGCAAATCAAGATGATGATTTCCGATCCTTCTCAATTGGCTCTCCTCCAATCCGCCAAAATGAAATTGGATAACACCATCGTGGAAGCCCACCTGCGGGAAGGGGAACGGCACGAAATCAATAAAAATTATCCGGAAGCTATCGAACATTACCGAACCGTTTACGAAAATTACACCGATCACCCCCTCGCTTCCGGTCTGCAAGACAAAATTACCGAGTTATACGTAGAATGGGGCGAAGAACAATACAAAAAGGGAGAAGAACGAATCCCAAACGCCCAAGAGGCCTTTCAAGAAGCCCTCGCCCGCAATCCGAATCAGCCACGCGCCCTCTATTTTCTGGGTCTCATCGCCGCCGCCAATGAAGAATTCAAACAAGCCGAATCGTATCTCTCGAAAGCCGATCCTTCCGCTCTTACCTCCTATGAAAAGAAACATCTCGACAACATGCTGGCACGCGTTCAGCGCGAATTGAAACCCCCCGAAGTCCGGCCGGTCCGGCGGCCCGTCTATGTCCCGCCTCCACAACCGACTCCGGAACCTAGCACGACAGAAAAAGTGACCGGTTGGTTCACCGGACTTTGGACCAGTGCCAAAGATTTGTTCAGCGATGTCACGGAAGGCTCCTCGGATATCATTCCTCAAGTAATGGAATGGCTCTGGATTCTCCTTTACGCGTTGGGGATCATTTTGATTGTCTGGTACATCCCCATGAAAATCGTCTTGCGGGATTTACCCAATCGCAAAGTGATTTATTACAATTGGAGAAAAATCATCAATTATACGGGCATTTTCGGCCTGATTTTTTATTGTATCGACCGGTTGAGCAGGGAAAAACCTAGAAAACGCTGCCCCGCCTGCAACCGAGCCATCGACAACCCATCCTTGTTTGAAAATTACGATTTCTCCCGCTGTCCGTTCTGTGAAAAGATCATCAAACCGCCGTTTACACTTCTGGAACTGGTGAAAAGTGAAAGCGAACTAATCGCCGGCGAAGCGTCTCGCAAGGAAAACGGCTATGACGAAGCGGATAAAGAACGCGTCCAGGAACTGCTGAATCTGATCCTGCTACACGGCCGCAAAGCCCGAGCGAATGAAGTCTGGCTGGAACCGGAAGAAGAAGCCTTTTTCGCGCGGTACCGCATCGACGGTGTCATGGCGGAAGAAGCGCCCATCGAAAAATCACTTCAGAATTTTGTCATATCTTGTATCAAGGCTTCCTGCGATCTGAATGTCGCCGAGAAACGCCTCCCCCAAAACGGCCACTTCCGCAAAGTGGTCTTAGGAGAAGAAATCAACATCCGGGTTTCCACTCAACCCACCACCTTCGGTGAGAGAGTCGTGCTGCGCCTGGTCGATCCACGGATTGCCTCCATGTCGTTGGACCGCCTCGGCATGAGAGAAGAAACCCTAATGCAATACCGCAAAGCCTTGTCCGCCCATCACGGACTTATCCTGAACATCGGTCCGGCCGGCAGCGGAAAGACGACGTTTCAATACGCTACCATCCAATTTATCAACGACGTTTCGAAAGATATCGTCACGGTGGAAAATCCGATCGAATTCGAATTGGAAGACGTCAACCAACTCCAACACAATCCGGCCATGGGCATGACGTTTTCTTCCGCCTTGGAATCCGCTTTGGTGCAGGAACCGGACCTCTTGGTAGTAAGTGATATCCGGGATCCGGAAACCGCCGATATCATCATCCGCGCCGCTTCCGATAATCGCCTGATTCTCTCCAGCCTCAATGCCTTCGATTGCTATGCCGCCATCGGCAAACTCAAAACCTTCAATGCCGATGCCGAACAGGTAAGCAAAGCGTTACAATGCCTCGTCGCACAACGCCTTGTTCGCAAACTCTGCCCGCATTGCAAAAAACATGGAACCCCCTCCGCAAAAGAGATCAAAAGTTTAGGGGAAGACGGCAATATGCTGGAAGGCCAACCGGTATTCCGCCCCCGCGGCTGCCGTGAATGTTCGAACAGCGGTTATCTCGGACGCACTGGGATTTTCGAAGTGGTTGTCCCCACCGAAGAAATCCAAGAATTGATCGCCAACAATGCGCGCGCTTCGCAAATTCGGAAAGCCGCCCGCCGCGCAGGAATGAAGAATTTGAGAGAAGAAGGAATCCTCAAAATCTTGGCCGGTTTGACCTCAATCGAGGAAATCGTCCGTGTCACCACTCCGGAATCACGGGAACAGGAAGCGAGTGTTCAATAAATGAAAAAATTCAGCATTCTCGTATTCATTTTCGCCGCCATTTGCATCGGCTGCGTGACTCCCTTTGCCGAGAATCCAGCCCGGGTTGTCGTGATGAGCTACAATATCCACCACGGCGAAGGCGTGGACGGCGTGTTCGATTTGGTACGAATCGCCAAGGTCATCCTCTCGGTAACCCCCGATTTGGTAGCCTTACAGGAAGTCGACCGAAAAACCGGCCGTTCCAGCGGCGTCGATCAAGCCGCCGAACTTGGCCGCTTGACAGGAATGAACTTCGCATTCGGCAAAGCAATGGATTACGACGGCGGACAATATGGCGAGGCCGTCCTGTCGCGCTTCCCCATTTCAAAATCCATCACCCATCCTCTCCCCTATACCGAAGGCCACGAACCACGCGCTGTATTGGAAGTGAAAGTGAAACTGGAAAATGGCGCAGCTATTTCGTTTTGGGGAACCCACCTCGATCATGTCCGGAACTCACCGGACCGCCTCGCCGCCGTTCAGGAAATGGCCCGATTGATCCATAACCGCTCCCCCCAACCGACGATCCTCGCCGGAGATTTAAATGCCGTTCCCGAGTCGAAAGAAATCAACATTCTCCGGGAAATATGGGCAATCGCAGGAGAAGGACTCAACCTCTTCACGATCCCCGTCCGAAACCCATCGCGGCAAATCGATTACATCTGCTTTTTCCCCAAAAACCGCTGGGAAATGAAGAAAATCCGCGTCCTGGATGAACAAGTCGCCTCCGACCATCGCCCCATTATGGCGGTGCTGCAACTCATAGAACAGTAAACATATTGGATACACTAGCAAAAAAATTGTGGTGCGGACATCCTGTCTGCACAATATCAGATGATGAATCAGAGATAATCACCACTAGGAAACCAAACTATATTGATTGAAGGTGGATTGAACACCCTCCTCGACCTTAACTCTCTTTTGCGATTACTATAGCATATCTATGAAATCAATTATTTGTGAAAGGAGTATGTATTGTGAAACATTTGGCTTGCGGGAGTTCAACTTTTATTTTGATCATTTTAGCAGTTGTGTTATGTTCCCCCTCTTCAGTCATGGCACAGTTTCCGGCCCCGGACGGCTACGAGCAGATTTTCAACGGTCGCAATCTGGACGGATGGACGATGCAATGGCCGGGGATTTGGGAAGTCAAAAAGGGAGTCCTGATCGGAAAGCAGGATCAAAGAGTCGGCAAAGATTCCTGGTTGTTTACCAATGATGAATGGGACGATTTTTCCCTCGCGTTGGAATTCAACATGACCCCCAATTGCAACAGCGGTGTCGGCATCCGTATGCCGAAAGGAATCGAAGGCCGCCCCTCGCAATACGGCTACGAAATCCAAATTTCCGATATCGACGAAAAATTCCCTACCGGCAGCGTCTTCCGCCATGTTTCCGCCGATCGCAATCTGCATAAGAAAGGCTGGAACGACATGAATATCATTTGCGTGAAAGACCACATCGTTGTCTATCTCAATCGGCAAAAAGTGGTCGACGCGCATCTCGATGGCTCGAAAAAAGGCCGCATCGGCCTGCAAGTCCACGGCGGAGAAGCCCTGAAAGATCAGGTCGTCCAATTCCGCAATATCCGAGTGAAAGATCTAAAACCCCAGTATGAAGCGAAACCGTCGCCGATTACTTTCAAAAACCATCAACTCGACGATCTTCCCAGCGAAGGCTGCACCGTTGTCGATATCAATCTCGACGGCAAACTTGACATCACCTGCGGCCCGAATTGGTACGAAGCCCCGGACTGGAAGCCGCATAAACTCCGCGAAGTGGTCCGCTCCGGCGAGTACATGAACAATTACGGCGAAATAACCATGGATGTCAACCGCGATGGCTGGCCGGATATTGTTTCCGGTGGCTGGTTCATACCCAAACTCGCCTGGTATGAAAACCCAGGCACGTTCGACAGCGGCGAACTCTGGGAAGAACATGTCATCGCCAATGATTTACAGGGCACGGAAGTGATCTACCCCTGCGACGTCGACCGCGACGGCCGCAAGGATGTCCTCGTGAATTTCTATAACATGGCTATGCCTGTTACTTATTTCGCGTATGTCGGATTGGAAAACAGCGACAGCGGATTCGAACGCCGCATCCTCGGCAACCACGGTCGCGGACACGGCATGGGCTTCGGCGATTTGAACAGTGACGGGCGCAACGATGTATTGACCCCAAGCGGATGGTACGAATGCCCGCTCTACCCCATCACCCAAACCTGGAAATGGCACGGCACCTTCCATGCCGACCATACCGGAGTACCCATGCCGGTGGAAGACCTCAACGAAGACGGAATGCCGGACTTCGTCTACGGCTTCGCACACGACTACGGCCTGCTCTGGCTCGAACAAGCCCGCGACAGCGCCGGCCGCCAAGGCTGGTTCTATCACACGATCGACGGCACCTACTCTCAAATCCATTGCCCGATCATGGTGGACCTCGACAATGATGGGATCAAAGACATCGTTGCCGGCAAACGCTATCGCGGCCACAACGGCGGCGACCCCGGCGCAAACGAACCGCTCTGCATCTTCTGGTACAAAGTCGAAAAAGGCCCCGACCCGCAATTCACCAAACATATCGTAACCTACGACGAAAACATCGGTGTCGGAATGGACTTCACCCTCGAAGACATCGACTACGACGGCGACCTGGATGTAATCTGCCCCGGAAAATCAGGCCTCTATTTACTGGAAAATGTAACCGGCGAATAATCGTTATTCACGAATGGATGGCAAGGGCAAGGCGCCAGCCAGCCCTTGCCATTAAATTCAAAAAAGAATTAACACTACTGATTGCTGTGAGTGATATGAACTGTTAGTAACAAAAAACGTAGCTTATTTTATGAAGCTAACCTTGAGAAATTACTAATCATTTGTACAATCAGTTTTGTTTTTTACGGTGAACAATATCCAAAACAAGGAGATATTCTTCATGTCTAAATTGATATCAAAAAATGCGCTTAAAATTTCTGATCCAGATCTTCCTTTTCTTGCCTCAGAGGCAGCGATTGATATTGATAATATGCTTACGAAAAACTCTTACGATTTTAATGCAATCCATCTATTGGCTGAACGTCTTAAGAATTCAATACAATTTGATGCACCTAATGCTTCTTCACACTCACTAATGGATCCTGCTACTCTTAGTGTTCTTGGAGAAGCAGTAGCGAAATCAACGAGAAAAACTAACAACTCACATAAGATTGATAATTTGCTTAAAGAAGCAGCTAAAATAGCGGACTTGCTTTCTAAAGAAACTCCAATAGAAGATCGAGAAGAACTTGAAAAAGTTCGAGAGTTTTGTGTAGCCCTATCAAGAGCAGCACTAGCCTATCGAAAATCTATTCGTGATATCATTACGCGACCTCATCCATTTCGGAGGTAACATTGTTTACGATTGATCATGCAAGAAAACGAATTGTTGCGGTTCTCGGTGAAATCGATCGATTGAAAGAATCCGATTTTCCGTACACTTATTCTAGAGATGCTTTAGATCTCCTAAAAGAAAAATTCGAAAAACAAAAGTCCATACTTGAAAAAATTTCTCCAAATTCTACTGCTAGTGTAGTTCAAAATGCTTGTAGTGCATCTCTTGAAATTCTGTTTCTTTATGTACCAATTCTTGGTTTTATTCTACGTTCAACCAATATCCGTAATAGTTTCGAGACTTATGCTCCTCTTTTACGATTAGCTAGAATACTTTTAGGTAATGATACAAAGTTGATTATTTCGTCGGAATGGGACTTTTCGCCATTTGTCTATCGTTCAATTACTGATTTACCTGACTTTGTCCTTATTGGTTTACCTGCTCCTGAATCTCCCAATCCTCTTCTAGTTTCACTAGCTGGACATGAGTTGGGACATTCAGTATGGGAGGCAAAAAACTTCACAAAATTATTCGAACGAAAAATAGAAAAAAGTGTTTTAACTGAATTGACAGAAAAAAAATGGGAAGAATATTCATCTCTATATCCATATTATAAAAAAGAAGATGTCAAAAGAGGTGGTGATTTTGTAATACAAGATACTTGGATGAATGCATATACATGGGCACTATTACAAACAGAAGAAATCTTTTGTGATTTCTTTGGACTGCGTCTTTTCGCAGAATCCTACCTTTATGCATTCACTTATCTTATTTCTCCAGGATCGCCCGGTGGACGTTCCTTTCATTATCCTAACATTAGTCGTCGTGTATCTCATCTTTTGGAAGCAGCAAAGAAATTAGATGTGAAAGATATTCCAAACTTTGATTCATTTTTTATAGATAGTGATGAGCCATCAGAACCTGTAACGAAAATGCTTTTGTCAATTGCGGATAATGTTTCAGCATCCTTTGTGAATGATTTAATTGAGCTAGTACGTAATCTATCGAATAAAAAAAGCATTCCTAAGCGTGATCCCAACAGAGTTAGTAATATCCGAAAAGAATTCCAGAAGCGAGTTGCACCGACTTCTAGACAAGAATCACTTGTAGACATATTGAATGCTGGATGGATTTGTGAACAGGATGATCATTTATGGGAAAACATTCCCCAAATTAGAAAAGAAGAAAGAAGCCGCATTTTACGAGATCTTACGCTAAAAAGCATGGAAATTTCTGAAATTCTTGAACGTTTAAGGATTATACAATGATTCTTAAAACCGAACAGATAGTAAAAGAATTAAAGGAACCAGTTAATCCTAATGACCCAATGATTATTACACCACAACCTGATTTGAATGAGTTAAAATCTTCAGGCTCCGCTTCTGTTGATATACGTCTAGGCTGTTGGTTTCTGGCATGCCGAACAAGTCGGATAGGGCTTCTTGATGTGTATGAAAAAGATGCTGATGCACCAAATGAGGTTAAACTTACAAAACCTTATTATGTGCCATATGGTCAAGGATTTGTCCTTCATCCAAAAGCGTTTGTACTTGGTGTTACCATGGAATGGATTCGTCTGCCAACAAATCGTGCAGCGTATGTCATTGGGCGTTCTTCTTGGGGAAGACATGGTCTAATTATTGCAACTGCAACAGGTGTCCATCCTGGTTTTACAGGATGCTTAACACTTGAACTTTCTAATGTCGGAGAAGTTCCAATTAGGATAAAACCGGGTACTACAATATGCCAAATTTTCATTCATGAAGTAACAAGTGGTGATCCAAAACTAGTAGATCAAAGTTCTTTCATTGGACGAAGAAAACCTACCCTTGGTGTAATTCAATTAGATAAAGTTGCTTTACATCTATCAAACGAGTAACCCCGTCACAAAGCAAGACATGTCCACAATAGTTTCAGTTCCATCTACCTATACCAACAATCTTCACGCATTTTTATGAATTTGAACCTAAAAAGTATTGAGTTCTTCCCTATTGTTGAATGGAATCGAATCACCATGATGATACGTATCTACTGCTTTTTGTGTCAATAGCCGGGTCTATTTAATCCCTAAAGATTCGGTTTTGTGTGTTCCGCCTTGAAAAAAAGAACAGGAACGATTGTGCGAAATAAAAGATGTGAACTAAACCTCCTTTGTTCCGGAATTGAGCCGTCAGTTCCGCAGGATTGATCATTTTCGATCCATTATAACAATTTCAATTCCCACCCTCAGGATGAAATGAGGTCACGAATCCCACCATCCACAATCGCACCTGGGTACCATGGGCAAGTGTAGTCTACCCATGCTTTTCTCCTTTTTAATGATAACATTCAGAATTTCATCTCGAATATTATCGGGTGCAAATAATCGGATATCTGGGTGAAGTAAACTGATCGCTTCCTTTTGAAAGCGTTCATCAAAGAACCATTTAACTACCACATTGGCATCGATGACATATTGCTTCATTTGCCCGTTCGTATCTCACGCAACCATTCAACACTGTCGGATTGCTGAGGTCCGTTTTTATCACGCATCTCATTGGCAAAACAAATGAATTCTTCAAAAGACATCATTTTCTCTTCAGGTAATTTGTCCGTTTCCAATTGAAGGCAACTCGCAACCTCATATGGAGTCTGATTCGCCATCGTTTTTTTCTCCTCTCATCACTCTTTACTATATCATTCAATCTAAAATATAGCAGGGATCGTGTTCCCATCATACGATAAGGGGAAATGGTGGGTTGAGCCAAGCCAATCCCACCATTCTCACTATTTCTGAACCAAATCCTTCATCTCTTTTCGTTTGGGCGAAAGCGAAACCAACCGGTCCCCATATTGTTTTTGCCGCTCAAGAATCGCTTCATGATAGGCTCTTAATGAACCGTATTCTTGAAGGATTTCCTCCCGGTGCTTCCTGATTTCCATGAGAATTGGATCATTCATTATGCTGACCTCCCATTAACTCGAATGGCGTGCACAGAATTGGCATCTCATAACCAGCTTCGGTCAAAATCGATTCAACAGAACGCATGATTTCTGCATTAGCAATATGTGTGCAGTTCCAAGTTAATAAAAAATCCATTCCATGCCGCGTAGCAATCGCTATATGAGAAGCATCTGTAGCCGCTTTTTCCGGAATAATTTTATAAGCGAGAATCAATTCGGTTAATTGAATGCTTTCTTCGTCAACAACTAAAATAGGAATATCGTGAAGAATGTTTATCCTTTTATTTGCAGCAGAAACATCACCTTTTGATACCTCGTCAAGAACATAAGGTGAGACGTACAATGAAAAAGTTTTTTTACGTTTATCCCACCATTCTCTAGTCGCTTCTTGCATACCGGCCATGACGATATCTCTGGAAGGCCGTGCAACAAGATAGCTTGGAATCGATGTTTCCAAATATACCTTCTTCATAGTATTTTCTTACGATAAACCAGAGTAAATTCTACCCTCTTTCCAATTATACTCTTTTTCTACTCGACACCATGGGGAAGCGCAGTTTGTATTGTGGGGTGCGCTATAATTGTAGGCTGAGATGAGCCAAGCGAATCCCACCATCCCCCTATACCCCCCATCTTTGAGGGAACATAAGGAAGCAAAAAAAAATAATTTCCAAAATCCTCCCTAATCACTTCAAATCCCTACACTTATACAAGCAATAAAAAATATTAATCCCCAAATTCTGCGCCTTTCCTCCTAATAAGTAGAGGAAAACCACAAAAATTCACGAGGATAACAATGAACCGTTCAACCATAAATCCACCCCCCAATTCCCAAAAACCGCGGGTAGAGCAATCGTCCCCGCTTGCCACTCAACCACTGGGATCGCGGGCATCCCTGCCCGCATTTCCCGCTAAGCACCATGAACAAACCGGGTACCATGAACAAGCGCAGTCCGCCCATGCTTCAATCCCGCCAGCCTCCTACACCCCCCTCGACGAGTTTTTGCCGTTTCTCCTCACCACCTACCAAACCCAGCTCACCCGCCTCGTCACGCACCTGAACCAATCCGAAGACCCCAACGATCCCAAAACCCAATCCGATCTCCGTCTCCTCAACACCACCACCCGCACCTACCTCGCCGCCGAAAATTTCAAACTCAAAGTCACATCCGATAACGAAAATAACAATCAAGACTCCCCAAAACAAAACACCAAGCACCAAGGGCAATCCCTGGGAGCGCGGGCATCCCTGCCCGCATTTTCCACTGGGCACCATGAGCAAACCGGGTACCACGGTCAAGCGAAGCCTCCCCATACATCCCCCCCTTCAGCCTCCAGTCTTCAGCCTTCCACCTCCCCCACCAACCCCGTCACCTTCGCCAAAGAAGCCCTAAACCTGAACCTCTTCCCCCACCAGGAAAAACTCTGCCTCTCCAAACAGCGAATCACCATGCTCATCGCCGGACGCGGTGCCGGAAAATCCCTCGCCGCCCGTGTTGTCGCTCTCTTCCATGCCTATTCGCGACCCCACCACACCGTCCTCGTCGTCTCCTCCGGCCAGCGCATGAGCAGCGACTTCGGCAGCCGGCTTCTCGACCTCCTGCGTAATTCCGATCTCCGTGATTTGACAACGAAAATATCTAATGAGCAGGTGCGCTTCAAGAACGGTTCCGAAATCAAACTCCTCCCCGCCAATCCCGACACCATCCGCGGTTACCATCCCAAAACAGGCGCCGCAAAAAGCGGTATGACCATTATTCTCGACGAAGCCTGCTTTATGGAAAACGGCGACGAAATCCGCAAGGCGGTCGAATACGCTCTCATCACCACCCCCACCAAACTCGGTCAGCTTTTCATCGTGACTTCGCCCAGTTCCATCCACTCCTGGGTGCATGCCTACGCCCTCCGCGCCGAAGACAAAACCGCCGACACCGCCGTCATCCAATGCGCCAGCGACGCCAATCCACTCATTACCAAAGAGGAACTCAATCGCCTGCACGCCAGCAAAAACGAACACGAATACCGTGCCGAAGTCCTCGGTCAATGGGTCGAAAACGCCTACGGACTCTTCACCGGCCACATCGACAAGAACATTATCCCCACCGGCGAACTCGAACCGCTCACCCGTCGCGCCGTGTACGGTCTGGGAGCCGACCTCGCCCTCTCCTTCAGCCAAAACCACGACCGCAACGCCCTCGCCGTCGCCGCCCGCTGGAAGCCGGATCCCAAAAACCACCCCGACGACTTCCGCTATCGCCTCCTCGAAATGGAAGTCCTCGACCATGCCTCCGATCATGAATTGAAAAGTGTGGTGAATCGTTTGCGTGAAAAATACAAAATCGGCCATGCCGTCATCGAGCAGTATCAAGGCAAAGCCCTCGCCGAGCATTGTCAAAACAAAAAAATAGAAACCGAACTTCTCGCCCCGACGGCTGGGAATCAACAGACGGTCTTCCACGAAATGCACCGCCTGCTCCGCCAGAATATATTGGAACTCCCCGCAGATTTATGCCAAACGTTCTTCGACGAACTGCGCGCCTTCGAATACCGCCGCGAACCCAACGGCCACACGTCTTTCGGTCACCCCACATCCGGAAAATTTCACGACGACACCGTCTACGCCGCCGCTTGGGCCATCCACGCCGCCAATCAAATCGATTACAAACCCCCACCCTATTCCGGCCCCCCCTTAATCAAATTCGCTCCCAAACACTAACCCACTGGGAGCTAACTCACTGGGAGCGCGGGCATCCCTGCCCGCATCTTCAAAGCACATGCTTGATCCGATGCGGCCAGGGATGGCCGCGCTCCCAGTAGGGTACCATGGGCAAGCGAAGTCTGCCCATGCTAGATCCCCCTACTCCGCCGTCTTCTCGACCGTAAATCCGGTCGGCAGCACCGACACATCGAACCGATTCCCCTCATTCATCACCTGTGTCACGGCCGAGCCGTAAACCATCGTAACCAACGGAAGAGAATCACCGTTTTTGAACATCCACTTCCACCAATTTTCCGCCGGCCGTTCCACAAGCGCATGAACGGTTCGTTCTTTTGTCACTTCGTCATCGATACTGAAATAACTTCCCTGCAGGCGGGTGAGTTGATAAACCGGTTTGATTCCGAGGTAATTCAGCCAGGATTGAAAGCGGACGATATTCCCTTCGAGTGTCCAGCGGTCCCCTTTCAGGATATATTCATACCGTTGGGGGATTTCATTGTCGGCAACCTGTTTTCCCAGTTCCTGAATTTGGATTTTGTAGGTATCTTCTCCTTCGCCGGGGAGGATGATCACCCGTGCGATCGGTTCTCCCATCGCGAAGGTGCGGTAGGTGTGAAGAAAGAAGGCGAAATTCAAAAAGGCGATACCGGCAAAGAAAAAAACGAGTCCTGCCAAAAACATCCCCGTGTCTTTGCCGTATTTACTGGTTCGCAATCGCTGTTTCGTTTCCGGATGCCGCCGAAATCGGGAAATACTGTTCCGGATGAAAAATGCGAACAGACAAACCGAAAACAACATCAACGTCATTGCAAATCCGTATAGGGAAGATAAGAGATCCATCGACAATCCCACCGTTCCGTTTGTGTTGTCTTCTTGTTATATACAATTGTAACGCTGTTGCGATGTTTTTGTTAAGGGTTTACGATTTCAAGAGCTTCCCGTAACGTAAATTTCCCTTCATAGAGCGCTTTGCCGGTGATGGCGCCGGTGATGTTCGCGCCGATTTTCGTACGGCTGAGTTCGGCGAGAGTCCGAATATGCTCCAGCGAACCAATCCCGCCCGATGCGATGATGGGAAACGGCGATAACGCCGCGATCTCACGGGTGGCTTCCACATTGGGACCTTCCAATGTGCCGTCTTTGGCGATATCCGTATAAATGACCGCGGCGAGCGGAGCATGCTTGAATTCCTGCACCAAATCGACCGCTTTCACTGTGCTTGTTTCCCGCCAGCCGCGCGTGGCTACCATCCCGTTCCGCGCATCGATGCCAAGGATGATTCGTCCGGGAAAACGATTCGCCGCGTCAGACACCAATTCCGGTTTTTCGAGCAAAACACTCCCTAAGATGGCGCGGCTGATGCGCAACTCGTTCAATACGAATTCAATCGTAGCCATATCGCGCAGCCCGCCCCCGAGTTCGGTGCGGATCGTGACGGCCTGTGAGATGCGTTCCAGCGCACTGCGGTTCTTCATTTCGCCATCGCGCGCACCGTCCAAATCGACGATATGAATGGTTTGCGCTCCTTCCGACTCCCATTTCTTCGCAATGCTCGCCGGATCGTTGGAATAAGTGGTCTGTTGATCGTATTCGCCTTGAAACAGGCGCACGACATGGCCGCCGCGCAAATCGATGGCCGGAATGATTTCCATCATTGGGTATTCTCCTCCGTTACTTTTGAATTGAACTTGGGTTCCGTCCCTTTCAGGATACGCCGTATATTTGAGTGATGTCGAATAATGATGAGAGCGGCGACGATAACCGAAATCCATAGAATCGTTTCGGACGGCGCATACGCCGGTTTGACCGCTCGAAGAACCACTTGCGCCGCTACCAGCCCGGCCGCACCGAGGATGGAACTGAGCGACATGATTTTCGTCGTTATCAGTGTCACCAGAAATGTGCATAACGCAAAAACCATACTGATCGGAGCGAGCGCAAAGAAAACACCGGCTGCGGTCGCCACCCCTTTGCCGCCGCCTTGAAATCTTAAATAAATAGTCCAGTTGTGCCCCACAATCGCCATGAGTCCGCTCAAGATATAAGCGTATTCATGCTCAGGCATAATGGATTTCGTGAACCAGACCGGCACGCTTCCTTTTAAAATGTCAAATATCAGTACCGGGATGCTCCACTTCGCCCCAAGGGTCCTCCACGCATTGGTAAATCCCAAATTGCCGCTGCCCACCATGCGAAGGTCGCTTCCCTTGGCCAATTTCCCGGCAATATAGGCGAACGGTATCGCTCCGATCAAATAGGCTCCGATTATACAGAGAATGATTTCTATCACGATTTTTCTTTCCCCCGCTTCCTGAAGTATAAACGAATCGGTGTTCCCTCAAGCCCGAACATCTCATACAGACGATTGATTAAATAGCGCTCGTACGAAAAGTGAATGGCCTTGGGATCGTTGCAAAAAGCCACAAATGTCGGTGGAGCGGTCGTGACCTGTGTCCAATAATACAATTTCGGTGTTCGGCCTTTGTGAATCGGCGGCGGATGCCGATTCAAGATTTCTTCCAACAGCCGGTTCAACTCGGCCGTCGGAATACGCGAATGATAGTTTTCGAGAATTTCATCCACTTTCGGGAATATCCGGTACAATCGTTTTTTAGTCAATGCCGAGATGAATTCGATGGGAGCGAACTTGAGAAACGGCAGTTCCTCGCGGATGATTTTGGCGAAGGCGCCGGCCGTTTTGTCATCCTTTTCCACCGCGTCCCATTTGTTGACGAGGAGAATCGCCGCTTTCCCGGCATCTTGAGCCAAGCCGAATACCCGCGCGTCTCCTTCCGTCAATCCGACTTCACCGTCGATCATCAAGAGGGCGATATGGCAGCGATGCAGCGCCTCTTCCGCCCGCATCAGGCTGAAACGGTCCAAACCGCGGCTCATCTTCCCGCGCCGCCGAATCCCCGCTGTGTCGATTAACAAATATCGTTTCCCTTCCACTTCGATTTCCGTATCGACTGGATCGCGTGTGGTGCCGGCGAGGGGAGACACGATCGCGCGGTTTTCTCCGCAAAGGGAATTCAAGAGGGTGGATTTCCCCACATTCGGGCGTCCCAGGATGGCCACTCCCGGGTACTCGTCGCTCTCTTCGATCGTTTCGATATCCGGCAAATATTGAACAACCGTATCGAGCAAATCCCCGGTTCCATACCCATGCAACGCCGAAATGGCGAACACTTCATCGAAACCAAGTTCATAGAACGGCGCGCTCCATTCACCTTCCCGCGCCGGATTGTCGCATTTATTCGCGACGGCAAGAATCGGAATGCGCAGACGCCGCAGGCGGGCCAGGATTTCATGATCCATCGGAGTCGGGCCGATTTGCCCGTCCAAGACGAACAGGAGGATGGAAGCGTTGCGGGCTGTCAGTTCGATTTGCTCCTGCACGGCCGCTGTGAGCGGGTCCTCCTCCGGCCCGAAATAGCCGCCCGTGTCGACCAGCAGAAACTGCTTGCCGTTCCAATCGGCTGGCCGGTATTTGCTGTCACGGGTCACGCCGGGCTGGTCATCGACAATGGCATCCCGCCGGCCGAGAATCCGGTTGAAGAGGGTGGATTTCCCTACATTTGGTCTGCCGACAACAACGACAAACGGTTTTTGTACATTCATTACTTTTTTCAAATATAAATTTTGTCGGGATCGATTGCCTCTACGCAATAGACCGGCATTGGTATCGATTCTTCTTTGATACAACATTACTACTACAAATTGTGCAGACAGGATGTCCGCACCACAATGATCGGCTTATTTATATTTATACTGCGAATTCGTACGGATGTTGAGTTCTTTGTAAAGAACGAATAATCTATAATGGCTTTTATACGGGAAATTTACAAGATAAAAACAACAACGGATCATTCCACCTCGTTCCTTTTGTCTGCCGATTCTTGAACCGGAGTTCATTTTTCAACAGGAAATGGCTGTTGATTTTTGAACTCTATTGGTGCTGATTGTAAACCTTTGCTGTATAACTATCTGATTTTATTGAGTATAGTCTTTTATTATATTTTGGCACACTCTCTGCTTAATCAAGTCAACGAAATCATCGAATACGAGACTGAAGTTCGAAGATAAATCTCGGCTCAGCCGATATTGTATCCATATAATATTGTTGAAGGAGAGAAAATTATGACCCCACAAGAAATACTCAACATGATTTCCGAAAAGTCGGTGAAGTTCGTCGACTTCAAGTTCCAGGATTTTCCGGGGACTTGGCAACATTTTACCGTGCCGGCCCATTGTCTCGAAGTGGAATCGTTCGAAGACGGTTTTGGTTTTGACGGATCGAGTATCCGAGGCTGGCAGGCGATCAATGAGAGCGATATGTTGATTTTGCCGGATCCGACAACCGCTTTCATCGATCCCTTTATGCAGATTCCGACTGTCTCGTTGACCTGCTCGATCTTGGACCCGATCACCAAACAGCGCTACACCCGCGATCCGCGCAATGTAACCTTGAAATGCGAAGAGTATATCAAATCGACAGGCATCGCCGATACGATCTTTTTCGGACCGGAAGCGGAATTCTTCATCTTCGACAGCGTGCGATTCGGGCAGGAACCGAATTTCGGGATGTATGAAATCGATTCCGTCGAAGGGATTTGGAACTCGAGCGCGGATCTGCCGGAAGGCAATCTCGGACACCGCCCGCGCCACAAAGAAGGATACTTCCCCGTTTCGCCGGTAGATACGCTGCAGGATATCCGTTCCGAGATGGTACAGATGCTGATGTCGCTTGGCGTGGATGTCGAGGCTCATCACCACGAGGTCGCAACTGCCGGCCAGTGTGAAATCGATATGAAATTCGCCCCGCTGCTCAAGATGGCGGATCAGATGGTGATGTATAAATACGTGATCAAGAACATTGCCCGGATGCACGGCAAAACCGCGACCTTCATGCCCAAACCGGTGTTTTCGGATAACGGTTCCGGTATGCACGTCCACAGCAGTTTGTGGAAGAACGGAACGCCGCTGTTCGCCGGTGACAAGTATGCCGGTCTGTCGGACATGGCGTTGAACTATATCGGTGGGATTTTGAAACACGCCCCGGCGTTGATCGCGTTCTGTGCGCCGACTACGAATTCTTACAAACGTTTGGTGCCTGGTTTCGAAGCCCCTGTCAATCTGGCGTATTCGCAGCGAAACCGCAGCGCGGCCTGCCGCATCCCGATGTATTCACCCAGCCCGAAGGCCAAGCGCGTCGAGTTCCGCTGCCCCGACCCGTCCTGCAATTCGTACTTTGCCTTCTCGGCCATCGCGATGGCGGGGATGGACGGCATTGTCAACAAAATCGACCCGGGCGATCCGCTCGACAAGGATTTATACGACCTGCCGCCGGAAGAAATGGTGAAGGTTCCGCAAGTTCCCGGTTCCCTCGAAGGTGCGATCGAAGCGCTGGAAAAGGATCACGACTTCCTCCTGCAAGGGGATGTTTTCACCCAGGACGTTATCGATACCTGGATCGAATACAAGCGCACCAGTGAAATCAATCCGATCCGCATGCGCCCGCATCCGTTCGAATTTTTCCTCTATTACGATTGCTAAACTTGCTGCAAAAACTCTTTGCATATGAACCCATGTGCAAAGGTTTTTCTCTCCGATGGCGGGGCCGGAACACCCGGCGCTCCGGCCCTGCTTTCTTTGTTCTTTATAGAAACGAAAGGGGCATGAGGAATCGTGCCCCTTTGTTCGTTTTATATTGGATATATTACGTCGGGTGGGGTAGCCGCCAGGTCTAGACCCGCAAGCAAAACTTCAGCGGGTTGTGGGTTCATCGAGGTAATCCAGGATTTCTTGTTCTACGGAACGGGATTGCATGATATCCAACATATCCTGATCTGCGAGATCGAAAATCTCTTCGACATACTGCCGAACCTCATTCGCGGTCGCCGGTTTCCATTCCCGTAATTTAACATCCAATCGTTCCGCCAAAGCATCCATCACATTTTATCCTATCATGATGAGTCATTCGGAATCAACGAAATCAATATTATAATCGAATAGGGAAAAATAAAAGTGAGAATAATGGATTGATAAAAGTTGTAGGGGCGGTTCGCGAACCGCCCCTACAGAGCGGCCATAGGATATACCCGGATCGATATGGAACCGGTCTCTTTGGTCACTATGTAAGCTATATTTTTTTAATCGTTACATTACAAAGATGTACGATGAGAGCGGAGGTGAAGGTTACAGATTCAATTCCATCCCCCTTTTTATATATCTTCTCTTGTACTTTAATAAACAAAAAACTTCGCACCTTAATGATCCAAATCATGAGGTTAGATGCGAGGGCATTAGCCAGAATGTGAACAAAGGGAGGATATCCGAGGAATGGCCACTATTTCAAAAGGTTCAATGGTCCAACTTGCAGCCGATCCCCAGCGCATGGGGGCTGTCACTGACGTGATAGACGGCACTACCGAAAAACGCTATCAAGTTTTTATGGATAATCAGCTTCAGACTTTTTACGAATCCCAGTTAATCCTCAACGATCCAGAATTGGAAAACCAGCGTATTGTTTCTTTTGAAGAATTTCTTCTTTATCTCTCCTCTCTCCAAATACGTCATCCCAGTTGTTCAACCCTTTATTCTCTAAATGCTGCTCGAATTGACTTTATTCCTTACCAGTTTCGTCCTGCGTTAAAATTTATTCGTTCTGAACGGCCGCGCATATTGATCGCCGATGGTGTCGGAGTCGGTAAAACGATCGAGGCTGGCCTGATTTTGAGAGAAATGCAAGCCCGTATGAATGTTCAATCTGTCCTGATTATCTGCCCCCGCCCGTTGATTACGGAACGGAAATGGGAACTGGAGATGAAACGATTTGATGAAGATTTCACTCCGCTGGATGGCCCTTCGTTACGTTACTGCATAAGGGAAACAGAGAATGACGGCATATGGCCGGCTAAATATAACAAAATCATTATACCTTATTCCTTAATGGATGAAGTATTAATTGGAGGAAAATCAGGATCACGTAATCGTAAGAGTAAAAAAGGACTTCTTGAACTCAAACCCCCACCTCGCTTTGACTTGGTTATCGTTGACGAAGCCCATCATATTCGCAATCCGGAAACCTATTCCCATAAAGTGGTGAGTTTTTTCTGTGTGCACGCAGAAGCGGCTGTCTTCTTGACTGCGACTCCGATTCAATTGGGAAACGAAGACCTGTTCAATTTACTTCATATACTTTGGCCCGATCTCATCCTGGATAAACAAAGTTTTCACAGTATGGCGGAACCGAATCCTTTCATCAATCAAGCCGTTTCGCAAGCCCGCGCCGGAAATTCCGACTGGCAAATCCAAGCGGATGAAGCACTTCAACATGCATCGGAAACATCCTGGGGCAAAACAATCCTTAGCCGCAATCCGGAATTCATAACCTGTAGGGATTCTTTGAAAAATACGAATATATCGAGAGATCAACGAGTAGAAATCATTCGCAGACTGGAGGATTTGCACACTTTTGCAGGTATCATCAACCGCACACGCCGCCGGGATATTGGAGAATTTACCATACGCAAACCGGAAACAATATCCGTGGACTTTACACCATCACAGCAACATGTGCATGACAAACTTATAGAAGTACAAGCACGAATTCTTGAAGCGCTTCATGGGAGTCAAAATGTCAACTTTATGTTGACTACTTTGAGACGGCAAGCAGCCAGTTGTATTTTTGGATTGGCGCCCTTTATTGAAGATATTTTGATGCGTAGAATCGATGAGTTGACATGGCTTTCCGTGGCCGATTCGGAGCAATTACCCGAAGATGATTTTCTTGATAGTCTGCGAAAAGAAATTGATGAAGTCGTTGAAGCAGCGAAACGTCTTCCATCCGATGATCCGAAATTGGAAAATTTGCGAAGGATTATCGAAGACAAACAGAATCTCCCAAATAACAAAATGATACTTTTTAGCACTTTCCGGCATACATTGGCTTATTTGTATCAAAAACTGACTGCAGATGGTTATCGAGTGGGATTGGTTCATGGTGGAACCCCATATGAAGAACGTACTGTAATTCGTACCCGTTTTGAAGCGCCAAGAGATCATCCCAACACTCTCGATATTCTGCTTTTCTCTGAGGTTGGATGTGAAGGACTCGATTATCAGTTTTGTGATTGCATGGTGAACTATGATATTCCCTGGAATCCCATGCGGATCGAACAACGCATTGGACGTATTGATCGCGTGGGGCAACAAAGTGAAACCGTTGCCATTTACAATTTCATCACACCGGGAACGGTGGATGCGGAAATATATGAACGTTGTTTACAGAGGATCGGCGTCTTCAATGAATCAATAGGAGAATCTGAAGAAATACTAGGAGATATTAATAAGGAAATCCGTTCCATTGCGGAATGTCTTGAACTTACACCGGAGCAACGGCAGAAAAAGTTTGAACAATTGGCAGATAATGAAATACGCCTCATCCAGGAGAAGCGTCAATTGGAAGATAAAGAGGCTGAATTATTTGGAATTCGTTTGCCTAAAGAAATGATAGAAACTGAAGTGAAAAATGCTTCGAATAAATGGCTTACCCCTGAAGCAATACAATGCCTTGTTGCATGTTATCTTAGAGTAAGATGCGGAGATGAACGCGAATACCTACTCGGTGAAAAATCTCTCAAGACTTTACGGTTGTCAGAAGAATCGCGTAGCCGTTTATTAGCGGATTATGAAAATATTGAAAAACAAATTTCACCCATGTTTCGCGAATGGGAATTATGGCTCAAGGGTGGAGATCAACATCTTCCTATAACGTTTGAAGCGGAATGTGCAAAGAGACACAAAGACGCGGCCTTCATCATGCCGGTACATCCATTGGCTATACAAGCGGCTCATCATTTCCAATCGGAAAAGCCGATCTTTACTACGATGACCGCATCCTGCAAAGAAATATCGCCGGGACGATATCCTTTTGCTATTTATGCTTGGGAATACATTGGCTTGCGAAACGATCTGGAAATACGATGTATCAGTACGAATCATGAATTGATGGACGCATTTCCCCGTTTGCTGCTGAAAACTGATTCATGTGTGTATGCACCAACCAGAATGCCGGATGACGCAACTCAAAATGAGCTGGATACCATCCATCACCAAAAGTGGTTAGAAGCACGGCGAGAACACAGAGAACGCTCCGAGACTATTGCCCGCGCACGGCTTGAAAGTTTGACCACCAGCCACAACGCCCGCCTATCTTTGATTCAAGAACAATTATCCGCAGCGACCAATGAAAAAATTCGCCGCATGAAGCAATCCGAGATCAACAATGCTGAAGCGGATTATGAGCACCGTGTAAAGAAACTTCACAATGCTGGTGACAAAGCGGATATCATCGCTCAATCTATAGCGTTTGGAACGATTGAGATTTTGAAAGGGGTTTAGAAATGTTTAGTGATTTCCAACAACTTATTGACAATCGTAAGAAATGGGTTGAAACAAACAGAGAAAACGGATTTGAAGAAGGCATTAAACGTCTCTTAACAGGCTTGTATCCTTATGATGCACATTTCATTTATGAACTTTTGCAGAACGCGGAGGATGCAAAAGCAACAGAAGTGCAATTTATCGTGAACGGTGATGGTGTTGAATTCAGGCATAATGGAAGCAAGTTATTTTCTATGGATGATGTGGTATCTATCACGAGTTTGGGCAATAGCAACAAGAAAGACGATCCTACGAATATCGGCAAATTTGGCGTTGGATTCAAGGCTGTTTTTGCGTATACATCAACACCTGAAATTCAATCCGGGGATTTTCATTTCAGAATTCTAGATTTGGTAGTACCTGATATGAACAGACTCTCACAAAAATCTTTGGGAGATAAAATTACTCGATTTTGGTTACCTTTTGACAATCCTCAGAAATCACCTGCTAAAGCCTATGAGGAAGTGGAAAATAATCTACGATGTTTGGATGAAAACACACTTTTGTTTCTGTGCAATATTCGAAAAATCGAATACTTCTTGCCTGATTCTTCGTATGGGTATTTGGAACGAATCGAACAACAAGGAAACCGAATCGGAATATGTGTTAAAGAACCGGAAGATAGCGATGCCCCTCCACCATATTTTTATCTTCGATTTGAAAAAATGGTCAAAGTGAAAGATGAGGAAGAAGAGGAGAAAAATAAACTCAAGTCCTGCAGAATTGCTGTTGCTTTCTTTATGGAAGCGAAAACACAAGAGGATTCGATGAAAACGGGTAAGAAAAAAAATGTACAATGGGAAATCAAACCTTTGGATCATGGGCAAGTATCCATTTATTTTCCCGCTGAAAAAGAAACATCAAACCTGCGTTTTCATATCCATGCTCCCTTCGCATCAACCGTTGCCCGGGATAGTGTACGTGACTGTCCAGCCAATAACGAATTGCGTGATCATGTAGCAGATTTGATCGTTGAATCCATGACAAAAATACGTGATCAGGGATTATTGACTGTAGGTTTTCTGGCAACTCTTCCTAATCCCAAGGACAATTTACCCCCATTTTACATACCGATCCAGACAAGGCTAATTGAAGCTTTCAATACACAAAAGTTGACCCCGATGAAAAGAGGAGGACATGCCGCGGCGTCTAAAATCTTCAGATCAACGGCAATCTCTAACCTTATAGACGATGATGATCTAATCGCTTTTTTAGAAGATGGTTACAGTCCACCCTTGTGGGCAGCCAACCCTAAACAATTGAATCAACGGGAAGACAATTTTCTTCTCAGTTTAGATATCCAAAAATGGACTACCGACGAATTTGTGAAAAAAATGTTGTCTCCTACTAAGCAAATGAAAAAATGGTTATCTGGGAAGTCGGAGGAGTGGCACCAAGAATTATATGCTTTTCTAGAAATATATTTAGCAAGCGATAAATCAATAACGTATCGCAAGAATCGTCTAGCGCAACTTTCTATTGTCCGTCTTTGTAATGGGAAATACAGTATGGGAAAGAATTGTTATTTCCCCAGTGACGGTGCAGAGAATAATAAATTTTTGAAATGTGTAGCCAAAGGAGTATATTCTTCAGGCAAGAACGAAAATCAACAAAAAAAAGCCAAAAAATTTCTTGTAGATATTGGCGTAAGCGATATCCGTGAAGCGGATCAAATTGAAGCGATTTTGAAGCAACGATACCTAAAAGAGACTTTCACTCTTAATCAGAATCTCTATTTTAAAGACATGAAACGCTTTATCGCATTTGTTGATAATGATAATGGAAAAGCTGATCTTTTTTCCGACTATTTTCTTTTCCAAAGTATTGATGGCAAATGGTGCAAACCCAATCAAATATTTTTGGACGTTCCTTTTTATGAAACTGGATTAAGTGTGTATTACGATGAATTAAAAGATGAGACGAAATGTATGGCCTTATCCAATATTTATGGAAAGATTAATATTACAGCAAAAGAAATTGGGGACTTTGCGATGTCAGTCGGAGCAAAGACTCAACTTGAAATCAACGAGACTACAATCAAACCTGAAAATCCTCAATATAATGATATAATTGGGATTTCTGAAGAAAACAATTCAAGTCCCTTAATCGATCAAGATTATGTGATTCCTGCATTGCATGTATTGCTTGATAAGCCTTCCCTTAATAAATCGAAGTTGATATGGAGAACAATGAATTCAATGCCTAATGATAAATTAAAAGCACAATTTTGTTGGAATAATGCAAGTCCTCCACAATGCGTTGCTTCTCAACTTGTACATGATCTAAGAAAAGCAAAGTGGATACCGCAGAAAAACATGGATTCTATCTCATTCGTTCAACCTTGTGATGCAAAAGTCGATTTTTTGCCAGAAGGTTTTTCGTACACAACAGGAATTGAATGGCTTGAAGCAATCGAATTTGGTACAACTGTAAAGAATCATGTCGAAAAATATAGTACATACAATGAAGTCGCAAAAGAGTATGGTTTCAATTCTGCTGATGAAATGAAAAAGAGTGCTGAATTTATTCAAAAACTAAAAAAAGAAGGCATGACTTTTGAAGATGCTGAATTAAAACTTTTTCCAAAAAATGACAGACAAAATAAACAATTTCCTAGTTCCGATATACCTGATCCTGAAAGACGCAAGAGAAAAATTGAAGAACAGATAACCGATGCGCCATTACGGCAATACGAAAAGAAAGAGAGGTCAGTTAGAGTTAGCCGTGATCCCGCTAAGCAGGATGTTGATGCCTATATGCGTGATTGGTACACAAATGATGATGGCCTTATGATCTGTCAAATATGCAAAGACGTAATGCCATTCAAAAATCGAAAAGGCTTGTATTATTATGAAAAAGTGGAGGCGTTTAAACTTGAAATAGAATGCGAAGCCAACAACATTGCACTCTGCCCGGTCTGCGCTGCCAAATACAAAGAATTTATCATTCGTGATTCAAATAACGCACGTGAAAATTTGAAAAAATTGCTACTTAATTCAGAAACATCAGAAATTGGTATTTCCCTTGGAGAGGAATCATCAACCATCCGGTTTGTCGAGAAGCACTGGTTTGATTTGAAGACGGTGCTTGAATCTTCCAATAGTGACCAAGATTCTTGTTCTTTTGAAGGTTCGTAACTACAACGAATTCATGAACCTTCACGAACGTTGTAACACTATTAGGGGCGCGATACACTGTAGGAGCGGTACAGAAACTGAGGGCGTTTCCCGAACCCCCCCTACGATGTGGTCAGCGTCTGATGTCATGTCCATATCAACACCGGCGTGGATGGTGTACCATTGGCCTATACTTTTTAAGGTGGGCATTATCGACATGAAAGCGATCATCCCATTTTTTTTCTGGTGTTTGTCTACGCCGCACTAGTCTGACCCACGTTGGTAACGACTCATCCACGGGTGAAGGAAAAAGGCGGACGCGCCACCCACCGAAATATTCTACCGCCGCGCCCTTTCGAATCTTGAAAAATCCGCATAACTCCTCCTATACGCTTTTCATTTTGAGATATAATATTGTTTTACCGCAAGAAGATCAGGGGTTACGGTAATCTTCAAAATCCTTGACTCCCCTTTAGGGCAAGGTATCATTTATGAGCCGGTTCGAGAAAAAATCAAACCGGGTAGAAGGAGAAAGTTATGTTTCCAGCGAATATCGGTTTACCAGAGATGTTGATCATCATTTTTTTGATTCTCATGGTTTTCGGCGCCAAACGATTGCCGGAAGTCGGAAAATCCTTGGGAATGGGAATTCGCGAGTTCAAGAAATCACTTACCTCGGCAACTATAGATGAGGAGGAAGAAGAAAAAGCGGAATCCAAAGAATCACCCAAAATCGACAAACCGAACGAGTCCTCTTCAGGGACGAACTGAATGTTGGATGTGAGAATGCTGTTTGGTCTTATGTGAGAAAAACAGATCGAATGAAATCGAAATGAGTAAGGATCGCCGATGAAGATACAAAAAGATTTCGTCGATGATATTACGGTTCTCACTCTGACCGGAGAATTGGATTCGAGGGGAAATCAGCTCCTAGACAAGGAACTGAAGGAACTGACCCGCGAGGGGCGGTATAAGATCATACTCGATATCGCCGCGATTCGTTTTTTAGGCAGCCAAACACTCAGCCTACTGCTGGCCAATTTGAAAGAAGTGAGGGCCGGCGGAGGAAACATCAAAATTTTAAATGCTCAACGGGCCGTTCTTCAATACTTGAAATCAAATCGCATTATCGAATTATTCGAGTTTTTTGTATCCCGAGCGGAAGCCATCAACTCTTATCTGAAAACGGAGCGAACTTCTTCGGAGTCTACTTCCTCCCGCCAGCCCCCCTTGAATGCTTCCAATATCGTAGAAAAAACCGCCTCCGAAACCATCACACCTACGATTCAACCGTCGGAAGACGCAGCGAACCGTTTTGAAACCGGTGAAATTTTATACGCCAATAGCTGTATGTTGGCTACCTTGATAAAGTTATTGGAAACCAAAGGTGTTTTAACTGCCGCTGAAGCGAGCGAGCTTATGAATTATGAAAGTCTTTCATTGAAAGGGGTTGCCGAATGATACCGCTGCAACGAGATGATCATGGGGATGTTACCATTCTTCGCATTCAAGGGGAATTGGATTTTGAAAATACTGTCTGGCTTCGCGGAGAACTTCACGATCTACTGAAGCATGATCGGATTCAGATCATTTTGGATTTGTCTGAAGTGGATATTATTTCCTCTTATACGGTCGGCGTCTTCGTCGCGTTCGCACGGGATTTACGGGATCGCGGAGGAGACCTCAAATTTTTGAACCTTCAAAAACGCGTTCAACAAACGTTCGAGGCGACGAGAATCAATCATATTTTACAAGTATTTGAAAACGAAGAAAACGCGATTCAATCCTTTTAGCAATAGACGCGGAGTCTCTTTTTCACCGGGCCAGCCACCGAATCGCAGCCTCATAATGGGCGAATGTGCGTTCTTTTTGCTTGAATTCTTTTGTATGAACGATTCGTTTCCCATTTCGATATTGGCATGATGTCACAATGTGGAGCAATTCGTGATACATAATGTAATCCAATACATAAAAAGGAACACATTTACGATCCAACCACCGGCTGATCACAATCAAATTCAAATGCGAATCATGATATCCGAGTAACCGTTTGCTGCTTCGAGGGCTCCAGGAAAGTGTGGGTTTCACCTGGATCTCGGGTAGATATAATGGCTGAATCCTATTATATGAATCCTCCAAGTCATAGACTTTCCCCTGGCTGCCAATAAGTACCTTTTTGGCCCGTTTGAGTCGAGTTTCCGCATGTTTAGCCTCGATCTCCGGTTGTTGGATATAGTCACGGTATATCTGTAAATGTTCTTCGGCTGGTTTTTTTCTTGCTGTCCGTGCCAGTAAGACATGAATTAACGCTGTAAGCACCTTTTCCGGGGCATCCATCAAAATGTCACTGATCCGAATCCATGTCGTTTTGTTTTCGATTCGAATCGTGCTCTTTAAGCCGACGTAGGGATAAAAGGAAGCGACACAACGCGTATAGCGTGTAAAACGATACATTTGACAGCAACTGTCGGCCACACGGCGAAGACGTTCTTCCGCATTCTCGAACTCGGGAAGATCCCAAAGATAATAACTGTACACATTTTCGCTGACTTCGGATTTCCGTTTCATCACCCGCAATGGCACCACATGAAATATACACCTATTACAAGTGTAACTATATCTCAATTGAAATGAAATTCCATGTTATCATATTGTTTTACTCTCAATGTCCCAGGAGAATAACTGAATGAGTCCGATTGAAGTACAACCTGCAAAATTGACGTTTGCAGGAATTCCCGATGAGACGGCTTTGTATGCAAGCAGCCGCTATGTGATCATTCCTGCGGGTTATGATCGAACCACTTCTTACGGGAGTGGAGCGCGGCGGGGACCCCAGGCGATCTTGGACGCATCCATGCAAGTCGAACTGTTCGATGAAGAACTCGAACGAAACACATTTGAAGATGGCATTTTTTTGAGCGCTCCCCTTGAGTCTCCGGCACAGGGGCCGCAAAGTATCGTTCACTCTGTGCATCGAGTGGCATCGCAGGTTTTACTGGATGGGAAAATCCCTGTTGTTCTGGGAGGAGAACATACGGTTTCGCTGGGAAGCATACAAGCTTGCAAAGAACGATGCGGTGAGTTGACCGTTGTCCAAATCGACGCTCACGCTGATCTTCGTGATGAGTATGAAGGAACTCCCTACAGTCATGCTTGTGTGATGCGCCGGGCGTCTGAAATGGGATGTCATCTTATCCAATTGGGAATCCGGAGCCTCTCGCAAGAGGAAATGACATGGCTTCGTCAGCATCCGGACCACTCTAAACTTATTTATGCACGGGACCTTGCCGGGAAAATCGAGGCGGATCGTCTCCAAGAACTTTTCGAGCGTATCCGGGAGCCAGTGTATTTGACGATCGACCTGGACGGTCTCGATCCATCCATCATGCCGGCGACGGGAACTCCGGAACCGGGAGGTTTTTCGTGGTATGAAACGCTCCAGCTCTTGCGTGTATTGACACGTCTGACTACCATCATCGGGTTTGATATTGTTGAATTGGCTCCGCTGGCGGGTATCCATGCTCCGGATTTTCTAGCGGCTCGTTTGCTGTATCGGTTAATGGGGTATATCTCCACGCCGGGGGACCATCGGTCTCCTCATTCCGCCGTCTAATGGAGGATAGAAATATGTTTAATGTTCCGAAAAAAATGTTTTTCACCAAAGGGGTCGGTTTCCACAAAGAAGAACTACGTTCCTTCGAATTGGCGTTACGCGATGCGGGAATCGAAATTTGCAACTTGGTTTACGTTTCCAGCATTTTCCCGCCTGGCTGCAAAATTATCTCTCCTAAAGAGGGGAAAAAATTGTTAGTCCCCGGCGGAATTACCTATGCAGTCATGGCGCGGTGTTCCACCAATGAACCCCGCCGGCAATTGGCCGCTTCCATTGGTCTTGCGTTGCCTTCCGATAAAGATCATTATGGGTATTTGAGCGAGCATCACGGCTACGGCCAGACCGGCAAAGAAGCCGGGGATTATGCAGAAGATTTGGCAGCTGCCATGTTGGCGACTACATTGGGGGTGGAATTCAATGAAGATAAATCATGGGATGAAAAAGAAGAAGTGTTCCGCTTTAGCGGAAAAATTATCAAAACTCGAAATGTCACTCAATCCGCTGAAAATAAGTCCGGTGGATACACTACCGTTTTAGCGGCGGCAATTCTTTTGATCGATTGATTTTACCATTCGAACCGCTGGCAATCCAAATGGGGGCTGGCAACTAGGAAAAGGGAAGTTACGAATCATTGTTTTCTGCGGCGATATCCTGACAGACTATCGAATATCTGATATAGTATTGTAATTTTTCCGGAGAAGGGGATAATTGCGATGTCGTCATTGGCCTCTCTTTCCCTTAGAAAGCGATATTTCTTTTATACGCAGATGGCTCAAATGCTCGATGCCGGGATAACGCCCGTGCAAGGGCTGAAGATGATCGCCGAGCAGAAAAAAGCCGGTTCCGTTGGGAAAATCGCAAATAGTATGAAAGAACATATCGAACAGGGGGGGTCTTTTGCCTCGGCGATGGCCAATTTACCTTCCCGCTTTCCCTCTATGGAAGTTCAATTGATCGAGACAGCGGAATCGGCAGGATTTATTCCAACTACGTTGACTCGCTTAGCGGAATTCAATCGGCAGGTGCGAAGTTATCGGGCGGAGTTCTTGAACCGGCTTATCTATCCGCTCCTGTTGATCTTCACCGCGCTGTTTTTCATCCCGGTTTTTGTCAGCATTTTCGTCGGGGACGTGGTTCAAGCGTTGATCGCCTGCGGGTACCGATTTTTATATCTACTTGCATGGGGAGTGGCAATTTGGATGTTATGGCGGATTCTGATCAACATTTCATTCACTCGATTTATCCTTCACCGTCTTTTTCTCTCCATTCCGACTGCCGGGAGGTATATCCATAAACTGATACTCGCCCGCTTTGCACGGACACTCGAATTTCTTTATTCCGCCGGGATACCGGTATCCGACGCACTGTATTTGGCCGCGAGATCCTGTGGCAATGAAGCATTGGCTCGTGTGCTTCAACCCACTTCGGAGTCGGTCAAAGAAGGGCGAACAGTGACCGAATCCCTGTCGGAAACCTGTGAATTCACTCCCCTCGCTTTGGGGATCATTGAATCGGGAGAAATATCAGGGAAATTGGACGCTTCTTTGCGTAAGTTCTCCGAGTATATGGAGTTGGAAGCGTGGTCCGGCATTCAACAACTCACGCGATTGATTCCGATCTTGATTTATCTGATGGTGATGGGCGCCATTGTCGGTTTGGTTTTTGTCGCCTTTCGGAATTACCTTGCAGGAATTCAATCTCTGCTTTAGTTTTTATCTGCATAGAGAAAGGATCACTCACATGATCGTCGTCAATACTGAAACCATTCCTGGGATGCGGATCACGGAAGTGAAAGGTTTGGTTCAAGGCAATACCGTTCGAGCCAAGCATGTTGGAAGGGATATTTCCGCCGGATTGAAAAATTTGGTGGGGGGCGAGTTGAAAGGATATACCGAACTGCTGATCGAAGCCCGCAGAGAATCCATCGAACGAATGCTTGCGCAGGCAGAGCAGTTACATGCAAATGCCGTCATCAATGTACGTTTCAGCACCAGCGCCGTCACGCAGGGAGCCGCAGAATTGTATGCTTATGGTACGGCGGCCGTCGTAGTACCGGAAACAAACGAGTCGAGCTCGAACGAAAACACGATGGGGGCTTGAAATGGAATCGAATCTCGAATTGTTCATTCTGATCATTCCCCTCTTTTTTCTGCTCCTGGGATTCTTCTGCGGCCGGATGGCGGAATGGGCTCATTATAAAAATTTGGATCAACGGGAAAATGAATTGGCTCATTTTTTATTGAGCGATCTGAAAACATTTCCAGGAGGTTCAGATCCAACGCAAGGCGCCGCACATGTCATGGGACAAGTCGTAATCGCCACGGACTATATGAAAACGTTTCTCGCCAATTTTCGAAAAATTGTCGGTGGTGAAATGAAAAGTTATCACAGTCTCATGATCCGAGGCAGGCGCGAAGCCGTTTTGCGTATGCAGGAAGAAGCGCACCGTTTGGGATATAACGCTATTTGCAATGTTCGGGTTGGTTTCTCGGCAATCGGGGGGATTGCCAAAAAGGGGCCTCCGATGATCGAGGTCTTTGCCAGTGGAACCGCCTACCGAAGCCCGAAGGATACTCCAACATGAACGACGCCTCCACTGATCCGTCCATTTTTCACGAACCGCATAAGCAGGGCAAAAAACCGCAAACCGATCCCAGCGAGGAACGCGCGGAACACACACTACGCCACACCAAAACCTCCAGTATGTCTGAAGAAGAAAAATTGGAACACAGCGTATGGGACGAACCCGGTTTGTCTTCCCTCCTGACCGGTACGATGCCGCCGGACGAAGTCACCTATTCCATGTGGCTGGAGAAAAAATACCGTCAAACCGGCTATTTTCAATCCTGGGGATATACCGTCTTGATCGCGATGTTGGCGGGGCCTTGGGCTATCTTCGGCGCGTTGTTCAGCGGCCAGAATACCCTGTTTGGGATCGTGCAGATCGTTTTCTTCGCTCCGGTGGTTGAAGAAATGATGAAAATCGCGATCCCGATGGTTGTTATCGAGAAGAAACCGTATATGTTTCGGTCCGTTGCCCAGATTGCCGTTTGCGCGATGTGCGGCGGTTTCGCTTTTGCGTTTATTGAAAACCTGCTTTACCTCAATTTTTACATCGCCGATCCGAAGATAGGCATTATCAACTGGCGATGGTCCGTCTGTGTCGCCCTCCATATGGGCTGCTCTCTCATCGCCGGCCTTGGCTTGATCCACGTCTGGATGGATGTGTGGAAAAACCGCTGCCGCCCTCGCCTGACCCTCGCCTTTCCTTACACGGTCGCTGCTATGTTGATCCACGGCGGCTACAACGCTTTCGCCGTCTATTTGGAAGCGATTGAATTTCAGTTTTGATACGAGTTTCTTTCGGGCGATTCGCGCCTCGTTCATCCCAGAACTCGACGTTCATCATGCGTCTACCGGCCGAAAAGCTTCACTTTGCTGAAAAAAGAGAAAATCGGGATTTGCCTGGTGGATTACCGCTTGCCGGATGTTGACCGTTTGCAGGTGCTCAAAACGCTTCGTGAAATGTATCCCTATATTCCGGTGATTTTCATCAGTGGTTACCTGACTGAAGATGTTAAAGAGAAAGCGCATTCGTTCGATTATGGGGCGTATTACGTGCTCGCCAAACCCGTCGATCCGGATGTGCTTATGAGGTGCGTTCATGTTTGTCTGGAGGAAGGTGGAAGAGCGTGGGCGAACAAAATCTTGAAGCAATACAAGAAACATCATCCGGGGCCTTCGGTGATACGGGAAAAAGAATTGGATCATGAACGGCGCATGGCGGAGATCGTCAATATGGTGCGAAAAGAGCCGAAAAAGTGGATGACAAGCCAACTAGCCAGCCGATTTGGTGTAACACAACGTCAAATCCAAGAGGATATTCACGAACTCCAAGAAAGGGGAATTCCGATTCAAAGATGTGTTTGGAGGCTTTTTCTCGAGGAAGATGAAAAAAGTGCGAAGTGACGGTGGTTCGCGGTTTTGGAAAAATTGGGAAATGCTATTGACATTGGATTCCGAATGGGATATTTATCCTTATGGGATATTTATTTTATTTAGTATAGGATAAAGATATAAAAAGCATCACGGAATCTTCTATCCTGGATTTTCCATTATTGTTTGTGCTTAATTACAGCAAACAATGTGAATGTTTACATTATTTTGAATCGGCTAGATCACCGCCATTCATCACCAAATTTAAAATAAATATTACTCTACTCATCCAGTAACGTGAAAGGAGCAAAACATGAAAGCGCTTTATCATATGCAAAGGTATTCAAAATATTTCATTATTATATTCTTTGGGATTATTTCTTCTGCTCAAGCAGATCTTACAATCTCAATTGGTGAATTAAATCTTCAATCCAATTCAAATTATAACATGAAATGGGGAGTTGAAGGAAGAGTTATTACATCCCCTCATTGGACATCCGAGGGAAAAAGCGAGCCTGTTTTTTATCCGATGGATAGATCCATCAATGTGGATGCAAAATTTGACTTGAGTGAATCGTGGGATAGCAGTCAACATACAGTATGGGTAAAGGCAACCAACGGCACTACGGATACAATCGAAACATCTGCACTTCTTAACTATGGTGACTGGTATTTCACAATTGAAACATCTACCTGGCAAAATGCAGGTTCGTGGACCAATAATAAAATTGGAAATGTGGGTTTAGAATTCTTCTGGTATTATTCACTCGATGGAATGCAAACCTGGAATTATGCTGGATATACGATCAATTCATGCTATATTGTTTTTAATGGTCCATTATCACTGTGGTCAACCAATGGAATAGATAATATACCTGTCTATGTTGAAATGATGGATGCTGCTTGTATGGCAATGGAAGATGCTGCAACAGTTTCAGAAGCAATAGATAAATTAACCATTTCAATTTATGGTTGGATGACCTATGATGGAAATATACATTACACGTTTCCATCCTATACGAATTTATTTTATATAAAGGAATGGACGGAAGATAGCAAATATGATCATGGGCCTAAAGAAGGAAATGACTGTAGAGATTTTTCGGTTGTTTATAAAATTCTTGCAGCCACAATTGGTATAAATGTGGAATGTGTGCTTTTTACCCCCCAAATACCTCCTAGTTTCCAAGTAAGATGGATAAAACCTTCCGATCTTAGTCCTTCCAATAATTATTTATGGGAATATCATTTATTCAATAGCAAATTTGAGGGGATTCTTACATGGGATGATAAGGCCTTGGATTCATCTCTTAAACTCGATAGTGATGCAAATGATGCAAATGGATGGACTAATCCTGGTTTATTACCGAACAATGACATTCGTTTATATAATTATAAAGTGCGTTTAAGTAATGCTGATGTTGATGCCGCACCCATTGCATTATTACCAGTCGATTTAACCGAATCAGATAGACCATAAATTTAAACTTTTTCATGAAGCATCAAATAAATAATTTAATATAAAAGGATATTCAATAATGTTTAATAAAAATAAATATTCAATTACTATAATTGTTTTTTCTATCTTATTGTTTGTTTATTCTAGTTTCTCACAAAATTCGACTACGAAAAATGTTGTTGATTATCGTAAGCAACGAATTCAAATTCATAAATCCAATCGCCAACTGGTAACCGGTATCGACGTTGAAAAGGTCATGCAACGCTATATCTCCGATTATGAAGCATTTGAAATAAGTAAATCAGGGATCAGTATGGGTGGTTTAACCTTTCGGTGGCGTGTGAAACCGGATTCCACTGATCCCGAAACGCGATATTTTTGGGGAAAAAAACGAAGTCTTCCATATTATTGTAGATACGTTCGATTGGATATCGGGATTTTTCGATCTCACCATGATGCTGTTCAAGCTGCGGTCCGCACTCTCTCCACATTCCAAATGCTGCCTTCATGCAATCCTATCGATCCGGAAGAGCCGGGATTCGTCTCATGGGGAAATGATATTTTTGTCAGAGATAATGTTTATATTTTATTATTAGTACATGATTTACTCAATCCAGCGGAGATTCGGAGACGATTCGATCAAGATTTAAAAAACGGAGCCGAGGGCATTCAAAAAGGAGATGTTGTCAATCCTCCGATTATTCATGGAGAAGATTTTCCTTCCGAATTTGCTTTTTGGATTCAGAAAAAGGCGACAGCACAGTTGTTTGTTTCCGATCCGAATCAATATGAAACATATCCTTTTATTTGGGTAAGCGACTTCGAGTTTCCTAAAATAGAACGACTTCCGGATGGAACTCAAATCACTTTTCCTCGAATCAATCCACCCGCTGTCAAGTGGATCGGTGACAATAGGATCGAAATCTATCATCAAGATAAAGATGACCGTGTTACCCTCAGTGCAGTTGCCGTGAATGAAATGTGTGTTGTCTCGGATTTGTGGGAAAAGAAAGTGGAGATTTCCGTCTCAGTTCCCTAAAAATAAATGGATGAAATTCTAATCCTCTCGATTTCCCGGAGCGTCAATAATGGAAATTTGGAGCCTTATCGTTGTCGCACTATTTGCAGGCGCATTTTTCATCGTGATTGTATGGGCCTATGTGGAAAGTCTCATACGGGCCTATTACGCTTTTCATGAATTGGAGTATATTCCCACCTGGATCACCAGAAAATTTCATCTTCTTATGATCACTATGGCGAGAATCGCCGCTGTCCTTTTTCTGATAAAAGAAATCGAAGAAAAGTGGGCCGGAAAAAAAGAGATGACGGATTTCATTGTCGCTGTGGTATTGGTCCTATTACTCTTTCATACAAAAATTTTCGAATTTCAACTGTACAATCCGGATAAGAACGATTCAGTGAAGAACAAAGAATGAATTCTTTTTCTCGTGCAGTGAAGAGAAAGAGGTTGTTCATGTCACGCTTTCCAAACTATTATATAATACATCACAAATCAGGAGCCGAACCATGCTGCGCACGCTACTTATCCTCTCGATCCTTTTCGTAAATGTGAAGGCCTTGGAAAGTGAAGAATTTCGATGTCAGGCCAAAGAAACCCTCACCGCTATCGAAATGAATCACGGCGACATCCTTCATTTCCACTTGAAAAGCGGCGAAATTCGCACGATGGAATTGCTGGAAACGGATATCCATATAATACTCACCAATCTGGAAGATACGAAAAAAGGCAGAGGCGGCGGCGGCACGATTTACGAATTCACCTGCGATGTCAAACTCGATGGACAACCCATGACCTTCAAGCGCTATGTCCCTGTCCAGGAATCGTTCTATGAACCCTATGTCGTGAACGGATTGCGCATCTGGTTCGACGGCGTCAAAAAGATCGGCGAGCATTTCAATGAAAATCACGGCGCATGCGTCCCGCGAAAAGATGCCCGATTTGCTATGCAAGACGCAACCTTGCCCATCAGCCCGCAGGAACTAAAACCGTGGTACCCCAATCCGGATAACTACATCGATGTCCATGAGTCCTATAACGGCGACGATGTGTGGATGGGAACCTACTTCGGCGCGGATTTGCACGGAGGGCTGGATGTCAACATGCCCATCGGCACACCGCTGTGGGCGCCGGTCGATTTCGACAACCAATTTTATTTCAACTCCATCGCCACCGGTGAGAATAACAACCGGTGGCGCGCAACAAAAAAATGGCCGAACGGCGATCTTTGGACCTTGCAGGCTCATCACATCCTCGAACTGTTCGTCCCGCAAAATACCCCGATTGCCCAAGGCAAACATTACGCAGCTGCTGCCGGTGAATTGACCGGCTCCCATGCCCATTCCCATTTCGTCTTCAAAACCGGCGAAGAAGAGGAGCAAATCTTACTGGATCCCTGGATTCTTTTTTGGCATATTTTCGAAAACAACAAACAAAAAACGAACGCCATCCGCGCCCATATCGCTCCCTGCAGCCCTGCGCAAACCGGAGAAAAAATCACTTTTTCCAGCGAAGGTTCCCACCCCAGCCCCTATGGCTATCGTTTATCTTATTATTGGATCTTTGGCGGCGGCGGCTTCTCCACGCAAGAGAATCCAACCTATACCTTCACCAAACCGGGGATGTATCCCGTTACATTGACCGTTTCGGACGGCGCTCAAACGGATGCCTTCACCCAACATATCACCGTCTCCGGCAAGGCAGTCACCGAGCCGGTTCTTACCCTTGCCGCACCAACGGAATTCACGTTCCGCAAACGCACGCCGGAAACGATGGACGTCTACGGCCACCCTCCCCGCTTCATTCCCCATACCTTACAATTCACCGCAAGACCAAGATCGCGCCCCGCCCCCGATGCCAAAACAGTGACGCTAAAAAATACCGGTACCGGCAACCTTTCGGAAGCGAAAATCGATATTCACTATCATGAATCCTCCGGCTGGCTGGACATTCAAAAGCAAGGAACTGGAAACGAACAGGAATTACTCATAACCGTAAACGCCAAAAAGATGAAACCCAAACACGGCGAATATCACGCCACCATCTCCGTCGATTGCCCGCAAGCGGTCAATTCCCCCCAACAATTCCGCGTACAATTGACCACCCCCCGCTATCGTCCGAACGATGGCTGCATCGTCGACAATGAAAGCGAAGATTGCTATGCCACCCCCTACTTTTGGCTCTCCCCCCAATTCCACGGAAACTGGACAAAAGGCTACAACGGCGGTTACGTGACCAACGGCTCAAAAAGCCAATCCGGCGAATTCATCCGCTTCCAACCCGGCCTCGCCGCCGGAAAATACACCGTCTCACTCCACGAAGACACCCCCATCCGCCCCGCCGAAGTCATCGCTCCGGATATCGCGTACTTCGTACGAGTCAACCATAAAAACGGAATCGAAAAAGTATGGATGAAACCGCTCGAAGACCGGACAATCGGTGAGTTTGAATTTTCGGAAGGACGGGATGGTTATGTGGATATTCTGGCTGGGGAATCGAAAGGGTTGATTGTTGTGGATGCGGTGGTGTTTCGGAAGATGAAATGAAAGCGTTAGCTTTCGTTCCACACTCAACCCCATACACAGGGACAGTAAATGATTAATGTATCGAGTTGTTGGGTAGAATTATTTGAATTGGTGCATTGTATTGTTGCACATAACTTTTTCATTTTAACCCATCTTGCGAGGCTTATGGGGGGATGCAGGGGCAAACTGCACTTGCCCATGGTTCCCGTTGAAATACTGGCTGCGATACATTCAAAATAATGATATAATTGAAAGGAATGGTAAAAACATCCACTCAGGAGACACAAATGATTTCTAAGGGGTTACGTAAAAACATACAAGAAATACTGTCTCCACTCGAATATGATCGAGTCATTCTATTTGGGTCTCGCGCCCGTGGGGATTATACGCCGGAGAGCGACTTCGATCTTCTGGTTATCTTGAAGGATGCAGCTTCTCTGCGTGATAAAATCCATCTATCTACCCGCCTAAGAAAACAATTTGCTCAACAGATGATCGATGTTGATGTTTTAGTCAAAGATAATCGGGATATCGAGTATTTGCAGGATAAACCTGGCAGCGTCGTTCGGAATGCCCTTCGAGAAGGGCTTTCACTATGAACAATGAATATCTGCAAAATTGGATTCTGAAAGCCGATAAAGACTTAAAAGTTGCGGAGCATGAACTTGACATCGACAGGGAAAATCGTGTTACAGAGGCCATTTGTTTTCACTGCCAACAAGCCGTTGAAAAGTATTTGAAAGCTTACCTTATATTTCGTAATGTTGATTTCGGTAAAACCCACAATATCGAATATCTTCTGGAATTATGTGCCACATACGATAAGGTATTTCACACAATAGAAGTAGGAAACCTCTCATTTTATGCTGTCGAAGTCCGCTATCCCGATGATTTCTACATTCCTACGACCAAAGAAGCCAAAGAAAGTATGAAAATAGCAAGAACTGTTAAAAACATTGTGCTTGATCGGATAAAAGGGTAATTCATCGAACAAGTCGATTCAGCGACATTTTTGCGCAACAAATTTGTTATGGAAAACAACGGAGAAATCCCATGAAAACCGCAGATGAGATTATTGAAAAAATCGCGGAATTATCTCCCGAAGAACGGCAAAAAGTGGAAACATACAATGCGCTTTTGAAAGATTCTGTTGTGCGGAATGTGCATCCAGCCGATCTCCTTCGCCAGCGGCTTATTTTTACAGTAGGCGCAGCAACCGGAAGGTTTCATTGGGTCGCCGGGGAATTCTTCTATTTAGATGGCGAGAATTCATGCGACTCTTTCTTGACTGTCAGGATAATATAGCGTAATGTACTGAAATCATTGAATGAATGGATGAGTTAGAATCATGAGCGGGACTCTTACTAGGCTTAGTCATGTATAACAGAGTGATTTCTTTTTTGACTTATTGGGCGACAAAAACGGAATCTTTCATTCCACACTCAACCCCATATTGACAGTCCATATCAACAAAGTTTATCGAATTGGTCAAGGTGTAGTTCATTACCCATTTTACAAAGCCGCAGCTATTCTGTATAATTAAAGTCAAAGTTTTTGTAGAATGGTTCACACATTACAACCTATTGAGGATCGATTGACAGGAGTATCAAACCAAGAAAGGTACATCGGATGTCTTCGAACGATCCATCCAACCTGAAAATTGATAAAACGGCTTTTTCCATCGGACATCTCACCGATGAATCCGATGAAAAATCCTATTGGCTATCGCGCACACCACAGGAGCGATTGCAACATATGGAAGTATTACGCCGGTTTAACTATGGAGATCGAGTTTACGAACGACTTCAAAGAGTTCTTGAGATTGCTCAACTCTAACCAAGTGGAGTATCTTGTGGTAGGTGGTTATGCTGTCGCCTATTACGGATATCCTCGTGCCACGAATGATCTCGATATTTGGATTGCAATGCACCCTGAAAATGCACAACGGCTGGTTTCAGTACTTACTGAATTCGGATTTAACACCCCGAATGTAACGCCAGATATTTTTCTAAAAGAACACAACGTGATTCGACTGGGGAATCCACCCATCCGCATCAAGATTTTGACAACGATTTCGGGTGTAGAATTCAACGCATGTTACGCAGAGCGTGTTGTAGATACGATCAATGGAATACCCGTGAACATAATCAGTTTACCTCGATTAAAAGAAAACAAAAGAAAAAGCGGAAGATTGAAGGATTTAAGTGACTTAGAGTATCTTCCGTAAAAATGTCCGGTGCATTAATTTGTTTTGAGTAAACCACGCCGAGATCCCAGGAAAACCTCCGATGAGGTCATTGAAAAATCGCGGAATTATCTCCTGAAGAACGGTAAAAAGTGGAAACATACAAAGCGCTTTTGAAAGATCCTGTCGTGCGGAATGTGCATCCAGTCGATTTCATTTGCCGGCGGCTGATTTTTAACGTCAGGCGCAGCAACCGGAAGGTTTCATCGGATCGCAGGGGAATTCTTTTATCCAGACGGGGAGAATTCATGCGGACCTTTCTTGACTATCAAGAAAGAATGGCATAAAGTTTGAAAAAGTTTGAATAAATTGCTAGATTTTAGGAGAAATGATGAAATTAATATCATCTTTAAATTTTGGTTACAATGATGCTGAAAATTACAAAATAAGAGAGAACAAGGAATTTTTCAATAAAATATTTGTTAAAAATAATTTTTTAGAAAATCTTTTAGATAATGATAAATATTTTTTAATAGGTGAGAAAGGTACAGGCAAAACTGCATATGCAGTTTTTTTAGCTAATAACAACTATAAGGAAACAGATTCTGATTTGAAATATATCAGAGAGACTGATTATGCTAAATTCGTTTCCTTGAAAAAATCAAAACACCTACAGTTATCAGATTACACTTCAATTTGGAAAGTTATTCTATTGCTTCTCATCTGCTCTGGAATAACTAACAATAAGGTCATTACTAAGATATTCACAAAAAGAAAAAGACTACAAGCTATCAGCCAAGCTATTAATGAATATTATGCACATGCATTTTCTCCAGAGATCATCAATGCGTTACAAATTATTGAAAATAGTAAGATAGCAGCCGAATTATTCAATAAATATTTAAAAACAAGCGGTGAGGAATCTTATACTATATCATTCAATGAATCTAAATTTCAAGTCAATTTGATGTATCTCGAAAGACAATTTAAAGATACATTAAAGATGGTAAAGTTAATGAGTAATCGTTTGTTGTTTATTGATGGCATTGATATTAGGCCTGGAACTATACCGTATGCTGATTATCTTGAATGTATTAAAGGATTAGCAAATGCTGTGTGGGAATTAAATTCAGATTTTTTTAGCCAAATTAGAGACTCAAAAGGAAGGCTTAGGGTTATTCTTTTGATGCGTCCAGATATCTTTAATTCTTTGAATTTGCAAAATTCTACTAATAAACTTATGGACAATTCTGTTTTTTTGGATTGGCGTACAACTTATCCCGCATATCGTACATCAAAACTTTTTAATGTAGCAGATTCCATGTTGCGCGTTCAACAACATGAACAACTTTCCTTTGGTGAAGCCTGGGATTATTACTTACCTTGGAAATCCAAATCAACCAACCCAATACGTGAATTTGATGATTCCTTCATTGATATATTGAGAATTTCTTATTCAAGACCAAGAGATATTATAACTATTTTAATATTTCTCCAGGAAATACATAACACATTGAATAGAGAATCTGATTGTTTTTACCAAAAGGATCTCTTTAGTGATAATTTTTCAAATAATTATTCACAGTATCTCATGGGAAG
>CAYPPG010000017.1:0-120568 GCA_964412555.1 uncultured bacterium
GCCCCTTCGGAGGGGCTTTCCTAAAGCCACGTCCTATGGGCGTGGTTGATTACTAGGGCTAAAGGTATGTCATAAGTAGCGCGTGATGCCGGCTTATCACGCGAGAGTCTTTACAAGGCGCTGTCTGGGGAACGAAGCCCAGGTTTTGACACAATCCTTAAAGTTATGCGCGCACTTGGTTTAAAATTGCATGCAGAAGCAGTGGAAGCCAATATCTCAACATCCCAACAAGGCGGATGAACCAGACCGGAAAACTGATGCGGATTCACGGAAATGCAGTGCAAGCGCCCTAATCTGCGAAAACGATTCAACCAGAATGGACATCTTGTAACAATGTCCAATTGATATTATGTAAAATTAAAAATTTGGAATAAAAATTATGAAATTTATTATTCATCTTATAATATTGCTAATCTTAACAACTCATTTTAATAGTGACTGTAAGGAAGCAGACAAAGGTATCAAAAGATTGCGTGTGATGATGTCGACGGACTTTCCACCGATAGATGTTGTAAAGGGTGGCGACGATGTACCCAACGATCGTAAAAGCGATCCGGATGATATGCAGTCGATGGTCCGTTTCTTGTTGTATTCCAATGAGTTTGACATCGAAGGATTGATTGCTTCATCCGGTACTTTCGCCAATATCGCTAAGAAACAAAACATACTTGATGTAATCGACTGTTATGAAAAGGTATATGAAAACCTGAAAAAGCACGATCCTTTGTATCCTACTCCAGACTATCTGCGTTCGGTCACTTTTCAGGGGCGTAGTGGCACCTGGGGCAAAAAGGGCACGGTGAATATTGGGCGAGGCAAAGACAGTGAGGCTTCGGAGGCGCTGATTCGTATCGTCGATAAACCCGATCCCCGACCGGTCTATATTGGTGTCTGGGGCGATTGCAGTGTTGTAGCGCAAGCCGTGTGGAAGGTACAGAATACGCGCAGTACTGCCGAGTTGGAAACCTTTCTTAGCAAGTTACGTATTCATCAAATCGGAACCCAAGACGGCACGATTGCTTGGTTGCGCGATACGTTCCCAAAATTGTTCATCATCCACTCACAAAAGACGTACCAGGGGATGTTCGGTGGACGTGATTCGGTTTCAAACCTCGCCTGGGTTAACGAGAATATTCGCAACAACCACGGCCCTCTCTGCGCCGTATATCCACATGAAGGGATGGGATGCACCGGGGTGTGTGAAGGGGATTCGCCTTCGTTCTTGTGGCTGGTGAGCGCGAATCGCGGATTGAACGATCCTGAAGATCCCACTCAACCCAGTTGGGGCGGACAATTCAAAAAAGATGGTGATAAAAATCATTATATCGATGGGGTCTGGACCATCAAGTATCTCAAAGTGGCGGCCCGAGTACCAGGCGGAGTTCAAAGAACGCGCGGACTGGTGTATACGGCCATAAACGTCAACCTGTAACGTAGGAGTATTCAATAGAAAGACATAGAAATTCAATCAATCAAAGGATATTGTATTGAATTCAATGGCAACATCGCAGCAATTGCCGAGGACGCAGCGCGCCGTCAGGCAGCATCGGGCCGTCCAGTGTGGAATCCAGAGACGTCTAACAAAAGGCCCCAGCTAACTGCCCAAAGCGCCTCAAGTTCTGCCCGCGCTGATTTTGACCGCAGCTGAGCCTTATGTTTGGCCACTAAAAGGCGAAGATTATGATTTCAATTCCAATCAAGTTTTCTTAAGTCCTGCCGATAAATGTAGAGAACGCCAGGATGGTGTCTATGTTGCTCCAGGGAGGGATATTGTATGATGATGAGGTAGGGCGATGAACACGATACTTCCTTCTGTCGATCTCCAATCGAAACGAACCTTGCAATCTTCTTCTTTGTTATCTGAAAAAAAGGAAAAAACAAACAAGCAGGAGACGAGCAAGGAATCCGAAATGCGATCCGAGTTGCCGGATCGTGTGGTTCTCTCCGAATTGTATTCCCTACGGGAAGATATCTCTTGGCAAGAGGGGATATCCATCGATGGGGATGGACGGTATTCTCTCTCGAGGCAGTTTCAAGCCCGGGCGCAAAGCCGGACGGAAATTGCAGTAGAAGAATCCAGGCAAGAGACGGAAATCACTTCCCTTTCCGATTTGGAAAATGTGCTTTCCGAAGAAAATTTGAATCGGGCGATCCAACAAATCGAGAGACTTGCCGATCTGAATCAATCCATGGAACAGACGATTTCAAGTGGTGATGTTTCCTCGTTGGATGGCGGAAATTTTGCTGCGGATTTCTCGATGCACTTGAGTCCTCAAATACAGCAGTATCTTACTATTATCCGTCAATTGTCAAAAGATGAGAGGACCTTGGAGAATTTCCTCGATCAAGTCGATGCGTTTCTAAACCGTGCCGAAACGGGGGATGGTTCTTTTTCCGGTGTGATTTCAGGATTTACCCAATCCATCGATTTCATGGCGCAAGAGGTTGTGAGCCAAAAGATTGCGGAACAGTATGGTGCGGAAGAAGGGACAAAGGCCATGGAATCGATCCGGGCGGAGATTTCGGAAGAAGTGCAAGTGCAGGCATCCGATCCGCTCGTGTTGGATTTGGACGGGGATGGAATTGAACTGACGAATGTCGATGACGGAGTCTGGTTTGCCATCGATGCAAACGGTGAGAAAAGGCAAACCGCTTTCGTAACGGGTGGGGATGCTTTTCTCGCTCTTGACCGCAATGGCAATGGACAGATCGATGACGGAAAAGAATTGTTCGGCGATCAAAATGGGGCGAAAGACGGCCTCGAAGAATTGCGTAAATATGATGATAATCAAGACAATGTCATCGATTCGAAGGATTCCATATTCACAAGTTTGCGCCTTTTTGCCGATTCCAATATGGACGGTCTTTCTCAAGCGCATGAATTGAAATCCTTGAAGGAGATGGGAATCGCTGCCATTTCCTTGGATGGCCAGGATGTAAACCAGACGATTTCCGGGGGAAACCTATTGACAAAAATCTCTTCGTTCCTGCGAGCGGATGGAACATCGGGACTTGCCGGTGATGTAAATCTCAACTTCATTTCCTGAATGTAAATTGAGTGAGAGAAATATCTCCCTCTTTGATTATCTGCATCAATGATTGCATTTCCTTAGTCGCTTTCCATTTTTCTACGATACTTTCCAGTAAAGAAAACTTTCTTGTATAATCGTTTTTCTTTGTTTCAGGCCGGGTATACTCTGAATAATGAATATGAGACATGGAGGTTATCGTTATGCATAAATACACATTTCCTTTTATAGCATTGCTTTTGGTAGGAATGGCCGCGATGTCAACCGATTCCCAGGCTCAAGAATTTCAACCCCTTTATCGAGCGACATTCGATGATTCCTCTTTTGAACTGAGCGGTTGGAAATCGATTCCAAGCGGGACGGGAGAATTCCAACCGGCGTCGGTATCGATTGGAATGCTTGGCAACGGCTCGGACGTTCCTGGTTTATCGGATGGACGCGGTGTTATTATCACCGCTTTGCAGGGACAGGGGTCGCTGGTTTATGGGCCGGTGATTCCTGTCGATGATCAATTGGTTTTGCTGCGTGTTTCCGTCCATGCTCTATCGGGTGGCGGTAGTGTCGCGATGGGGGCGTTGGATGTTGCTCCCGGTGGATCACTGGCCACTATCGATGGCAGTGTGACTTATGATATCGAGGCGGACAGCGCTGTATACACCGACGATTATCAGAGAATCAACGTGATTTATCGCCCCAAAAGTCAAGCCTTGATTCCGGTTTTCCAATTGGCGGTCAATGCGAATTCGAATGCCAGTGTGGTTGTCGCGACTTTTGATAATTTTGAAATTTACACACTCGATTCGGAAATCGTTCAAGACCCGGCGCTGCAGGCTTTACTCGGTATTACGCCGCCGGTTTCTACTCCGACACCGACTGCGATACCGACGATGCCACCGGAAATCACTCCAACACCCACTCCAACCCCTATGTCGGTTTCCGGGATTGTCACCGATTGGTTGTATACGCTTTCCCCGACCGATGACAGTCTGGAAGCGATGTCACCGAGTATTGCATTTGACCATCAACAGATCTATTCGGTTGTAGCGGCTGATCGTACCGGAGGCTTCGACGATATCCTTCTGCGGGATATCGATACGGAAAGCGGGGAAATCAACGAACCGGTTACTGTGAATGAAACATTTGAGGATACGATTACCCAGATGCCCGATATCACCATTGATTTTGGAGGCACGCGGCATGTGGTTTGGTCGGATAACCGTAGCATTGAAAAATTGTATAGTGTTTATTTGACACAGATTGATTCGTTTGGGCAACGTCTTGTGGAGAGTGATTTCGAAGCCAATATACTTTATGAAGAAACGAATGCCATCGATCCGGCTTTATCCGTGCGCGATAACGGAGATATGATTCTATGCTGGACCGATGACCGCAGCCTTTTCATGGATGTTTATGCCCGGCGAGTGCATTGGACCGGAGATGGAATCGATACATTGCAACAGGAAGATGTTCTTGTCAATATTCCGCGAGAAGATACGAATACGTCGAATCCGGATGTCGTGATGGATGAGGCGGGCAATGTAGCTATCGTCTGGTCGGATGATCGGGCACTTTTGGACGAGAGCAAGCGAAGTGATATCTATGCCGCATTTTTTCCTTACAACACCCAGCCGGATGAAGAAGGCAAACTTCCGGAAACGATCCAGCGAATACAACTTAGCGATTTCGATCAGATTTTGGATCATGCCACAATTCCCAAAATTGCCTTGGGGGAAAATATAGCGCTCGTCGTTTGGCAGAATATCGATCCAACTCAGGGAACTTCTTCTGTTCATGGAGTTGTGGCAGATATGAATGGTGAAATCCTGCAAGGGGAATTCGTGATCGATGAAATGGATGATCGGCAGGCGACGTCCCCGGCTGTCACTGCATTGAATGAAAATTTGTTTATGATTTCATGGTATGATGAAAGTAGGGGAAAAATATATGCACGAATTTTCAATGCTTCGAACCGCTTGTTTTTGACAGATCCTACGGAGATAGAATCGGAGGTTCTTCAAGTACGTACTCTTGGAATCGCTTCCGATGGTGAACAAGAATTTTTTACTGTCTGGGATGCTATATCCGGCCAATACCGCGATCTCTTCGGAGCCTCGGGACGCTGGGGCGGAAGCTCACTCGCAAAAACTGGGGAAAAGCCACTCCTGTATAGCGAAACGTTGGTGAAGGCGCATCATGATACAAAACTGAAGGTGAAAAAAGCACGTGAGACAAAGGGAGCAAAGGAATTGAGAAGGAAGGAGAAACGCTCAGCAGACGATCAGTATTCTCCTAAACGTTCAAAATAATTGCGGGAATTGTAACGCCGGCATCTTGCCGGCATTTCCAAAATACTGGCGGGACAGTGGTGTTACAAGAGTCGAAAAATAGGAAAAGGGAGGCATTCTTGCCTCCCTTTCTCAATGTAGGAAGTTTCAGGTTTAGTAATATGACCAAGAGGGTGAAAGGCTGGATGTTTCCCGCCTAATCATCGTGAGTGTTTGCGATTCTCCGCCAACCAGTATTTCAAGTCCGTAACTCGTACTATCGAATTCACCAATGATTACAGCATAGAGGGGGGCATCGTCTTGCCAGATCAGTTGATTGTTCCAACCATCGTTGTACCAAACCAAATAAACTGCTCCGCTACGATCGACACCGACAATTTCATCACCTGGATTTTCCGGAAGAATATCACTTACGGCAATGTCGTACATATTACGGGGATCTTCTTGCGTAATACCTTGAAAGATGGTTTCGAGAGTGTGTTGATCATTCTCTGTTTCGTAGGAGATATGGATTTTGTTGTTGTAGCGACTGCCATAGACCAGTTCATTGCCTTCATGGAGGGGATAGACATCACCGACTTGGACTACCCAACCGGAATCATCGAATACATCCCAGATTGTCTCTTTCGGCCATTCGTTTTGGGCATCATTTTCGGGAGGGATGATTTTGTAAGTTGGTCCCATCTCAGTGGTAATGACCAATTCCGATTCCTCATGGTTGGGATCGAATTCTCCAGCGGCCGAATCCATGCCCACTTCTCCTTGATAGACAGGAATTTCATTCCATGTGCCGGGTTCTGTAGCTTGATGGAGAGCAGCGGCGATGCTGAAGTCCAGGACGGTTTCATCGATGACGAAAATTTCCAATCCTTCCCGATTGGAATCATAATCGCCGATTCTGGCGCCCCATAGATCGCCGACCATTCCTCTTTTGTCGTAAACGAAGGAGTGATTCCATTGTCCGTTCGCTTGATACAGTGCCGAAACAAAGGGCATGGCGCAAAAGACAATTTCATTGCCAGCTGTATCCATAATGTCTCCGACTTCAATGGTGGGACGGCTGGCGATACTCCGGATTTCATGAGTGCTCGAGTAAATTGTCTCCGCACTCCAATCGGTAGGATCCAGGATGAGAACATCGCGTGGTGGTGTGAGTAATACAATCTCACTGGTTCCCGAAGTGTCCAAATTACCGTGAGAAAGCGAGAAGATTGTATTATCCGATTGATAAACGCTTTGCGTTTCAAAAGAGATCTCTTGCGCCTGGCCGAGATGGAAGCCGGCAACGAATACAACAATAAACCAAACATATCGTTTCATAGAACATTCTCCTTTCTGTTACTGAATGTGTACGAATATTCTATGTTAAATTAAATAAAACATTCGTACTAATAATAATGTAAAAATGAAAAATGGAAGTGAATATGTGAAAAACCAACGTTGAACCTTGTTTACCCCATTTCAAATTACCCTACCTGTTTGAGGGAAAGAATCAATGGTATAAACCGGAGAAAATGTTTCTATCAACGAAAAAAATCCCCTAATTTCAGTTGGTATTTTTAAAGGATTGGATTCCATCTTTTTTTTGATAACGTATCGCTCTATCATAAGAGGAACTGTATTGTTTTCTTTAGAAATATGGTGGATCGAATTTTCGTTTGAAAGTATCAATAAAAGGTGAAAAGGAATTGTGTTATGAAGAGACCAAAAGGTTTTACTTTGATCGAATTGTTGATCGTGGTTGCGATTATCGGGATTTTGGCGGCGATAGCCGTCCCGAATTTTATGAACGCACAAATACGGGCCAAAATCGCGCGAGCACAGGCGGATATGAAGGGATTGGGAACGGCGATCGAGGCGTTTCGATTGGATCAGAACGGATTGTTGGTCGATTTTTGGGATGAAGGCTCGACGGTTACTTTTGAACGTCTGCAAAAATGGGGATTTTGTTCGCCGGACAATCTCGACGATGCGGTACGAAATCAAAAGTGTATTCTCGGGAATTTAACCAGTCCGGTTTCGTATATTGCTTCTATTCCGAACGATCCTTTTTTCGGAAATATCACCAACACGAGTGACCGGCTGGTAATCGCGTTGGCAGGAACCTATTTTTACGGTGACAATGAACCGGCTATCGATGGGAACGATAATAACTTCAGCTCGTTATGGCCGGGAAATGCGGAGGTACTCGGGTTACAGCCGCTCAAAGAAAATCAATGGGCGCTGCTCGGAATGGGACCGGATACGACAGCGGATGAACTCGGTTCCACTCAGCAGCGCGGATTACCTTATGACGCGACGAATGGATTGCATAGCAAGGGGGATATTACGATGCGGGGTGGTGGGTGATAGTGCTTATCTTTTTTCTACTCGAAAAGCAAAAATCGATAAGAGAATGGTAATGAAAATCAAAATGGCTTCAATTCGGAATGAGTAGGTCAATGCGTACTCCAATGATTGAGGAGGGGCGGAATTTAGATCGGGAAGGGTAGAGCCGTTCAGTGAGGCGGTTACCATTGCCGTGAAAATGACTCCGGAAATGGGGATGCCGGATGTATGTCCCAAGGTGCGGGAGAGTGTGAGGAGGCCGGAAGCGATTCCTAAGCGTTTTTTGGGTACGGCTCCCATTACTGCACTGTTGTTCGGGGATTGGAAGAATCCCATTCCAAGGCCGAAGGGTATTAGGCGAAGCACACAGCCGAAAAAAGTTGTCGTTTCTTGAAGTGTGGAGATTGCCAGGCAGCCGAATAGTGAAACGATCAGACCGAACATACTGATCAAGGCAGTACCGAAACGGTCGGAAAGGGTACCGGCAAGTGGGGAAATGAGACCCATCGATGCGGGGACGATGATCATGAGGATTCCCACTGCCTGCGGGGAATAGCCTTTTACTAATTCAAAAAAGAACGGCAGCAGAAATTGGGAGGAAATCACGATAAAAACCATGAATCCCATGCTGAGTCCCACCGCGAAGCGCGCGATCTTGAACAAGCGGAGATCCACCATCGGATGAAAACTGCCTAATTCGACGAAGGTAAATACGATCAGGAAAACGAAAGCCGCGGCTAGCAATGCTTGGACAGAGAAAACATGGAAACCGTTCCGTTGCCCCATGGTCATTCCGAGGGCATAACACGATAAGGTCACGAACAAGAGAAATGCACCTGGAAAATCGAACCGCTGTTTAGCGTCATGTTTTTCGGAGGGAGAAACATAACGGGAGGCGGCCCAAACGGCAATCAATCCAATTGGGATATTGACGAGGAAAATCGAGCGCCAACCAACCAAGCCGATGAGAATCCCGCCGATGGCCGGCCCTGACGACAGACCGACGGAAACGACTGTTCCCACGATTCCCATCGCCTTGCCTCGTTCATGAGCGGGAAAGGCCGACGTGATGATCGCGAGTCCGAGTGCTTGCGTCATCGCGGCCCCAATGCCTTGGAAACCGCGAAAGGCGATCAACCAACCGATCGACGGAGAGAGAGCACAGAGCAGGGAGGCGATTGTGAAGAGAATCAATCCGGTTGCGAACAGTTTTTTCTTGTCAAACATATCACCCAAACGGGCGAAGCCGAGTGTCATTGTGGTGAGAACCAGCACATAAATGACAATGACCCATTGGATGGTGGTGAAATCTGTGTTCAGTTGTTCTACCAGAGTCGGGAGGGATACATTGATAATATTCATATCGAGAGTGGACATGAATATGCTCAAGCCAACGGCGAGCATGGCCCCCCATTTGCCGGTATTCCTGGAAGAGTGTATCGGCATGAAGTGTATTTCCTTAGTAGTGAAATGAATGAACAAAGGATGACGGAAGCGTTTCCGGACCGATGTACTCGAAAAAGTCGATTATTGGGGGAAGAGTTTCTCCAAATCCTCGCTTGTCGGTTGTTGTCCGTATTCACAGATTTCGAATGTTTCCGCATAACGAATCGTTTTTCCCCTGCTTTCCCCATATCGTTCGATCAACCGCTCGCGGCAACATTCAGTCATGGCGAGCATCCAGGGATCCCATATACCGGGCAGCCATTTTCTTCGCTCTTCTTCACTTTTAGGCACTTGATCCAGAATGCCATCCAGGTAAGGCAGCCATTCATAAAACTGAGAGGTGTGAGAATGCACCATTACCCACTTTTTATCCATCTCCGATTCTACATCGATGGCGATGTCAGGTTGAAAGGGATAGGGTTTGCAAAAATGATCCCAGCCATAAAAAAAGAAGGGATTCTTTTTCAGGGCGGGAACCCCCGGGCAAATATGCGGAACGGTGACCATATAAGCGGCATCTTGGACCAACATCCCCGTATATCGATGGTCAGGATGATAATCATTGGGACGGTGGCTGATGACGAGATCGGCTTCCCAATCACGGATCAAACGAATCACTTCGCGGCGGGCGTCCAATGTCGGTAAGAGTTCTCCATCGTGGAAATCGCGTACATCATACTCGATGCCGAGAATATCTCCGGCTTTTTTCGCTTCGTGGGTTCTGCGGCGGGCAAGTGCGCCGCCGCCTTCGATTTGGTGGCCGGCGTCTCCATTGGTAATCGATACGAATTTGACGGCATAACCACGGGCAACATACTTTGCCGCCAATCCGCCGAGAAGTAATTCACAATCATCGGGATGAGCACCGAATGCGATCAGCCGTATGACATTCTGGGACATATTAGCAACCTCCAAAAAAATTGCGATATTGAAAGGATTCACCTTTTGATCATAAAGAGTTTTCTTGAAAAACCAAGAAGGAACAATGGTTGTTGTAGCAGTCTTGGTAAAAAAGGGGGTGGATGATAAAGTTTATTTTGAGTTCATCATTGTGATCGATTCACATACACAAATAAAAGGGCAGAGACAGAGGTCTGTCCCTATATCCGCATGTTTAGAGTAACGCACACATTGAAAGTTGCGGGCTGGGATGCCGGCATTCCGTTATTTTTATTGAAAACAAAAAAGGATACATTGGTACTTTCATGGAAAAAAAAGGTGCACCGAAGGGACCGTTAGGTAAATTCATCTTTGTTGACGTCCTTGTCGTCTTTATCGCTTTATCTCTTTCCTTTTTGATTCGTTTTCAGGATATCCGAGTCGAGAACCTCAATATTTACATTGTACTTATTATCCCGATTTGTTTGGTCCGAATTGGATTATTGTTCATTTTTCGATTGTATGACTTCAGCCGTGGATTGACTGCTGTGGATATTGTTTATTTTACGGCCAGTGCGATGGTCATCGCGCACGCGATCGAGTTTCTGGCAATTTTGTATACGGAAAATTACAGTGAATCAACGGCGCTCATTCAACCCATCGAAGTACCGGAAGGGGAAAAGGCTTTTCAAATCTCGCGGTATGTGCTGCTTCTCAATTTTGTTCTGAGTTGGATTGGAGCTTTTTCTTGGCGCATACTCTATTTAAAAAGGCGCAGGCGCTGGGCATATGATCGAACGCGAATATTGATTGTCGGAGCAGGAGAGTTGGGGGAAAGCATTCAGCGGGATATTCAGCAATATTCCCGCTTGGGGCATGAAGTGGCCGGTTTGGTCGACGATGACATCGAATGCCGAAGCAACGGCGCTCCGATCATTGGAAGAATGCGCAACTTGCCGGATTTGGTGAAAGAGCATCAAGTACAGGAAATTATTGTCACCAGCCGGCAAGCGAATCGGCAGGAACTCTTGAATATCATTTCCGATTGCCAGGCGACCGGTTGTAAGGTGCGGCTGTTGCCGGAATTGTACGAAGTCATAATCGGACATGTCGAGATTGGGCAGGTGGCTGGGGTGCCGTTGATCACGCTCGAACCGGAGCGAGCGTACGAGTGGGGATTTTTCGTAAAACGGACAATGGATATTATGGTTTCCACTGGTAGTCTCATTCTTCTTTCTCCGGTATTCCTGATAATCGCAATTGCGATCAAAGCAACCAGCGAGGGGCCGGTGTTTTACCGGCAGCGGCGAGTTGGAAAGGAGGGGAAGATCTTTGTTGTTTATAAATTTCGTACAATGCTCAAAGATGCGGAAACCAATTCCGGGCCGGTATTGTCCTGGGAAGAAGATCCACGGGTGACACGAATCGGGCGTTTCTTGCGGCGGTGGCATTTGGATGAAACACCGCAGTTTTACAATGTGTTGAAGGGGGATATGAGTCTTGTCGGTCCTCGTCCCGAACGTCCGCATTTTGCTGAAAAACATAAGAAGAACATTCCGGCCTATATGATGCGGGAATCGATTCGGCCGGGCATGACCGGACTGGCTCAAATTCATGGATTTTACAATTCTCCCGTCGAACATAAACTACGGTACGACCTCGCTTATATTCACAATATGTCTTTGTTGTTGGATATGAAAATTCTTTTTTTGACTTTGCGAGTCACCTTATCCGGTCATGGGATTCCTTTATGACTTGAACAAGGATTTCAAGCGAGTGCGGACTTGCGTATTGTCTATACTTCTCAATGTTGAAATGAATTCTAGCGCATGATATATATTACCTTCCGATACGAATGACGATTTTGTAAGAATCGGGGCTATCATAATATGATTTCTTACCATAAAGTATGATTGACACGATCAGTAAAGAGGGGAGTTATGTGAACATGGTTGACAATCAAAAAAATCGACGTTCTTTTCTCACTTCAGCGACAATTGGAATGACGGGCATTTCTCTCGTGAAATCCGACACCGTCTTTGCGAGCAAAGCCAACTCCAAAATCGAACTCGGGATCATCGGTTGCGGTGGACGAGGGCGGTTTATCGGAAAGAAAATGGTCTACAACGTAGGGGAGGATATTGCCTTGGTTTCCGCGCACGATTATTTTAAGGACCGGTTGGAAATCGTGCAGAATATGTTCGATATTCCCGTCTCGAAGTCGTATACGGGATTATACGGATATCGGGAAATTTTGAATTCGAGTGTGGACGGGGTGATTATCGAATCACCGCCGTATTTTCATCCTGAGCACGCTGCGGCTGCGGTAGAGGCTGGTAAGCACGTTTGGTTGGCAAAACCGGTTGCCATCGATGTGCCGGGGTGTACAAGCATAAAGGAAACCGGCAAAAAGGCGGCAGGAAAAGTCGCGTTTCTTGTCGATTTTCAATCGCGGAACAGCCCGTTTTTCATGGAAGCGGTGAAGCGTGTGCATGATGGAGCCATTGGCGAAATGATCAGCGGGCAGGTTTTCAATCAGTTTCCCGCTCCAGGGAAGCCCGATACAACCGGAATGTTGCCAGGACCGGCGCGGCTGCGATGTTGGGTAACCGACCCGATTTTATCCGGTGCTTGTATTGTCGAACAGGCTGTTCACGCAGTAGATATCGCCAATTGGATCATTGGAGCACGCCCTACGAAAGCGTTTGGAACCGGTGGATTGAAGGCACGTTTGAACGCCGGCGAGATGTGGGATCATTTTGTAGTGACTTATTGGTATGGTGAAGGAGCGAAAGTTTCATTGAACTGCTCACAATTTATGCGTGGATATGAAGATCTTGGTGCGCGGATTTATGGGAAATTGGGAGTAGTAGACGCTCATTATCGGGCGAAAAATTGGGGGAATGGTCCAATCGAAATCACGGGCGAAAATGCATGGCCAGGTACTGAATTCGATAATACCTGGGATATCGGTGTGGACAATAATTGCAAAGATTTCGTGCAAGCGATTCGAAATGGAAACTATATGAATCATGCCGATTATTCCGCTGACAGTACCATGACGGCGATTCTTGGCCGGACGGCTTCTTATCGGGAGAGTGTGGTAACATGGGATGAGATACTGGAGGAGAATGAAGAATTGATTATAGAAGAATCGTTATGATGGAATAGAATCTTAATCATTCCACTCTTTGAGCGAAATATTAAACCCAATCCCGTCTTTTACATGGTGTCCACCGGCTCATATTTTGGTTCCTGATTTAAGTCAATATCTTCAATAATCGGTAAATGATGGCCTAATTTTAATCCTAACCATATCCAATCCTCCAATACGGATTGTAATTCTACCTCACACTCACTACGGGTTTTTGCAAAGCAAAGAACCCCCTTGCATAGTGGAATCCTTCCGGCATACGTATTGTCTTCAAGTTTTTCATAGACAGCATGTGATAATGCTTTGTCGATGTATTGTGTTAAGATAAATCGGGAATTCATTTCAATCCTTTTATATATTTTTCATGGAATTATAAGAAAGATACAGTGTCTTGTGAAGATTCTTGCCATTCACGGATTTTTTGTTCCAGATGCTTGATGGTTTGTTTGTGCTCTGACTTGTCGTATTGATTCGTTGTTTCATACGGATCGGTATTCAAATCAAACAGCTGAGAGTGGTCGAGATCGGACCAGCAGAGTTTCCAGCCGTCCGGTGAAAGAACGGTGCGGATAGAAGCGTTCCCGGCATTTTCGACGGCATTTTCGGATATCTTGGGAATCGAATTTGGGGCGTTCCTGCGCCCGGATGGATTCCATTCTATGAAAACGTGATCGTTGGGGAAGGGGCCACCTTTTAAATACGGAATGAGGGAGTGTCCCGAAAGGGAATCCGGTACCGGTTTTCCCATCAAGTCCATGAGTGTGGGAACAAGATCGATATGGCTGACGCGGTCATGGATGAGTTGTTGTTTTCTTCCTTGCTGCGGGATACGCATTAACCAAGGGACTCGGACCGATTCTTCGTACATCACCGTTTTGGCCAGCAGTTGATGGGAACCCATCATATCGCCGTGATCGCTGGTGTATACGACGATGGTATTGTCGGACAAGCCTAATTTCTCGAGTTGTGTTAGAATTGCTCCTACACTCAAATCGACTTGCGATACCAGCCCCCAGTAGTTTGCAATCAATCGCCGCCAACCGTTTTCTTTTTTGAGATCGTGGCCTTCAAACCCTCGCTGCCGATATCGCTCGCGTAATAAACGATATCGCAACGGTTCATTGGCTTCCAACGGATCGTTGAAGTTTTCCGGCAAATCAATTTCGGTGGGATGATGCTCATCGTCGAGCGGTCCGAAGAACGGCATATGCGGCTCTAAGAAATTGATGTGTAAGAGAAACGGCTCATCGCGATGGCGTTCCAGAAAATCGCAGGCTTTTTGTTCCAAAAATTTCGGTTTGCAATGTTCCAGGGGACGCCGGGCGGCGAAACTGCGGCTGTAGTAACCGTCATCCGTGTTCGGTTCATAGCCAAGGTCGTTCAAAAAAGACCAGTAATCGCTTTTGGCATTTTTGTCTCGGCCTTCTCTGTAATATCTTCGATAACCGTCCTCTATTGCGATCCATTCCTGGAAACCGTGCTGAGCGAAGATTTCATCGCCGAGATGCCATTTGCCCATATAGGCGGTGCGATAGTCGGGATCGCCGATAAGTTCGGGAAGGCAGGGAACGGATTGCGGAAGTGGGATATTATTTTCGACACAGGAATTTGTGTGGGGCCACAGACCCGTTAAGACTGTCGAGCGGGATGGTGTACAAACCGGCTGGCTGACATAGGCTTTTTCAAACACCACGGATTCACTTGCAAGTGTATTTAAATTCGGAGAATGAATGGTATGATTTCCATACACTGCCATGGTGTCGGCGCGTTGCTCATCGGTCCACAGGAACAATAGATTGGGCTTGTCTTTTCGGTGACGAGTCATGATGAAGGGTGCAGCGAACGCAGATTGTGTAGTGGAATAAAGAAATTGACGGCGAGTGCTTTTTTCGAACATGTTCTCCCCCTTTTGCATGGAAACGACTTATGAAATGATTATAGACGTAAAAATCGTTTTTTTGAATCTTTGTGTTATAGAGGCGCTGTCTCATGTTTGATCCTATTCTTTCAGGTCTAATGGAACCATCACAAAGACCTGTCTTGATCGGTATTCTTATTCTTGTTGGTTGGTCTCTTGCTGAGTGGAGTTTGAATCTCTTCCGAATGTATCAGCCGCGAGTGAAAACGAAAGAACATTTCTCATACTACCTCGTTGTTTTTTCTTTTAAACTTGTGTTTGTTTTTTCAACACTTGATGCGATTGTTTTTCATTTGACTACGGTAGGGGATCAAATTTCTCATATTCAATATACCGGAATTCCGATCTGTTTTGGATCGATGGCGGGATTTTTATTTATGATTCTTTTCGGTATTCCTGCTCTGTTTTATCGAATGCGGATTGAAGAAGAGGCGTTACTGCAAAGGTTTGGGAAAGAGTACGAAGAGTATCAACAGAAAACCTTTAAAATCATTCCTTTGTTATGGTGAATTCAATTTAATGCAATTCCCAATTTTGCACCGAAACGCCACCGACCGGACGGGATAGCCGGATGTTGTCCACATACGCAAAAGCCAGATCGACTCCATCGGCGCCTTGGCTGCTTAGCGTCAGTGAAATGGTTCCATTCGGATCATCGAAAACGCCTTCGATTTCGTCCCATAACCAGTTCAGTTGAAATCCTTCACTGTCCACCGGCCCATATTGACCGGAGAGTTCGCCCCAATCGCCGACCGCGGAACCGAGAATATTTTCGCTCAAGGTTGCCCAGCCGGTTCCTTGATCGTTGCCGTTTTCATCCACCCATGACGACCTGAGAATAAGGGACGAGGCTGCCCAGTTGGAAGAATCGGCATCGACAAAGATATCCAGATGGATTCGATCATAATCCAGGATTTGCGGATAATCTTTTAAATTAATGGTGAAATTTTCATTCCACCCAGAAGTAAATTCAAAGACTAGGAAACCATCACCTTCTGTTGGAGGTGGATCGCCATTGGTATCGACTTCAAAATATGTACCTGCGTTGAGTGTGATCAGCTCTTCATCGGAGGTTTGATTGAAGCCGATAAGAGGGAGATACTCCCGCTCGACCGGTTGGCGCTTGCGAACGCTGATATCGTCAATAAAAATAGTACCTTCAAAGCCGTTGGGGTAATCGACACCGTCGTGAGTTTCGGCGGAAGGATTGATCCACAGGCGGAGTTGATCGGCTGGTGAGAGACGCTCTTCCCATAATTTTGATTGTTCCGACGAAAGCCAAAAAACGAATTCTTTCCATGTGCCAACATCGTCGGGCGTGTAATAGCGGAATCCCATGGGGATTTCCACTTCGAGATCGACTCGCATTCGAAATGGTTGCTCGGAATAGACCCACATGTGAAATTCGTCCACATCCGCGGCTTCAAACTGTTCCGGGAAGGTATAAATGGAACTTGCCCAACCACCATCGGCATGAGCCACCTCAAGCAGACCGGCATATTCGCCGCTATGTTTGGGTTCATCCGGTTGCGTCAAATCGGAAAAAGCAACCCAGCCTGTAAATTGGCCGACATCGGTTTCGAAATCGTTGACGATGATGAGATCGTCTTGAGCGAAAGGTGCACTGGCAACCATGAGAGACACAAATAGCATAATACAAGTTTTCAACATATTTTCCTCCACAAACAAAAGATTCCAATAATTTATTCCTACTATTCTTACATTATTGTAACATCATTTGAAGAGATATTAGAAGAGAAGTAAAAAGAATGCAAAGATTAGGAATAGGAATGTATAAATTTTCCAATGGCCATTATGGGGAAGTAGAGTCGGTATAAATGGTATCGTAGATAAAAGACACGGGGAAATCCGGTTCCGGTAAAGAATGGTTCCTCCCAGGATCCGGATACTTGTTGGGTATCAATCAGCCATTGAACCGCCTTTTTGACGGCGGGATCGTTTGCACCGTACACTGCCATCAAACCCATGATCCCCCATGCCGTTTGGCTGGCTGTGGAAGGTCCCATACCTTTGAGGGAGACATCCTCATAACTATTGGCGGATTCTCCGAAAGAACCATCGTTTTTTTGAATTTCTTTCAACCAATTACCGGCTTTTTGCACCCAGGGTTCTTTCATGTTGACACCGGCGTTTTCCAAGCCGCAAAGTACTTCCCAGGTGCCGTAGATATAATTGACTCCCCACCGGCCGAACCAACAACCCTCTGGCAGTTGATGACTTTGAATGAAACGGACTGCATTGAAGACAGCCTTGTCTTTGATGGTAAATCCATGATGCCCCAAGCATTCCAAAACCCGGCCGGTAATATCGGGGCAGGAAGGATCTTGAATGGCGTTGTGATCGGCGAAAGGAATGGCTTCCAATAAGGGACGATGTTTCGTACGATCGAAAGCGGCCCATCCACCATCGTCATTCTGCATGGCGAGAATCCATTTGATCGCACGATCCAAGGTTTTTTTCGTTTTTCCGTTTTTGGCTTGCTTCAGAGCCATGGTCACCATGGCTGTATCATCCACATCGGGATAAAAAGCATTGTTGAATTCGAAAAACCATCCGGAAGGCTCGATGGGTTCCCGCACATTCGCGATCCAATCGCCAGGGTGCCGGCATTCTTTGGCAATCAGCCATTCACACGCGCGATCGATGGCCTTATGTGTTGAATCCAATCCTGCTTGTGTCAATGCATACAATGCAATCCCAGTATCCCAAACGGGACTAAAGCAAGGCTGGAGCCGTATGGTTTCATCTTCTTCGATCATAAAATGATCCAGCTGTTTTTCGGCTTCATTTAAAAAGTTACCCTCCGGATCATATCCCAAACATCGGAAGGCGATTTGGTTATAAACCATGGGTGGAAAAATAGCGCCCACGCCGTTGGCATATTTGGGATCGGCGTGTTCTCGAATCCAATTTTCAATTTTTTTCAAGGACATTTTTCGGAAAGGGAGAATTCCGGATTTTACCCACAATTTAACGAATTTATCGACTAAGAGAAAAAAGTTTTTCCAGCTGAACCACTTTTGGTCGTATTCACCCACAAAAGGCTTCAAAAAGTAATCGGGATTGGCATACAGTTCTTGGATGGACTTGGAATCCGGTAAGTGCCGGACCGGCCGATAATGACTGACGATGGCAATAGGCATGATCATCGTGCGTGTCCATGCTGAAACTTTGTTGATATGAAAGAAAAGCCATCTTGGGCAAAGGATCATTTCCGGAGGAACAGCCGGTACAGAATTCCAGGGCATTTGTCCGAGAGCTGCAAGATAAAATTTACTATAGGTATTGCAATGTTCGGCACCACCCAGTTGTAATACTAATTTACGCGCTTTTTGCATGTGAGGAGCGTTGATATCATCCCCTAGCAATTTCAGAGCAAGATACGATTTCACCGTCGCACTTAAATCGGGAGCGGAACCGGGAAATTGAAACCATGCACCGTCTTCTTCTCTTTGCTGACTGCGAAGATAGTTGGCGATTTTGACGAGACGTGGGTCATCTTCCTGGTTGATGATGAATTTTAACAGAATGTATTCGCTTTGTAGAATCGAATCTCCTTCGAGTTCACCGCACCAATATCCCTCTTCATGTTGTTCGGATATCAAGACGGATACCGCTTGATTGAGGGATTGTTCGACTTCTTCATAAAAGGAATATTCCTGAGAAAAAGGTTCAGTCTCGCAGTGACTCTCTTGCAGGTGATTCGTGAGAGTCTCGGTATAGGAAGATTGACTCATTTTGTAATTGTTCCTCTATCCATTCATGAACCGGGTCATTATCGTTTTGATCATTAAACTTATATTGTATACCACGAAAGTATCCATTCGTAAACCTAAATAAACGAGTATCGTACTGAAGTAGGCGTTTTCCGGCGGCTTAGAATGAAAACAATCATAAGAATGATCAAGAATCAGAATGGCAGCATCTTCAATGAAACTGTTTGTAAAATTCTGTGAGAATTATTCATAAACAATATTACTCGAATATTCAGCATAATTGTAGAGAGTAAAATCGATTTCTTGTAAAATTAGCATGTATACTCTGATATAAAGAGTTCGCTTGATCGATTAAATTTATGCTCTATATCTTCAAAAGTTCTTGTCATCGAGATACCTCGAATGTCTTTTGATAAAAGATCAATTATTTTGAGCCATCTTACGTGTAGGTGAAAATCGAATCAGCACCATTTTTTACCACGACTCACAGAATAGAAACCTCACAATATTCATGCTATTCTCTGTAAATATCGCGTAGTAAGTGAAAGTGAAGCCATCTTTTGCTGGATTATGGATTTCGACAGGGCCGACCTGATTTTTTATCCGGATAACCCGCTTAAAATGGCAGTACAAAATTCCTTGAAATGAGTTTTCTATTGAGAAGGAGAGGATCAAGTGATGAAAAATTGGAAACAGATAACGCGGCGTAACTTTTTGCAGTATAGCGGACTGGTAATGGGGGGATGTGTGGCCGCCCCTGCCATTGTTCCTTCTTCTGTATTTGGGAGGAATCACTCTTCCCCAAATGATCGGATTACGATGGGATTTATTGGGATGGGAACGATGGGTAACGGGCATTTATTCGGTGAAGCGTGGACCTATCTACCTGGCGGGTATCTAGCCAGAGAAGATGTGCAGGTATTGGGTGTTTGTGATGTATGGCGGGATCGGCGTGAAAATTCCAAGAAAAAAGTAGACGAATTTTATTCTCAAAAATTCGGCGAAGGGAGTTATCAAAGTTGCAAAGCGTTTCGGGATTTTCGGGATTTGTTAGCGGTAGATGAGATTGATGCTGTTTTAATCGCTACTCCGATCCATTGGCATGCGACTATGGCAGTGATGGCGGCGGAAGCCGGAAAGGATATTTACTGCGAAAAACCTACAGCGGTCACCATTCATGAAAGTCAAGCCGTAGTCGAAGCCGTTCGGAAAAACAATCGAGTGTTTCAAGCCGGCACACAGCAGCGCTCCGAATATGATGGGAAATTTCGGCGGGCGTGTGAAATGATTCGCAGTGGGTGCGTGGGGGAATTAAAGCATATATACGCCTATCGTGACGGCGGTGGAGTCAATTGGCCCGATGGTTCCGGCGATGTGGTTCCCGTTCCGGATCATTTGGATTGGGATTTATGGTTGGGACCCGCTCCAAAAATTACCTATCAAGGCCGTTCCGATGCACATTTATTCGGATTCGGCGGGATCAATTGGGGTCAACATCATTACGATATTGTTCAATGGGCGCTCGATGCCGACCGCACCGGCCCTGTTGAAGTCTATCTTGATAACGGGAGCGCCGCTTACCGGTATGCCAATGGAGTTGTGGTTTATGGGCGACCGTATCAGGATAAAAAAATCGGTGAAACAGGTGGTGGATGGTATATCGGATCAGAAGGCAAAATCGCTGTGGATCGTGAGCATTTGGTTTCCAAACCGGCGAGTATTGTGAAAAAACCGCTTGGACCGGATGATGTTCATCTATACAAAAGCGAGAGCCATTCCGGAAATTTCCTTGAATGTGTGCGAACGAGAAAGCGGACGATCTGTGATGTCGAAACTGCTCATCGGGCTGTGAGTGTCCTCTTGTTGGGGGGGATTGTTCAAAAAGTCAAACGTTCGTTGAAATGGGATCCGATAAATGAATGTTTCATCGATGATGATGAGGCCAATGAATTATTGACAATACCAAAGCGTGAACCTTGGGTAGTATAATTATGATGGATAGCAAGGATGACAGTAGGGGCAGTTCGCGAACTGCCCCTACCTGCCCTTGTTACCCATTTTATTCATCACTGGGGAGTGATCGGACGGCATTGGCTCGGATTGGCTTTCCTTGTTCGGCGCTGGCTACGGCGGCGAAGCAGAGGGCAAGGCTGCGAAGGTTACTGGCGGCGTTATTTTTCGGTTCGCGGTTTTCTTCGATGGCGCAAAGCAATTCACCCATTGCCCCTTCGAATCCCTCATCGAACCATGTTCCTAACAAATTGGGAGTTGCATGGCCTTCTCCCGTGAAGAGTGTAACCTCTTGGTAGGTTAAATCGATCCCTGCACTGCGCAGCGTTCCATGGCTGCCGATGACAGTCGTCTGATCCATCGGACCAAACCGGGTATCGGCGTTGAACGACCAAGTGGCTTGTGCGTTTTTGAAATCAGCGATCACATGAGCCATCATACTCGGTTTTGCTTCTTGGACTGGGCTGCGGGCAATCGAAGAATAGACGACCTCGCATTCGTTTTTTTCCAAAAACGAGGAAACGATATCGAACCAATGGATGGCGAAATCATAAAGGATAAGATGTTTCACATTTTCGAATTCAGTCCCGCAAATCCAGCTGTGATCCCAATCGATTTCCTGATGGACACATAGAATCTCGCCAATGAGACCGGCTTCAATCGCTTCCCGCATGTAACTGAAATGCGGTGCCCAACGGCCGTTTTGGTTGACGGCTAATTTTACGTTTTTAGCCTTCGCTTTATCGATTAATTGTTGACCGAAATCGAGATCGAGTACAAACGGTTTTTGACTCAGAATGTGCTTCCCCGCATCGATAGCCGTTTCGAGCATGGCGGTCCGCTCGGGTGGGTGGGTTGCAAGGTCAACGACGTCGATATCTGAACGATCCAATACAGCACGGTAATCATCGTAGACATCGGCGTTCGGATAAAATTCATCTTTGCGCTGCTCCGCTTTCTCCTTGACGATATCGCAAAGCGCAACGATATCGAGTCCCATACGTTGATACGCTTTCAAATGATGCCCACTGATTCCACCGCAGCCGATCAAACCGATGCGCGGACAGTAGTTTTTCGGTCTCGGGGGGCGGTAGGGTAAGACCGGAGCCTCAATCGGTTTGCTATCCGCCACTTTTGCGATTCCATAGTCGTCATTATTGGTTTCTGTCATCGAATTCTCCCCTTTGTTTTGATGTATCAATCCCATATACGGGAAGACACATAGATCTTCTTCTACTACTTGATGAGTGGAACGGTTCGTTTTTCTTTTGCGCTGATCACGGCGGTATCGACGATTTGTTGGCCGATTCGGGATCGTTGCGGCGATAAGGGACCTTCAACCGGTGTACCGTTTTCAAGGCAATGGATTACGTATTGGACCGGATTTTGGAACGGCGGTTGAAGCGAATCGACCGGGATGGTTTTGCCTTCCGGTGAATCCTCCGTTTGAAGATGGATTGTCTTTTCAAAATCATAACTGCTGATAGTGCCTTTGGTGCCGACGATGACGAAACCGCATTTCGGTTGTGGTTGATGGGTCCATGGATCGGTAAATGTTCCCCAGCGGGTTTCGAATTTTGACAAACCATGTGTATACCGGGCGATGGTGATACTGTGTTCATCGACTTCCAGCCCTTCCGGCTCATCGCAGATCGCTGTTACCTCGATTGGCTCTTTGCCATTATGGTACCAGGTTCCCAGTGTGGTTCCGTAACCGAGATAATCGAGCAGCGACCCACCGCCGTGTGCTTTTTTGTAAAACCAACTCTTGGGTTTTTCCCGCTGAACGGTTGCCGTATCGGTTTCCATTTTGTCGGCGACATGCCAGAGGGGGCCACGGTTGCCGTCATAATAATGCACTTCGATCACCTCACCGATTTTTCCTTCATCAATGAGCCGTTTCGAGGTGACATGGGGTGGATACCACGCCAGCGGCCAGTTGATCGCCAGACGTTTTCCGCTTGTTTTCATCGCGGCTATCATTTCATCCGCTTCAGCCAGAGAGGCGGCAAACGGTTTTTCCATGATGATATGCGTGCCGAATGGAGCAATTTTTTTCGTCCATTCGCCATGCTTGGCGGTCGCGGGGCAAAGCAATACGATATCCGGTTTTGTGGTTTCCATACATTCCCGATAGTCCGTAAAAATGCGGTCGCCGGGGATGCTGAAGCCGTTCTTGGCGGTTTGCATACGCTCCGGTTGTTCGTCGCAAATGCCTACGATCTCAGCGTCCGGATGCTCGAACGCCATTCGTAAATTGTCACCCATATGCATGTGATCGAAATTGATTCCTGCGATTTTCCATTTGGCCATAGTTCTCTCCATTTTCAGATTTCGGTACCGTTGAATCGTTCTCCGTTTTGCAAGACTCGATATGATTGTTTAATCTTTCGGCATTCTTGGATAAATTTTTCTGGGGATACCGTGTTGAATTCAAACATGTCGAAGTGGCAGGGGATTACGATTTGCGCATCAATAGCTTTACCGAGTTGCGCTGCCTCCGTGCCAGTTAAATTTCCTGGCACACGCCGTTCGGGATTGCGTCCGTTGATGGGGAGGATAGCGATGTCGATTGAAAAAATGCGCAAATGTTCGGCCATTCCTGCAAAGCGAACCGTATCGCCGGAATGATAAATCGTCCAGGGACCACATTGTACGATGTATCCTAGATATTTGTGATTTCCGTTTTCATCCCGTTCTATTTCTTCGTGCGCGGCCGGAACTGCAGTAAAAAAGAATTCTCCAACGTGAATAGAGTCTCCATTATTCAAACCGACCAATTCAACCGGTGAGCATTGCAGCCGTTCCGCAGCAAATTGTTTATTCGCTTTCGGTGTGATAATGATCAAATCCTCATTGACCTGCCGTAGTGGATTGAGAGTTTCCGCATCTAGATGATCGGTGTGATTGTGGCTGGATGAGACAGCATGGATAAAATGTAAGGCTTCCGGTTGAACAACCTGCTTTGTCATACGAACGTGAGGTTTATCCGTATTGGCATACTTTTTTGTTAGAGAGTCCGAAAGATAAGGATCCAGTAGGACATAATCTCTTTTCCATTGAAGGAGAAATCCACTTTGACCGAGCCACCAGAGGTGAATGGTGTCCAAATCCTGTTCCGCTTCTTTTACATCGTTCAAGAATGACTCATCATAGAAATACGGTTCTTTCATAATCCCAACTCGCTCCGTATTTGATGTACTCCTTCAACCATATTTTTCAGTTTCATACGCGCTGCCCACCGGGCGGTTTGGCTCAAGCCGCAGTCCGGAGCGAACGATAGCCGTTCGGCCGGGGCATATTTCAAACAAAAACGCACCCGTTCGACAATATCTTCCACTGATTCGATATAGTAACTTTTTACATCCACGATTCCGACGGCAACATCTGTCTTATTGGCGATTGCTTCGATACACTCGATTTCGGCGAATTCACGGTTGGCCATCTCGACATGGATTTCATTGGCTTTCAGTTCCAAAAAGTCTGGGAAAAGGGGTGCATATCGGCGATAACCAACGGCATGGCCTTTGTAATTGCCGAAACAGAGGTGGGTACAGACACGGCAATTTCCAATCGCCGGTTCGACTGTGCGATTGAAGATATCAACGAATCGTTTGGTATTTTCCCTGTATCCATAACAACTCATTGATGGTTCATCGACGCAAATTTCCCTGCATCCTGCTTGCAATAAGTTCTCGATTTCTTGGCGAACGATAGGAAGCAGCGCTTCGGTGATCGCATACCGGTCGGGATACTGTTCATTGGGAATCAAGCGACCGCTAAGCGTGAAAGGACCGGGGATGCTTGCCTTTAACGCCGGTCCCGCTGGAGCCAACCAATTCAATCGTTCATACTCTTCGACAACCCCCAAGCCGCGCGGAGCGCAGAGTTCACCGATGATATTGTGCTTCCCTCGTTGGTCGTGAGCCGGTGGTCCGAAACGCCGGGGAGATTCGCTTTCCATTTCGATTCCGACGAGATATCCGTAGAACGAGAGATTGAAGTCCAAGCGGGTTTGCTCTCCGTCGGAGATCACATCCAGTCCCGCAGCCGTTTGGTCGTGGATTGCGGTAATGACGGCGTCGTCCTGTAATTCGGCAATGTCGGCGCTGCCGAATTGATGCAAGTTTTGGCATGCGAATTCGAGCCAGCTCGGGAAAGGATAACTGCCGATGACCGTGGTTCGTAAAGGCATTTCGTTCATAATTCATCCTGTAGGATGGGTTATTGACCCATCATTTTCAAAATATCAATGGATCGAAAATCGTGCCCATTATACATCTATAAGAAAATTTACTCTTCTTCTTTTCCAATGTTCTGATACAGCCTTGAAAGGCGGCGTGCATGTTCGTCATACGCCTCCTCGAATAATACAGATGATTTTCGCGGACCGAGGATCGCGGCGCCGGTCAAGACCAATGGCGGTTGCCCCGCTTCTGTCAATAGGGCAGCGGTTTCCGCTTTGATTGCATTGACCAGCATACAACCGCCGATTGTCGAACCGGGCGATACAGGAGTTTCCAAACCGGGAATGTTCACCATCGCGTCGCCCGGTGGTGCTCCTGTATCCAGTACGAGATCGGAGTAATCCTGCAGATAAGCGCCACCTGGATGACGGGTTGGCGTTACCTCCGAATGACGTTTGCTGACGATGGAGACGACTTTTATTTTGTGTTTTTGGAAACCAGCCGCCATCTCGATTGGGACGATATTGCCGCCGCTGGATGACACGACGAGAGCCGAATCGTTTTCGGATAGCACAAAATTGCGTAGAATCCGTTCCGCCAAACCGCTGACATTTTCCAAAAACATGGCCTGGCGTTGTCCGTTCGGTCCCACGACATTGTTATGATAGGTCAGCGATAGTTCGACGATTGGGTGAAAACCGGGGAAAGAACCATAGCGCGGCCACATTTCTTCTACGATGATGCGGCTGTGTCCTGATCCGAAAAGGTGAACCATACGGCCGCTCAAGATAGATTGCACAAACCATTCTGCAGCTTGTTGAATTTTTGTTTCCTGCCGTTCGATGATCTCGGTCAGTTCACGGCATTTGGTAATGTACTCTTTACATGCACTCATGGTGTTTCCTGGTCGGAGTATTGATATTGTCCGTCTGTGATTGACCATCCGCCATCGATGGTCAGAACCTGGCCGGTCATAAAGCGGGATGCGTCGGATAAGAGATATACAGCCGCCGCATCCATATCCGACGGAGAACCGGCCCGTCCACCGTCTAATGGTTGTTTGCTTTTCACATATTGCATGATGGTTTCGTTTCCGGCTGCCCGTTGGGACATCGGCGTTATGGTCATTCCCGGTGCGATGGCATTGAAGCGTATATTGTAGGTAGAATAATACGACGCACAAGATTGCGTCATGCCGATGATCGCCGCTTTGGCTGCCGGATAGGCGTGTGTGGCGAAATAGCGGGGAGAAGGTGAATAGGCGATAACGGAGGAGACGTTGACAATTGAGCCGCCTTTTTCATTCTCCAAAAAATACCGAACCGCCGCTCGATTGGAATAGAATAAGGATTTCAAATTCAAGTCGAGGGTGTATTGGAAACCGTCGTCGGTAATCTCATGCAGGGGGCCGTCTCCTTGCCGGCGTCCACTGCCGCCTGCGACGTGATAAAGGCCGTCGATTGTTCCCCAGTTTTCGATTGCCGTTTGTATAGCTTGCTCTGCGGATTGTGGCTGTATGGCATCGCTGGTGAGGACAAGGCTATTTTTGCCTAATTCTTGTTTGGCTTGGTTGCTGCTTTCTTCATACAGACCGGTTGTCAGAACGTACGCTCCTGCGTTCAGGCAGGCTTTGGCGGCGGATAAGCCGATGCCGGTGGTTCCGCCGATGATGATGATGATTTTGTCCTGCAGGTGGATTGTTGACATATTTTTTAATGGGCAATTCAGAGAAATATACTTCTCGATCATTTATACTGCGAAAAGAGTAACAATGGCAAGGCGTTCGGAGAGAAGGTATCTTGCCTGACTGGGGTGCGAGTTTGCTATCTTGTGCGTTTCAAATGCGGACAAGGATGTCCACGCTCCCAGTTGTAGGATGGGTCGTGACCCATCGTATTTAAATTTAGATGGGTCGTAATGCGTGATTCTCCTACTTACTTATATCTTAGCGGTGATGCATGCTGGTCGGAAGAAATCAATTCATTTTTTATTCACTTAAAAACGATTCCACGAATTGTCTTGCTTTTTTGGCTTCTTCGAGGATCTCCTCACGATTGCCTGGGGCTAACGTTTCGATAACCAATGGCCCACTTGTAAAACCGCCTTTCTTCAGAACAGCCATGACGGCGGGGAAATCGACTTGGCCTGTTCCGGGGGTTATGGCGACATTTTTCGGGTGTTTGTAATCTTTGACGCACATACCCGTTACAATGCCGTTCACGGTGGCTGCATCTTCCACAGGATTCAATTCTCCGTTGGAGTAGAAATAAATGTTGCCGGGATCGTACCAGAGGGTGAAATTCGGATGATTCACTTTTTCGATCGCTTTGCGGCATTCGGGGCCGGTGGCGTTCAAACCGCCATGCGGTTTTACGGTGATCCCCAGGTTTTTGCTTTCCGCGTAATCGCAGCATTCGGCGATGGCTTTATAATACTTATCGTACAGCTCTTCAGATCCAATGCCGCCCATCAGCAAGGTTTTGGCACCGGCAGCGACGCAATTGTCGATCAATTTGCGCAGACCTTCGATTCCGGCTTCGAGGGATTTCTGAACTGGGATTCCGCCTCCGTACACCGACGGGACTTCCAGGCCGCGTTTTTTCACTTCTTCACCGATTTGTTGCGCTTCTTCCAAAGAGGTTTCGGTTGAAATTACTAACCGGGTTTTCGATTTGCAGGTCATCAGCCCCGCATGCTTGAATCCCGCTTTTGCGATTTCATCCAAGGCCACGCGATAGTCGAATTTATCCCACGGCCGTGTGTAGCAACCAATTTGCCATTTTTTCTTGGTTTCGGAAGCGATTCCTTTTTGTCCGAAGATTATTCCAGCGCTCAGTGCCGCAGTGCATGTTAAAAAATCTCGTCGTTTCATAGGATGGTTCATTCTACATCTCCTCTATATTTATTTATGGAATTTATCACGGACGGCTTGTTGAAAGTCGTTCATGGCTTGATGCATATTTGTTAGTATTTCGGTCATTGATTTTCCTGCTGTTCCTCGTGCCGCTGGGATGACGGTGTTGCATTCGTTGGCGTCCATAAAGCATGCTGCATCGTACAATTGTTCTTGGTCTTCCTCCGGGATTACGAGAAATCCGTGTTTGTCCGCATGGATCAATTGTCCGGGGCGGATGGTACAGCCGAATACTTCAACTTCGCAGTTCCAACGAACAGGTGTACTGTAGGCGTGCCCCACACACATCCGTTTCGCAATAGCTTTGAATCCGGCGTTGTGCATTTCATCCACATCACGGATCGCTCCGTCGGTGATCGTTCCGACACATCCCAGCGTGCGGTGGGTATTGCTGTTTACCTCTCCCCAAAACGCGCCGACAACATTCGGTTTGTCCAGGTCTTGGACGACAACGATTTTGGGGCTGGGAATTTCACTGATGTATTGCCGATATTCATTCCAGGCATTTGGATTGTTTCTGGGGTGTTCCGGATTGCTGGGTTCGATGACTACTGTAACAGCATAACCGATCATCGGCCCCATTGTCGGCATAAAATCGCGGGTTTCTTCGGTGTTGAAACAGCCTTTCGTCCGGTCATGCTTCGTGATTTGCTCCCAACCGTTGTAGATCGTCGGTGTATTCCACCGTTTCAGTTTAAGCAATTCTGCATAGGAAAGGATTCTTTGATTCATAATAATTATTCCACAAATTGGAGGGGACGATTGGTCCGCGTCGGATTCCATTTGCCGCGCCATAGCGGATCGACCTTTTTTTCATTCATTTTATCAAGATTTTCTTTCAATTTGCTTGTGATCTCGGGGTATTGTTCGATCAAATTGTTTTTTTCACCGATGTCTTCGACGAGGTTGAACAGTTGAAACTGTCCCTTTTCGCCCCATTTTTCGCGCTGGCGCACCAGTTTCCATTTGCCTTTTCTGAGTGCGATATTGTCGCCGCTACGCCAAAACAGTGTATCATGGGGTGCTTCTTGTTTTTCTTTTTGCAGATAGGGGAGAAGGTTCACGCCGTCAAGGTTGTTGGGAATTTTCGATTCGTTTCCAGCGACAGCCAGGGCTGTTGGCATGACATCCAAGGAAATGACCGGTTTTTCATAGACATCTCCTGCGGGGAGATGGCCTTTCCATTGCATGAGAAACGGAACACGGATGCCGCCTTCGAATAACGATCCTTTTCCGCCTCGCAAGGGTAGATTGCTGGAGGTCAATTCCTTTGTCGGTCCGCCGTTATCGCTGAAGAAGAAAATAAGTGTATCTTCCTCGAGATTCAACTCTCTCAGCCGTTTCAATACTTTCCCGATATTGTCATCGAGGTTGGACACCATTGCCGCGAATACACGACGCTGGATATCATCGATGTGTTCAAACTTCTTCATGTAATCGTCAGGTGCTTGTAACGGGCTGTGAGGGGAATTATAGGATAAATAAAGGAAAAATGGGTTTTCTTGATGGCGGTTGATGAAACTCAGCGCTTCACGAGTAAGGGCATCGGTCAGATAGTTTTTCTCTTCGACTTTTTGTGTGCCGCGAAGAATCGGATTCTCGAGATCGTACTGCGGTTCGTCATAATGAAAGTGGTCGTTGAAGATGAATCGGCCTTTTACGAGCGGTGCTTTCGTCCCTTCAGGCATCTTTGTAATACGCAGGTATGAAGTGACATCTTCATAGGGAGGTGGTACGTAAAAATGACCTTCATGCAAAAATCCGAAAAATTCATCGAAGCCGCGTTCGAGAGGATGGTATGCGGCAGAACCGCCAAGATGCCATTTTCCGACCAGACCGGTTGCATACCCTTGCTTTTTTAGAGCATCGGCCATCGTGGTTTCGGATAACGGCAATCCAATGCCTTCTTCGTTGTTTTGTACGCCGATAGCGTTGAATTCATGGCCGAACCGTGTTTGATAGCGGCCGGTCATGTAGCCGGCACGGGAGGGGCAGCAAACGGATGCGCTCACATATCCATCGGTGAATCGGATCCCATTTTGCGCAATCGAATCGATGTGGGGAGTTGGAATGTCTGTATTTCCCTGACACCCGAGTTCTGCATACCCCAAATCATCGACCACGATCAAGAGGATATTGGGATTTCCACCACGAGCTACAGCCTGCAAGGCGAGGGGAGAAGAAAAAGTACATGCCAGACTCCCGTAAGTGATTGTCTTGAAAAAATCTCTTCTTTTCATTATTGGCCTATTAAAGTTTTTTGTGTTGCTTTATATCTTATTCTGGTGATCCACTTCGATCTAGTTGAAACGCTCGAAATCGCTATACCTGGTGAATTACACTCATGAGATGTACATTAATTTACCGGAAATGGCGAAAAAAGTTCGATCCGTGGTGCAGCGTAGTTTGGCGTCTTTTGTAGACCTGGATGCGGAGGCCGCTATTCTAGTGTGTAAAGAATACGGCGAAGTGGACCGAATGCGCCTCTCTTTTAGGGAAATGATCAAAGCGGAAATCCATCGAAATCCTAAAAAATCGGCCGGCTTGCTGGAATTGTCTTCCTTAATCAGGCATCTGGAACGGTTGGCGGATATTGCGACAAGTGTTGCGGAAAAGGTTAATTACATTGTAAATGGAATCGTTATTCGTCATATTCATTGATTTCCTTCGGATTTTCCATTCACGATTGTATTTTAGAACATCCCACCGAATACCTGTCACCACACATTTTCTATTGGCGTATCAAATAGTAGAATAAATGAAAAGCATCTATTTCATCTCAAAAGTTGGAAAGTCAAGAGAAAGAATGGTAAACTGGACGGAGAGGGATGTGAGATGGTTTTGGGACCCTTGAATGAAAACCGAGTTCGACAAATTCGGAAATCATTGGAAGAAAAATTTGAAAGACCGCTTTCGGAAAAAGAACTCGCCGAATGTATGCCGGGTATTCCGGTGAGGAGAACCGGAGTGATTGAATTAACAAAACTGAAGGGCACTATCTTTGTGTTGAATGCGGACTTGATCGAGACGCTTGAATCCACACCGGATACGGTCATAACTTTAGTGACGGGAAGGAAATATATTGTCCGGGATACGGTCGAAGAAGTCCGGGAAAAGTGTATATCCTATAAACGGGAGATTAATACCAACCGATAATACTGTATTGGATTTGACTCGCGAGGAGGTTCACTGGTGGATTTATCAACGGTTGTTGGTTTGGTTTTAGCGGCGGGATTGGTTGTCTCGGCGATTTTGGTCGGTGGGAGTATCACGATCTTCATAGACGTTCCCTCGATTTTGATCGTCATAGGAGGAACCTTCGCGTGCACATTGACAAACTTTCCCCTCAAAACTGTCGTAGGACTGACCGGTGTGCTTAAAAATGCCTTTTTTACGAAAAATATCAATGCTTTGGACACTGTCAGCACGCTTGTGAGTTTTGCAGAACGGGCGCGTCGAGAGGGAATTTTGGCTTTGGAAGGCTCCATGGATGAAATCGAAGATGATTTCATTCGAAATGGCTTGCGACTTGCCGTGGACGGCGTTGAACCGGAACTGATCAAGGATATTTTACAGACGGAATTGGCATTTATCGAAGAACGTCACAGAAACGGTCAATCGATTTTGACTTATATGGGATCAGCCTCGCCGGCGATGGGGATGATTGGAACTCTGATCGGATTGGTTCAAATGTTGAAAAATTTGAGCGATCCGAACGCTATCGGGCCGGCAATGGCGGTTGCGTTGTTGACGACACTGTATGGCGCGCTTTTCGCGAATTTGGCATTTATTCCATTAGCGGGTAAATTAAAATCAAGATCACAAGAAGAAATATTAATCAAGGAAGTGGCGATCGAAGGGGTTATGTCGATTCAATCAGGGGATAATCCCCGAATATTGGAACAAAAATTACTGGCGTTTCTCGCACCGAGCACGAGACCACCACGAGAAGATTAAAGGAGTAGTGGTATGCCGAGAGAAGAAGAAGAAAAAAAGGGTGCACCTGAGTGGATGTGTACTTTTTCCGACATGATGTCGTTGCTGCTCACATTCTTTGTTCTTCTATTTTCGCTGTCCACGATTGAAAAGAAAAAGGAAATCCAGGCTTTGGGATCTTTGAGAAAAGCATTTGGAGGCTTGCCGGCTCCTTATGTCATTGAAGATATTCCCGATAAACATACAAAGCCGGAAATGTCCCGCCCGGCTCAAACTCAACGCCGAAAATCGTATGCCACTCATGAGTTGGTTCGGGAAGAAAAACAAAAAGTGAAATCGATGAATCTTCAAAATGTGATTCAAGTTACCGGAACAGAACAAGGAATTACTTTTCGGATTAGCGGAGATGTACTCTTTGAGCCTGGTCAGTATAAGATCAAGCCGGAAGCGATTATTGCTTTGAAATTCGTCGCAGGTGAATTGATTCAGTTTCCATCGAATCCGGTTAAAATTGACGGACATACGGATTCAAGCGGTGATGCGGATGCCAATTATATCCTAGCTGCCAACCGGGCTTATGAGGTCATGAAGTATCTTACAGAATGGGGCTCCGAATGGGGGCGTGTTCATGAATCCAGGGTCAGTTATGAATCCTTCGGTGAATATGAACCTTTAAACGAAGCCAATACTCCCATTGCTCAATCTCTCAATCGCCGTGTGGAGATTACCCTGTTACAATCGGATGAAGGCGATGGAACGTATTTCCGTGAACCGTTGACGAAAGAACCTAGAACGCCGCTTATGAAACCCATGACGGAACCATAAGTGAAATGATGAGGTGATCGATTATGCCAGCCAGAAAAAAAAATGAAGAAGGAGGCGGAGGAGCGCCGGAATGGATGTGTACTTTTTCCGACATGATGTCGCTGCTGCTAACCTTTTTTGTACTTCTGTTTTCTTTGTCGACTATTGAGAAAGTGAAATTTCAACAAGTCATCGGAGCCATTCAAGGTTCCTTCGGCAGGATACCGAATTTTTTCAACACCTCTTATGTGAAACCGCGTTCGATTAAGCCACAAAAAGTAGAACCTGCTCAGCGAACCAAAGCCATGAATCGGGCCAAAGAAGCCATCGCCAAAAATGCACGCGAAAAATTGGTCGCCGAAGAAAAATCCAAGGAAGTCATTGTAGAAGGAGTGGAAGAAGGAATTCGTTTTTCCATTGCAGGCCGCTTGTTATTCGATCCCGGTTCCGCAGAAGTGAATCCGAATGCGGAACCCCTGTTGTTCAAAGTCGCGGAAATTTTAAATGATTTTCCCGAGTTGCAAGTCCGCGTGGAAGGACATGCTTCCAATACACCGCTTCCTCCCAATTCGTATTTTTCGAACAACTGGAAACTGGCGCAAGCCCGAGCCTATTCCGTGTTGAACGTCTTGAGCGACGAAGAGAAAGGCAATGTAAAAAACGACCGACTCAGTTTTATGTCCTGCGGCCCTTACAGACCTCGTTTTCCGAATGATAATCCGGAAGACCGCGCTTTAAACCGGCGCGTAGAGATATTGTTGTTGCAAGGAAGCCGTTCCGAGGTCATTACAGGGATTTTGGAAGGATCAAAGGATCCCAAAGAAATTCCCGATGAGACAGAATTTGTTCCGGGATTTTGAACGATTGAAATGTGAGAGAATGACCATTGAACACATCAATATTTAAAGAAAACCTTGTTGTTTTACAATCCAAATTTCCCCATATCGCTGAAACGATATTGTCCGTTTCATTGGATAACTTTCCTATCGAAATTGTCAATACGAAAAGCGGAGCGCCATCCGCCCGGATATCCACCCCGGAAAGTGGGAAACCCATCCTTTTGCACAGCGCTTATGATCCGCTACGCGAAGCACAACGATGGGCGGAAGGAATTCAGATTTCCCAACCGACGAATGTTGTCATGTTCGGCTCCGGTTTGGGATATCATCTGCTGACTCTGCTGGCTCAGTGTGAGGAGAATATTCGCTATTTTTTTCTCGTCGAATTTGATCCCCGAGTGTTTTATGTGGCCATGAACGCCGTAGACCTTCGCCGTTTCTTATCGCGGGAAGGAACAGATGTAATCTTGGCGGAAGAGCCGGACAATATTCCTCTTGCAATTGGTGAACGGAGAACGGATATTATTTTGCATAATTGCAAGATTTTGGAACATGAACCCTCTATTCGTTGTTATCCTAATTATTACCGTAGTGCCCGGGAATCGATTGTCGATGCCATCACATACGACGAAATCAATTTGCGTACCACTTTTGAAAACCAAGGTAGAAATCAATTTAACATATTGATGAACCTTGCAACGATTTGTAATGGACAAGCATTGAAGGAGTGGGAAGGGAGATTTGCCGGTTATCCGGCGGTTATTTCCGCAGCCGGTCCCTCACTGGATAAAAATGTAGACGGTTTGCATGAATTGAAAGATCGCGCTTTGCTCATCGCGGTCGATACCGCACAAAAAACGTTCCGGAAACATGGTATCGAACCACATATCATCGTCACCGCCGATCCTACACCGCTGAATTTCAGTCACTTTGAACAAATAGATCATTTAGGAAATGCTTTTCTTGCTTTCCATCCGGAAGTGAATCGTCAAATCCCACAAAAATATGTTCATCATCCTTATTTGCTGCCTCTTTTCGATCAAGATTCCGCTTTGTTGAATCAATTATTCCCGCCGGAAACATATGGGATTATCGATCGAGCCATGAATGTCGGGCACATCGCTTTCAACTTGGCACAATATGTAGGTTGTGCGCCGCTCGTTTTGGTGGGATTCGATTTTGCTTTTCCTCCTGAAGGGGGGACCACTCATGCAAAGGACGCTTCTTTGTCGAGACAAATGACTCGCATCCAGGCTGACGGAACGGTTACAATAAGTGGAAAAGAGGGAAAAGCCTCTGAAGAATCCGGCAAAATGATGCTTGTGCCTGGCTATTATGGGGATCAGGTTCCTACAACGGCACCTTTTTCACAATATATAAAAGCGCTAGAGCGAATGATTGCTGATTGTCTTTTCGAAGTGTATGATTCAACTGAAGGCGGAGCGGCGTTTGAAGGTTCTGTTCGAGTTCCGTTGCAGGAAGCATTGGCTCGTGTTTTGCGGCAAACCGGAGTATCGGATGTACTCGATCGGATGCGGGAACGACAGGAGAAATCCGATGTGGAGCGTGTTGTGCCATATCTGCAAGAGGGACTTGCTGTATTAAAAAAAGGACGTGAATATTGTCAAAAAATGGCACGTGAATTAGAGAATTGGCACCGCATCCTTTCTATTGGTTCTATCAACCGTACAGAAGCGGAAAAGAAATGGAATACATTCGAAAAACTATGGCTCGAAATGGTCAGCAATCCTCTTTTCGATGCATTTTTGGGAACCTCGGTTCAATATTTGTATTTTCGCCGTCAACGCCATGAGCGAATCAAAGATCAATCGGGTGAGGCTTTTCTCGAATGCATGTATAATAAGTATCACTTCATCATCAGTGAAATGGCTTCTTTGCTGGAAAACTTCATTCAATGTGTGGAACTTTCTATTCAGTTGGTGCAATCCGTAGATCAAAACGAGAAAGAGAACAGGTAGATGATGAAAATCGGTATTGTGTGTTACCCCAGCATCGGGGGAAGTGGAATTGTCGCGACGGATCTGGGCAAGGCCTTATCGCGGAAAGGACATCAGGTCCACTTTTTTAGTTATGATGTGCCTCGCAAATTGGAAGGAGCATCGGAAGAGTTCCATTTTCATCATGTGGATGTTCCGCTTTATCCCTTGTTTCGATTCCCCCCCTATACCTTGGCATTGGCTTCTGCAATTTACCAAACATGTCGGGATGTTCCCTTGGATTTGATCCATGTCCATTATGCCATTCCCCATTCCACATCGGCTTTCCTGGCCAAGCAGATGTTGTGCAGCCGGGGGGAAAAGAAAATGAAAGTGATTACAACTCTGCATGGGACGGATACGGACCTTGTAGGCCAAATGCCTTCTTATAAGCCTGTCGTAGAGTACAGTATCGATTCGAGCAATGCTGTAACGGCGGTCAGCCACTATTTAAAAAATGCCACCCATCAACAGTTCGAGATTCATCGCGATATCCGGGTGATTTACAATCCCATCGACACAGAAGTGTTTTGTCCTTTGAAAGACCGATTTCCACGCAAACAAGCGGAGAGAACCATTGTGCACATCAGCAATTTTCGACCCGTCAAACGAATCAATGATGTGATCTTGGCATTTGATCTCATTGCCGGGGCCACTCCGGCAAAATTGTTGTTTATTGGTGAAGGTCCCGATCGTTCTGCAGCGGATTTGCTGGTTGGAAAACTGGGATTGAAGGAAAAAGTTTCCTTTGTAGGGCCGCAGGTAGATGTGGCGGAAACGATTCGCAACGCTGATTTACTTCTTTCGACTTCCGAATCGGAATCTTTTGGATTGACACTTGCCGAAGCCATGGCGAGCGAAGTGCCGGTTGTCGCGACAAAAGTGGGGGGAGTGCCGGAGGTAGTGGAAGACGGAATAACCGGATTTCTGGTTCCTGTCGGATGCGTACAAAGCTTGGCGGAAGCCGCTATTCGAATTCTGAGTTATCCGGAACTTCATGAACAAATGGGGAAAGCCGGCCGCCGGCGGGTTTTGGAGCATTTTCAAGCGGACACGATTGCCTCTCAATATCTTCACTTATACGATGAGGTGCTGAGAGCCGAAGAAGAAGAATGCATGCACAAAGAACTGCGAAAAATTTATATTGGGGAAGAGGCCGAGACATTGGCTTTTGCGGAGGAGTGAGTCTTTTTGGATTTGATCAGAGTCAAGACGACTTTTTGAAATAAAATATCCGGATCGCAAGGCTTGAGAATATAATCCTCGATATTGTATTGGATACAGGCCTCCACGGATTCCCTCGAGGATTCTCCGGTAAGCATGATGATAGGCGTTATGGAGGTTTCCGGTAGATTTCGTAATTGCTCAACGGCTTGGATACCGTTCATCCCAGGAAGGCGGATATCCATGACAATCAAATCCGGATTTTCTTGCTGTGCGATCTCGATCCCTTCTTCTGCCGACGTGGCTTCTAGTATTTGAAAGTTTTGAGTTTCCAAAAACTTTGACGTGAATTGTAGAGTGACTTCGTCGTCTTCAACGATTAAAACAGAATATTGATTTTCCTCAAAATACGATTCGGCCTCTTCACGAGAAGAAAATAGATGAACGGAAGGAACGAATGCCATCTGTCCGGTAGATTGTGGACAGATTTTTTCACAGTTGACAATAGCAATTTCCCGCTTTTCTTTTGCCATATACTCGATCACATCTCTTATCATTACCGGACCGATCTGAGGGATTTTATCGGTAACGGAGAAATCGAGCAACATACGAAGGGAGGTCGGAATTTTTTGTTTGACGAGATCGAGAAATTTCACAAATTTTTTTAAATCGGGTGCTCCACTCAATTCACAAATGACAAGAATCCCTTTTTGTTCCACACTAAAAAGTCCATAATCCCGCTGTCCGAAGTGCTCACTTTGCTCGAGAGATTTACCGAACTGAATGGCATAGTGATCGAATCCTTCTTTCCGCACAATTGTTCCTTCAATGTGATCCGGATGCTCCAAAACATCCTCCGGTGTTGGAAGGCCTTTCGAAATATCCTCGACAGGACATGCCACTACAATGGAACCATTTGCATATTCGTCTGTGGAAGTGAACAATGCGCCGCTAGCACTAATATTTTTAATCGTTGCCACTGATGTAAAGTGGCCATTTTTTATGCATGCGGCATACGTCAAATAAGTTGATTTTCGTGGCGCTCGCGTTGTCTTTTTGAGTGTATTCAAACGTGGTGTTTTCATGATTGCAATACAATTGTACTTTTATTCTAATGAAGACAGTGAATTATATGGCAATATCATAGAATTCGAAAGGTTGTGCCGTCATGGGATTCTGCTTTGAATCCCCGTAAAAAATGACTTTTTGGGAAGAAGGATCAAGGTTGTGTTTCGTGAAAGAGTAGGGGGATAAATTCGGCGAGATAGCGCCGCCAGACGCTCCATTGATGTTTGCCTTCGGTTTCGTGATACTCATGTTGAATCTTCAGTTTTTTGAGTTCCTTGATGAATTGGTGATTGGATTCCAAGAGAAAATCGTCTTTGCCGATGGCAATCCAAAGAAGGTTTATTTGTTCGTTGGTACGATCCGGATTTTCGGCGAGTTTGGAAAGAACGGATTCCATTCTGCGGGCTGCCGAGCTGAAACCGCCGATCCAGGCGAACTTGTCGAGGTTCTTCAATCCGACGGTGAGAGACTGGCCGCCACCCATGGACAAACCGACAATGCTGCGTTTCTCTCGATCGGCAAAAACTCGGTATTGTGATTCGACTAAAGGAACCACTTCGTTGAGTAAATCGTTTTCGAACGATTCAATCCAATCGGTGCGTTCTCGATTTCTCCGTTCAGGTGGGATGACATGCCCATCCGGCATTACAATGAGCATCGGCTCCGCTTTTTCATCGGCAAACAGGTTATCGGCGATGGTATTGGCGCGCCCCATCCACATCCAATGCGAATCGTTATCCCCCATCCCGTGAAAGAGGTAAAGTACGGGATATTTTTTCTCCGGTTCTTGATGATATTGGGGTGGAGTGTAAATGTGTACACGGCGAAGAGAACCATCGGCGGTGGAAGAATGATACCAATGCATGGTGACGGCTCCGTGAGGAACATCCCGCCATTCGTCATGCCGGGGATTGGCCGGTGGTCCCGGTACTTCTACATATCCTCGAGAACCTTGACGGTTTTCGAAAACCATGGGATTGGAAGGATCGGTGTTCCGCACGCCGTCGACATCGTAGACGTAATCATATATACCGGGTTCAATCGGTCCGATGGTCAATGACCACACCCCTTCATCGTTTTTGACCATTTCCTTCGACCAGCCGCCAAGATATTGTTCCAGTTCACTGCTGCCGATTTTGACGGATTCGGCTTTGGGAGCGTAGAGGCGGAAGGTGACGGTGTTGTCGGCGTGCACTTCTGGTGAGACAATGCGAGGGGATCGCTGGGCGAATGCCTGCCATGTCATCATGAGGCAAGTAAATACCATGAAACATATTATTGTTTTTTTCATAGTTATATCTCCTCCCCTGAATCATCAGGATGTTAATATACTTTGAATGGTGAGTGAAGCCCATAACCAATCACATCGTACCGATCCCCCGCCGGCTGCCCCTCTTCCGGTGCACGATGAAACATTCCCGGCCAGGCGGAACCACGCACTGGGCCGTTGTGATGAGGCCCTAAAAGATTTTTTAGACTGCCGAATACAATCACGCTTACCGTATTTTCACCTTCTTTCACGAAATCGCTGATATCCAGCTCCCACGGCTGCCATCCAATATACCCGGCGGATTTCCCGTTAACATCCACACGGGCGACCGTGCCTGTCCAATCATGGAGTTTCACAATGTGACCTTGGTTGTTTTTGTTTATTACGTATTTACGTGTATATGCCACTGTATGAGGATAGCAAGGAAGACCTTGTTCCGGCCATGATCCGAGTTCTAATGGTTCGGGAGGATCGATGCGCCAACCTTTTTCGATGCTGGTCAGATTGAAATCGCCCAACAGATAGACCGGTTCCGGTTCGTGATGGAGTGTAAATGGTTTCGCTTTTGTTGAAATGACATTACGTCCTTCTTCAAGCCAATTCGGTTGAATCTTATATACAGTAAATGAGCGATCCAGCCACCATTCCCCTTGTTCCGCTTCTATGGTATGACCGTTGACGGAAACGGTATAGCGGTCGCCGCGCTCGACAACCAACTGAAGGGATGGCATCGAACCGAACGATCCCATTTGGAATGGATAGCGTAATTCAAAACCGGAATTAGGAGGAAAGTGGTCTTGTTGAATAATTTCATCCTTGAACTGCACACCGCTGTCCCATGGATTTTTTTGCATCCCGTGTGCCTGATATATTAATGTTTGCGCGTTATAAAAGTATAAACCTTCCGTGACTTCCCCGTTCAAAACGAGATCGACATAGTCGAGTGGAACGACATTGGGTTCAAGCCTTTCGATTTTCATTTCCCCGACCGTTTTAAGGGGGGTGTCATTTACAATTGCTTTTTCCGGTTGTTTTGCCGTCGGTTTTCCTTCCCGATGGATGGCAAACAGGACGCTGCCGGCCGGCGGGAGTTCGAAATCCCACAACATGGTATCCCTTTCGGCATTGCCGGTGTGAAATGGAGGCATGGTTTGCTCGGATACGATGGTTCCATCCTCGGGATTCCAACGTTCGACGTATTTTCCATATGCTGCTACTTGGCCCGTAGAGGATTCCTTCAAACTCGTATTGGATATGAAGAGAAGATAGCCGTCTTCGAGTTCGCGAAGGTGATGATAGACCCGCCCTTCTTCCGGCGGTGTAGAGGTGATTAAGACTCCGGCGTTTCCATAGGTTTGGGCAAGATATTGTGGAGGATGATCGTCTTCCATCCATCGCGAACCGGCGAGTTGTTTTATTTTTTGGACTCGATCATTGGGGATGCAATCGATGTAAGGGGGAACACCAACGCAGCTAATGATTTTTCCACCGTTTTTCACATATTTTTCCAGTAGATTGACGGTCGTGCTTTCGAGGTTTTCGAGACCGGGGGGAAGAATGACCAAATCGTATGCGCATTCACCGATAATCAGTTGATTTTCGTGAACATCAGCGTGATCGGCCATGACCGGTTCACTGCCCAGATCGAAGGCTACATGCGTGGCGCCAAGCTCGGTTATATAACTTTGGAAGGCGGAACCGAGTTGTTCTAGCTTTTCCCGTTGTGTTCCGCTCCAATTATACATCCACATCGTCGTTGTGGGTTGGATAACGAGAATGGGATTTCGTTCTTTTCCTGCAGCCAGTGCCCAGGATAAGCGGCCGAAATAATCGGCGGTCAGGTGATACGCTTCCCAATAGGGGGCGTGATAGGAAAACGACTGGGGATGGTCGCGTTTGCGGGCGCCTCGGATGGTGTAATAACTGAGGTGGGGATTCAATAGGTTGACCCCCCCGGCATAGAGGAAATCGCCGATGCGCTTCATATCTTCAAGACGCAGTTCCCATCCACCGGCGCCGTACGCTTCGCAGAGTTTGCGGATGCGGCCGAATTGGTTGGCGATGCTGTCAATTTCTTTGTTCGCGCGGTAATTGCCGAATTGGGCATGAGGACCTTCGCTGTATTGATTCATAAGGCAGTCAATGCCGGGCCAATGCTGCCAGGCGTTGAAACTCATGACATCGGGATTATGGTTGATGGCCGGCCAACCGTGTTCCCAAACGTGGCCGGTTGCGGGAAGATCGCGAATATCGCAGGCTTCATAATAAGGCTTGGCAAAATTGTTGATAAACAAATCAAGGATTGTGGCGGCATAGTCGTGCCGGATGCGCCGCCAATCGCCCATATCGGCATGGAGAGAAGGGAGGTGGTCGAGGATGTCGTAGCCCCACCGCTTCTTGAATTCTTCCGGCAGGATTTTCGACCAACAACCGGCGACTTGCGGTTCGTCGGTGAAACAGGCCAGGACGACTTTACCATACAAATCGGACAAAGCCGTATCATATGACCCCAAGGTAATATCGAGGAATGCTTCTGCAACTTCTGGGCGCATTAGATCAACATAATTGCGTCCACCGTACCACGGCGATTTGCTAGGATGACGGGTGTTGTAAAGGATATATGTGGCCGGTTCGAGTCCTAAATCTTTGGCGTTTTTCTCTTCAACCGCTGCATTCAACGGAAGTGCAACACGCTTGTATTCCCCTTTTTCCGAGTTTGTGACGCGATAAAGAGCGATTGTATCGGCACTCAATTGGAGTTGGTCCAGTTTTTCGGGCGGGAATTCCTGCCGTTGAAGTGAGATTTGGTCCATCTCGGGAAGGCGCTCTGGCACGTGGCCTCCGGCAAAGCCGGATGGATAGCTGTTTTCGTCATAAATGTATGTCACCATCCCGCGTTTATCGGCTTCCTCAGCGGTAAAACGCCAGAGTTCCAGCCAGCGTTCGGAGAGATACGGGGTAATCAAGCCGGGGCGGGGATGAACGAAAACGCCGCCGAATCCCTCTTTTTTGAATTCATCCAACTGCCATGCAATTTCATCCTCCTGCATATCGCCATTCCACACATAGAGTGGAGCAGGGCGATATGCGGCGGGTGGATTTGCAAATTGTTCTTGAACTTCATCAAGCGTCGATATTTCCAATTCCGACGGATTGGTGGTATAGCCGAAGGAAACGAAAATAAACGGTGATGTAAGGCATAAACAAATAATAAATAGATTCTTCATGGGATCACCTCAATAGTGGATTGGAATGAAAGGTAGTATAGATGATTTTGTAGAATTTTGAAAAGCGTCAGCATCTGCAGAGGTGAAATAAAATTTAGCCCACAAAGCGGTTTTGTTTCACCGGACTGAAGGATTTTGGAGAAAGAATAGATTTACTTGCCATAGAATGATCGATCAGAATACCGGGATTGATATAGGGCACTGGTGCCGTCAATGAAATACACTCATTATGTCGTTCGAAGGGAGTTTGAATCCGTATACTTCTCTTAACTCTTTCCTAAAACGGATTACAATCGAAGCGGATATAGCCAATATAAAATGCCATTTTATGGGATACTTTGGTCATTCAATTATAAGGAGAAATGAGCGTGAATTATCATGACTGAAAAAAAGGTTGTAGGAATCATCCCTGCTCGTTATGCTTCCACCCGCCTTCCCGGAAAAGCGTTGAAACCGATCTTGGGAATCTCTATGATTCAAAGAGTATATGAACGTTCCATTCAAAGCAAATGTCTGAACGAAGTATATATCGCCACTGACGACATGCGGATAGCAGATGTCGTCAAAGCGTTCGGTGGACACACCATTATGACATCTCCTGACTGTCAAAGCGGAACGGATCGTGCGGCGGAAGCCGTTCGAACAATTGAAGCGGATATTGTGGTCAACATTCAAGGAGATCAGCCTTTCATCGATCCGCTTATGATCGATGAAGGGGTTCAACCGTTGTTGGATGATGACAGTCTGAAAATCTGCACGCTCATGCATCCCATTCTCAAGGATGAAGACCTCCAAGATCCAGGAGTCGTGAAAATCGTCGCCGATCTTCAATGGAACGCTTTATATAGTTCACGATCATTAATTCCTTACCCCAATACAGATATTTCTCATACCGTTTATGAGCATATTGGATTGTATGTTTATCGGAAGGATTTTTTGCTTCACCTCTCTTCTCTGCCCCCAACCCCTCTTGAGCGAATCGAATCGTTGGAGCAATTACGGGTTCTTGAGCACGGTTACCGGCTACGGGTTGTAGAAACTCAGACCCGGGATAATGAATTCCACGGATTCAGTGTTGATACAGAACAAGACATTCTCCGCGCAGAAGCCATGTTGCGCGAACGACAGTTAACATAAATTTTAAGGAAAGGCACCCCATGATCGATAACTACCAGCAGATACTCGAAGAAATGGAATCCACCCTCGACTCCGAGACGTTGGATCGTGTGGAACAGGCTGTGGATCACATCGCAGCAGCCAAGAAGAGAGGGGGAAAAATCGCGATAGTCACCGGCAGCGGTCCGAACATCCACGAAGGAGTGACGACACTGATTGCGGAGCTGATGCGGGTGGGTATCGTTGACGGAGTTACCACCAGTTCCGCCGTGATTGCACACGAAATGGGGGGGACATTGGATAAAGTGAAACGGTGTGCAGGATCATCGGCCGGAATCGATTCATATTTTCTACCCCTTGGCGGTGAATTTGAATTATCGGAAATGGAGGAAGCTCTTCTGCAGGAGATTCAAGATTATATAGTTATTGATCATCAACTCATTGAAAAGTTGAAAAATGCGGAAGGGAAAACGATTATCAAAGCGGCGGGAAATCTTGGCTATCCTGTCGGGCTTTGGCTTGAACGTTTGGCCGTTGAAATCGGTTTTCTTGCCCATTCTCATGGAATGCCGTTCGAATATATTGCCGGGCTTGGAGCCGATGAAAAAACCATGATCGGCAGAGGAGCTCGACAGAATCTGCCGGTTCTCGTGACGATTCCTCAGTTGATCGGTGGCGGAATGGTCGGTCTTTCTATCGGGGATAGTATAAGCATCAACGAAAGGGCGAATCGGGTAGGACATCTTTTGAGCGAAGCCGATGTCATCATCGAATCGGCCGTTGCACTGACACAAGAAATCCATGACGGCCCATTGGAGCGCTATACGGGACACGGTCTTTGGTCTGCATGGCAAGAACATTTTACGTATTCGCTTGAAGGGAAAACCCTCATCCGAATTGATTTGGATCCCAATTTGGATCATGTATGCCGGATCGAAAAGGAAGGAAGCGCCGTTCAACAAGCAATTGCTGACGGTCAGCCCAAAACCAAACTGTTCAAGGTTCCTTTCCGGATGGAAATGTCGGGATTCGCAAGGTTGCCGGGCAGTTTGCCCATTATTGGAGATATTGGATTGATTTGGCCGGCTATTGCAAGACGGCTCGCAAAACGGTTGGACCGAACATTGCAATTCATGTCCTATCCTCAACAATCACAAGAAGGAAAAACGATGCGGGAATGGATCGTAAAGCATGTGAAACCGATCAATCGCCAACAGATTTGTGAAAAAGGAAAGGGGAGAAACTAGACTTCTCCCCTCTTTCTTCATGGGATCGTATGTTCGATCCCGGGTTTCTTTCAACAAGAACCTTCGAAAAAGAATGACTTATGAATGCACGCGTTTTTTGAGACGCTTGACGGCTTTGAGATGTTTTTTGCGTTTCCGCACACTTGGCTTCTCATAATAAGCATTCTTACGGATATCTTGCGGAATACTTTCTTTGATGCATTTCCGTTTGAATCGCTTTAAAGCGACAGCAATATCTTCTTCATCTCGTAATTCGACAGCTACCAAATTATATCACACCCTTACTATAAAATTTTTGTTGTCGGGTTTACCCCGATAGATACAATAAAACAAGTTGTTCTTGTTGGAAGGTCTAAAAGGATACATGCTATTGGGGAATTCGTCAATATTCATTTCTCAAGATTTTTCACTAGCAATTCTTGTGATAACAACATTCTATTAGATACCACTTTTCAGATCACTTACATAAATTCAATAAAATGAACATATTAAGGTTAAAGTGCTATTGAATGCCTCTTATTTTGGTACTGATAACTCAATAATATTTATGGTTATTTTACAAGGAAATTTCTCATTTTGCCGGTTTTTCTCGAGGTTACAGGTTTCCATATTCACTTTTTTGAAAAGGTTCACTAGACGGCTTTTTTTTCGAATGATATTGCAATATAATGAAAAATTGATACATATACTATATCTTTGGGGAAAGGAAAAGTTGAACTCAGACATGAGGTATACAAACACGAACCGTAATTGCCGGACAGGATTCACTTTAATTGAATTGTTAATCGTTGTAGCCATCATCGGGATACTAGCAGCCATTGCCGTTCCCAACTTTTTGAATGCACAAACCCGCGCCAAGATGTCTCGCTGCCTAGCCGACATGAAAGCAGTATCCACCGCCGCCCAGCTCTTCGGAACGGACCGTAACAAAATGCTGGTGGATATCCGCGATGACGATACTACCATCGGGACAGATCGCATCCAAAACGATTTCAATGGAATCGGATGGAATGGTGGTTCGGGAAACCGAAACAACTTAGCGGTACTATCACCCTTAACCTCACCTGTATCGTATATGGGTTCAATACCCCGTTCTCCTTTCGTTCCCGCTCATATGCTCACTTCCAACAGTGGAAACAACGAAGGATTCGGACGCATCGGGAACGATGCCTATGCCTACTGGGATAATGATCCGGAGATTCAAGAACCATCGGGAAATAATCACCAGGATTGGAATCTGGGATTCTTGGGCCGCTATGTTCCACGTTTGCGCCCATGGGACTTCATTGTTATTTCTTTCGGCCCAGCCGCCGACAGCGGAACTACACTCAATTACGGTTTGCCTTACCATCCCTCGAACGGACTACACAGCAACGGTGAAGTATTTATCACCAGCTATGGTCTCACGAATGAAAATGCGAATGATTCCGGCTCGAACTGAATCTGTATAATAATAACTTTTTACAAAACCAGGTATGATTACCGGAAATGACGCCCATTTTCTATAAGGATATGCATTTTTAGAAGACATTTGTACTATTCGTCTTCAATTTAAGATTTTTTTGCTCCCACAATTAATAATGTCCTCGTGGGATAATAAAAACATTCGCTTGTGTGATAAAACCCTGATGATTTCAACATTTCTTTAGGCGCGTTATCCAGCATCTTTTCAATACGTTTTTCTGCTTCTTCTCCGGAAGCCGTAATCTCACACCAACGATGAATAGGAATTCCACCAGGACGCTCAGCATGGTCGATTCATGAAATGTTTGCAACATGTTGGGAGCAGGATCGACTCCGACAATTCGCTCAGCCCTTTTTGCGAAGGACAGTGCTGTATGTCCAGGTCCGCATGCGACATCGCACATATCAAACGGTTCGGATATGTCAATGAGAGAATGCAATCGCTCGATCGTAGGGCTGGATTGATGAACTTCGCTAGTAGCAAAGTTCACTGACAATCCATCGAAACGTTTGCCGGATGTTTTATCGAGCATGTTCACTCTCTTTTCCTGCTTTGATGAAATGAGGTATTTTTTTTTGAATATTATTTGTATTTCGGTAGTTCCTGGTTGAATTGCATCATCCGCTGCCAGATGTCGGGCATTTTTGTTTGAATCATCATCGCTGCCGATTCCCCGATGTTGGCTTTTAACATAGGCACTCTTTTTACATATTCCAACTTATATTTTCCTGGAGTTCTTCCATATTTGTAATTGTAGGTGAATGATCCGGTATCGGTCAAATCGATTTCTTTCAAAGTTCGATTTGGGATTGAAATGTAAAATTGGTCTGTTGTAACCTTCTTTTTATTCCCCGGTTTTAGTAAGAGTTTCTTCCCCGCTAGGGATGAAAAGAGTTCCATGGCAGTCAATTGGGCGGGATCGATAAGATGGATTTGCTCCGCCAGGAGGGGAGCATATGGTGCTTCACCTTCTGGAGTTTTGTATTCCCTCAAATAATCGAAGGCCTCTTCGAAGAGTTCGTGGTAGAAGGGGAAATGAGTACAGCCGAGAATAACCGATTGGATGGGGGCGGTTCCGCCATTTTGTTTGTAGGACTCTACCAAACTCAAAGCGTGATAGCGGATATAATTTTCCACGCTGTTCAAACGAATATTTACTATCCCGTCCTCGGTTCCCAGCAATCCTTCTTTATCAAAACCGTATCGATCCATAAGGTTCGGAACAATCGGTGCTTGATCATTGTTCACAGACGGTCCCCGATAATCATCTTTATTTGATGTATTGATATAGGACTTGTCACCTTCTATCGCGCCTGCCAGTCCGAGGCATCCTTGTTGAACAACAGGTGGTGCTTTTCGATCCATTCGTTTGGCAATCGTATCGACCGCTCGAACATATCCCTGGCTGCTGCAGGTGCCGACCGTCGCCATAACCGCGACGGCACCGTCTGCGCTGTCTTCGCTCATTGCGCCTTTGGCACCGGCATTGACAACACCAATGACGGATATCGGAATTTTCCAGTGTGCAACCGCTTTTACAATATCCTGAATGCCGTATGCGGTAGCTGTGTTGCAGGCAATGACGATAGCCTTGACCGGCGGTTTATCAAACCTGGGATCCGAAGATGAACCTGTAGGCCAGTAACGAGTTCCTAAAAGAAATATGGCATCCTTCAGCACCAATTCCCGAAGGAAATCAGTCTTGCCTTCGGATGGATAATTGCCATAAGGCATGTTGGCTTGGTCGCCAAGGTAGATGAACCGTTCCTGCTCGAAATCCGCCAGACCGTCCGCTCCCGGTTGATGAGTTTTGTTGTCGTATTCATCCAATTGGAGGATTTCATTCAAGACCGTCAAGCCGCCGATACCGGAATCGAATACACCGATGGGAGAATCACTCGAGATGGTTTCATAGTTCTCAAAGTCAACCGAAAAGATATCGGATTCATTGTGGGCTACTATTTTCGAGAGGTTGAACCATTCATACCCAAAAGCAGGGAACAAAACGAACGAAACGAAAATAAGAGAAAATAGGCGTTTCATGGGGATTCCTTTCGTAAGGGGCGGCCTGCAAGTACGCCGGTAAATTGACCGTTTTGGATGACGAGGCGGCCGTTGATTATTACAACATGAATTCCTTCAGCGTATTTGGATGGTTTTTCGAATGTAGCACGATCCGAGTATGAATCTTTATCGAATACAATCACATCGGCGAAATATCCAGGGCGGATCATGCCGCGCTTATCAATCCCGAGTGCTTCCGCTGTAAGAGCGCTGCTTGCGCGAACGGCGAATTCAGGTTTCATCAGTTTTTTTTCATAAACATAATACCGGATTTTTCGGGCAAACGAGCCGAAGGTTCGGGGGTGTTTTCCACCGCCGTCCGAGCTGGTCAAGACAAAATCCTGCTGCATGAAATTCTCGACATCGTCTTCATTCATGTTGAACGAAATGACGCTTGAACCTCCGGACCGGCTGATGCGTAGCGTTGCTTCAATCGGGGTTACATCCCATTGTTTTGCGACCTCACCGAGAGTTTTACCGGAAATCTCTTGGTTTTGTTCCGAGCGGAGTAACAAGGATTCCGGCCCACCTCGTCTTCGTAAATTCTCTTTCATCTCTTTCAGAATACGTTTTTTGAGTTCCGAATCTTCGAGGCGTTCCAGGAATTGTTTCTTGCCGCCAACCTGCGCCCAGCGGGGGATGAGGGCGGCGTCGAGTCCGGTCAAAGACGCGGGATATGGATATTGATCCGCCGTGACTTGGATTCCCTCCGCTCTCGCATCTTTGATAAGACGGATGACTTCCTTGCTTTTCCCCCATACATCGGTTCCGAGTGCCTTGATATGAGAAATGTTGACCGGGATGTTCGCTTCCCGTCCGATCCGGATCGCTTCTTTGACGGAATCGATCAAGCCGACGGTGTATGAACTTTCATCTCGAGTGTGGGTATCGTATATCCCACCTTGTTCAGCGGCTACCTTTGCCAGTTCAATCACCTCTTCCGTTTTCGCATAGCTGCCGGGGACATAGAAAAGACCGCTTGAAAGACCGAAGGCTCCTTCATCCATCGCTTTGGCAACCAGTGCTTTCATCTTCGTTAATTGTTCCGCTGTGGGTTCTTTGTCGCTTAGTTCCATAATATGCCGGCGAATATAGCCGTGACCGACAAGAAGCCCCGCATTGGTCCCGATTCCCTTTTTCTCCCATTTGTCGAGTAATTTCGAGACTTCGAAAGAACCTCCACCGTCGTTGCCGACGATGACGGTGGTGACTCCCTGCTTGAGGCAGTTCAGCATACTTTTAGGATCGCTGCTCGATAAATTGCTCGTATAATGCGTGTGAGGATCGATGAAGCCGGGAGCGATGATCAAACCGGTTGCGTCGATTTCATACTTTCCGGATGTATTACCGAGAGAGCCGATTGCGGTAATCCGGTCTCCATCGATGGCCACATCGCTTGTGAAAGCGGGTAAACCGCTGCCGTCGTAGATGGCTCCGTTACGAATGAGGATGTCGTGTTCGGGAATTTGGGTGAAGAATGCGCAGGCGGTCAATAGGCTGATTAGTAACGTCATTATTTTTCCCTTATTCTATCATAAATAAATTATTTCAGTTTCCATTGATTGTCCCATTTTCTTGTGGGGATTGTCAAGGAATTGTGGTTGTCTGAATCTGGATTGGCCGGGATTGAAGGATGAACAGGATATGCTCTATTGAAATGTATGCAAAATATGACGAGCCTGTCGCGGCCAATGAATGTCTTTTTTCAATCGTCATGAAATACGTTCATGTTCACCATCCTGGAAATCCTCCCCTCCTGGCCAATCCCGATTCAGACAATAGGCAATCGGCGTCTGTTGACCATTCGTGTATTCAGTGATATGAACAATTTCAACAAAGTGATTTTCTCAAGGAGTAATTCATCATGGAGTCAACTTCCAATTCATTCAGGCAAAAATGGGCGTTGTTCATCGAGCAATTCGTTATCCGATGTTCCAAAACAGGGAGGATTGTCGGGATTCGGCGGGATACACATATGAGCCGGCTGCTATTTCCGGTAATCGGATTGATAGCTATTCTCTGGTTCCTCGTGCGGGTGCTGCCTAAGCCGGATCGGGCGGCATATCCTTGCCAGCGGGTGGCGGTGGGGATCGGGTGCAGTTTTTTAGCATACGCCGCGATTGTGTTCGGCTCTTTTTCTTTATTCCGAACGGTTCGCCGGAATCTGACAATTTCCATGCTCATCGGATTGATCGTTCTTTCCGTGGCTTTTGGAGGGATCGCGACCGTTGTGACGGATTCGCTCTTTGCCGAAGCGGTGGTGGAAGTGCTGACGCCTCCTGAGGGAGTCAATCAACCGATGGGGAAAGCACGGGGGATTCATCCGGGGCGTGTTGTGTGGGTACAGGATTTCGATGCCACGAGTTGGGATGAAGAACACGGCGTTTGGTGGGATGAAGAGAATACCGATCAAGAAGTTGTGGATGCCATGTTCTCCAAATCGCTGCAGCATCTCACCGGCAAAAGCACCGATGCCAAGGCGTGGGATGCGCTGTTCCGCTATCACAACACCCAAAACGGCAAGGGAGACCGGGGGTATCAAAAAGGGGAAACGATCACGATCAAACTCAACTGCAACACCGACGGCGAACCAGGCAAGCGGGATGTGAAAAAAGGCCATGCCAGCACACAGGTGGTCTATGCGCTGGTCGAACAATTGATCGAACAAGCCGGTGTACCGGGCGAGAATATCCATTTAACTGATCCGTCGCGTCATATTGGTAAACCGATTTATGATAAAATACGATCAAATCCGAAACCGGATTACCAACAGGTTACCTTTTCAGGGAAAGAAGATCGGGATTTACCGCAATATTGTTATGCCGAACCGGATATGGACTGCCCAGCCTATTTCGATATGCCGGATGGTAGCAAAAAGGCGTTCTATTTCCCGAAGGTGTTTACAGAAGCCACCTACATGATCAACGCCGGCCAGTTCCGGCCGCACAGTATTTTTGGAATCACGATGGTGGGGAAAAACCACTTCGGCTCAGTGCATGATGGAAAAGGATATTTCCCCAGTCCATTACACGCCTATGCCGTTGTGAATCGTGACTCCCCCAATGAACACGGCGATGCCCACTGCCATCCCACGTTACTCGGCCATGAGGTCACCAATGGCAAGACGTTTCTCTATCTGCTCGACGGTCTCTATACATCGTACACACAAACTCAGGAAGTGCGCCGCTGGTCGTCGATGGGGAACGACTGGTTTTCCAGCCTCCTCATATCCCAGGATCCTATCGCTCTCGATTCCGTCGGCTATGACTTTGTTTGCAGTGAACCCAACATGTACAAAGGAAACCGCTGTTTCAACGGCCATGTCGATAGTTTCCTACACGAATCGGCGCTCGCGAATCAGCCGCCGTCCGGGGTTGTGTATGATCCGGAAGGGGATGGATCAGGGCTGGCTAGCCTTGGTGTGCATGAACATTGGAATAATGCGGCGGAGAAGAAATATTCGAGGAATTTAGGGACGGGGGATGGGATTGAATTGGTGGCGGTTAGGAAGTAGTTTAAATAGTTGCAATTGTAGATAATTGAAAATTTATTGATGCTCTTGTGGCTGTAATAGACCAATATCCTTACAAAATAAAACTTTTCAACCTGTAATAAGCGAAAATGCAGAACAAAAGCCACAAATCTATTTCATTTACAAAGGGAAAAAATACAATAAACGAGCGGCTATCGATGTACCAATAAATTTGTTGAAATTGATGGCACAAGATGATGCTACTTTTTTGAGTAGATTAACAAATGAAAGTCACGGAAGAAGAAATGTGAGATATTTGGACAGAGACAAATATAAACTATATCCCAATGATCATCAACGATGCGAAAGATGTTCTGTTGAAATATTTCCTGGTTGGTGGTTTGGTACAAATATTTCCAACCCAACAAAAACAAGGATCATAAAATTAGCTTGTAGAGTATCAGGATTAGAATTTGGAAAGATGTTATCATAAATTCCGATAACGCATGAAGAGGCAAAAAAGAGTACTATGTCCACCCGGCAAATTATAATCAATATACCAGAAACCATCCTGCTGGCTGAAAAAACCGACGAGAATGCATTCGCAAGAGAACTCAGGATGCTAGCTGCAGTAAAATTATATGAACTCGTCCGTCTTTCATCCGGCCGTGCCGCTGAATTGGCAGGTTTTTCAAGAGTGGAGTTTCTTCTTGCCTTGGAACGGTACAAGGTTTTTCCTTTAGAGTCGGAATTGAAAGGTTTGGAATAGAACGATGATCAAAAATCAGTCAAAAAGAATTCAATCTGAGATCATCAGTACAGCGGAAGCATTTTATAAAGTATTTTGTGCATTGCCGAAAAAAGACCGTTTGGCCATTGCTCGATATATTCTTGATGATGAAGATATTCGTGAAAATTTCGATGATGAGATTCCAAATCAAACAACTTTGAATGCTTTTCAAGAAGACAAATCTGAAATGCCTGTTTTTCAATCTGTCGATGATTTACGGGAGGATTTATTGTCTTGAAGCTGGCAATTCGAAGAACAACTCAGTTTAAACGAGATGTCAAACAACTGTTACGAAGAGGAAAAGATGCTGAAAAATTATTGAACGTAGTCAGTGCACTTGCGGAAGGACAAAAATTATCCCCGGAATATCATGACCATTCTCTCAGCGGTGAATACAAAAATTAACGTGATTGTCACATCGAACCGGATTGGATTTTGATTTACGCGATAGAGGATCAGGAACTTGTTCTTTATCGCACGGGAAGCCATTCTCAATTATTTAGATGATAGAATGCAATAAATTATACTATAACATTTTTAATGGTATATGAAATCGGAACATGACACTGAAACATGATCGCTATACGTACTGTGTTACTTGGTCTGAAGACGATCAAGAGTATGTGGGACTCTGTGCGGAATTTCCAAGTTTGAGCTGGCTTGCAAGCACGCCGGAAACTGCTTTGAAAGGGATTCGGAGACAGGTTGCTGAGGTTGTCCAGGACTTGAAAGAGAATGGAGAACTTGTCCCTGAACCGGTTGTATCCAAGCAATATAGCGGCAAATTCGTGGTGCGCGTGCCTCCCGAAGTGCATCGCGATTTTGCCATACAGGCCGCGGAGGCCGGTGTGAGTTTAAACCGGTTAGCCAGTGCGAAACTCGCTAAATAGCCCCTTTCGGGAAGGAAGAGGAAGCCTCGTCCTATCTTTGTAGTTGTATCTTCTTCACATCCACATACTGCACGCCGATCGTTTGTCCCGCTGTACTGATCCCCGCTTCTAGGCGGCCTGGTCCTTTCGGCAACCGGATCGCCTTGAATAAACACGAGTCCGTTCCCTTTTCGAGATTTTGCCGCAAAAGGATGTCTCCATATTGGAAATAAGCCTCTCCCTTCTCTTTTACCGGCCGAAACCGTAATCGAACGCTGTACGGTGCTTCTTCGACCACTTTTACTTCCCAATATCCCAGAGATTGATTCCCCCATCCGGCCTGCGGTCCACGCCAATCTTGCCGGGTCAGAATGACCGGATTTTCATAGCGGGTACCGATATAAATACGCGGCGGATCATACCCACGGGTGGAAGAGACATCGCGAAACCATTCCTCATAGCCTTTCCGCATTCGTTCGACGATCTCCGGATGCTGCTCGGCAATGTCGTTCTGCTCGGCCGGATCATTTTCCAAATCATACAGTTCTTTGCCGTTGACGAGTTTATACCGCTGTTCACGGGCTGCACAGGCGCGATACATCTCCGGCTCATCTCCACGGTGCCATTGGAAATAGAGAGTGCGTTCCGGCCATTCCTCGGATTCTCCTCTTAGATAAGGCATTAGGCTGATGCCATCCACTGGGTGATCCGAAGGATTTTCAACGCCACACGCTTCCAGCAGCGTGGGTGTGATATCGATATGTCCGGCGATTCGATCGATTTGCTTCCCTACTTCAAAATGCCCGGGCCAGCGGATAAAACAGGGCACTCGGATTCCTCCCTCATACACGGTTCCTTTGCGCCCCCGCATCCCGCAATTGTAGCGTTCCTGCTGCGGGCCATTATCGGTCAAAAAGATGACAATGGTATTCTTTTCCAGATCGAGTTTCTTCAAGGTATGCATCAAGCGCCCGACATTGTCATCGATATTGGTAACCATGCCGTAGATTCGCGCCGTTGTTTCATCCAGTCCCATTTGCCGGTACGGTTCGACGTAATAGTCTTCGATTTGGAGCGGAGTATGCGGTGCGTTTGTCGCCAGATAGCAGAAAAACGGGCGGTTTCGGTTGTTTTCGATAAAATCGACAGCGGCATCCGTAAAGATATCCGTGCAATAACCGCGATGCATTTCCGCTTTTCCGTTCTGCTGCAAGATGGGATCAAAATAGCGGTTCCCCGGCGGATCGGAAGGCTGCCCGATTCCTCCTCCGTTGTGGACGAGTGCTTCGTGAAAGCCATTTTCGATCGGACGGAGGGGATAATTATCACCCAAGTGCCATTTCCCGAAAATCCCCGTCTGATATCCGGCAGAAGAGAGCATTTCGGCAACGGTCACTTCATCCGTATGCATCATCGCCCGCCCGAGATAGGTATCCACCACGCCGGTGCGGTAATTGTACCGGCCTGTCATTAAGCAAGATCGGGTGGGGGCACAAACAGGACAGACATAGAATTGAGTCAATTCCGTGCTTTCCCGGCACAACCGGTCCAAATTCGGTGTTCGAATTTTGTCATTGCCGTGGCATCCTACATCCCCATATCCCTGATCATCGGTCATTATGAGAATCACGTTAGGACGGGAAGGTTTTTTGTACGCCTCTTCATTGATGCCATAAACCGCTTTTCCCCCCACCAATGTCGACGTGATGCTTCCTATAAACGTTCTGCGATTGAGTTTGTTCCTCTCTTTCATATCCCACAATCCTCTCTTTCCACGAATTTGAGTCACATATGCTGATTATCGCTGAAAACTTTTTTCACTTTCTGGTTGAAAAATATGTTTTGATATAGTATGATGGTGTTCAAATCAAACTATAATAAAATTCTGTACATTTGAAAAGATGAATCCGTGAAAAACACGGTTACTTTTGAAAACGGAGAAAAAAATCACCTCACAGAATCCCAGAATCCGTCATGGTCGTGGGGTATGCAACGAGTAGAACACGAATTGTTTCTTATAGTACATGCATAAAAGTTTGAGGGAAACAAAAAAATAAATTCTTTAAATGATAATGATAGGAAAATAAAACTGTTCGTGTGGCCTTTCCTATGGGAGAAAACAAATTAAAATTCTCTCTTGTGTGTTTGTATTTTTCGAAAAATGAATGCATTATTCTGATATGTTTTTATGATTTAATTCTTTGGGCACGACAAATCAAACAAGGGGATTTGCCCGTAGGGAAGTGAAAATAGGAGTGGAACGAGAGTCTGTTCATTCCCCGAGAATATGACCCCCCTTGATGTCACTTCCGTCGGAGCGATATAAGTGCAATGAATACAAAGAAAAAAGCGACAATTTACATCGGGGCATCCGGTTGGTCCCATGGATGGGAAAATTACTTTCCGGAATCACTGCCAAGTAACAAACGGTTGGAACATTACAGCCAAAATTTCCGAGCGGTCGAGGTAAACGGCACATTTTACCAATTGCCTCGCGGGGGTACCTGCAAACGATGGAACAAAGAGACAACGGATTCTTTTCTTTACACACTGAAATTGTCACGCTATATCAGCCACATCAAAAAGCTGGAAAACATCCACAGTGAACTGTATGAGTTCATGTCAAAAATGAAAGATTTAGGTCCTAAGTTCGGCGTTCTCCTTATCCAACTCCCCCCCAGCGTGGATATCAATCCGGAAAAGATTCGTTCCTTTTTTGCCGTGAAAGAAGAAACGGAAAACGACTTGAAAATGAATCCGGTCCGAACAGCCTTTGAAATGAGACATCGATCGTGGTTCGAGCCCAGTGAAGAACGGAAAAAGGTGTTACGGACATTTGAAGAACACAATGCGAATTACGTTTTCGCTCATTCAGGCCGATATCCGTATCCTGAAGACGAACCGATTACAACCGATTTCGTGTATCTTCGTTTTCATGGTCCTACCAAATTGTTCACGTCCAAATACGAAAAGCGCCATCTGGAACCGTGGGTTCCCAAAATCAAGGATTGGAACAAACAAGGCCTCGATGTCTTTGTTTTCTTCAATAACGATCATCAAGGATATGCCTTGGAAAATACGAAAATGATGAAAGCATTGGCTGGTGAGTAAGAGGAAAAGCGGCAATCCTTGGTTTCGATATCGAAATTAACGATATCAATATCTCAAACAGGTTATACATGTTTCTAAAAACCATCTGCTTTCTCCTGCCCGGGATCCTATTTCTCAGTGGAAATATCTCATTGGCTGCTAGTGCGGAAGATATCCCGAGTGCTACGGCTGCTCTATCTTCCATTCCCTCCGTGACAGAAGCATCTCCTGAAATCGCTTCGGCCACTCTCGAGGCGGTTACCACCAAAGAAATCATGGATGTAGTCGACGATAGTGCCGAAGCATTGGTTACCGGTGTTTCTGAAGCCATCCAATCGACACGCCGATCCATTTTTGACCGCCTCGGAGGTTCTACTTCTTTTATCGCGCGCCAAGTGGATCGTCTCTTATCCATCATTGCCGCAGACCTTTTTGGCTGGCCGATATGGCTTTACGGATTTTCCTTTCTGATTATTTTTATCTCGTATCTTTTGCGCCAAAAGGCGGCTCAATGGATTCTTAACATTATTATTGCGATCACATCTCGTACCAAAACCAAGCTGGACGATGAATTGGTTGCCATATTCAAGGTCCTCATTCCTCCGTTGCGCATGGCAATTACCTTGATCGGCATTTATATCGCCGTTCAGGTCTTTTTTACCGGACATCCGCTGCATAAACCTCCTGTCTCGCTGCTCGATCAATTCCGCTTTTTGTTTCGGGGATTGTTTTATTTGATTATGCTCGGCAATATCGCCTGGGCTTTGTGCCGACTGGCCGACCTCGGTGTGGAAATGCTTTCCCGTATTAGTGAGGAGCGGGAAACCGCACTTGACCAAACCTTTATTCCCATCGCCCGGCGATCGTTGAAAACCTTTATCATTATCATCGTCACCTTACAAGGTCTGAATTATTTTGAATTTGGGACTATAGTCAACAGCTTACTTGCTGCAGCCGGGGTCTCGGGACTCGCGATTGGATTGGCCGCTCAAGACACAATCAAAAACTTTTTCGGCTCCATTGTGCTGCTCGTTGACCGTCCTTTCTCGGTCGGGGACTGGATTGTAGCGGGGGCAACGGAAGGGATCGTGGAATCTGTGGGAATCCGCAGTACCAAAATCCGAACATTTGGCAAAACTCTGGTTACAATCCCCAATTCGCATATCGTGGATCGTGATATCGACAACATCAGCCGCCGGCGCGTCCGTCGGATTTCCTTTACGTTAGGCGTTTCCTATCAAAGCAAACCTGAACAATTAGAAGAACTGCTGCGCCGTATCCGCGATCTCCTCCGTTCCGACGAAGATGTCTGGCCAAACACGATTCTGGTTCGATTTACCGATTTTGGAGAAAGCTCCCTAAACATCTTTATCTATTATTTCTCCAAAACAACAGTATGGGATGAACACCTTGCCGTGCGCGAAAAAATCAATTTGCGAATCATGCAAATTGTCGAGGAACTCGGTCTCGAAATCGCGTTTCCGACACAAACCGTTTACCTTCGAAACGAGAATCCTCTTCCTGAAACAAAGGCGAAATGATTCGATCTTTCGCCTGATATCTCATCATAGAATCATTATAAAATAGTTGACAAACTGTCTTAATTCATTAAAAATATGGGAAAATCTCTTTCCCCATTTTCATGTTACCGGTATCGGGGGCCAGATTTTCCTGTAAATGAATTAGGAATCATCACCATGGCTATCAATCAACAGATCAAAGATGCTTTACTGGAAATCTTTGATGAGGATGACCTTCGCAAACTGGAGGACGATCTGGAATCCGATGGTGTTGATAATCTTACCGAAAAACAGAAAAAACAATACAACATTATTGAAAAAATCCTCCAGCGCGTTGGAAAAGGGGAAGATGTTCGCGAAGTATTGCGCCAAACCATTCATGAAAAGATTCAATCCGCGTACCAAGACAAGGAAGTATTCTCTCAACGAGATTTTCATCAACAGGCGAAAAATAAAAGGAAAGAATTAATTGATATACTCAATAACATCGATGACCATATCCATGGCAAGAGCATCCCGGAAGTGACTGCATTTTTTTCCAGTTTGATGGACATCATTAGCCAACTCTGCGTATTAAAAACTGACGGGATTATCGTCGTGTCGACCCGGCTTTTTTATTTTTTCAAGTATGATGATCCCAGTCATGTGCCGCCAGCCTTCAAGCAAGAGATCAATTTGATCTTTGCACCGGAAGAGATCACTGCTTTCCAAATGAAATTGCCCCTTATGGAAGATACCGATCCATTCAAGCGGTTGTTTGTCACGATCATTGATCAGGCCTATGATATGTCTCGGTTCAACGAATTGAGCGGTCAGCTCTTGATTTTCATGACCCAATATTTCATTGATCGGCTTAAGAAGGAAGGGCACCACGATGAAGTGAAAGTGTTGGAATACAATCAACGATATGTGCGTTCAAAAGCCGGAATGGAGAAGGCGGTTGAAGAACTGCGTGACATCGAAGTCCTGATCAATCAACATTTGGCAAAGAATCCCATCCTGAATGAGTTTCCCAAATATTTGCGGGCACTGATCCAGATCAAGATTGGGTTGATCGATGCTCAATACGCTCCTAAAATTTTGAAATCCATTAAATTAAAAAGTGGAGAGTATTCGAAAGTCCGCAAAAACGTCGCGCTGGATTTTGTCAAACTTCCCGAAACGCAACATACGCTGCATCTTCGTCACGGCATTGTTTTAAATCTACAAAAAGATGTTTTGGCATATGCAATGAAATTGTTGGAAGAAGAATTTCAATCGGTGGAAGAAGAATTGAAACGTTTGATGGAAGATATTGAAACCGCTTCCGAAAAATTGGATCCTTCTTCGCCGGATTATCAACAAAAATTGGAAAAGAAAGGGAAACTCCAAAAAAAACTGGAAGAAACCCGTAAGGAAATGGATGTTGTCCGGAGCCAATTCCGGTTAGTGGACATCCAACATAAATTAGTACAGCGTGCTATCAAACGCTACAGAGAACGTGAGGGGCAGACAAAGGTTGAAATTCAATCACCGGTCAAAAAAATATCTTCTTCTCCATCGTTGCCCATCAAAAAAACAGCTCCAAACCGCATGTTTACGGCCAAAAAGCGGAAATAGCGACAGTATCGATATATAAGTGATTAATGACGAAAGGACATTAAAAGACTATGCACTCAAAACATTCACAATCCCAAAAGCGAATTCACTCGATTTCACGACGAACGTTTTTAAGCACGGCGACTGCAGTGACCTTTACCGGACCGGCTATCGTTCGCGGGAAGAATCTCAACGACCGTCTCAACATTGCCGGCATCGGTGTCGGGGGACGGGGAAGAGGGAACCTGCGTTCTGTCGGTTCCGAAAATGTCGTGGCCTTATGCGATGTCAGCGAAGTCAGTCTCGATGGGGCGGCGGAAGATCATCCCAAGGCAAAAAAAATTCGAGATTTTCGGACACTCTATGATCATACGGAAATATTCGATGCCGTGGTGGTCAGTACGTGCGAACATACGCATGCTTTTGCCACCCTTCCGGCACTTCAACACGGTAAGCATGTGTATTGTGAAAAGCCTTTGACATACAACATCTGGGAAGCACGCATCATTCGTGAAGCCGCGAATGAGGCGAAAGTAGCGACCCAGATGGGAACCCAGATTCACGCAGGGAACAATTACCGCCGTGTTGTCGAATTGATCCAATCCGGCTCCATCGGTCCGGTGCGGGAAGTGCATGTTTGGGTTTCGCGCGCTTGGGGGTGGCATGAGTCGGAAGAGGCATGCAAAAAGGCGAATGATATCGTTTGCGTTCAAGAGCGCCCAAAAACAGCGGATCCAATTCCTCCTGGCTTGAACTGGGATTTGTGGATAGGCCCCGCCCCAATGCGCCCCTTCAACAATGTCTATTTCCCTGGACCCAAATGGTACCGCTGGTGGGATTTCGGGAACGGCACCATGTCCGATCTTGGCAGTCATTGGATAGACCTGCCTTTCTGGGCACTGAAACTTGATTATCCACTGACGATCGAAGCGGATGGGCCTCCGGTGAATCAAGAAATCGCTCCTGCTTCAATGCATGTAACATACACGTATGGCCAACGAGGCGATATGCCGCCGGTTGAACTCACGTGGTATCAAGGAACCCATAAACCCGCAATCTGGAAAGAAGGAAAAATTCCTCAATGGGGGAACGGTGTGTTGTTCATCGGAGATAATGGCATGGTGCTCGCCGACTATGGAAAACATACGTTGCTGCCCGAAGAGAAATTTAAAGATTTCGAGCGTCCCGAGCCATTCATTCAACCATCATTGGGGCATCATGCGGAGTGGATTCATGCTTGCAAGACCGGCGCGCCAACGACCTGTAATTTCGAATATGCCGGATGGTTGACGGAAGCCAATCATTTAGGAAATGTGGCGTACCGCTTAGGGAAGAAACTGGAGTGGGATCCGGAAAAATTGGAAGCGACGAATGCGCCGGAAGCGGCTCCCTATATTCAACGGGAATATCGGGATGGTTGGAAGCTGATTTGATGAGATAAATTTTTCTGTCACCCTTTCAGGGTGAAATTGACGGTTATTTATTATTTCCAGGGGCGATGCCCACTGGCTAGCATCTTTAACCCCCTTGGGGTAAATCACTGACGCTTGCCTTTGGTACCCAGTTTATATGTCTAGTGCTGTCTGGCGGCTTGTTCCTGGTACCTAGGTATGGATTTTTTAGTTCAATGAATTACTGACCACGTTTCCGAACCGAAAAAGTCGATGTTGAAATCAATGATCATCGCTCCTGCTTTTTCCAACGCCTGCCGGACACGATGTTCACTTTCCGGACGGCAATAAAACAATACGCATCCACCGCCCCCCGCGCCACATGCTTTACCGCCGATGGCACCATTCTCCATCGCCGCCGCGAATATTTGTTCGATCATGTCATTGGTGACGGAGGGATGCAATCGTTTCTGACATTTCCAATTCTGGGTTAGCAGTTCTGCAAAAGTTTTCATGTCCTCATCAAGAAGAGCGTCTTTCATCGCAGAGGCAATGGCTTTCATTTCTTCGATTGCCCCGACGGTATTGGGATCGTATCCTTCGAACCGCTCTTTGACTCGCGCGTGCACTTCTCCGGAAAGCCGGGATTGGCCGGTATAGCAAAGAACCAAATTCTTTTCCAATTCGAGAATAACATTGCGCGAGACATTCAACCGTGAAGACCGCACCTCTTCGCCGCGAAATTCCAGAAACGAAATCGATCCGGTGGCGCTGGCATAATGATCCTGCTTCCCACCGAGAATGCCCAGCTCCTCCCGTTCGATACGACTGGCTTCTTCGGCCAGTTCATAGGCGAGCATATGACGGTCGGCATAGCGGTTCAACGCCGCCAACAATGCCACCCCCATTGACGCCGAGGTACCCAAGCCGCTGCCTGGAGGAGCGATGGATTGTGTGATCAATGTAAATCCCTGCTCCACCCCCAATTGCCGAACCGCCGCCTTCACGAGGTCGATATTCCCGTCGTATTCCAATTCACGGATATTTTGAGCCTGCACGTACAGATCGAAATCGCTGGAATAGAGGGTAATGCCCTTTTGATCCACTACCCCCCGTTCCTGCAAATGCGGATCGTCATTGGTTTGCAGCATCGCTCCGTCGCTGATGGTTACGAACGAATAAATATTGATCGCTGCATTCACCACAAATCCCGGTGAACTGAGGCAGAAGTCGGATACATCGGTCCACCCTCCGGCAAAATCAACCCGAACCGGTGCGCGCGAACGAATGATTTTTTCTGTCATTGAGACTACCTTTCTCCTTTTAGCAAAATCCACAAATCATGTCAAATCTTTATTTTTACGGATAATCATATACACGGTTCATATTTCAACTATGATTTCTTTAGAATTTGTTTTTATATGCACTTCGGCATCTTCTTCTATCATGAGTTTGTACGCATCTTGAATATTTTCTTCCAATTCACTTAACGTTTCACCTTGACTGAAAACTCCGGGCACCTCTTTTAATTTCCCTATATACCACCCATCATCTATCCAATACTCTAAAGTAAATTGCTTGAACATTGCTATATCACAATTTTTCTAGTATAAGATTCTACTGTTATTGTATTACTAGTATATTCATACCTGAATCTTTGTTCCCAAAATTTCCAAAAACTTCGCCAACCATTCCGGATGTGCCGGCCAGGCGGGGGCGGTGACTAATTTTCCGTCTACGTGCGCTTGATCTACGGGGACATCCACCCAGTTTCCTCCTGCGCTTTTCACTTCCGGTCCGACCGCCGGATAGCCGGTGCAGGATTTCCCCTGCAATGCATCCGCAGCAGCCAGCAACTGCAAACCGTGACAAATCGCCGCAATCGGTTTGTTCGATTCCGCGAAGTGCTTAACGGCTTGGATCACTACATCGTTAAGGCGAATGTATTCCGGCGCCCGGCCTCCAGGGATGACCAAGGCATCATAGTCCTCTACGGCGATCTCTGAAAACGTGGCATTCAACGAAAAATTATGCCCCGGCTTTTCACTATACGTTTGATCTCCTTCAAAGTCATGCACAGCCGTTCGCACCGATTCGCCCTTTTTCTTATCGGCGCAAACCGCGTGGACGGTGTGTCCAACCATCTGCAAAGCCTGAAATGGAACCATCACTTCATAATCTTCCACAAAATCACCAACAATCATCAATATTTTTTTCGCACTCATTGTTTACTCCTTTATGGATTCTTTCCGTTTTTTGGGGCTTGTCCCGGAAATTCCACCGGATACGAGAAAGGCCATGACATTTGCGCTGTCATGCTCGATCGGTTGTACTTGTTCTTTTGGAAATAGAAACAGATTCCCGGCAAAGTTATAGGATTGGGGAAAATAAACAGCGACATGATCCTGAATCCCTAAAAAATCAAGCGAATCCCGCGTTACAAAACCGAGTATTTTCGCATTCGATTCAGGCGAAATCGTCACAAGGACCGGCTTGTCAAACTGTTTTTTCTCACCGACAAACGCCCCGATCAAGTCTTTGATGGAATTGTATAGCAATTTGAGTAATGGCATACGGGTAAAAAGACGGTCAGTCAATTCAAACAGTTTATTGATGAAATAATTGGATGCCAAAGTTCCGATCAGCAAGATCAATGCAAAAGTGACTACAAGCCCTACACCAGGAATCGGCTTATCTCGACCCGGAAAGGGAATTTGCAAGATCCCATCGATGAACACAAAAACTTTATAAACCACAAATAAGGTCAACACAATGGGCACCAGAATAATCAGTCCACGAAAAAAATTCTTCGTTACCACACCCATTTGGCATTCTCCTTTGTTTTTTGATCCATCCTATCATAAGAGTGGAATTTTCACCAGGAACTACGGCGACATACCAATTTTGAGAGTGTCTGGATACTATCATTATCTGCTACATTCTGACACATCGTTACAAAATATATGGAAGAGATGTGAATAAAGATTGTTCCGGAAAGTCAAGAGAATGAGGGAAGTTGGTTTGTAGAAATGTTCAAGAATGTTTTCGTAGGTTTTTTTGATTGGCAAATCACTTCGTGGTGGTTTTCGAAGCCAGCCCATTTTCCAGATGGCGAATCGTTTTCGCCACAATACAATCGACATCCGATTCGTAGCAGTGAATTCCCCGTTCAAATCCACAAGCGACACACAATTTCGAGGCGATTTCTTCATCATCGATGAAGTCCCGCAGGAATTCTTCCAAAATGTTTTCTAATCGTTCCACGGTTTCAGGACGCAGTTTCCATAAAATCCGGTTCATGCGCTCTTCCGTTTCGGAAAGCAAGGTATCCGCAAGTTGATGACCCTTATCTGTCAAATGCACATAGACGGAACGTTGATCGTCTCCTGCATGAATTCGTTCCACCCACCCGTTTTTTTCCAGCCGATTGATCGCTTTTGTCGCGCCGGAAATCGTATGCCCTAATCCTTTGGCTATTTCTCCGATAGTGACATGATCATTCAAAGCCAAAAACCGCAGTGCATCGGCTTGTGCATCGGTCACTTTGACGCCGATCTTTTTCGACAAGACTTCACCGCTAGTGGCCTGCCGAACCGCCGCAGCAAAAAGAATAAAACGTCTTGATAACCTATGCTGACGAGGATTCTCTTTTCCCGTAGAATCTACCGCTTCTGCTTCGTTCATAGTTGTTCCTCTTGATGTTATAGGGTATGAATACCGCCGAAGGCGTGTATCCATAATAGATCAAAAGCATTTTTCAAGATGGCTTTTACTCGCTGTTACAAAACAAACAATCACCAACGTGAGCAGTGCAGCGGAATTTAAACATCCCCTCGACGTTTGGATTGTTGAATATTACGTTTCGGATTAACCATGAATCAGTTTATCTTTACTGAAAATTGTTACCTTTTCGCTATTGGCTATGCCGAAAAAGAAGAACCACAACCGCAACTTTGGGTGGCATTTGGATTGTTGAACGTAAACCCACTTCCGTTCAATCCGTCTGTATAATCCAGTGTCGTTCCGGCCAAATAGAGGAAACTTTTTGAATCTACAATGATTTTTACTCCGTAACTGTCAAATACTTTGTCATTATCTTTTTGTTGTGTTTCAAAATTGAGCGAATAAGACAATCCTGAGCATCCGCCTCCTTTGACTCCAACCCTCAAACCGGCATCTTCCGGTAGTTCTTGAACTTGGATGAGTTTCTTCACTTCGCTTGCCGCTTTTTCAGTCAATGCGATCATGTTTTTTCTATCTCCTCGTATCCTTTCATGATTTCTTATTCAAGATTATACATGAATAGTTGACAGGGTCAAGTATTTTTTTACTCAAAAAACATGCAAAATTGACTTGCTGAAAGTAAAAGGCAATCCCCCCATCAAGTAGAAGAAAATTCATTGCAAATCACAGTTGTGTTTGGGAAAAGTTATTAGAGACTTGCCATCGGTGATCCAAAGATTTGGCCGTATTATTGAATCATCAACGACAACGATGTGCTCGAAGTTATATTCCGAAGAATCCTGTGAGAACACTTGATTGTTTATAATCAACAGTAGCTTTATATCGACAGTTCCAAAATATCTCCATCCTGTAAAATATGATCTTTCTGAACGACTTGCCCGTCGAATTTCGCACTTTCTCCCCACATTCGGGCGGCCTTTAAATGTTCAGCAAAATCCTTATGGACAATGCCTGCGAATTCCAACACCGTCGTGCCAAAAGGCACCGTAAATGGCGCGTCCATATCTGCAGGCTTGCCCGGTTCTTTCGAATAGATTCGAATGATATGCAAGAGATCAAACAATTCTTCTGCGAGTCCATCAAGACCAATACTTTCGGCTGCTGAAACAACTCGAAGCGGCAGTTCCGTATCCATCATATCTTTGGCGAGCATTACAAGTTCACCATCGGGATCGAGGTCGCATTTATTCAAAAGTACAATGGATTTGACCGCTATATTCCCCGGTTCCACTTCGGGATCTTGCACATTCGGTGGAACGAGATTAATTCGTTTGCTCTCCAATAGTTCCAACACTTCTTGATATTCTTCGGCCGGATCTCCCCCGATATCCAACACCAAGAGTAAGCCATCGGAGCCTTTGATATTATCGAACACAAACGATTCACAGTGATCCTTTGAAATGGGTGGAAGATCAACCAGTTGAATTTGGATATCGCGAAAATGAACCATGCCCGGAATTGGCTCTCGAGTGGTGAAGGGATAATCGGCCACTTCAGGCTCCGCATGAGTCATCGCATCGAGTATCGATGATTTCCCGCTGTTGGGAGCGCCCACTAAAACGATTTGTCCAGCGCCTTCGGGCCGTACACGGAACGAGGGGCCTTTTTTCTTGCTTCGTTGTTCGCAGGTAACCTTATATTGAGAAATCTTTTTCTTTAAATCCGCCTGCATTTTTTCCGTTCCCTTATGCTTGGGAATTGCGGATAACATCTTCTGCAGGGCAGCTAATTTCTCTTCCGGCGCAATCGCCATCTTATACTCTTGTTCCGCATCATAGTATTCCGGAGTCAAATTTGCAGGCATGGTACATCCTCTAGCATGTTTGGTGATGTTTTTATTATAATAAAGTTAGAAATCCAAACAATAGTCAATCTAGCGGGAATTCCGATAGAAAGTCTCCTTCATCCACACTTACAAGAACATGGTATTCGTTGATTGTGTCCACATCTACATCGAATTTCCATGCTATTTGGATGGCACGGTTTTGCTGGGCGTTGACATCTGAAAGTTCCGCTTGCAAATTGGCCTATTTTTCCGTTTCGTTTTTGACCCACTCCGGCTATTATTTACTTGCAAAAGACTTTGATTTCAAGTGGTTCTTTTTCCAAAAGAAAGAAATCCAAAAAGGAATGGATATTCGCACGGCTGTGGAGCGTGTAGATAACTTCGCGGGAGTTTACAGAATACATGCGACAACGGATTCAGTCTAGCCGCTTCGCATCGTTTCTTGATCGTCCAATATCGGAATGTTCAAAAACCTAGCGGTAGTGTGGGATGAATGAAATAAATCCCACCTATGGTAAACGTAAAGGTGGGTTTCGCATGGCTCAACCCCCCCTACTCGGCTATTCCAGACCATATTTTAAATATTTTGACTTTTGCCGGATCGTTTGCTTTTTCATAGTTTTTCAATGTAAAAACTAACCCTTCGTATAATTTATTTGCTGTATCTTTATAAGATTGCAATGCAGCGGATTGAGCCGATTCCGGTAATGTTTTGTTGTATTTTTTCTCATGTTCGGCAGTGACTTTGTGTGCATCCAAGGCCAAATCGCAAAAGGCCATTTCGTGACTTTCCCATAAATCTTTTTCCTCTAACTGCTTGCGAAATTTGTATAATTGCACGGCTTTGGGGCCGAGTTGGACGATGGGGGCGGGTAAGCCTTCAATGACAGCGGAACCTTCATCGACGTGGACAAGATTCGGTTTCAAGGGGGTGGCATCTTCGAAATAAATTTGTATCCATGCGTGATCAGGTGTTTTATCGTAAGGAAGAAAAATGGAATTTTCATCCCAAGATTCCCAGTTTTCATCATTAACTTTTACGGATGTGATTTTCCCTGTTCCGCTGGTTCCAAGAAATAGATTTTTTGACCCGAACCGGATGAGGAATTGTTGATGAAGTTCCGTGATTTTTTCCGGGATGTGAGGAATGATCCTTAGTCCTTCTGCCGTGTAAATGTATTCAAACAAACCTCGAACCAAGGCGGCGGCGGGACCAAAGGAGTCGTAACATAAATTGATCGGCTGTTTGGGTTGATAGACATTGCTACCGAATTCGACCAATGGGTTGTCCATGCGGAATTTTTGGGCGAAGGTGAGGAGTTGTTTCATCGAGCGCCGGGCATCCTCATACTTGCCTAAACGGTAATAGGCCATGATTATTCGTGCTTCGCAGGTTGACCAATGGCCGCCGTTGACCCAGGTGCCGAAACTCCACAGCCAGCTGCCTTCCGGATCGACGTACATGTCGTCCAGGCCGGGATAATTGGCGATGATGAAATCATGGGGACGAAGAGCGGGCAGGGAAGCGATTTTGTTGTAAATTTTCTCTGCCTGTTCGTCATCCACGACTCGGAAGGCGATGGCGTCGTGGTTGGGGGATGCTTCGAAATAGCCATATTTTTCCGCTCCATATACGCCGTGCCGGGTACCATCGGGATCAAGGGATTTGATGAAATAGCCTTCATCGGTTGTGAGTTGCGACAATCCTTTTTTCGCCAGTTTGCGTCTTTTGGAATAGTATTCTACTTTCTCGTAATTTCCTGCGAGTTTTTCCAATTCGATCAGTCGATCCAAGGCGGCAATGGTGGTGATGGAGAGTCCTGCCAGGTAGGCTTTGCCGTAGGTGCCATCCTCTTTTTTATAACCGGCGTAACTTGGGGCTAATAAATTGCCGGCCGGACCGGCGAGAAATAAGTTGTTTTTGGGATCGCGGCGGGTTTCGATGAAATCGGCACAGCGTTCGAGTTTCGGCAAATAATGGCTGATTGCTTCTTTCTCGCGGCTGATGAGCAAAAGTTCGGCCTGCATCAATAAACCTGCGGCGGTGAATTCCATTCCCCAATCGTGGATATCCACTCGACCGTCACCCTGCTTGGCGATGAAATCGCCGGGGCGGGCGGCATCACATAAACAACCATCCGGTGGAATCCATTCCCATTTGCGGTGTTTGCGAACGGTTTTGCCGTCTCCCATTTGGTCGAACCATAAATCTTGGGAATTCTGCAAGAAAGTAATGAAAGGTTCCTGCAAAAACGGTAAGGAACAGTATGTCGTGCCATAACTGTTCTGGATCCACCATGCGTCCCATGTCGGCCCTTCCACGAGGCCGTTCCATTTCGGTTCGTACAGCATGGCGAGGTTTTGGTATTCCGGATCGGGGGCAAACATGCGGCGGGCGGTGTTCAGCAATTCCAAGTACTCTCGGTCTCCTTTGCCGGTATAGTATTTTCCTTTGAATTCTTCTCCCTCTGACAAGGTAGAGAACATGATTCCGATCAGACAAATGACAAATACATGGATGAGATGTTTCATGGTTTTCTCCTGTTCTGGATGTTGAAACCAATTGTACAAATAATTTGGATTTCACGCAAAGCCGCAAGGACGCTAAGATTGCACTTACAATTCATTTGAAAAGAGGTTTGACTATAAAAAAACGATGGAGGTTCAGCCATGAGAAGAATGTTGCTGTTTTCGATGGTCTTCTGTATTGTATTTCCGTTTTTCATACAAGCTTCTGAGAAAGAGGAAAACGGTTTTGTTCCTTTGTTCAATGGAAAGAATCTTGATGGGTGGGTGAATGTGAATTGTGCGCCGGAAACGTGGACGGTGAGGGATGATATGATTGTGTGTACCGGAATTCCAACCGGTGTTCTGCGAACCGAGAAGCAGTATGAGAATTATATATTGGAATTGGAATGGCGGCATTTGCATAAACGGGGGAATGCAGGATTGTTTCTTCATTCGTGGGATATCACGGCATTGGGGCAGCCGTTTACCCGTTCGATCGAATGTCAGGTGATGGATGGCAATGGTGGCGATGTGTTTGCGATTCATGGAGCAACGCTGGTTCCGGCAACTCCGCATCCGAAAGGTTACATGCGTGCTTTACCGACAGAGAACCGAAATCATCCTGCCGGCGGCGACTGGAATCATTATCGGGTGGAAAGCCGTGATGGTATGGTCTCGCTGGCAGTAAATGGGAAAGTTGTTACAGAAGCGGTGAATTGCAATCCCCGCAAAGGGTATATCTGTTTGGAATCGGAAGGGAGTGAGATTCATTTTCGCAATATCCGTATCAAAGAACTACCGGGCAGTAACCCTCCGCCGGATGTGATGGCGCAGACAGACCGCGGATTTCGTTCTCTATACAATGGGCTTGATTTGCGGGGCTGGAAGCAAGTTCCCGGAAATGAAGGACACTGGCAGGTGAAGAATTGGAGGTTGGATTATGACGGGAAGAGCGAAGCGGAAGGGGAAGACCGCCATTTGTGGACGGAAGAAGAATTTAGCGATTTTGTATTAATCGTGGACTGGCGGCAAACGGCCAAGACTACAATCGATGAGGTTCCGGTGATATTGCCTGACGGATCGTATGCGATAGATTCAGATGGAAATCGAATTACGGTTCAAGTCAGGGATGCAGGAGACAGCGGGATTTATTTACGCGGGAGTTCCAAAAGCCAGATCAACATATGGAACTGGCCTTGCGGCTCTGGAGAAATATGGGGGTATCGATTGGATCAGAATCTTTCGCCGGAAATGCGGCGTGGTGCGACACCGATTTTGAATGCCGATCACGATATCGGGCGGTGGAACCGATTTGAAATTACCTGTACGGGGGAACGAGTAACGGTGGTGTTGAATGGGCAAACAGTGATTCGTAACGCTCATCTTCCTGGTTTACCGGAACGCGGGCCGATTGCTTTGCAGCATCATGGCGATCCGATTCAGTTTGCGAATATTTATATAAAGGAACTCGAGTAAAGAAAGGTAGTTCAAGCGTAGTTATTTTATAAACGTTGTTATTTCAAGATCGAACTGTCGAAAAAGTAGATGAGACCGTCTTCGGTGCCTAATAAGAGATCGGTATCTCCGTCTTGATTCCAGTCGATCGCTGCAGGGGAGGTGGCATGGCCACAAAAAGAGATCCCATTGTCATTCATGAGTAGGCTACCACGAAATTCAAAATGCCGGTCATCACCACTATTCCGATACCAAACGGCAACCCGCTCGGTTTCGGCGTAGTTCGGATCCACGTGATCGCCGGCATGGGTGCAGCCCCGAATAATATCGCGTTTGCCATCTTTGTCCCAATCGAAAACAATGATTCGTGCGCGTCCTGAACGGCCTCCCAATCCGGGCGTGATTCGGATAGGGGTATTGTTATCCAGCAAAAAAGCACGTTGGGGCGGGTGAACGGCCGGACTCAAGGTGTTTTCAACTCCAGTATAAAGAGCCAAATATCCTTCACTGTCGAGCGAGATCAAGTCATACGTGCCGTCTTTATTCCAATCGGTTACAGCCGGTTGACAACGCCATTGCGTAACCAGCTCGTTTTCCGTTGGTTGCCACCAAACCCAGGGCGGTTTGTAGCTTTCGATTTTCCCGCCATGGACGCGTATGGGAATCCCTGCCTGCAAAGTTCCGGTTTGAGCATCACGCTGATAATAGGTGTATTTTCCCCAGGAGTCGGAAAGAATCAAATCGCAATGACCGTCTCGATTCCAATCCACTGCTACGGGACAGGTATAACCAAAATGCGCTTCGCCCGGTCCCTGGATGGAACCGTTCGCACCGGATTGGATCACGATCGGTTCTCCCTTCGCTGTAAGCCGTTGACGGTTTCGAAAAGAGGGATGGACTTTGGTTCCTGAATTGACAAAAAGAAGGACTTCACCATACGAATTGCCGGATAGAATGTCCGGATCACCGTCTCTATCCCAATCTTTGATGGAGATGGTGGAAAGACAACCGGCATCGAGATACGGTTTGTGCTGCTGAAGTTCTTCTTCCGCAGCGAACATTGGGATTGATTGCTTGTTGAGACCGATAAATCGGAGTAAGGTCATACTGCCGCTTTCTTGTGCCAATAAAATATCCGGTGGCTTTGCTTTTGCGTTCCGGAAAGTGATGGGGCGTAGGAAAAGTCCGAGTAAGGAAAAAGAATTACCCACTTTGATTCGCTGTCTTCGCTGTAAAGCCGGTTCGCTGCGCGTTCCTGTATTGCGGTAATACAATAATTCCGTTTGCGCGCCGACGAGGAGATCGAGATCACCGTCGCCGTCCCAATCGGCGAAAGTGGGATCGGCCTCTCCATAGACTTCAAGGTTGTTTCCACTGGATTGGATGAAGCCTTGGTCTTTCCACATCAGTTTGTTACCGGTTTTGTAACCGAGATGGAGACGAAGCGTATTCCGCATCGCGCCGCCCTTCCAAATGCCGTCGTCAGTAAAAGGAGGTTCTCCGGGTTTCCAAACCGCCGGCGAGGGGCGGTATGAATCGGCAAGAGAATCGGATGTGAGACAGTCGATGATCCCGTCATCATTCCAATCGACAAGGCATTTTGTCTTGGTAGGGAAAGTCGAATCCATTGGAGTTGGGGAAAACATGCCGTTCTCATCCGTAAGATATACTTTGCCGTTGATGAGAAGGTCGGTACGTGAATCCTGATTCCAATCGTATGCAAGTGGGATGTTGAATTGCTTTTCATCGATTTCAAGCCGTTGAGGAAATTCGAATATAGGAATTCCATCCGCATTGGTTTTACCGGTATTCGTATAAAGAAAGAGTCCCCACATCGTGTTGACGGCACCGCCGCCATAGGGGTAGCTGACAACAAGGTCGATATCCTCGTCGCCATCGAAATCGGCAGCGGCACAGCGGGTGTTATAACCTCCGTGCCATGGCCCGACATCGATGCCGTAGGATAGAGGAGAACCATAACCGTCCGGCGCGCCATCCCCGATTTCGGCACTAAACGAATCGTGTATCGGAATGTGTAAACAAGTCAGTGAAATTATGGAGATTAAAATCATACTATGAACACTTTTCATAATAGCAATATTACGCTTTCTGTGGATTATAGGGTGGCCGCGTAGTCATAAATGGCTTCTTCCTGATAATGGTTTTCAATCGCGCCGGGGCGCTTGCTGCGTACTTCCCGGATTGCCTGAAGTGGAGGCAATCCTTTGCTGACGAGGTAACAGGCGATCATGGTTCCAGTTCGTCCAGCACCTGCCTGACAGTGAAGTACGACCGGTCTCCCCGCGTCAATAGATTTTCGTGCGAATGCAATGAAATTTTCGATCTGGCTGGGAGTGGGGGCGGTCATGTCGGGAACAGGGATGTGGAGAAAATCGAAACCAGCATCCATCAGCGGTTTGGAAGCAAGGGGATTCTCTGTCAGAGACACGATTGCTCCAATTCCGAGACGTTTCAGTTCTTCGATTTCTCGTATGAGTTCTTCCTGTGCGGCTTGGTCGGCGTTATTTAAAAGGGAAAAAGCACGTCCGCCTGTTGGCATTGCCATTCCCGCGATTTCGTTTTCGATTACCCAGTAAAAATGTGTCAGCATTGAAATGATCGTATTCCGCAATCCGTAATTGCTAATTTATGTTTATAATCAATTATTCGTATGAAACTTCCGGCGTTGCTTCTCGATGAAATTGATTTTTATTGTATACATAATGGAAGAGTGAGGGAATGGTTATTGAGAACAACGATTGTATTTTCGATACAAGCGAGACGCTTGTTCTATCGGGGAGCGACATCGATATCAAAATATTTTGTAACTGTTCAATCAGGGGGCTATGATTCCGAGAGTTGTTCTTCTTCTGCTTGTAAGATTTGAATCGGGGTCAATATTTCCGTTAAGGCTTCGAGGAAAAGGCTATGTTCGATCAAAAGGAGATGAGAACGGCTTTCCGCTCGAAGAAGCCCGCGAACCGGATTTCTGTCCAGGATATCCGTTAAACCAATCAATGAGCCGGGTTGAATCGGATACGACTCACCGTCTTTGATAAAAGTGCATTCACCGCTCAACAACACGCCGATCTCATATGACTCCGGTTTGGTTTCGAAAGAAAGTGTTTCCATCCGGTCGAGATAAATGTGTTGGGATTCCAAACCGACTCGATGGCGAAGTGCGGGGGGGAATTCACGAATGATCTTGGCGGTGTGGAGTGCTTGGAGCCATGACTGACCGGCTTCGGCTTCGCGGATGGCGGATTGTAGATGAGGCATCGTGTTGTCGATGTCATCGCGATGAATGGCCAACGTCAAAGTGGGTTCCCACGCGCGAACGGCAGCGGTTCGCAAACCGCCGGTAAGGAAGCCGATTTCGCCGACGAAATTGCCATCGGTGAAAATAGCTTGGACTGTGTGGCCGAAGGGATGATGAAGTTCCACCGAGACCTTGCCTTCCACTATGCAATACAAGAATCCGCCTTTTTCTCCTTGCCGGATGAATGTATCTCCAGGATCGAAAAGCACGAATCGCATACGAGGGGTGATTCGGTTGATTTCATTGCCGATGTGCGCGAATGTCGGTACTTTTTGAAGGGAATGTTCGATACGTTCTTTATCCCAATCCGCGAGGGAAGGGATGGCGACGGAGGCGGGAACGTTTTTGCAAATGCGCTGTATATCCTGCCAGGAGAGAGAATAAGAAGCGCGGCGGAATATGGCGCGAAACGCATTGGAGCCAGTGAACGAATGAAACTGCTGGAAGAATGGTTTGATTTGTTCTTCCTGCGCATCGGAGGGGAGATCGAGAAGAGGAGCGGCGTTGTATAAATCTTCGGCAGCATCGAGAAAAACATGTGCGATTTCCGATGCGTTTGAATGGATGCGGTTCAGCTGGGTTGGAACGGCGCGTTGTTCTCCCAGGGCTGTTTTGGTCGTGACAGAGGAACGAATACAGAGACCGCCAAGGCCGATGACGACACCGGCAATTATCAAGAGTTCGGCAATTCGATTCGGCCCTAATTCGGGATTCCATACCATTCCACTCATCAGCAGAAGGATTGAGAGGGAAAGAAAGAGAAGGGAATTGTTTCGCAAACTGCCTCGGAGAATGGTGAAGCAGCCGATAATGCAGACATATATGATTGCAATTATTTGTCCGCCGTTTCCGATCCATGTATCTTCATACAGCGTGCAGAGCGAGAGGCTGAGAAGAATGACGAGACAACCGACAGCAACCGGAATGGTTGCAGGATTTTTCAAAGACGAATTGGTGGAAGATCGGAATTTCAAAAGGTAGAGTGATGAAATGTAGTTCAAGAAAACCAGAGCCGCAATTACGATCAGCCATTGGGACAGTCTGCCTGGATCATTCGTTTTCGGCTGGGAGAGATATGTTTCGAATCCATAGGCCATCAAAACCAAACCGGCAAAGAGGAGGATCAGACCGGCAAAAGGTTCGTATCCTCCTTTTTCATGTTTCCAAGCGAGAAAACTGAAAAGCGCAAGAAGAAAACCGGCCACGATCGATACCATGATGGACAAGGCTGTATTTTCCAGAGAGCCTGTGGACCAGAGCCATTGTGAGAAAAGGAAGAGCAGAGCAATCACAGCGAGACTCACTAAAAAATGATCGTGACGCGGCCAGTAACGGCGGCGGATTTCACCGGTAATTTCACGGATCAACCACAAGAAAAAGGTTAAAGTCGCAGCGATCAGCGCCGCGCATGTGACAGCAGAGATGATCAGGAGAATCGTGAGAATCACGATGTTGTCTTCTTGTAAAAAATGGTTGATGAGGATGGGGAAATCCCAGCGAAAAACGGTCGTCAGCAGCCGGATCAGTAGTAACGTGCCGACGATAGCCCAGACTCCCCAAAAGAGGAAAAGACGTTCATGCGGAACGTTTTCTTTTTGTTGTTGAAAGAGGCTGCCGAACGCTTTGCGGACGGCGCGCGCCATCGTCCAGAAAATGGAATCGCCGCGGAGGCGAAGGACAATTTCGCGGGAGAGAACAGTCGAGTTCCAGGGCAGCAATAACAGAAATCCAGCCAGCCAAAAGGAGATGGCGACATGGAAAAGCCATTCGCGGCGCACCCCATCACTGATGGAGGCCAAGGTGAGGATCATACCGGCCAGCAGAAAGAGGGCAAGGATCGGCGAGACGATGCTCAAGAGCGCCTGGCGGAAGGGTAAGGCGCGGAATCGGCGGCCGTCGAGACGAAAGAGAGGAAGGCTGAACCGGTAATCCGTCAGGCAGCGTACTGGTCCCTTGTGTATTTCGCGTAGGACCATCGAGGTAAATCCAGTAGCCACCATGAATCCCATGGCGAGAGAGACGATCACGACGAGAATCGCTAGGGCGGCGGAATCCCCGATCAACAGGAATGCCTGCTCATAGAAAAGGTTCCAATTGATACCCACGAGAATCAAAAATAGTATCACAGAAGTAATACAGAATTGGAGGGAAGGAAGCCAACGGCCTAATAAGCCATCGACGGGACCGAGTAACCGGCGGCAGGTGAAAAACGCGCAGGCGTTGAGTGGGAATCCCCAATATCCCCAGGCGTCACCTGGCGCGTTGGGCCAGGGGCTTTTTTGTAGAAATCCGTATCGATCCAAATCCCACAGCAGCCGGCGCAGCTCGACGGCTGGTGCCAGGTTTTCATTTACCAATTGCTTCACGAGATCGGCGACACTACGTCTGCCATCCATGCGTTCGATGAGACGTTTTTCCGCATGGGAGATGCCGAGGGCGGCACCGTCTTCTTCGAGGATGAGGAGATATTCCGTCGGATGGTCTTCCGACGGTTTGAACGAGAACGGTTTGAGATGCGGACAAAACGCAAAAAATTGTTGTGGATTCATATATGTGTCCTATCGATATTCAAAAGTCATACCAAGGATTATGGCTATGGATGCCGGACGTTGTTCGGATACGGGACATCGAGATCGTCGCGGGTATTCCGCTTTTTGTCGGGACCGAAACAGAGGATTTCGACCTTGGGAGTGATGAAATAGTAAGATGTTTGCCAAGGATCGGTCATGACCACTTCGGCGGGAGAGTCGAATTCCTGTTTGAAAAAGGCGGTTAGCGCATTGAGGGTAAGGGGGTAGTGTTGATAGGCGGTGTAGTATTCCATCAACTTGCCGTGCATCAGTTTCATTTCCGCCCGTGCCGCGTTGACTGAAACCCCATCCATGATGCCGGAGACGACATCTGTGACCGCGCCTGACGATAATTTTAAGAGAAGTGCGACTACCGCCACTTTCCCCATCAATGATCCTGCACTCATGGTTTTTCTCCCTTGATCCCATTGTGTCCCACGATTGATCGATTTATTCGTGTGGGGATACTGTATCACAAGATGGGGGGGGAGTTCAATTCGAGTGAGGAGGGAAGGTGCATTAATTTTTTGTAACGATAGGGCGCGGGGGCGCAAAGGCGCGTTGGGTTTTGGGTTTCTTGGAGGCTTGGCGTTCAAGCTTGTTTGTCATTGAATGACATTTCTTTCTCCATATTGATTTTTATGAAGAACTCGTATAAGGTTTGTCTATTGGGATTTAAATTAATTATATGTAATAGGTCAACGTTATGCAACAAGATATTTTAAACCATTTCAAAAATCATTCACATCCACATGGATTCAGTGCGAAGGAGATTCAAGAGCAGCTCCAATTGACTGCTCCTGTCAAAGAAATCAATTCCGCACTCAGCGCGTTGAAAAAGAGCGGGGAATTGGTCACGGAGAAAAAGAGATATTTTCATCGGTCATCTCGACCGGATTTATTGAACAAAACACAAGCAGGAGAAGTGCTGGATGAATATCTCGTGCAATACAAAGCGGACTTACCGGTTTCGTATCCGCCGACTTTGCCTGAATTTCATCAATGGGTGGAGTCGCGCCTGCCGATCGATGCGTCTCAATTATCGACTTGGATCAGTAAAAGCAATGCAAAAGTCATTCTCACTCATTACCCTGCTAAGAATGATATGGTTTTGCTGCCCAAAAGTGATTTAAAAGTATTGATCACACCGGAATGGATCCGAAAATTAGGGACCGAAATTTTGCAAAAGACGAAAGAAAATACATTATCCAAATATCCGATGACTCAAGCCGCTTTTACACAGGATCTGATCAAGCAACTCAAAAAAGCGATAAAAGGATTGGCCATCAAACCACAAGAGATAAAACCTTACATTACCGATAATCCAAAATGGTGTCTCGTATCTACTGGGAGTTCGAAAAAAGTCTGTTTTCGCGGTCATGAAAAACTAGCGAATCCACCGAAAGGGGATGAATTAAAGAAAATACTTTTAGAGTGGTTGGAACTGAAAAAAGGAGAACAATCGGTTTCATATTCTGAGAGTATTTCGATTCAGGCCACCCCCGTTGAATATGATCCAAGATTGGAGAACTTGTTTTTGGAGACGCATGCCCGGTTGGATCGGGAAGGAATGCAGGATCGGGCTGTGCCGATTCCGAAATTGTGGCGGGTGTTGCAGGACCGGATGAGTCGCGAGACCTTTGAACGCATTTTAGGCACGCTTGCCCATCGGCGGCAATTTCAATTGGAACAACGCTCCACCTTGGATGGTTTGAGCGAAGAAGAATTGAACGCATGTTATCAGAAAGGGGAGAAACGATTCTATCTGGCACGGAGGTTATCATGAATCAGCATCGAGAATGGCAACAGCAATTAAAGGAAGAAGAAATCAATCCTTTTTTGGACGATAATGTCGGGAATCCGTGGGGGGATGTGAACGATGTTCCCGTCATTCATCAGGAGGTCACGGGAAAAATTTTTCAATTTATTCGGCAAATGAAAAAAGACCGCGAACATCGTTCCCGGTCGGTTGTCATTTATGGATTTGCCGGTTCGGGGAAATCCCATCTTTTGGCGCGAATCCGGAAACACACAAAAGATAGTGCTTATTTTACTTTTGTCCAACCGATGGTGAGTGAAGTGGATTATTGGCAGTATTTACAGCGTCAAATCATTGGGAGTCTGATGAAACCCTATCCGTTGAATCCGCAATATAGACAGCTGCATTATTTGATTTGTTGTGGGATACGGAATCTCATGAAAGACGTGCTTATTCCTCCCGAGTCAAATTTTTTCGAGAAGCTGGATGAAAATCCTATTAATTTGATCTACTATCTTAAAAATTACGACAATTTGGAAAAGCAAGTTCTCGCTATCGCATCTGACAAGATTCAGAATGCGTCGCATTCCATCCAGGATCATTTACGAGTCCTTCTCCGTTTCTTGCATTCGAGTGCAAAAGAAACGGCTTCTCGTTGGATGAAGTGTTTGGGGGTCGATGAAGAAGAATGCTCTGTGCTTGGAATCAGTAAACGTTTTTCGGTAGATCGTATCGATGATACTTTTGCTCGTGATTTCTTGATGGATCTTTCTTTGCTTTCCATTTATGATCGGCCTATCGTCCTCTGTTTCGATCAATTGGATAATTACACTCGCAAAAATAACACGCAAAAACTACAAATTTACGGTGAGATCGTAGAAACCATTGTCACTTTTTTCCCCAACATTCTATGCGTTTCTGCAATATTGAATGCCACTTATGAGGAATACAAGAAAATAATTTCCGATCCGGCCAATCATGACCGAGTTTTGAATCATTTATTTGCATTACAACCGATTACCGAAGAAGCGATGATCCATGATTTGATTTGCTCCCGCCTCAAGTCTCTTCATGAGAAATTCGGGATCACGCAATCGGTATTTCCATTTCCCGATAACGTTAGCAAAAGAGTCAAGGACGACCTGTTCCAGCAGGAGAGCGAGTTATATCCCCGCCATATCATTCGATATTGCGCGAATGAATATAATCGTGCTCTTGAACGTGATATTCCTTCTCCTGTGCCCTTGGAAGAATTCTTGTTTCAAAAATATACGGGGATGAAAGAATTCTTCACAAAAGAGAATACACAAGTTTTTGATGAACAGATGGAAGAAGAACAAGTTCGGCGTTTGCTTCAATGTGTGATCGATCATCATTCTCAATCTCCGATTCGGGAAATCCGAGATTGTAGGGATCGAAGAGACAAGCCTTGGGATTTCGAATTTACAACTCAACAAAGAAAGAATTATGCGGTGGAAATATTCGAAGGAGGGAGCAACATCTGGTATGCCCGAAAATTGAAGGGAGTATTGGATGCCTGGGAAAAGCCCGAAATCGAATCCGTATACTGGATACGGAGAGGGAATAACAAAATCCAGCTGGGAAGATTAGGACAAGAGCGCCTGGCGGAATTCAAACAATTGGGGGGATATTTGTTTACGGAGTGGCCGGAAAAAGAATGGAACGCGATTCGGTCTTTGATTTGGGTATTGAATGAATCCGTGGGTGGGAATTTATTGCATTATACCGAAAAAGGGGATCGCATCGTTGAACCGGCGGAAGTGGAACAATGGATCGCCGCCAGCAACATTTTGCACGAATTGCCATTGGTGAGAAGCATTCTTCATCAAGAAGGCGAGGGGGGAAACGGACCGGATATACCTCTGATCGAGTATAAGCTGGAAGAGGTTGCACAAGAATTGACAAATATAGTCAAACGAAATCGGATCATGGGATTCGACACGGCGTATAAGGAATTAACCTCCCTTGCGAAATTCCAAAATTTAGATCGAGATGAATGTTTACGCTCCATCGAGTTGGCGCCCAAAATTGGCTGCACCACACAAAGCGTACAAATCCTGTACTGGGTAGGGGATGTATCATGACGTTTCAATTGCAATTACAGCAGTATTCCCGGTCTGATTTGCAGGCAATGAAGCCAGCGATCTTTCAGAAATTAGCCGATTGTCTTCCGTCGATTGCATTTCAACAAGATCGTTCGTATACAGTCAGCCAAATCATCCATATTATTCATTCCCACTTGAAAAAACTCTCCATTCCACCTATTCCGGATTGGTGGATGCGGTTGCCGGAAACCCCGTTGCAATTCGGAACGCGATTGCATAAATTATTAAGCCTATCGTTTGATCATCTTCGATCCCAGAATGAGTTTTTCAATCAGAAGATCATTGGGAATGATCAGGACACGATTTCAAAAGTCCTGTTTCAAAAAATTTACGATCATGTGATTCAACCGGAAATTCTGCAAGCATTGGCTTCGAATACGAAAAGCGCGGATAAAATCGCGCTGGTCGGTGTTGCCGTTCAAGAATGGGTGAAACATCTCGCCGAGATACTAAGCCGCTACCCACAAGATCAAACGTTCAATGCTCCCCTCTTTTTTATCGCCTCCGAACATTGCGCCCATACAGAAATCGAATTGTTCCCCCATCCTAATCATCGGTCCTTAAAAATTCGTGGTCAGATGGATGCGATATTGTATGATTATTTAGAAGATTGCCTTGTCGTTTATGAATATAAATGTGGAGCACAGCGAACGTATATTGCATCTTTACTGCAATGCATCTTGTATCATGAAATTATCGCCCGTAGCTGTGGTAAGGAACTTCCCTTGGAAGCGGTTATAGCTGTTTTTGCACCAAGCGACAACCGTATTCAGGATGTAATTGGTCATGAAGAAGTGGCTGAAAAACCAGTTTCTTCTTTCCCCAACTCCACTTTAGATAATGTCGAGAAGGAAGCCCATCAGCTTTTAAATTCCGTTATTGAAATACTTTCGGATTATCGATTGCAAGCCAGTGCGAAGAATTGTTTGGTCGGTCCCCGTTTCATGCAATTGCAGATTTATCCGGAAGGCTCAACCACCGTTACACAGATTCAGAATAAATCCAAGGATTTGCAAGTAAAACTCCAACTTCCTTCACCGCCGCGTATTGCAGCCGATCAGGGATTTGTCGCTGTGGAAGTGGAGCGGAAACATCCGGAAAAAGTGTTACTAAAAGATGAAATATTCTCAAACCCGCCACTCGATAAGGACTTCCACTGCCAATGTCCATTGGGTTTGGATATACGGGGTCAGGCGGTTTGGATCGACTTTGCGGATCATAACAGTTGTCATTTTCTTGTAGGTGGGACAACCGGTTCTGGGAAAAGCGTCTTTTTGCAATCAATCATACAATATTTACAAAAACATTATGGGACTGAACAACTACGATTATTGATTATCGATCCGAAACAAATCACGTTTTCGATGTTTAATAGTACTCCGCATTTGCTAAAACCGATTGTGTGTACACGGGAGGAAGCCATTCAATCGTTGGAACTTCTTGTTGCGGGGATGAACGAGCGCTATAAACGTTTTTATTCCCAAAAAGGCGTCATGGATTTGTCCGGATGGAATGCGAAGAATCCGAAGGACTCGATTCCGAGATGGATCGTGATATTTGATGAATACGCCGATTATATGAGCGATAAACAGTTCCGGGAGAGTATTGAATCGAGCGTGGAACGGTTGGGGTATATGGCGCGAGCGGCGGGGATTCATTTGGTCATTGCTCTGCAACGTCCCGATTCAAAAAATGTTTCGGGGCGGATCAAATCCAATTTGCCGGGGCGGATCGCTTTTCGGACGGCGAGTAGCATGGAAAGCCGTATTATTTTGGATGAGAAGGGGGCAGAGGATTTATTTGGGAAGGGGGATTTATTGGCGAAATGTGGGCCGCAGTTGATTCGGGCACAGGGACCTTTGATTTAACGCCAAGGCGTAGAGTCGCAGAGTCGCAGAGACGCGAAGGTTATAAGCCAAGGCAGACGTTGCTTGCCTTGGGTACCCAGCTGATAATCAATTGGGAGGGAATTTGTGGAGGTTCGATTCTTATCCTATTCTACGCTTTTAGGAGGTGTCTTGTTTATGAATTATTGTAAAGTAATTATTAATACTCTTGTTTTCTGTGGTATTCTATCGGGGGGCGCAAAGGCTTTCGGTAGTGATCATTCGACGGAAGCGCCGGAGATCGATAATCAAATATATCCCATCGGACAACCCGGACTTGTAGTCACATATCAATTGCAAAAAGACTCGATTCCCGAATCGACGGTGAAACACTTTTCCATCCGGCTGGGGCAATGCGAGAATCGGGGAAATGGAATGGTTCAATGGATGCAGCTGCGGGCGGGGAAGGCGAACGGAGAGCAATTTTCGGTTTGGATTTTGACGCGGAATTATCCTTCTCCATCTTTCGAAATCGGCAAGACGGAAATCGCCCGTTATATCCTTTGCATTGACGATCACGGGGCGCTTGAATATCGAAACCAATACACTGAAGAAGCGATCCTTCCGGTACTCGGTGCGTGGGAATTCCTGTTTCCGCAACCAATCGAGCGTGATGCACACACACTTTTTTCATCCACGATGAAATATTTGGGGAATGTTTACAAACTGGAGCGCCGGAACATGACAACACCGGTGCGAGAGCCGGAAGAGATTAAAATCCTTTCCCTTCTTCCCAATGCATTGATCGGTGTTCCGCACAACACGCGGCAAAAAGACGAGACGCGGCGTTATGACGATTCGGAATATGAATATATTCGTTTATCGAAAGAAGATTATCGGGAAATGATCGAGGCGGGGATGACGTGTTTTCGTGTCGATAGAGAACAAGCGCAGTGGATTCAGGACGAAAATGTCTTCTATTGGGGACTCAATGGGAAGGATATTCAGTATCCGGAAACCCTATACCGCAGTAATTATTTGGGACCTCTTCTTTTTCTCGACGAACCGGCCGTTTGCACAAGAGATCATGTCATCCGTCCTCGATTGCGGGAAAACGCTGATTTTCGGAAAACAATCACGCCTGAAGACTGTTATCACGAGTTTCAGCAATATTTTGACAAAGAAAATCACCATGGCCATGCAAGTGTTCTGATTCAAGCACTTAAAAATCGGCAGGATGTCGATACCGGTGACAAGACGTTCCAACAGAAGAATTTGTATACCTGGGAAACGTTTGTGAGTTCCGCATTGTATCAGCTCAGTGAAGACATCGATGGGCCACCGAGTTCCATTGTTTTCGAGCCGCCTGGGCGAATCGGTTCGCGAAGAACTCTGCCGGAAATGAATATGGTTTATTCGTGCCAGATTCCCGTCGATTCACCGAAACAATTTATTGATATTATTTATGGTTTTTTGCGCGGTGCGGCTCGGTCTGCGGGGAAATCGTGGGGAACCAGCATTTACGGATCGGTGGACCGTGATGATGCTTTTGGGTTTCTAACTCATGCATATGATTTGGGTGGAGAGTTGTTTTTCTTTTGGGATACACACCGATTGGCTTGTGTACCGTTCCATGAGTGTTTGGCTTTGAGCCGAAATCTGAGGAATCATATCCGCAATCATCCGTATCGTGATTTGCAAAAACGCAAACAAGCCGCCGAGATTGCCATACTGATTCCTCCGGGGTACAACCTTGGCCATGTGCATATGGGACGGGGGAATCTCTGGGGAGTGGGTGAATTGAATTTGGAAAGGAAGAATCGAAAAGGAATTCCTTATCGGGCAATTATGAGTAATTTTTTTATCGAAATCGAACGTTGTCTTCGATTGGGAATTGCGTTTGACTTATGTTGGGATTTTCCTTCTTTTCAATCCGAAGGTTATCGTGAAATCGTTCATATTCGTGAAGATGGCACACTGGAAGTCGATACAGGCTCCGATCGTAAGAAATTATTATTGCCTAGAATCCCTTCAAGACCAAAGGGAGTTTCTCCACAGCTTGATGTGAAACTTTCCGTTATGGAAGGCTCCGCTCCATTGGAAGTTTCTGCACATGCGTATGTAACCGAGGGATCTTCACTCGTTTATTACACACCAGGGGCGAACCAAGACGGAATCTATGTGAACACAAAAGTACTTTGGGAATTGTATGGTCCGAATGAGGAGGATTACCGCACTCTTTCCCATCCATTCGGTGACGTGAAAATCAAAAATACCTCTCACCAGAGCATTGTCGAAATTCAATTTACTCTTGACCATCCAGGGAAATACAGGCTGCGCGCTGCCACTTGTGATTTGGCAGGAAGAACATCGGCCGTTTGGAAAACGATCACCGTTCAGTAAGGAATGATCAGTCCAGCGGAACTTGTTCTTGCCAGAAGAATTGAAGGAGTTCGAGGTCGCGGGCGTCTAGAATTTGGTCTTTGTTGACGTCGTTGTCGACAGGTTGGTTCCAGAGTTCGATCATTTTGAGGATGTCATAGACATTGACTTCGCCATCAACGTCTATGTCGGCATCTTCGATTTTGATTTCATCGATCTCGGGTTCCGTCGTGGGGATGACGGTGATCAGGCTCGAGGTGGGGGCGGCGGAGTTGCCTTTGGAGTCTTCGGCTACAATCGCGAGGACGAAGTTGGTGACATCATTCACTTCCCCAAAAACAGATGAGGGGAAATTGTCGATCGAAGCGATGAAGCGATCGCGGTCCACGTCATAACCGAGAGGGAGTTCGACAGAGGATGCGGAGGAATCTTCTACGCTGGGGACAATGCGTATTCCGGCGACGAGATCACTGCCGGCTTCGCTTTCGTCAACGATCCAGGCTTCGATATCGAGGCGGTTTCCTTCGTTCATATCGCGGTTGCCAGGTGATTCCAAGATAACAGGAGGCAGCACATCGGGAACCCCTTCACTTTCGAGGCTGCTAACGGCTGCGCTTCCGAGTGTATCATCGAGCAGTTCAGAGGGGATGTTCGATGGGTGCATGACCGGATTTTGAAGGATGATCGGTCCTTGAATTTTTAAGAGTTGATCGCGGGCGATGTTAAAGGCGTCGCCGATTCCTTTGCCGGCGATGATCTGATCGAAGAAGAAATCCGTAAAGGAAACGGGTTGGCCGGTGCCTTCCAGATTACCGAAGATAGCAATGCTGAGATCGGATGAGCCGGTGGAAGCGATGCCGACGAGGTTGAGATGGTTACCGGCAGCTTGGAGAATTTGTTCCACCGATCGTTCAGCTTGAGGAGCATCGACGATGATGTATGTTGGTGCTTGGCGATTCGTGGCGTTCAATGTTTGCCCCAAAGTGACAGCTTCGAGGATTTGTCCGTCGGGCAGGGTTAAGTCGCCTTGATTGTTTTGGATGCCGATGAAGAGCAGTGTCATGGCATGATCGGGCGGGATCGCCGTGATTTGGCTCATCAATGTATTTATCGTGACGGGAGAAAGCACGGTGATTTCCGGATCGCCGTCTTTTTCCGGGAGGCGGCGTGGGGAAACGACTTTCGCCGTATCCGGAGTGAAGCGGCGGCCGGGGACGAAGTTGTTGTAGATACGGCGGATAATGCGGTCGAAGGAATCGGCGTCGGGATCCTCTTTACCTTCACCGGAAACGACGAGGATGTTGCCGAAGAGTTCGGAAAAGATATTATCGGATAGATCGCGGGGAGCGACCTGTTTCGACGTTGTGTTTTTGCGTTTTGCGTTGAGAGAAGCGAGAGCACCGACAGGAATGATTAAATTGGAACTGTTCGCAGCGATATGAGGTCTCAGGATGTGGGACGTGTATTGCGCCTTCACCCACCAGACACCGTCGAGCATAGACTCGTTTTCAACGGGGATATCGATCAGGAAATGGTGATCGTCATCGACCGGTACTTCGAGGTACAGGAGAGGGGCGGAACCGCGTTTCGCGATCAGGTTGATTTCGGGGATGAGGCGTTCCCTCAAGTTGCCAAATCGGGTGAATCCGCCCGCGCCCAGCCGGCCACCGATTCGCACAACGCTGCCGACTGTTTCGTTTAATTGCGAGTCGGTCAGGAGGTGGATGGGAACCGTTTCGGCGCGGATAGGAATCGGTTCAGGAATGGGCAATGTCGAATCGAAGTAGACTAGGATTTGCTGGGACGCCAGCGAAATCATTTGATTGGCATTTACCACGTTCGGGATGGATTGGAGTTCGACCGTCATGGGTGCGAACAGGGGGCGTGTCAATTTCTCGGTTGTTTCGAACGTGAGCAAAGATGTTCCGGGAATTCTCAGAGACTGAGGGATGAAATCCGAGCCGAGGCTGATTGGCACTTTGGGAATCCGAAAGCGGGCTAAGGCTTGATCGAGATTCAGCGGACGGGCAACGGCGGAGAAACTGACAGGATCGCCGTTGCTGATCCAACCTTTGGGATCGATACGAAGTTGAACGTCGACAATGGTTTGGTCTTTCCGGAAGTTGGGAATTGGGGTCGGCGTAAATGTCGCCACCGGTTTGATGCTTACGAGATCGGCCGGTTTTCGGCCTTCTGGCGGCGGTGCCGGGGTCGAAGTCGCGGCTGGTTTCGGGATGAATATAGGTGACTCGCTTCGCTCGTAGAGGAAAATTCCCCATGGTCTATTGGAAGCAATGGCGCTGCCGGGGTAACTCCACACCGGTCTTCTGTTTTTTGCATAACTGCTCAAGCGGTTTAGCTGCACGGCCCAGCGATCGGAATTTCTCGGAGTGTTCGGGGCATTGAGTTCGTCTGCAAGGTCGAATTCAGTGAAGGGAATGGATAATTCGACGATGACACGGTCTCCCTTTGTGCCAAGGGCAGCGTCGATTTCCCTTGGATTCCATGCGGTTTCACTGTATGTCAATGCATTCGTTGCGGCTGCCGTAAGGATGTTCAGCGTATTGGAATTCGGTACTAACTCCAGAGTGATCCTATAGCCGCGTTTGCGTAGATTGTCGGTTAAAGTAGTCGGAAAATTCATATTGTCGAGAACCGGATCAAGGTATATCTCGACGGTTTCAAATCGATTTTCCAGCACATTGATGTCCGAGAGAAAAGATCCGCTGCGCAATCCATCGGCGTCACGGAAAGAAACAATGAAGTATAAGCGTTCCTCATCGAATACAGAGGCGAAATAAGTGCTCTCCCGATCGCGGCGTGGGGGGATTGCATCGATATTCGCCCAGCCGGTTTGGGGGCTGGCTGCATCTTCATATTCTTTTGTGGCAATGATTCCATCAACGTTCGGGGAATCCTTTTCGAGGAAATGGACAGTATATTTTCGCTGCCGGAAAGACGTACTGACAAACGGTGTCGGTGAGTCGGCTGGAATCGGTGTGGAGGTTGGTGATTCAGTGGCTGCTGGTGTTGCTGTCGGGCTTTCCGTGGGGGACTCGGTCGGAGGCGAAGTCATTGTCGGCGATTCTGTAGGTGATTCAGTCGAGACGGGAGTCATTGTCGGCGATTCTGTAGGTGATTCAGTCGAGACGGGAGTCATTGTCGGCGATTCGGTTGGCGATTCCGTTGGGCTTTCCGTAGGAGATTCTGTTGGGGAGGGAGTTAATGTTGGTGTTTCGGTCGGAGATTCCGGTTGTGTAGGAGTAAAAGTCGGTGATTCCGTTGCGGTTTCCGGAGTGAATGGAGTCGGAGTGGGCGATTCTGTGGGAGTTTCCGTATTTATGAGAGTCGGTGTCGGGGATTCGGTTGGAGTTTCCGTTGGAATCGGAGTGGGAGTATTTGATTCTGTTGGAATCAAGGTCGGTGATTCTGTTGATGTAGGAACCGGTGTGGCCGTTGGACTTTCATCGGGTGTTTCCGTAGTGGTTTCACGGGGAGTTACAAGCGGTAACGGTGTATTTTTTTCAAGGATTGGTGGGGTGGGGACGAGTGTTGGAGTCTCGAATGGTGTATCGGTCGGTGTCTCCGGGATAAAGAGAGTAGGAACGGGCGCTTCCGTCGGAGTTTCCTGTCTTGGAAAGAAGGAAAAATCTTCCCGTGGAAGAGCGGGAATTTCCCGATTTTGCGCATAAGATACGGATGCGGAAAGTAAGATACACCAAATAAGTGTATAAATGGCTGATATGCTTCGACCTGACAAGAGCCGACACCTCCCCTAGAGTTTCATTTACCTATAACGCAGAAATCATGCCATTTGCAAATAATCAAGAGAGCCACACTGGAATCAACAATCATATTATAATAGGATTTCTTGAAAAAGTCTCATTAGAAAGAGAAACTTAGCGATTTTTTTAGGGAAATTATGCTTGGAAGGGTAAGAATGCATTAAAATTTTACATTTTAATGGTTGTGCAAGTTCGATTTTTGAGTGATGGTCAATGCTGTTGAAGGTGTGTCATCGGCTTGGAGGGAATTGTTGTTTCCTTAGAATTTGTAGGTAGTACGAGACGGTGATGATCCAGGAGTGTGCCTTTGGCCTGGTGCAAATTCATGAGTGCTTTACGCTGGTTGATTTGTGCGCGTAATTCATCCAAATGGGCTTGAGTAAGGTCTCGTTGGCTCACTAGGACCAGTAGATTGGTGGATTTTCCTACCCGGAATTTTTCAAGTTCGGCGCGATATTTTGCTTCCTGAAGTTGGGTTGCTACATGCGTAGCAGTAATTTGTTTTATCGCTCGGTTCAATTCGATATAGGCGGTACGGACGTCGAGTTCGACGAGTTGTTCGAAGTTGGATAAAGCCGTTTGGGCTTCTTCTGCGCGGAATCGTGCGCGATTGTAGCGTGCCCGTTCGGCGCGATTCCCGAAACGATATTGAAATAGAATCCCGGTGGTGAGATCAAAATTCTCTTCTTTTAAATTAGTGAGAGTATCGCTGAAGGTTCGGGCGTAGCCGGTTTTGCCTAATGTAATAAAAAAGTCGAGACGGGGAAGTAATCCATTGCGGCTTCTCACGATGTCCAATTCGCGTTTATCCAATTGGATGCGGGCTTGATTCAAGTCAGGGCGGTTTTTCAGCGCTACAGTGATGTGTTGCTCGATTGGAGCAGGATCGCTTCTTTCCATGGATGGGCTTTCAATCAGATCGACGGCCATTGACCAGAAATTCTGTTGCGGGGGATTCAGTGATTGAAGGAGTTGAATGGAGGTTTTTTCAAGTGCGCTTTGGGCGTCGATAACGGCTTCTTCACGGAACGCGACTTCTCCTTCTGCGGCGGCCAATTCGATTTCTGCGATATCACCGACATCGATTCGATCTTGAGTTTCTTTGAATTGTTGTTTAGCAAGATCCAATGAGGCGTTGCGAATTTTCAATTCTTCCCTTGCGGAGAGCAAATCCCAATACTTTTCTTCCACCTGAGCCGCTAAGGCGAGCACGAAACCTTGCAGTTCATAGTTGGATAGGTCGATATCATGTTCGGCTTGCCGCACTCCGACAAGATTGACTTTGCTGCCGCTGCCTTCCATCAAGGGGACGGTTAAGGTTGTTCCTAATCGCGTGGAATAGAGGCGTGTGTAGACGTTCGATTCTCGTGTGTTGGCGTTGGCTTCCAGGTCGATGGCCATACCGCTGGGAGTTTGTTTCGAGATGCCGATGTTGAGATTTTTGGAACGGGAACTGACACCGGTGAATTCTCCGACACCGGAGGTCCGTTGGCCTTTGGTCTCCGAGGCGGTGAAGTCGGAAGTAATAAGAGGATCGAAGGCCGATCCTTCTTCGGCGACGAATGTTTCCGTGATTTCCGGACCGTATTGTTCGACGGCGAAGGAGCGGTTGTTTTGTAGAGCCATGAGTATGCTGCCTCTGACGCTGATGGTTATAGATGAGGAAGAAGGGATTGAATTGGTGGGCTGCGCTTCGCTTCTAGCCCACCCTACGGATTCGCCTTGTATCCAACCTGTTAGAAAGATCAGAAGGAGTAGGTGTAGCGATGTAGTGTTTGATTTTGGTGTCATTCTGTTTACTCTTGGTGTTTTTGTTTTTGTCTGAATCGGGATTGGCCGGGATTCTAGGATGAACAGGATTTTTTTTCTTGCAACCTGTTCGGTTATCCTCCTTTTGCGTATTTTTTGCGTTCGAATACGGAATAGAGAATTGGGATGATGACGAGAGTGATGAGGGAAGAACTGAGGAGTCCTCCAATGACGACTCTTGCCATGGGGGCTTGGACTTCGCCTCCTTCTCCCAAACCGAGCGCCAACGGGGTCAAGCCTACGGCAGTCGTGAAGGTGGTCATGAGAATGGGGCGTAATCGTCTTTTGGCGCCGACCAGGATGGCTTCTTGCAAGGGGAAAGCGTCTCTTCTACGTAAAAGATTAGTGTAATCCACAAGGATGATTGCGTTGTTGACGACGATACCCGCCAGCATGATGCATCCGATAAAGGATTGTATGTTGAATGTCGTATCGGTAAAAATGAGAGTTAATACGACACCGATCGTAGCGAGGGGGATGGAGAACATAACGACAAACGGATCGACGAGGGATTCGAATTGAGAGGCCATCACCATATAGACCAGGATGATGGCGAGGCAGAAACCGAACAGCAGTTCGCGAAAGGCTTTTTCTTGTTCTTCATATTCGCCGCTGGGCATGATTTCGAAATCGGGTGGTTTGGGAATGGAGGCGATGCGCTCTTTGATATCCCTCATGACGGAGCCTAGATCCCGTTCGGCAATGTTGCCGGAGACGGTAATGACGCGCTGTTGGTCTTCCCGTTCGATGCGCACCGGTCCTTCTCTTCGATGCAAATTTACGACGTTTTTCAGTACGACACTGCGGCCGGTTTGGCTGGTGACGGTCATATCAAGAACATCAGTGACGGACAATCGATCCGCTTCTTTTAACCGAACGAGAATTTTATATTCTTCACCGCTGTCGCGAAACATGGTGGCGCTTGTTCCTGAAAGACTGGTTTCAATGGCATGGGCGATGGAGGAGACGGTGAGACCCATGGAGGCGGCTTTGGCACGGTCGATTCGGACGATTTCTTCGGGTTGCCCTTCCTCGCGGCTGATGCGGACGTCGGTGATGCCCTCGACTTGTTCCATTTCTTCCTTGACGCGAAGGGCTAATTGCCGGGCAATTTCTAAGTCGTAGCCGCGGACTTGGACTTCGGCGTCTTCTTCACCGCCGGCGATGAGGCGGAAGAGGAAGAGACCTTGGCCTTCACGAATCCGAATGATAGTACCGGGAATATGCGCCAAGAGGGGGCGAAGGTCTTGACAGACTTGGGCGCTGGAGCGATTGCGTTCGGAGACGGGGACGAGGGTGACACGGACTTCACCGGTATGGCCACCAGAACTTCTCCAGCCGCTCGATCCGACGCGGGAGTAAATGATTTTCGCTTCCGGCACTGCTTCCCGGACAATGCGTTCGATTTCTTGAAAGGTTTCATCGACCACTTCGAGGCGGGTACCGACTGCCATTTCACCGCTTACGCGCACTTCGCTTTCATCCGCTTGGGGCATGAATTCGACACCAATGCGGTCCGTGATCATGATACTACCGAAGAGGAGCAAACCGGCAGCGATCAGGACGAGTGTCCGGTGGCGAAGAGCTGTTTCAAGCAGTAAGGTATATTCCTTTTCAACGAATGAGAAGAAGCGATTGGAGTAGGATGATTGTGATTCATCACCGGAAAGATGATTGTTACGACCGAGAAATCGGGAAGCCAATACGGGGATCAAGGAAAGAGCGACAACAAGAGAGCAGGAGAGGGCGAAGACCACGACGGCGGCCAATTGTTTGAAGGTGATTCCGGCAATGCCTCGCACGAACAGGACGGGTAAGAAAACGACCAGTGTTGTGAGGGTACTGGCTACGATGGCGGTGGAGACTTCATCGACGCCGTGGACGGCGGCTTCTTTTCCGATTTTCCCGCGTTCGCAGTGGCGGTAGATATTTTCCAAGACGACGATGGCGCTATCGACGAGCATTCCTACTCCCAGGGCCAAACCGCCGAAAGTCATGATATTCAAGGTGAATTCACAGAAGTACATCAGTGCGAAGGTGGCGATGATGGAAATCGGGATAGCGATGGAAATGATGAGAGTGCTGCGAATATTCCGGAGAAAGAAGTAGAGAATAAAGGCAGCCAGTATGGCGCCGTAAATCGCCGCATTGCGGACATTACCGATGGCGCGTTTGATGTAATCGGAAGTGTCCAAGGTTGTGAAAACGTGAATTTGTGGGAATTCGCGATTGATTTGTTCGACTTCTTTCAGGAGACCTTCTACAACTTGGACGGTGTTGCTGCCCGATTGTTTATAGACATACAGGCGAAGAACCGGAATGCCTTCAGAGCGGGAAATATAGGTGATTTCTTCGTGGGAATCCTCGACAATGCCGAGATCTTTTAGGAGAATCGGGACACCGTCTCGAACTTGTACTACGGTATTTCGGATTTCGTTTAAGTTTTCGAACTCGCCTCGTGTGCGGATGAGAATTTCCAAGTCGCCGTCATCTACTTTACCGGCGGGGAGGTTGAGATTTTCGGAACGGAGTGACGAGAGGATCGCGTCAAGAGAGAGATCGAGAGCGGTCAATTTTCTTCGATCCAGAGCGACGTGAATTTCCCGTTTCAATCCTCCGCGGACGTTGATGGAAGCGACACCGGGAGCACGTTCGAGGCGGTATTTGATTTGATGTTCAACCAAGTCCCGCATTTCTACAGGATCGAGACGTCCGGAAACGCCCATGAAGAGGACGGGGAATTGGTTCAGGTCGAATTTGTAAATGACAGGTGATTCGGCGTCTTCGGGAAGACGGCTCCGCACGCGATCTACGCGTGCACGGATGTCATTGGCGGCATTGTCTAGATCCGTCCCCCAGATGAAGGCGACGCGAACGCGGCTGTTTCCCTCGACCGAGGAGGAGGTGATTTTTTCTACGCCTTGGATAGAACTGACGGTTTCCTCGATGGGGCGGGTGATCAATTGTTCGATTTCTTCCGGTCCGACATGTTCGTAATCCGTGGAAACGGTGATGGCTGGGTAGGTGATATCCGGCATGAGGTCGATGGGGAGACGAATGAAGGAAACAATACCAAAAAGCACCACGATGAGAAAGAACATGGTTGTAGTGACCGGCCGGTGGATCGCGAGATAGGAAATTTTCATTCGGGATAATCCTTATTGCTGTGTAGATGTATTCAAGACAATGCTGTCTTCATCATTCAGTAAATGTTGACCCATCACGATAACATTCTGGCCGGCTTCGATGCCGATTACTTCTGCAAATTCCGTCGTTGTCAAGCCGATATTAATTTTTATGAAGCGAGCCATTTTATTTTCCTTGGACGGTACAAATATCCCCTGTTCCAAATCCCGTTTAACGATGGCGCGTACGGGTATCAAGACGACGTTGGTGTGGGTTCCGAAGTGAATACGAACGCGGGTGAACATACCCGGTTTCAGTAAGAGGTTGGGATTGGTTACTTCGATTTCAGTTTCTGCACTGCGTGTATCGGGATCAAGGATGGGGGCGATCCGTGAGACATGACCTTCGAATGTTTGGTCGGGATAGGCGTCGACGGTCAGTGTCGCATTTAATCCTTCCGTAATTTTGGCATAATCGCGCTCGACAACATTGATAACCGTTTTGACCGTGCTGATATCGGCTAAGCGGACGATGGGGGATGAGGGGGATACCATTGCGCCTTCGTCGACAAAACGTTTGCCGACGTAGCCGGAGATGGGGGAGGTGATTTTGGTATAGGATAGACGTGTTTCCGCTGCGCGGAGAGCGGCTTCTTGCTGCTGGATGTTGGCTTCCGATACTTTTTTGCGGGCTTCTAATGTCGAAACGTCTGCTTCGGCCGATTCCAGTTCGGAGACGGCGGCAACTTTACGTTGACGAAGGGTTTTGACGCGTTCCAGTTCCCGTTGAGCGGTGGAGAGGGCGGTTATGCATTCTTCCAAGGAAGCGCGGGCGACGCCGAGTTTCGCTTTTGCCTCTTCGACGGCGTGTTTGGCTTCCACATCATCCAGGATGGCAAGCAGATGGCTCTCCTCGACTTCATCTCCCAAGTCGACTTGAACCGATTGGATTCGGCCGGATATTTTCGGAGAGACGAGGACTTCCGCTTTACCCGCTAATGTTCCAGTAAACTCGGATATATCATCAATATTGCCAAGTTTTGCGGTTGCACATTCTACTGCAATCGGAGCTTTCCCGGGGAGCATCCTACCCGCTTTGGGAGCTGCGGTTACAAATAGTCTCCAAGTAATACCACCAGCAATGATTAGAACGACAGCTGCAAAGATGAATTTTCTCATGGAGCACCCACATCAATAAAATCAAGTTTAAGTTTTAGGATGAATAAAGGCACGCATCGTAGTGATGTGGCACATCTCATATCATTCTTTCTCTATGTCGTCATAGAGAGAAGGTATGTTCCTTTTGAGTTATTTTGCTTGAAATGAGTGAGATATGCAACTTGTTCACGATTTAAGAATAAGAAATTATTGGGATAAGATTGGCAGAGGATGAATGGAAGGAGAGAATTTGAGAATTCTGTTTAAATACGATCATGTAAAATAAATGGCCTCGGCTGGAGATCGATATCATATTGACTTTACAATAATTAGATATGGAATCACAGAGCGGCTTCAATTTGATTTATGTTGTCTGTGGTGAGTATGATTGTTAACAAATCATTCAGTTTTTCAATTGATTCAATGGATTGTATTTGGGAGGAGAATGTTTTGCCTTCGTCACCGAATTTCAATTCTAGCGCTCTTTGGATTGCGATTTGTAGTCCTTTCTTTTCTCCTTTCTGCATGCCTTTCCGCATGCCTTTCCGCATGCCTTTCTCTTCGTACTCCTTACTTACTGTTTTGATTGCGTCTTCCCGGAAAACGTCATAGGCGTATGATTCCAACATGATATCTCTCCTTCTTTCGAACATTTTCTGGCTCAGTTTTTTATCTTTTAATCCGGCTAATATCGCCATAGCTGAGAGTAAGTCGCTTTTTTCTTCCAGATTCAATGTACTATTATACAGCTTTTTTTCAGCTTCAAGGACTATTTCTTCTTCAGTGTCCATCAAAGGAAGGAATGGATAAAGGTAGAAATCGTCTGAGGTTAAAACGGCTTTCCCATCTTCTTCCCACATTTTGATCAGTTCGAAGTGGAATTGGAATTGTTCATCATTGTAATTACCGGTTGCCGATTTGCTTTCCAGGAGTAGAAACATGACCGGTTTGACAGGAAGCCGGTAGGTTTGTCTGGCGCGAAGAGTGTAGATCATGAGATTTTCAACATCGTGAGGATTCCAACGGGATTTAAATTCCCATACATGGATTTCTTCGGTTCCATCGGAATAGGTCACTTTGAGCAGGAAATCGCCTTTTTTGATATCCGGAAGTTCCTGGGGCAAGGATTTGATCAGTTCTAGCGTGGCTTCTTTTCCTTTTTTGAAATGCTGGAAGATGGATGTTTTTCCTTTGCCGGTGATGAATTTGATGGTGATGTCGTAGTGCATGGCTTGTAGTCAAAGAGCGGATTGGATGTGATCGATGTTGTCTGTTGTGAGTATGATGGTTAGCAGGTCGTTCAGTTTTTCAATCGAGTCAATGGATTGTATTTGGGAGGAGAATGTCTTGCCTTCATCGCCGAATTTCAATTCTAACGCTCTTTGGATCGCGATTTGTAATCCTTTCTTTTCTCCTTTCTGCATGCCTTTCTCTTCGTACTCCTTACTTACCGTTTTGATTGCGTCTTCTCGGAAAACGTCATAGGCGTATGATTCCAACATGATATCTCTCCTTCTTTCGAACATTTTCTGGCTCAGTTTTTTATCTTTTAATCCGGCTAATATCGCCATAGCTGAGAGTAAGTCGCTTTTTTCTTCCAGATTCAATGTACTATTATACAGCTTTTTTTCAGCTTCAAGGACTATTTCTTCTTCAGTGTCCATCAAAGGAAGGAATGGATAAAGGTAGAAATCGTCTGAGGTTAAAACGGCTTTCCCATCTTCTTCCCACATTTTGATCAGTTCGAAGTGGAATTGGAATTGTTCATCATTGTAATTACCGGTTGCCGATTTGCTTTCCAGGAGTAGAAACATGACCGGTTTGACAGGAAGCCGGTAGGTTTGTCTGGCGCGAAGAGTGTAGATCATGAGATTTTCAACATCGTGAGGATTCCAACGAGATTTAAATTCCCATACATGGATTTCTTCCGTCCCATCGAGATAGGTCACTTTGAGCAGGAAATCGCCTTTTTTGACATCCGGAAGTTCCTGAGGCAAGGATTTGATCAGTTCTAGTGTGGCTTTTTTTCCTTTTTTGAAATGCTGGAAGATGGATGTTTTTCCTTTACCGGTTATGAATTTAATGGTGATGTCGTAGTGCATGGCTTGTGGTATCCCGGTTGTAATATAGCAAAAGAATTATAACCAATCCGCATTCAGGTAACCTGGAATGCCATAGGGTTCTCTTCCATATAACGTTTGTATTCGTAATAATAGAATGGAACGGTCACTTGAAATAGGGGGCATAGTATAAGTGCTTTGAAACAATAAATATTGCAAGGATTTGTATTATGAATGAGATTTCTTTTTTCATTATTTTGCTGATGGCAGCTTCTTCCGGGCCATTTTATTTTATTGAAAATGCCAAGGATCGGGGGATACAATTTCAACAAGTGAACGGATCGAAGATCAAGGAATATATTGTCGAAGCGAAAGGAGCGGGTGTCTCTGCCGTGGATGTGGACTGTGACGGATGGGACGATATTTATCTTATCAATGGCGCATCAGTCGACGGTCAACCAATGAATCCGCAGCCGCGCAATCATATTTTTCACAACAAGGGGGAGGGCACGTTTGAAGACTGGACGGAGCGAACCGGATTGGGAGATACCGGATTTGGGACCGGCGGATTCTTTGCTGATGTGGATAATGACGGTGATTTGGATTGTTATGTAACGAATTATGGACCGAATCAGCTGTATCTGAACGACGGCCATTGCCGTTTCACGAAAATGGAGAATGCAGGCGGTGCTCAAGATAAAGGATGGACGACGGGAGCGGCTTTTGCGGATATCAACCACGACGGATTCCTTGATCTCTATGTTGGCAATTACGCCTATTTTTCACCTGAACTAGCGGAACGATACGGGAAGATGGGACCGTTTCATGGTTTTCCTGCTTTTATTGGTCCGTCCTCTTTTGAACCGGCGAAGGATCACTTATTTTTGAACAACGGGGATGGGACTTTCCGGGATGTGAGTGAGGAGCGGGGGATTGATTCGTTCGAGGCGGGGCGTTCCTTTTCTCCTTTTTTTACCGATCTCGATAATGACGGGGATTTGGATATTTATATGTCGGATGACACAACGTATAACCATCTCTATGAGAATGTGGGGAACGGTTTTTTTGAAGATATTTCATTGCTGGCAGGAGCGGCATTGAGTGAGGATGGGACGTCGCAGGGGGGGATGGGGGTTGCGATTGCAGATGTCGATGGTGATATGGATTTGGATATCGCAGTTTGTAATTATGACGGGGAGTATAACATCTTGTACCGCAATGAAGGGATGATGCAGTTTGTCGATGCCGCCTATCCCAGCGGGATTGGGCATGGAACCGTTCGGAAAGTCAGTTTTGGGATGTTGCTGCAGGATTTCGACAATGACAGCTGGCCGGATATGCAGGTGGTTTGCGGGCATGTGTATCCGGTTGCCGATCAGGTTCCTCGACTGGACGGCTATGCGCAAAAAAATCTTTATTTCCATAATAAAGGGAAAGGTGTTTTCGAGGATGTTTCTGAAGATGTCGGGCCGGCGGCTGAGTTAAAAGGGGTTTCGCGGGGGAGCGCTTGTGCGGATTTCGACCGGGACGGGGATTTGGATATTATTGTCAACAATCTCGATGGGGAGCCGTTTTTTCTCGAAAATCAAAGTACGGCAGGGAACTGGCTGCAAGTCGCTGTACGAAATGAAAAGGGGATGCCCGCTTATGGGGCGCGGGTTGTTGTGACGAGCGGGGAACGGAAGCAAGTGGCGGAACTGTATTCGAGCGCGAGTTTTATTTCGCAGAACAGTGCTGTGTTGCATTTTGGATTGGGAGATATGAGGGTGGTGGATCACGTTGAGGTTCGATGGCCCGGGGGGGAGAAAAAAGTGATGGAGAAAGTGGAAGCGAACCAGCTGGTTGTGATACGGTAAATACAATATTCATGGTTCGATCACTTCTTTTTCGAAAGGTTTCCCTTTTTTGATTCGTGAATGGATTTCCGAAGATGTTCTGCGTTCGCAGGATTCGATAGAAGATACAATGTTTCTTGCCATGAATTGAATTCATCCAGCGAGATGAGTACGGCCTTCTTGCCTTGGTCGTTGCATAAAATCGTCGGTTCGACATCGGCAATGACTTGCTCAATTAGGGCATCTAGATTTTTGCTTGCTTGATTCGTAGTAACAGCGTTCATTTTTCATTCTCCATGCTGTTATTCACAATTTTCATTCGTATTGATTGCACGTAAACGTTTTTTCTATGATTTATACAATAACCGAATTTTGGAGAAAAAGGAGTGCCGGCGGTATTTTCATGGCCTTGGAATTGTGATTAAATAGCGTATGCAAGAAGTGCATTGAACATATTTAAAAATATGAGATTAAATCTTAATTGATAGAAAAATTGTAAGGAGAGAATCAAGATGGATCGACGTTCCTTTTTAAAAGCCTCTGCGGCGGGTATGACACTATCTGCTATGGGTGGGTATGCGGATGAATTTGCGGATATGAAAAAACGGTATGGGCTGATCGGCTGTGGCTGGTATGGGAAGAGTGTGTTGTTCCGGTTGTTGCAGGTCGCACCGGCTGAAGTCGTCGCGTTGTGTGATGTGGACAGGCGGATGCTCGAAGAAGCGGCAGAGATGGTGGCTGAACGGCAGGTGTCCAAAAAGAAACCGCGAATGTATGGTGATTATCGTGAGATGCTTGCAAAAGAAGAGTTGGATATCGTGCAAGTCTCCACGCCCGATCACTGGCATGCATTGGCCATGATTGCAGCCGTGCAGAAAGGGGCTGATGTGTATGTCGAAAAACCGATCAGCGTCGATATCATGGAAGGGCAGGCCATGCTTGCCGCGGCCCGGAAATATGAACGGATAGTGCAGGTCAATATGCAGCGGCGCAGCACACCTCACCTGATCGAAGCAAAAGAACGTTTTATCGATGAGGGAAAACTCGGCAAGATCGGCCACGTGGAAATGTGTTGTTATTATCATATGCGCGCCCGCGGCAATCCTCCGGTCACCGAACCGCCCGAATATCTCGATTATGAAATGTGGGCCGGTCCGGCGCCGAAGCGGCCTTATAACTCATTGATTCATCCTCGCCGTTGGCGTGCATTTATGGAATATGGCAATGGAATTGTCGGAGATATGTGTGTTCATATGTACGACATGGTTCGTTGGATGCTCGATTTGGGATGGCCGAAGCAGGTCAGCTCTTCCGGAGGTATTTTTGTGGACAAAGATAGTATCTCCAATATTTCCGATACGCAGCTCGCCACCTTCGAGTACGACGATTTGAACGTCGTTTGGCAGCACCGAACGTATGGATCCGCACCGGAACCCGATTATCCGTGGGCGGCGATGTTTTATGGCGATAAGGGAACGTTGAAGGTTAGTGTGATGGGATATGATTTCATTCCGCAGGGAAGGGGAGCGGAACCGATTCATGTCGATGTTCAGTATGAGTATGAACAATACCCGGAAGATCGGACGGAGAAGGATTTGGAACGGCATGTGGCTCCAGCGATTCGCCGGCATATGAAGGATTTCTTGCGATCGACGGAGGATCGGAGCCAACCGGTTTCGAATATCGAGCAAGGATATATTTCTGCAACAGGATGTATTCTTGCGAATCTTGCGATGAAGACGGGACGTACGTTGGTGTTTGATCCTGAAGCGGGGAGGATTGTCGGAGATGACGAGGCGAATCGTTTGTTGCGCCGCCCGTATCGGGAGCCATGGGAGCATCCGACTCCGAATCATATCTAATGTTCGCCTCTCTTTACTTTATTCTCTTGGTCGTGCTACCATAAAAAATTGTTGTGATCTTATCTATTTCGTTGTTATGTTTGTAACTGCGCGAAATAAAAAAATCATCGAAGCAATGGAGCCGGTTCTTGAAAAAAGGGCGGCGATTGTGTACCGTTTAGGAACTATTGAAAACGCCTTAGGAGAGCGAACGGATGAGTTCTGCACAAGCCTTTTGGAAAACTTCTATCGGCCGCAAAATTTTGATGGCCGCCACCGGTGTATGTTTAATTCTGTTTATCATCGGACATATGTTGGGGAATCTCCAAATATTTATTGGCCCGGAAGCGATCAATCGTTATGCTTCCTTTTTGCAGGGGTTGGGTGAATTATTGTGGGCGATTCGTTTCGGACTGATAGCGATTTTCGTGATTCACATCATTTTGTCGATTCAACTGACACTGGAAAATCGCCGCGCACGACCGGTTGAATATCAAAATGAAGATACTGTTGTTGCCACCCTTGCGTCCCGCACGATGATCTGGACGGGATTGCTCATTCTCGGATTTGTGATCCTACACATCCTTCATTTTACGACGGGAACGCTGCAACCCGAACACTTTGGCCACCACGATGAACTGGGGCGGCACGATGTCTATAAAATGGTCGTTCTTGGTTTTCAAAATTATGCCTATTCCTTTTTTTATATAGGTATGATGATTTTTCTGGGCTTTCATGTCAGCCATGCCATTGTCAGTGGTTGTGAAACTCTCGGTTTGAATCATTCCAAATATTACCCCACGATTGAAAAAGGAAGTGTGTTTCTTGGTTGGTTCATTGCCCTCGGATATATCGTGGTTCCGTTGGCCATTCTCACCGGACTCGTGGGTCTTCCCGCAGGAGGAAATTAAACATGCAATTGGATTCAAAAGTTCCGGCCGGTTCCCTCGCAGAAAAGTGGGATCATTACCGCGAGAACCAAAAGTTGGTCAATCCGGCGAATAAACGTAAGTTCAAAGTGATCGTTGTCGGGACGGGTTTGGCGGGTGGAAGCGCTGCCGCCACTCTCGCCGAATTGGGCTATCAAGTGGATTGTTTTTGTTTTCATGATACGCCGCGCCGTGCACATAGCATTGCCGCGCAGGGCGGGATCAATGCCGCGAAGAATTATCAGAATGACGGGGATAGTATTTGGCGGCTGTATTACGACACCATCAAAGGAGGCGATTTTCGCTCCCGTGAAGGCAACGTCTACCGTCTTGCGCAGGTTAGTAACAATATTATCGATCAATGCGTAGCGCAGGGGGTTCCGTTTGCGCGTGAATATGGTGGAACGTTAGCCAACCGGTCTTTCGGTGGCGCACAGGTGTCCCGCACATTTTATGCACGCGGCCAAACGGGGCAGCAACTGTTATTGGGTGCTTACTCCGCTCTTAGCCGGCAAATCGGTTTGGGGACGGTGAGGATGTATCCGCGGCATGAAATGCTCGATCTCGTCGTTGTCGACGGTCAGGCTTGCGGCATTATCGTTCGTGACTTGTTTACCGGTGATATCAAACGCTTTTCAGCCCACGCTGTCGTTCTTGCCACCGGTGGCTACAGCAACGTGTTCTTTCTTTCAACGAGTGCGAAAGGATGCAATGTGACGGCTGCGTACCGTGCTTACAAGCGTGGAGCACTCTTTGCGAATCCCTGCTATACCCAGATCCATCCGACTTGCATTCCCGCGCATGGCGAACATCAGGCGAAATTGACTTTGATGTCCGAATCCCTGCGCAACGATGGCCGCATTTGGGTTCCGAAAAGCGCCGATGACAAACGGCCGCCGAATGATATTCCGGAGGAAGACCGGGACTATTATCTCGAGCGCAAATACCCCAGTTTCGGTAACCTCGCTCCCCGTGATATCTCTTCCCGCAGTGCTAAGGAAGCCTGTGATGAAGAGCGGGGTGTCGGTGAAACGGGTAGAGGAGTGTATCTCGATTTTCGCGATGCCATCAATCGCCTTGGTGAGGATGTCATCCGCCAGCGGTATGGAAATCTCTTTCATATGTATCAGAAAATCACTGCGGAAAATCCGTATCAAGTGCCGATGCGGATTTATCCCGCTCCCCATTATACGATGGGCGGTTTGTGGGTCGACTATGACTTGATGAGTAATATCCCCGGCCTTTTTGTGATTGGTGAAGCGAATTTTTCCGATCACGGGGCTAACCGACTGGGAGCCAGTGCATTGATGCAGGGGCTTGCGGACGGGTATTTCGTATTGCCGTATACGCTCGCGAATTTCTTTGCTTCCGCCAAACCAGCACTCGTGGAAACCAGTCATGAACAGTTCGATAAAACAGAAGCGGAAGTGCTCGATAAAATCAAAAAACTGTTATCCGTCAAGGGCAACAAGCCGGCGGAATTTTATCACCGGGAAGTAGGATTATTTCTCATTGAATGCTGCGGAATGGCGCGCAACGAAGCTGGTTTGAAAAAATGCCTGTCGGAAATTCCCGCCATCCGGGAAGAATTTTGGAAACATGTCAGTGTCCCCGGGGCGAATGAACACTTGAACATGACACTTGAACGAGCCGGGCGGGTTGCCGATTTTCTGGAATTCGGTGAGTTGATGTGTTACGACGCGCTTGACCGGGATGAGTCCTGCGGTGCACATTTCCGCGAGGAACACCAAACGGAAGAAGGCGAAGCGGTGCGCAACGATGAAGAATATTGTTATGTAAGCGCCTGGGAATACAAAGGCGCTGGTGAAACGCCCGCATTGCACAAAGAGTCATTGGAATTCGAGTCCGTCGAATTGGCGGTAAGAAGTTATAAATAAGATGTAGGATGGGGCAGCGACCCATCAACGATAAATTCAATTTGTTATGGAACGAAAATCACGTGGAGAAGAAGAGATCGGTGATATAATTATTGGAGTATAAGTGACAACTTTTTAGGAAAAAAGGTGATCATATGGATACTTCTACTATAACAAATCGAGCCTATCTTACTTATTTGGATCAAGAAGAAAAATTATTGGAAAAATATGAGGGAAAATACGTTTGGATCGAGGGAGAAGAAATTCGCGAAATCAGTTCAGATTGTATCGATCTTCTTCATAAAGCGGAGAGAGAAGGTTGTGATCCTGAGCATACAATTATCCGGAAAATCAGAAAAGAGCCAGATGTAGCTTTTATGTCATAAATTAGATTATGTTGTTCGAGGATAGAATGAATGCACTGTTTCATAGAGCTACTTTCAAGAATAATCCAAGTATTCAAATTGAATTATCGCGTAAGAATCATGAAATAATGCAGCCAATTCAGATTCAAACGATTATAGATACGGGATTTAGTGGAGGATTGAGGCTACCAGAAGAGTATAAAAATCAAATTGAATTTTCACGAATTTCTGGATATGTGGAACGACTTTTTCATTGTGGACAAGTGTTAAAACGAGTACCGAAATATTCACTTGAGTTCAAAATCCTAAATCAGAATAATCAACCAATCACTGTGTTTAGTGATTATGTATTATTCATGGGCAATGAATATGCATTGCTCGGAATGGATTTTCTTATGGATTATCAGTGTTTGTTTGTCATTGAAGGCATTTTTCAAATGTTTTCATTAGAATATTTTAAGAATAAACCACAAGAAGGTCGTTTGCGTTGCAAGCAAATGCACGAATTATTTTCTGTTACATAAAGTATCTGAGAGTGGACTAAAAAAAAGAGTTTTCCACCTAAATATGCATAAACTGAAAAAGTGGGCTAATTTGAACCTACTTTCAAAATATGAGATGATGAGGATTACAAAATGGATTTTACACTCCATGTCTGGCGTCAACCTGGCCCTGATGCTCCTGGAAAAATGGTGACCTATGAGGTCAAATACATTAGTCCCGATTCTTCTTTTTTCGAGATGATGGATCATTTGAATTTTCAATTGATTGAAAAGGGCGAAGAAGCCATCGCCTATGATTCCGACTGTCTGGAAGGGATCTGTGGAACGTGTTCGCTGATGATCAATGGGATCGCACATGGTCCGGAAGCAGGGACTACGACCTGCCAATTGCATATGCGTAGTTTCAAGGACGGCGATCATATTTATATCGAACCATGGCGTGCTAAACCATTTCCCATCGTGCGAGATTTGGTCGTTGATCGTAGCGCATTTGATCGGATCATCCAAGCCGGGGGATTCGTTTCCGTCAACACCGGCGGTACGCCTGACGCCAACGCGCTTCCCATATCGAAAGAAGAAGCCGACCGTTCGATGGATGCCGCCCAGTGTATTGGCTGCGGTGCTTGTGTCGCAGCGTGTAAGAACGCTTCCGCTATGCTTTTTGTCGGCGCCAAAGTCGGTCAATTCGCCCACCTTCCGCAAGGTCATGCCGAACGAACCCGCCGTGTCTTGAATATGGTCGATGTGATGGACAAGGAAGGATTCGGCAACTGCACCAATTATCACGAATGCGAAGCAGTATGCCCGAAGGAGATTTCGGTCGAGTTTATTTCGGAGATGAATAAGGAGTATTTGCGGGCGAGCGTTGTGAGCCGGTAAGAAAGTAGTAATCACTGTATAACCCCCCCCATCCGGGAGAATTTATTAGAGAGGTTTATTTTGAACCACTGTGGGCAAGAAGGATGCCGCGAACGCAGAGTGACACGAAGTTTTGGCCAAGGTGACAATCTACTGGTTATCGAGAATATTCCGATCATCAGCTGTCCAAAATGTGGTGAGAATTATATGACTGCAGAGACATTGCATGAGATTGAACGAATAAAATTAAATCGGAAAAATTGTGCGGTTGAGCGTTTCGTGTCAGTTGCAGCTTTTGGATAATATGACGAGATATGTCATTTTATTGATGATACCGTCAGCCTTATACCCTCCTTTGTACTGCTGTCATTTTGAGTAGAGAGTGGTACACTATTCAAGCATATCCCTTTGATGGGTTTCCCTGAAAACCCATTCTACGATTTTTATCACAATATAGGTGTTATCCATATGAATACAGAGGAAATCAAATGTATGTCCCATGGCCGGCGCTTGAATCCGGCGGAGTTGGAGATCGATCTGTTTTGCAAGGGGATTCGCATTCATGAATCCTGCGATGTGGGGCGGGATTCTCATGAATTTGCTAAAGCGCGCGCCGGTTTGGGAAGCGGATTGGAAATGTTTATTCCTGCCAAGCGTAAGATTTGGCTAAACGTCCCCGTCCTGGAGCATTTTGCTTCAAAAAGCCCGTATGAACTGCATCGCGAAAACGGTAACTATATCGTCCTTCATACACTCGATAATGAAAAATACGAAATCGGACTGCCGAAAACGCCGTCGTGGTATACGCGCAAATTACCGACAGGCGTGGAGATGCAAAAAATCGGAGTTTTGCAAGGAACCTATCTTGGTGTCTATCTCCATGATGTATGCGGATTTTGGAAAACCGATCCCCGCGAAAACTGCAAATTCTGTGCAACCGGTCTGAATGTCGGGCCGGCGGGCGGCGATAAAGTGAACAAGACAGTGGATGAAGTGGTCGAAACGGCCAAAACCGCCAAGGAAGAATCGGGCGTGACCTTCGTCCATTTCAATACCGGCTATCAATTTGAAAAAGGGCTGGATTATACTGCTCCCTTCGTGAAAGGGATCAAGGAGCAGGTCGGGGCTCTGGTCGGCGTGCAGGCGATTCCGTCGAAAGAACTCTGGAAATACGATTGGCTGATCGACTGCGGCACTGATCACTTTTCTTTCTGCTATGAACTGCATAACCCGAAGGAGTTCGCCAAATATCTTCCCGGCAAAGAACGGCTCGTGAAGCAGGAAACCTTTTTCAAGGCGATGGAGTACACCAGCCGTAAGATGGGGAAGGGTAGAGTCTCCGGTGAGATCATCGCTGGCATCGAACCGATCGAGGATACTCTGGAAGCCATCGATTACATCACCAGCATCGGCGCGTTCCCGACGGTCTGCATTTTCCGGCCGGTAAAGGGAACCGACTTGGGGGATTGGCCGTCTCCGGCGTATGACGATATGGTCCGTGTGTTTCGGAGAGTGTATGAGGGATGTATGAAGAACGGTGTGCCTGTCGGATTGACGCCGAATATCGAAGTGAGTCTCATTGTGCAGCCCACCGATGCTGAATATCTTATCGAACCTTCTCTCCAATATTATTGGTATAAAACCAAATTGGCTTTGATGAAACCGCTGGTCGGGATGATCTTTCGTAAGGCAATCCAACCGCGCAAGATCGAAGTGGATGCCGAACATCCGCCGGTTCAAGTTTCAAATGATCAGAAGGCGGCGTAAGACGAGGAATGATCCAAGTGAGAGATTGTGCTTCGAAGCAAGGGCAGACCTGTCGTCTTGCCCTTGGTACCCGTGAAAAAGCAAGGGCAGACCTGTCGTCTTGCCCTTGGTACCCATGGAATAATTTATGAAGTCGATTGAACTGTCCCTTTAAGCAAGAGTGTAGAAACCATGAACGAGCAAAACATTCGCAACCGTGTCGCTGTCGTCATCTCCGAGAATGGGCGGATTCTTCTCGTCCAGCATGAAAAATATGGGAAAAAATACTGGCTCCTGCCCGGTGGTGGCGTGGAGTATGGGGAAACGTTGGCCGAGACCGGAAAACGGGAATTGAAGGAAGAAACCAATTTGGATGTGGAGATCGGTGATTTGCTCTTTGTTTCCGAATCGATTCCTCTTGACCATCACCGGCACGTGATCAACTATTACTTTGAAGGCAAATTGGCCGGAGGCGACATACAAGTCGGTGACGATTCCGTTCTCCGCGATGTCCAATGGCTGCCGGTCGAGGAAATCCCGAATATTACTATGTATCCGGATACAAAGCTGGAATTGTTGGAGTATATACAATCAGGAAAAATTGATCAAAGATCTTTAGGAAATAAATGGAGTTAATCATCATTTAGTAGTTAATTGTGAGCAAACAGTAGACTCCTTGTGAAGGTTCAATATAAAAAATGACCGGTGCTGAATTTGTTCGCAAAATCAAGAAAATTGCAAAAAATCGAGAAATACCTTGTACATTTGCTCCCGAGCGTGGTAAAGGAAGTCATGGTACTTTATATTATGGGCGGAGTTTTACTATTATTCGGAATTTGAAAGATGAATTGAAAACTGGTTCTTTAAATGGTATGCTAAAGCAATTAGGTCTTACCAATAAAGATCTCCAATAGGAAATGAACATGAAAATTGAACGATTTTCTTATCCTGTAACTTTAACACCGGATGAAGTAGATGGTGGATATGTAGTAACATTTAGCGATATCCCGGAGGCGATCACACAAGGAGATTCTGAGGATGAGGCATTCATTGAAGCTGAAGATTGTTTGGAAGAAGCGATTGCGGCGTATATGCGGTTAGGTCGAGATATTCCTCTACCATCGAAAACCAAAAACAATCAACCTCTCGTTGTTCTTTCTGCAACTATGGCTGGAAAAGCGATTTTGTATCTTTCAATGCGCGAAAAGGGAATAGACAATCATGAGCTCGCATCAATTATAAATTGTAGTGAGAAAGATATCGAAAAACTTCTAGATCCAAAATGTTCTGCAAATCTTCATCTTTTACAATCTGCTTTATCTGCACTTGGGAAAAAACTGGTGTTGACCATTCAAGATGCCGCCTAACTAATTACTTCTTTTAACAAATTTTTCATTCATATTGATATGGTTTTTATATTTTGTTTTTATGCAATTGCAGATTTTTACTTCAGGAGAAAATGATGTTCGCAGAATCGATTCGAGAACATAACAACATTGTTTTATGGATCAATCGCTTGACTGTCTTCTCTATAATTTTGATTTCCTTGACGGCTTTCGGCCAGCCGGATGAAATCCCGCCGGGGTATGATTTCAACAAGGATGTCATGTACCTGACTGCGCCGATCGGCGCGTTGATGGTTGGAGTGTATGATGGGGATTTCACGTTTGCGGATTTGAAGGAACATGGCGATTTTGGACTGGGAACCGTCAACGGGCTCGATGGGGAAATGATCGCTTTGGACGGTGAATTCTATCAAATTCGTACAGACGGTGTTGCCTATCGTATCGGCAATGAGGCGTTGACTCCTTTTGCCGTTGTGACGCAGTTTTTCCCGGAAGTGCAATATTTCGATATCGGGGCGCTCAATTACGATCAATTGTTGAAGCAGTTGGAAGGAATGGCGCCTTCGAAAAATTATATTTATGCTTTTCGGTTGACCGGCCTATTCTCCTATGTGAAAACCCGAAGTGTTCCCCGCCAAAGTAAGCCGTATGTTCCTCTGACGGAAGCGGTGAAGAATCAAACGGTCTTCGAATTCAATGATGTGGAAGGCACACTTGTCGGATTTTGGAGTCCGGCTTATATGCAGGGAGTGAATGTCCCCGGCTATCATTTCCATTTCATCACCAAGGACCGCAAAGCGGGCGGACATGTACTCGACTGCATTGTTGAAAATGCGGATGTGGATATCGACTATAAATTCGGCTTTAAGATGAATGTCCCTTTCAATAATGAATTTGGGAATGCCGATTTGTCGACGGATGGGCTGGACGAAGTGGAAAGGCCGAAAAGCAATCTGCGGTTTTATAAAACCTATAAATGATTGCGGTTTTATTACAATATAACTTATCGGTATTGTTTCCCTTCCGGTTTTGGGGGTTCGATTTGTGGTCTGGCTTCCTCGTGTTGCTCTTTGAGAAGCCGGCGTACTTCTTGAACGATCTGTGGGTATTTCTCTGAAATTTCCTTTTGTTCTTTCGGATCGGTTTCCAGGTTGTAGAGTTCCAATTTCTGTTCACGGTTTTGTTTGTCGAGGGTTTGGATGGCTTTCCAATTGCCCATACGGACCGCGCGGCTGTCGCCGAGTTCCCAGTACATGAATTCATGGGTTTTGTCTTGGTGGTCTGAATATAAGGTTGGAACGAAAGACAGTCCGTCGATGTCTTGCGGCGCTTTACGTCCGGCTAGTTGCGATAAAGTAGGGAGAATATCGGGGAAATAGCAGGGGTGACCGGTCTCGGAACCGGCTGCAATTTTACCCGGCTGGCGAACGATCATTGGCACACGGATGCCTCCCTCATACAAAGAAGCTTTCACGCCGCGCAATCCGCCACTGGCGTTGAAGAAATCCGGAGCGCCGGGGCCATAGGAAGGGCCGTTATCGGAGGTGAAGAAGACGATCGTATCTTGATCAAGATCGAGTTCTTTCAAGAGAGAAAACAGCCGTCCGATATTCTTATCCATATGAGTGATCATGGCGGCGATGGCGGCTTTCGGGGTTTCTTGCGCGGCATAATCGCGAGGATACCCGACACCTCTTCCACGGCCGGTATAGGGTGTTTCCGGAAATTTTCCTTTATATATCTCCAAGGATTCTTCCGGTACTAATAATTCATAATGGGGAATCGCTAATGGCAAATATAGAAAAAATGGATTTTCTTGTTCTTGGCTTTGGCGTCGGATGAAGTCCATCGCCTTGTCCATGATGACATCGTGGGCATATTGACCGCTTTGGCCGTCGTTTCCTTCGAGTACATATTTCGTATCATTATGCCAGAGATATTCAGGATAATAAAAATGGGCGTGGATTTGATGCAGCCAGCCGAAAAATTCATCGAATCCCTGTTTATACGGTACTCCATCCGTACCGTGCTCACCTAATCCCCATTTGCCAAAAAGACCGGTATGATATCCGTCTTTTTTTAGGAGTTCAGCGACTGTCACGTCTTCGGATTCAAGCGGGATTCCGCCGGAATTACCGCGGATGGGGGTGTGTCCGGCATGAAGTCCAGTCATCAAAGTGCTACGGCTGGGGGCACATACCGGTGCTCCTGCATAGCATTGGGTGAATCTCATGCCTTCTTCTGCCATCCGGTCTAGGTTTGGAGTCGCAATTTTTGTTTGCCCGTAACATCCCAAATGACCGTATCCCAGGTCGTCGGCCATGATGAAGATAATATTCGGTGGACGGGATATAGCCGATTCTGTTGCAGCTAAAGCGGGGATGCTGAGTGCCGCCCCAAATCCAATTTGTTGGATGAATTGACGTCGAGAGATTGAATGGATCATAATTCACATACCTTTTTTTATCATTATTATCATGAAAATGATTTAAATGGAAGCTTTATTAGAAGCTGCTTTGTTGATGAAAAGACAAGCAGATTCACTCTCTACTTTAACGTTGAGTGTTGATTGTATTCGGCAGATGAATAGTAAATGTGCTGCCGATTTGAGGTGTGCTTTCTACAGAAACGATACCGTGATGGGTTTTGGCGATATGTTTGACGATCGAGAGACCCAAGCCGGTTCCTCCCATTTCCCGGCTCCTGGCTTTATCGACTCGGTAAAAGCGTTCAAAAATACGATCAAGGTGTTCTTCGGCGATACCACATCCCTCATCTTGAACTTCGATTCGAATCTCGCTATCAGTTTTACATGCTTGCACATGAATATTTTTGCCTGGTTCGCTATATTTGATGGCATTGTCGATGAGATTGACGATCGCTTGTTCGAGCAGTGGGGCGTTGATTTCGGCTATGATTATATCCGGACAACTCAAATGAATTTGGATCTGTTTCGTCGCGGAATTTTCTCTACAATCATCTATTGCCATTTGGAGAACGTTTTGAATCGGTTCTTCTTTCAACGCAACCTTTGCATTTCCAGATTCTTGTTCAATGTGTGAAAGGCTGAGCAAATCTTCAATGATTGATTGAAGGCGGTCCGTTTGTTTCGCGACGATGTTGAGGAAACGCACGGAGTCATCCGGATTGTTCATGGCTCCGTCCAATAAGGTTTCGACAAATCCTTTGATCGATGTTACTGGTGTTTTCAATTCATGAGAGACGTTGGCGACGAAATCACTCCGCAGTTTCTCCAAACGGCGTAGGTGGGTTGTGTCATTAAACACAATGACGGCTCCGACACTCTTTCCTTCCGCGTCTAGCAGGGCTGATCCGTTGGTTTGGATATACCGTTCCGTATGATCCCGGAGTACGATTTCCCCTTCAATCGGTTTGTCACTTTTTAATGAATCGGAGACGATTTGATACAATTCATCATTCTTGACTACCTCCTGGATATTTTGACCATGAACGTTGAACGGGAGGAATTCGAACATTTGAGCGGCGGCTTGGTTGATACTGATAATGTTTTCTCTCTGATCGACTGCGACAACCCCTTCGACCATACTGGATAAGATCGCTTCGTGTTCGTTTCTCTGTTGTTGAATGAAGCGGATCCGTTCATCCAACTGTATGGCCATTTGGTTCATCGCTTCTGCTAAAGCGCTGATTTCTCTGGTATTACTCAGTTCAAGACGGTGATCTAGATTGCCATGAGCATATAATTCGGCTCCAGCCTTCATATTTTCCAGTGGCCGGGTTATCCTTCTTGAATTGATCAAACTGACTGCTGCGGATATCAGAGCGATAATTAAGCCGGCGAGTCCGATTTGGAAGAAGAAATTACCAATCGTTTGTTCGATTTTAGCCAACGGATAGGAGGTACGTATGACACCGGTGATCTGGTGGTTTTGCCGCATGGGAATGGCTACATATTTCATTTCTTGGTGTATTGTTGTACTATAGCGAGTGGAAATTCCAACATCCCCCTTTAGTGCCATCCGAATTTCCGGGCGGTTCGCATGGTTTTCCATCTGTTCCGGGTTCTCATTGGATTCACCGAGAACATTACCATTTGGGTCAATTACAGTGATTCGCGTTGCGGTTTCTTTTCCAAGCCTTTTACAGATAGAATCCACTTCCACATAATTCCCTTTTTGGAGAGGTTTTTGAATGGAATCTTGAATCAAACGAGCGCGAGCTTCCAAGTCTCGAGCGGATTGAGTATGATGGAAATCATGAAGCGCTTGTGCAAAATACCATGTGATTGCCGTCAACGAGAGTAGAATGATAAATAAATAGGATGGAAACAGTTGCCACAATAAACGTTTCCGGCGCATGAATTACTCCTTCAATCGATAACCGACCCCCCGGACTGTTTCGATAAATTGACCATAGTGACCCAGCTTTTTGCGTAAGCCAACAATCTGAACATCTACGGATCGATCCGTTACTGGATAATCATCTCCGCGCACGGCTTCTATGATCTGGTTTCGTGTGAAAACCCATCCCGGTCTTTGTGCCAATAAGCAAAGAACACTAAATTCGGTATAAGTCATTTCGACTTCCTTTCCCTCGACTAATACCTGATGCCGTCCCGGATGAATCACGATTTCATGAATTTGGATCGTGGAATGATCATCGATGGGCTCTATGTGTTTTCTTCGAAGAACCGCTTTCACGCGCGCAATAAGGACTTTGGGGCTGAACGGTTTCGTGATATAGTCATCCGCGCCTAATTCCAGGCCTCTCACAATATCCGACTCTTCTCCTTTGGCGGTGAGCATGATAACAGGAATATCTCGCGTTTGTGAATCGTTTTTTAGAATTCGACAAACTTCGAGACCATCGATACCCGGCAGCATGAGATCCAAGACGATAAGTGATGGAAGGTCGGAACGCGCTCGAGCCAGTGAATCTTCACCGGTTTTTACACATGTGACCTGAAAGCCGTTTTTGATGAGGTTGTATTCAACGAGTTCTTGGATGTCTTGTTCGTCTTCGACTACAAGGACGTGTTCTTTGGTCATGGGCATGGCTTGATTCATTAGTCTTGTGGAATTATATCAAAAATCTTGTAAAATAAAGAAGTGATTCCTTCTATTTGACATCGTTTTTCTATCAAATCTCCTTGAAGTGATCGGAGAAAGCAATCACACTACTTTTTAGGATATTTTACCACATGCGTTCGATTTTGAGACGGCTTTGAATAGATTTTACACAATTCTAACAGTTAATGGATGCTTTGTTGACAATTATGTATTTATTGGTCATTTTTTTAAACCAGGAAGAGTATCTTGACGATATTTTGGCTGAAATGGTGGAACTTGAAATATCCGGAGCTTCTGTCATCGAGGGGGTGGCGATGGAGCGAGTTTTGGCAAAAGATGTCCCGATTTTCGCTGGATTGTTACAAACGACCCGGGGATCTCGTTCTTATAATAAAAATATATTTGCTGTCATACCCCGCCGGGATATCGTGGATCGATTAATCGATATTTTGCGGGAAATGAATATCGATTTTTCCGAACCGGCTGTAGGGACATTATTTACCATTCCGGTGGATATAATGATTTCCAGTGATCAAGAAGTACGTTCCTCCGGAACACAAAAGGATCAATCAGAGGAGGAATGATTAGGGATGGATGAAAATCCTGTTACCAATGCTTTTATCGAGCATACTCGTACCAAACTCATGGCGGATTATCTTCCGAAAATTCGGCAGTGTATTGAAACATTGAGTGAAGAAGATATTTGGTGGCGTCCCAATGAAATGAGCAATAGCATAGGGAATATTCTACTTCATTTATGCGGCAATATTCGTCAATGGATTGTCCATGGTGTCGCTGGTGAGAAGGATGTTCGTGAAAGACCGTTGGAATTTACAGAAACGGCCCCCATACCGAAAAGGGATTTGCTGCAACAATTAGAACAAATCCTGAAGGAAGCGGATCATATTTTAAGTGAATTCGAGGGGGATCGTCTTTTGATGCCGCGAACCGTTCAAGGCTTTGAAGAAACCTATTTCACGGTCATTTTTCATGTTGTGGAACACTTCGCTCAACATTTAGGCCAAGTGACGTATATCACAAAAATGAGGAAAAATGTTGATTTACGCTATTTCAATCTCTGAAGATTTGTGAAACAAATATGGTCACTTGTGATATATTGATTCAAAGAGAGAGAATGTTCATCAATGGACAAAATGAGAAGGACGAATCAAGTCTATTTTAGATAAAACGTACCTGTTATTGGAAGATCGATGCAAATAGAAGCGTCCTGAGTGGAGGGACTCATTCATGATGATTGATTTTGGGTTATTATATCGTTATATCAAAGATATGATGGATTTTTGTTCGTGGGGGCGGAAATGATGTATCGAACCATTGTTGTTTCATGGATCAACATATTTCATTTTGTCTCGTTTTTTTATGTGATGAGGAGGGCAACATTTGCTACTATAACATTTAAAACAGAGGAGTGAATCGATGAATTTTACTAAATATGTGTCCTTATTGCTATTTGTATTTCTTGTTTCATCGCATGTTGCAGCTGTAACTCAATTGAATCACGAAGTCTACGATGGATTCGGGGGGCCGCTGGAAGCCGGTACTTATTTGGTGACGGATCAAATCACGGTTCCGCGAGGTGAAACTCTCACAATTGAACCTGGAGTCGTGATCAAGATTTCGAGATCCCAATTTATCGTAGGAGGAGTATTGGACATCGAGGGAACGGAGTCCAATCCTGTTGTTTTCACCGGGAAAGACGACGACAGCGTGGGCGAACAGATCAGTAATTCCGATGGCAATCCCACTGCTGGGGATTGGATTGGAATACTTTTCGAAGAAGGAAGTATAGGGAACTTATCAAATTTGATATGTAAATATAGTGGACGAGAAGGGGATGCTATAGAAGTAGCCAGCTCTGTAACCTTTGCAGATTGTGAGATTATCGAGAGCGCCAGTCACGGTCTGACGATATCCAATCAACCAACGGATCAAGTTGTTGTTCGAAATTGTACTTTCCAGAATAACGATGGTTATGCGATTTATGCCAAGCAGCCGGACAGTATTGTAACTTCTCGATTCGAAGGCAATGCCGCTCAGGGCAATCAAGCGGATGTTATTGCCGCGACCGGAACGATCACCACGTCAGGGGATATTTCATCGGATATGCCGATTTTTCTATTGGACGATCTCGTGATTGGAGATGAGGATCCGGAGACAGCAACAATCATCGTCAATGTCAGTCCAGGAGTCATTTTCAAAGCCAGAAACAAAGGAATTATTGTTCATGATCAATTTGATGTCAGCGGTGAGCCACAATTTCCCGTTCTATTTACAAGTGATGAGGATGGAGCGGAAGACGCGGGAGGAGACACGCTACAAGGCGATAATAATCCATCTGCCGGCCAGTGGAGTTGTTTGCAATATACCGAGAAAAGTCGTGGAACTCTCTCCTATTCCGTTTTTCGATATGGTGGAAGTGAAGGAGCCGCGTTGGATATCGGCAGCACAGTGAGTGTATCCAATAGTGAATTTACATCCAATGCCGCGGCAGGTATATCGATATCCAATGCGACGGATCGGGCGACGATTGAAAATTGTACATTTCAAAACAACGGAACCTATGCGATTTATGCGATTCATCCGAATGGATTAGTCTTGACGCAATTCGAAAATAATTCCGCTCAGGGAAATCAAGCCGACGTGTTATTTGCAACGGGAGAAATTACGAAATCAGGCACGATTCGCACCCAAATCCCGATCTTTTTTGATGAGACGCTAACTATCGGCGATACCGACGAGGATACGGCGGAAATCATTGTCAATGTCAGTCCCGGAGTGATATTCAAACCTTTAGGTAGTAATCTTGTCGTGAACGATGAACTCAATGTCGATGGTTCGCAGGAATCTCCGGTTTTATTTACTAGTGCCTATGATACGGCACAAGATGCCGGTGGTAGTACCCTTGCCAATCAAGTAATATCACTTGCTTCCGGGCAATGGGGGCAGTTGAAGTACAATACCGGCAGTGATGGGAATGTTCGTTATGCGAAGTTTCGTTATGGTGGAGAAGCGTCTGTGGCTGTTTTGGAATTAAATAGCGCAATACGGGTTTCCGATTGTGAAATATCGAACAACCTTGGAGAGGGAATATTTGCTAATGGAGACGTGACCCTCGTTGATCTTACCGTGCAGCAAAACGACCATGGCCTTGTCTTGAGTGGAAATCACAGTTCCGTTGTCCGTGGAGGAATTTATACTCAAAATGCCAGGGATGGAATTGTGGTTCAAGAAAGCCATTCCACGACGGGTACTCATATAACGATCACTAAAAATATGGGCAATGGTGTCGAAATTTCTAGTACCGGAGATATTTCGATTACTCAGAGTAATATTTTTTCGAACAATCAATGGGGAGTCTTGAAAGAAACGATAAATGTAGTGAATTTTCAAGAAAATTATTGGGGAGATCCCTCCGGTCCAAAGGATGAAAACACACCAGTCAGTTTCATCAAGGACTCATTGAATTTGTATAATCCGAATAGCAATGGAAATCGAGTGACTGATTTTGTCGATTGGTCCAATCCGGTTTCCGGCAGTATCACCACTCCTACTCCAACTCCTACTTCCACTCCGACACCGACAAATACTCCCGAACCTACTTCGACTCCCACCCCTACGCCGACTTCTGAGATCATGGTGACGAGTACTCCAACGCCGACTTATACGCCATCACCGACTTTTACTCCTATTCAAACCCCGATTCAAGAAGAAGGTGTTTTTGTGCTTGACAATATCGGGGACGTCAGCGGTGATTTCATTGGGACGACGGATTTTGATACTGTGGAAAATCGAAATTTGACGATTTATTGGAACGTACCGCAGGGAAATGCCACCGATTGGCATGTGTATGTCCGAAAAGGATTTGGCGGAACGAAATTCCTGGGTCTTACAGGGAGTGGAAGTGTGAATCGTTTGGATTGGTATGCGGGAGCGCCGAATTTGGATGAAGCATTTGCAAATGGCCCGGACTTCAATTCGGTCTATACATTTCGTGTAATTCGAATCGATGAAGAATTGGGATCTGACGATTATTTCGAAGTGGATGGTCCGGTTGGTTTCAATCTCGAGGGAGGCAATCCCGTTTCGCTGGCCTCGCCGGATATGCCTGATGTACCCTCCGGACAAATCGCTGTTTGTGACGACATCTTCGGGATTGAAAATCTAGCCCCCAGCGGTTCCACAGGATCGGATGTGGATCAGGCGGACTGGAACGCCTTGCAGATCGCTTGGAACTTCGGCGAGGAGGCGCCCGAAGCAAAGGAATATCACGTGTTTGTCAATGTGGACGGAAGTGGATTTACTTTCTTGGGACAAACTTATAACGGGAATCTTAATTATTTCTGGTGGACTTCAGAGAACGAATTTCGCACATACGAGGACTTTGCCGATGGTCCGCAAGATGGACATTCATATCAATTCCGCGTCTATTTGGTTCCGTTGAGCGGGGGAAACAATCTGTCGTTGGCCAGTGGTGTCTTGAATTACTCTATCGCGAATTAGCTTTTGACAAATTAGGGTAGTGATCAAAAAATAATAAGGGCAGGCTTTTGTCTGTCCTTATTTATTTGACATGTCTTGATTGACGTACTTGTCCAATCATTTAAGCTATAGAAATCTATTTTGGGAGATGCTCAATGAATAGTCGAGAACGAATCATGACTGCTGTCGCGCTGAAGGAACCGGATAAGGTTCCGATTGACTTCGGCGGCTGCAATACGACCGGAATGCACGTCAGTTGTGTCGCGGCGCTACGGGACTATTACGGGTTGGAAAAACGTCTAGTTAAAGTTCATGAACCGGGCCAGATGCTCGGGTGGATCGATGACGATTTGAAAGAAGCGATGGGGATTGATACCGAAGGCGTATTTCCTTTTGGTACAGGGTATGGGTACCGCAATGAAAACTGGAAATGTTGGCGAATGCCGGATGGGCTGGAAGTACTCGTTGGTGAAGGTTTTCAAACCACGGAGGATAAGGAAGGGAATATCTATCTTTATCCGGAAGGAGATCTATCCATTCCCCCTAGCGGAAAGATGCCGAAAGATGGCTATTTTTTTGATGTGATCGTACGGCAAGAGCCTTTGGATGAAGATCATTTGAATCCGGAAGATAATCTTGAAGAATATCAACCGATTTCCGAGGATGCTCTTCGCTCTTGGAAACAAGCGGTGGATGTTGCGGCGTCGAAGGGGCGTGCCGTATTTGCTTCATTCGGAGGAACTTCCTTTGGTGACATTGCCCGTGTTCCTGCTGCATCTCTCAAACATCCAAAGGGGATTCGTGATATTTCCGAATGGTATATGTCGATTGCATTGCGACCGGATTATCTTCATGCTGTGTTCTCAAAACAGTGCGAGATTGCTATCGAGAATTTGGCAAAGATTCATGCGGCTGTGGGAGATGCCGTCGATATCGTGTATATATGCGGAACGGATTTCGGTACGCAAAATTCTTCCTTTTGCTCAGTTGAAACATTTCGCGATTTGTATAAACCCTATTATGCGCGAGTGAACGATTGGATTCATCAGCATACGAATTGGAAATGCTTTAAGCACTCTTGCGGAGCAGTCGCAAAGTTCTTGGATGATTTTATCGATGCCGGTTTTGAAATTTTCAATCCGGTACAATGTTCCGCAGCCGGGATGGAGCCGGAGAAATTAAAGAGTGCATTCGGGGACCGTCTTGCATTTTGGGGAGGTGGAGTGGATACGCAGCATGTGCTGCCTTTCGGCACGCCGGCAGAAGTGCGTGAGCAAGTGTTGAAGCATTGCGAAATCTTTTCAAACAACGGCGGATTTATATTCAATACGGTCCATAATGTCCAGGCGAAAACCTCGGTGGAAAACATTGTGGCCATGATAAATGCTGTACGGGAATTCAACGGTGAACATTAACTCTCTCGATCTGTTTGAAACGATCATGAACATAATCGACAGCAGTCATTTCGATGGTCTTGACATCGACTCTTTCATTCTTTAGCCCATCATTGCAATAAATATTCTTTTCTTTAAATTTGACCAAAGTTTCTTCCTCGAAATTTTTCCTCCCGACAATTGCATTACAATTTCAAATATGGTAGATTGGTCATCGCTTCGCTATTGAATATGATTCATCTATTAAAAGAATCGAACAAAAACACAAAGAAAGGAAAGAAAGTCATGAAAAACGCTATTTATGTGTTCGTAGGGATTGTTCTTATTGGATGCCTGTCCTGTTTCGCTCAAGCCGATGATCCGTTTGCTGTGGGAGAGAAATGGACATATGAGCACGATGGTGCCATTCCCATGCGTCCTCCCGATTCTACGATTACTGGTGATCGAACACGCGAGGTGGTTGTCATACAGGGAGATGGAGAGGAAAAACGGTGGGTGATTCTTGAAGCATGGGGAGATGACGACGAATGGGCAGGAAAACGATTTGTCGGTGCAGATCGCATGTACGACCGAATGGAAGGCGGGGGAGATCGAGTCATTACCATAAATCCGGCTACATTGTATGATGGCTTGAATTTAAAACCGGGTGAAGAAAAGAATTTGGAAAGTACTTTCGAATTTGGTGCGGACTGGTCTTTTCCTATGAAGTTGACCGCCAAACGTGTAAAAGATGAAACCATAAAAGTGCCTGCAGGGGAATTCGAAAATTGCATCCACGTTCAAAGTGAAGAAGCAGTCACTTTCACGCCCCCGAATGGAGATGAGATGACGATCACGACAAAACGTAAACAGTGGTTTCATTCCGATGTAAATGGTCTGGTGAAAGAAATCTTTATGATCGGCCTTCCCAACGGCGGGGAAGAAAAAGGTGTCAGTGAACTGAAATTGTACACGAAAGCAGAAAAGGAATAGTTCATGCAGATATCATTCTATTTATGGATTGTCATTTTTGTTTTTATCGGATTGGCTCCTGGTTTCGCGGAAGATGAAATTTTTTTACTTTCCTATTTCAAAGATAATGGTCAAGCAGGAGTCTTTCTGGCGTGGAGTGAAGATGGTTACAATTTTGATCCGTTGAATCATGAAAAACCGATTTTCACGCCGCCGGATTGGGAGGGGCAGAATCTTACTCGTGATCCTTCCATCGTGTATCATAACGGTTTGTTTCATATGGTTTGGACATCCAACTGGACCGGTTCGTGTTTCGGCGCTGCCACATCCCCGAATCTGAAGGACTGGTCAAAACCAATCCAAGTTCAACCGTTTCATGCATGGCCTGAAGATGATTTTCCGCAAAATGTATGGGCGCCCGAAGTGCATTGGAATCCGATGCAAAAAACTTTTAACATTCTTTGGTCCTCGACAACACAAAGCATGAAAGAATCGGGAGGGCACAATTCCGGTGGTTTGGAAAACAATTCCACGCTGAATGTGAAAAAGGATATTCGTCATCACCGTACATTTTATACTCGCACCACTGATTTCCAACATTTTTCGGATGCCCGTATTTTTTTCAATCCGGGGAGGAGCCAAATCGATGCAATAATGATTTTCGATGATCGAGAGACTGAATATACATCCGATGATCGATGGATTATGGCTGTAAAACATGAACAATTCAAAGAACTGGCCGGGAAAAACATACGGCTTACCTGCACGGTATCCGACCTGAATATCTCAAAGCCTCCTCAATTTCATTCCCTAATGGATTCGACGAAACCATGGACTAAACCAATTGTTGGATTGGGATCGGCGATTCAATCCGATCATATGGTGGAAGGGCCTACATTATTGAAAGTGGGGAAGGAATGGCGGCTTTACTTTGACCGTTTCGATATGAAATTCAATCGTTTCGGGATAGCTATATCACATGATTGTATCGAGTGGTCTGACCGAACGGATCAATTGGTTGTTCCACGAGAGGCAAGACATGGAACGGTCTTTCTCGCACCGCGATCCGCTGTTGCTTTTCTGCAGTAAATCTCCTAGAGTTTTGTTTATGAATTGTGTGTAACTTCAAAATATTTTAATGTAACTAGTTCAAAAGATGTAACTTA
>CAYPPG010000018.1:0-115274 GCA_964412555.1 uncultured bacterium
AGACGGGTCAAACTGGGTGACTCCGGGTGGGTCAGATTAGCGCGGCGGGTGACATAAGGAATAGGATAATAGAGTTGGCCTTCCCAGGTTCCTCCTGCTGTTCCCCGAACGCGCGCGGAATTGGAAGTAGAAACAAAATTGGAATTGTCAACATACCATTCTCCCGCTGAATTTGTAGCGTTATATTTTGGTATCCATCCATTGATATCTCCCAAATATGTGCCAACGTTGTACGAATCCCAGTCTTCTTGAAAAAGAAGATTTCCCTCTGGAGTGGTTGTTGTGGGAGTTTCAGATGGTGTATATGTCATTGTCGGTGTATGTGTAGGAGTATACGTTGGTCTTTTGGTTCTTGTGGGAGTAAATGTTGGTGTAAATGTTGGAGTATTTGTTGGTAAAGGTTGTATAGTAAAATTGCTTTCTTTTGTATTGTTATTTATGTTTGATTCATTAATTTCATTGTTGGAATTGATGACGACACGTGCGATATAATTACCAGCCGGTAAAGAGCCTATAGAAACATCTGAAATCACACTTCGATTAGCGTCTAAACCGGATACATAATCTTCTTTTGTAGCAACAATGTCCTGATCACTGGCCCGAATCACATAGTAATCTATACGAAAACGGCCTGCATCAAGAGTTCCCGTATTGTCAATCGTAGCTTTAATTTGAAAAGAATTCCCCTCAACGGGCGGATTGGGAACAAATGCCAAACCCGTATGAAATGATAGGTCGATATTTCCATACGCAGACACTTTCACATTATCATAATAAATCGCCCCATTTTCCCAATTCGAAACAAAGCCTTTAAGCATAAATTTCTCGGTTGTGTATAGCGGGTGTCCACCACCGAGGATTCGACTTTATTATTCAATGTAACAACTATCTCACCGTTTGTTTTTCTATCAATTACGATACTATGCCACGTCCTTCGCGCTAAAGTCGGCAGATTTCCATCCAATTCGATCCATTGTCCATTATCAATCCGATAGAGTTTACTCGGCATGTTATCATAATTGTTCTCTGCCTTTAAAAACAACAAGTATCCGTTACTATAATCTTGATTCATTTGAAATTGAAATCCCACCCAATCCGATCGAACACTCAACCGGCCTTGGAATTCATATTTACCACTTCCTACGTCAAACGGTCCGACTAAGGGTTCTAATTGATCCGACGTATACATTGCACTATAAGAACCAAATGCGGGATTTGTGCTGGTTGTCCAATCTTCGGAAGTTTCCCATTCGGATAAAAATCCGCTTTCAAAATTATCTTCAAAATCAGCGGCAAAAAGCGGAAGGGAAAAAGATATTACTAACAATGTAATTATGTGACGCATCTTGGCTACTCCTCCATTATTCATAATTCAAAGAATCAAAAGAGTCTAAATTTAACATTCGCATTTTCATGTTTCAAGGTATAAAGGAAAAAATCGAAGAATATTTTGTATTTCAGAGAGTATAGAATTTTTGTATGTATTGATGATCCATACAATATGATGTGTGGCATGAATGATTTATGCACAATATATAGTCTCAGACTTGATCCAACAAATAATAAATAGTGAGCAATTAAATTCACTTGAATTTGATCACTACCCGATTCTTTAAAATTTCCTTCCGCCGTTAGGGATTCCGCAACGCTTCTTTCACAACGATATCCACTTCGCAGCCCACGATGGCCAGCAATTTCTCGCGCATCGAAACCAAATCCCAGAGATCCCATCCTGCCGCCGGTTCGAAACTCACAAGAAAAACCAGGCTGCTTTTCGAGCCGAAATCATTCGTAACGTGGAACCGAAGGAGGGATATTCCATAGAAAGAATCGCTTGTTCTTGTGACTATATGATATTCTGTTATTAATATAGTTGTCTTGCGTTTCTATCACAAATAGGTGAGAATACATTTAATTCTCAAAAAGGAAAACCTGAATGCCGGAAACTGCTATTTATTTTTACCAAGAAGAAAATGGAGAAGTACCGGTTTTAGAATGGTTGGATACAATCAGGGATAAAAAGGCGATCAAAAAATGTTTTACCGCCATTCGAATTTTGGGGAAATTTGGTTATGACTTGCGTTGCTCCCATGCGGATTATGAAGGGTATTCCATCGCTATGTTACGAGGGATTGCTCACGCCTTGAATAAAAAGATAAAAATTGAATTTGTTCCTTTGACGCACCATGCCGAGGCGCTCGATTTGCACCCAACATATCCAGCATAAATCACCACCTGAAATGCCGTGGAGCTATGTCATTTACGTTTTTCATAGCCATATAGCTTGATTGGGAGTCTACGCTGCAAAGCGAATAATCTCCAATTCTGCTCCGTGATTTGCCCGCTCCAAAATGGTTTCCACTTTTTCCATAGATGCATCTTCGATCAAATATTCGTGACAGTTTTCGCATTGGATAACCGGAACCTCTTTGATGATAACCATAGCCTTTTCACTGATTTTGAAGGGAAGATCAGTATTTATCGCTTTCATAATTGCACCGCAGACGTGGCATCTCATCACGTTTTTCTCCTTTTGAAATCGACGCTCCATTTCTCGGAATCGGGACGGTAAACCGTTACAACGCGTACATTTTGATTTTCAGCATCGGTAGCAAATAAAATATGAATTACCATTTTATCCACTTTTGCGTAAACCAGATAAATGGGCAAGTATTTATCTTCCGGATACGACTCGATAATCTCGTATGAATCGACTGACTCAAGAACAATCTTCCGAGATAAACAACGTTTCACCATACGAATATTCACATGATGACTCCATAATATCTGCCGTTTACGAATACATTCTTTTATGAATTTCAAAGGATCGTCTGGTAATCTTCTCACAACGTCCATTTTTAGTGTTTATCCTGTAAAAATTGAGTATCTGCATAAACAGTTGAAAAGAATATTTTTTAGATATCTAATTCCCTTGAAACTCTAATCAGGAATGCAAAAATAAAATTACTTCTTCAACCAAGACATCAACCCACGCAGTTCCTGGCCGACTTTTTCCACCTGGCTGTTGATATCTTTATTCCGTAGTGCGTTGAAGACTGGGCGGTTGGCTTTGTTTTCGAGAATCCATTCACGGGCGAATTCGCCGTTTTGGATTTGCTCGAGAATAACCTTCATCTCTTCTTTCGTCTCTTTGGTGATCAAGCGTGGCCCGCGGGTCAGGTCGCCGTATTCGGCGGTGTCGGAAATGCTGAAACGCATGCCGGCGAGTCCGTTTTCGTGAATCAAGTCGACGATCAGTTTGATTTCATGCACACATTCGAAATAGGCCATTTCCGGCTGGTAACCCGCCTCGACCAGCGTCTCGAATCCGGCTTTGATCAATGCGGTCAGCCCACCGCATAGGACGACCTGTTCCCCGAACAAATCGGTTTCGGTTTCTTCCAGGAATGTGGTTTCGATGATCCCGGCGCGGCCGGCTCCGATCCCTTTCGCATAGGCCAGCGCATTGTCTTTTGCTTTTCCGGAAGCGTCTTGATGAACGGCGATCAAGGAGGGGACACCTCCGCCTTGGGCATACACCCGGCGCACTAGATGCCCCGGCCCTTTCGGCGCGCACATGATGACATCGACCTCTTTTGGCGGAATGATCTGCCCGAAATGAATATTGAATCCATGCGCAAAGAGAAGCGATTTGCCGGCTTTCATTTCGTCTTTGATTTCGCCGTGATACACATCCGGTTGAATCTGATCGGGGACGCTGATCGTGATGATGTCGCCCTTTTTCGCCGCTTCTTTAGTGGAAAGGACTTCGAAGTTGTCCTTTTTGGCTTGATCGTAATTGGGGCCGGGCACTTCGGCGACCACCACATTGACACCGCTGTCGCGCAGGTTCTGGGAATGGGCGTGCCCTTGGCTGCCATAACCGATGATGGCAACGGTTTTGTCTTTCAACAGATCGAGATTCGCATCATTGTCGTAATACATTTTGACCATTTTTTCGTTCTCCTTTTATGGGATGAATATTGTAGATTTTATTTCATATCAGGCGACTGAGCGTTCGGCCGGGATGCTTTCGATGATTCCACGCGCCATCGCAACCCGCCCGCTGCGAGCCACTTCGATGATACCGTATGGAGTCAAGAGTTTTAAAAGTCCTGAAATTTTATTCTCACTGCCAGTAGCTTCTACAATCATACTCTGAGGACCTACATCCGCAATCCTTGCGCGAAAAATAGAGGCAATCTGGATGATGTCGTTTCGTTTTTCCGGCTCTGCATGGATTTTGATGAGAACCAACTCTCGGTTGACAATGTCCTGAGCTTCCACCGAGAAATCCTGGACTTCATGCACATCCACCAGTTTTCCGAGTTGTTTCCGCACTTGGTCTAAAATTTTATCGTCACCGGGCACGACGATAGTCATGCGTGAGACATGGGGATTGTCCGTCTCACCCACCGTCAGACTTTCAATATTGAAACCTCTGGCGGAAAATAAACCCGCTACTCTCGCCAACACTCCCGAACGGTTTTCCACTAATAAGTAAAAGATATGCCGTCGAATCATGATTGTTATTCCTTTTCAATGTTTTGTGATGTATTTGTCAAATCATCCAAATTGTTTCGGATGGATAAAGATTTCTTTTGCCCTTTCAGGGCGAATATTATTGAGAAAGTAAACTCAACCAGGGGCGTTGCCCACTGGCTATCATCTACCACCCCTTTAGGGTGGAGGCTTGTCGAAGCGCTGTTCGGAGCGCGGGCATCCTTGCCCGCATCTTCCAGCGCGTGCACTTACCCCTGTCGGAGCGCGGGCATCCTTGCCCGCATCTTCCACCGCGTGCACTTACCCATGTCGGAGCGCGGGCATCCTTGCCCGCATCTTTCACCGTGTGGACTATGCCATGCCTTCAATCATCTGGTTGAGCGAAGCACCCGCCGGCACCATCGGATACACATTCTCTTCCCGCACAACCCACACATCGAGCAAAGCGGCTTTATCGCTTTTTAAACATTCACGAAGCGCATCTTCCAATTGCCCGCGCTTGGTAATCTTTTTTCCCCAGCAATTATAAGCTGTTGCAAGCGTTGCGAAATCGGGAAGATATTCCGCATTCATCCACTCACCGGGTTTTGCATCTCCGGAGGGGGCATTCAATCTAGGCCGTGATAGATCCGTGGCGCAGTAATTCTTACCGTAAAACAAATCTTGCCACTGCCGCACCATGCCCAGCCATCCGTTATTGATAATGATGTTTTTGACCGGCAGATTATAATAGGCCGCTGTTGCCATTTCTTGAATGTTCATCTGAATGGAGCCGTCACCGGCGATATTGATCACTTGTCTTTTCGGATAAGCCCATTGGGCGCCGATAGCGGCCGGAAATCCATAGCCCATCGTACCGAGACCGCCTGAGGTAATCCAGGTTCTCGGACGAGTAAAAGTATAATATTGGGCAGCCCACATCTGATGCTGGCCCACCTCACTCGTGATAATCGCGTCTTCTTCAGCGATATCGTCGATGAGCTTGATCAGATGCTGCGGCATGATGAGATCATTTTCGGTCATCGTATAGCGCAATGGAAACTGTTTTTTCCATTCTTCCAATTGTTTGATCCATTCATTGGTATCGCAGCGCTCGACCAGTTGATTCAGATCCTTCAGGATATATTTCACATCGCCGACGAGGTCCACATCCACTTTCACATTCTTGCTGATTGACGAGGGATCGATATCCATGTGAACGATTTTTGCATGAGGGGCGAACTCTTCCAATTTCCCTGTCACTCGGTCATCGAATCGAGATCCCACGGCAATCAGAGTGTCACAATTCTGCACCGCCTTATTGGCGTAGACGGTTCCATGCATTCCCAACATGAGAAGGGACAAGGGATGTGTTTCCGGAAACCCCCCCAGTCCCATCAATGTTGTGGTGACCGGAATGTTGGTTTTTGTGGCGAATAGGAATAACTCGTCAGCCGCATTCGCATTGATCACTCCACCACCGGCATAAATGAGCGGTCTTTTGGAAGAGAGAATGATTTCCCATGCTTTTTTGACATTTTCTTCAGGAGCCTGCAATTGGATATCATAACCAGGCAATTCCGGTTCAGCGGGATATGTGTAATTCTCATACGTCGCTTTTTGAATGTCTTTCGGGATATCGATCACTACGGGTCCCGGACGCCCGGTCTGGGCGATATGAAACGAATTTTTGAGCAGGATCGGTAATTCCTCAAGCGTTTTCACTAAATAGTTATGTTTGGTGACCGATCGTGTGATTCCCACAACATCGGCTTCTTGAAAGGCGTCGTTACCGATCAATGCGGTAGGAACCTGCCCGGAAATCACGAGGACCGGTGTCGAGTCCATCATGGCGTCGGCCAAACCGGTAACCGTGTTGGTGGCTCCCGGTCCGGAAGTCACCAGCACCACACCGATTTTTCCGGTGGCTCGCGCGTACCCTTCAGCCATGTGGATGGCGCCTTGTTCATGCCGTGTGAGGATGAACTGGAACTTGTCCGATTGATTGATCAAATCGAAAACGTCGATAATGGCTCCGCCGGGGTATCCGAAAACCACCTCCACGCCTTCTCGTTCCAAGGCGTCGATGACGATTTCCGCTCCCCGTTTGTTCAAGGGTGTGGGGGACTCAGTTTTTTGGTTGGATTTTGCCTTTTTGCGGGTTGTAGATTCACTTGCCATGGGTTTCTCTCCTTTTTTTATTCGTTGTTAACCAGTTGCTTTCCGGTTTCTGTTTCGTTTTTATTTGAGACAGGCTGTATATCTTCCCGTTGGATAAACGGAAAAGTCATATGGCCATAAATAAAAAAAGCCGTGGGGTTTGTCGCCCACGGCTTTGAAGAGTATCGTTTGTTTTTTTTACCCATCTCTCCAAAAAGCTGCGGGCCTCCCATGACGTACGATTACTACGAGTACGTTTACGGCGACGCCGGAAATAAGGAGAGAAAGGAATTGATTCATACTGTCATGATTCCTACACGAAAATATAAAACACTTTTCCGCTTTTCAATGATACGGAAAAGTAGTAAGTAAAAATATCAAATTTGTTTGAATCTGTCAAGGGTATATTCGGGAAAAAATAGCTAGCCCTTCCCAAATGTGCCATTATGAGATTACAATATATATTCTTGTATAAAATTTGTAAGGGATGACCCTGTTATGGTACGAGGAAAGAAAGGTCGTAAATCGGTAGCGAACGTTCAAGAAATTCAGGAACCGCGCGATACGAATAATATTAAATCAAATTCCAACTCTCGACGGCGTTTTGCTTTTTGGGAGTATTTGCTTGTTTGTATCTTCTTTGTTGTTTTCTGCTATATTCAGAAATTCGTGGCAGTGAAACTTTTGCACGGAACTGAGTTGGAAAGAATGTCGTTAGATTTTTTCTTTGATACTCTATGGAAAGGTTTTGTCATCGTAGCATTTCTTGTTTGGCTGCATGACTACTTCTACCGTGATGTAGAAGAAGAAACTCCATAGGGAGAGAAATGCTCTTCCGGTTGTTTTCTTTCTTTTTTCATGCCATGGGGCAGTGAAAACCCATGGACAGCTCTGTTTTGTTTCCACCATATCCAATGCGTATTGTGACTGGAAATGTAATGGCTTCTATCGATCGCCAGTCGATAGAAGAACGGGGGATTTCCGGTCTGTATTTGATGGAACGAGCGGGAGAAGGCATCACAAACGGTTTGCTCAATCGATATACCCTGCAGGAATTGTATCGTTCCGCGATTTTTTGTGGTAAAGGGAATAATGGTGGAGACGGTTTTGTCGTCGCGCGCCGATTGTCTGAAGCCAAGCTTCAACCCCTGGTTATTTTGATCGGTTCCGGAGAGGAATTGAAAGGGGAAGCCCGAACCAATTATGTCCTGATTCGGGAGAAGGGAGTACCCATTCGGGAATGTCACACTTCTTCGGATTTGGAGCGCAGCTTGTCCGAAGTGGCTGATTCTCACGTCTTTTTGGATGCTCTTCTGGGAACAGGCGTTCGCGGCGCGCCAAGAGGATTGATCGGCGAAGCAGTCTCGGCCTTGAATCGTTATGCAGGCCGAAAGCGTCTGATTTCCGTTGATATCCCTTCCGGTGTGGACGCCGATACGGGAAAAGTGGAAGGGGAGGCCGTATGGGCGGATGAAGTGATTACGATGGGGTTGCCGAAAGTCGGTCAAGTAGTCCCTCCCGGGCTGGATTATTGCAAGAATCTTTTTGTATTGGATATCGGTTTTCCTACTGACTTGATTGAAAATGCGGTTTCGGAAGCCGAGTTGTTGACAGAACGGCTGATATCTTCATGGCTACCGGTTAGAACGCAGTCCGCTCACAAAGGAAGTGAGGGACATGTGCTGATACTCGCCGGTTCCCGGGGCATGACCGGTGCAGCATTGATGTGTGCGAAGTCGGCAGTATTGACGGGAGCAGGGCTTGTAACTGCGGTTTGCCCGAAGTCTCTGTTGCCGATTTATGCAAGTAGTGTTTGGGAAATGTTAACTCTGCCGGTGGAAGAAACGGAAGAAGGATCGTTTACTGAAAAGGCGTGGGATACAATTTCCAACTCAAATATTCGATACTCCGGAATTGTGATCGGGCCGGGAATTGGCCGGCATCCTTCGGCGGCGGCTTTGGTAAGAAGGATTGTTCGAGAAACAGAAAAACCATTGCTGATCGATGGAGATGGTCTTTTCGCCGTAACGCCGGATTTACTTCATGAGCGGCAATTTCCCTGGATTGCGACACCCCATCCGGGTGAAATGGCCCGTCTCTATCAAGTTTCGGTTCCCGATGTTCAGGCGGATCGATGGGGATATGCAAAGCGGTTGGCCGGAAAAGAAAATGGAACCGTTGTGTTGAAGGGCGCCAAGTCGGTCATTGCTCATCATCGTTCAGGCGTATATGTAAATCCGACCGGCAATCCGGCGATGGCGACAGGGGGCATGGGGGATGTATTGGCTGGAATGATGAGTACGTTTATGGCAAAGGGAATGGAATGTCATCGAGCAGCGACATTGGGTACTTATCTGCATGGTTACGCTGCAGATTTGCTGGTGAATGAGATGGGAGTGGAAGCGCTTGGCGCAACGCAGGTAATCGACAAAATACAGTCTGCAGTTGCCCGCATAAGAGAAAATTGTGCAGTGGCAATGTAATTGAACTGAAGATTGCGCATAGAGGGGCAATCCCCAATATCGTTAAGGGATAGGTATGAATTCTTTATTCCTCAAAAGATTTGAAAGAATAACCAAGGGGTAACACCCAGGGTGATTTCCGGAAGAAGTATTGTACGAATTCTTTTATCTAAGGTCATTATAGTATTTCCCTGAGAAGGGGAGTTGTTGATAATACAATAACCGAATCGAATATAGAAAGGAAGAAACAAATGGATTGGATTGGGGCAGGAATCGCTCTAGTAGCCGGTCTACTTGTAGGTTTCCTGATTGGGTTCCTGATCCGCAAAATGCTCACGGAACGCGAAATCGGCAGCATCGATCAACTCGCTGTCAAAATCCGTGAAGAAGCGCAAAAAGAGGCTGCGACGATCAAAAAGGAAGCAGCCATCGAAGCGAAGGAACAGCTGTATCAGGAAAAGACCAAATTAGAACAAGAGGCAAAAGAAAGAAGAGCGGAACTTACTTCGCTGGAGAAAAAACTGGACCGGCGGGAGGAACAACTCGATAAACGGCAGCAGGATGTGGAACAACTTGAAAAAGAGAATAATACCCTTGCCAAACAGTTGGACCGGCGGAGCAAAGATTTAGAGAAGAAAGACGCGGAATTAAATGATTTAATTCAAGAGCAACGAGGGCAACTGGAAAAAATATCAGGGCTAACCAGTGATGAAGCGAAAGAACTTTTGCTTCGCTCCCTTGAAGGCGATGTCCGTCGGGAATCCGCACGCATTATCAAGCAAATTACCGATGAAGCCAAAGAAAAAGCCAATCGAGAAGCTCGGAGGATTATCACCACCACCATGCAACGCGGTTGTACGGAATACGTCAACGAGTCAACCGTATCGACTGTCGCACTACCATCGGATGACATTAAGGGAAGAATCATCGGACGGGAAGGCCGGAATATCCGGGCATTCGAATCGCTGACCGGCGTGAATTTGATTATCGATGACACGCCGGATACCGTGGTTCTTTCCGCTTTCGATCCCGTTCGGCGGGAAGCCGCGAGACAGACATTGGAACGTTTAATCTCGGATGGCCGTATCCATCCCGGCCGGATTGAAGAAATTTACGAAAAAGTGATGAAAGAGATGGAAGAGGACATGCGGGAAGCGGCGGAACGGGTTGTTTTCGATCTTGGCATCGTGGATATGAATCCCGAATTGATCAAGATCATCGGCCGTTTGAAATATCGTTTTTCGTATGGTCAGAATCAGCTCTATCATGCACGGGAAGTTGCTTTTCTCGCCGGCGCAATTGCCGCCGAATTAGGCTCCGATGTGGAAATCTGCAAGCGGGGTGCTCTCTTACATGACATCGGTAAAGCAATCGATTTCGAACGGGACGGCACGCATGCAGCCATTGGAGCGGAAACGGCGCGAAAACTTGGCGAAAGCAAGCAAGTGGTCAATTCGATTGCTGCTCACCACGAGGATGTAGAAATGGAAACAGTGGAAGCGGTGGTCGTTCAAGTTGCCGACGCTCTGTCCGCCGCTCGTCCGGGGGCAAGACGGGAAACGATTGAAACCTATGTGAAGCGGCTCGAAAAATTGGAAAACCTGGCGGAAGCATTTAGCGGTGTGGAAAAATGCTTCGCTATCCAAGCGGGTCGCGAAATTCGCATCATGGTGGAGCCGGAAGAAGTGGACGATCAGGCTTCCGTCAAATTAGCCTATGATATTTCAAAGAAAATCGAAGAAGAAATGGAGTATCCCGGTCAAATCAAAGTGACAATTATTCGCGAAACGCGAGCGGTAGCCTATGCCAAATAAGCGTTTCATCCTGTTAGAAAGGTTTATGAATTAAAAGAATCATATCTTTCTGTATCCCAAATACGACCCAATAAACAAGTACCGTGATCGAGGGGGATGTCCGATTCAATCCCTTCTGAATTCCCTATTGTAGAAATGAAACAAAACTATGCGAATTTTATTTGTCGGTGATATTTTCGGACGTCCGGGGCGGAATGCGCTGGAATCAAATCTTCAGAGAATCAAGGAGCAATATCAAGTCGATTTCTGTATCGCCAATATTGAAAATGCCGCGGGCGGCAAAGGTGTTACCTATGATGTCGCTCAGCAGATATTGAATTCGGGCGTGGATGTCATGACATTGGGCAACCATGCATGGGATAACAAAGATATTTTTTCCTTTATTCAAGATGAAAAGCGAATGATACGTCCCTATAATTATGTTCCCACGCTGCCAGGATATGGTTATGTAACCCTTACCCTCGACGGTGGTGTGAAAATCACGGTTTCTCAGGTGTTAGGCCGCTTGTTTATGAATAATGTCGATTGCCCGTTTCGCAAAGCCGATGAACTGTTGGAGAACATGACGGATTCCAATGTGATTGTCATCGATATGCATGCAGAAGCGACCTCGGAAAAAATGGCTTTCGGATGGTATCTGGATGGGCGTGTCAGCGCCGTGATCGGTACTCACACGCATATCCCGACCTCAGATGAACGGGTATTGCCAAAAGGAACGGCTTATCAGACAGATGTCGGGATGACTGGACCGTATGATTCAGTGATTGGAATGGATATTGAAACGGCGACCTACCAACTGATCACTACTGTCAAAAAGCCCTTCAAGATCGCAAAACACAACGTGAAAATATGTTGCGCTTTGATTGAGGTTGATGAAATTACAGGGAAAGCGAAATCAATCGAGAGGCTCTCCGTATCTGCCTCGCGTTGAAAAAATTAAAAATGATCGATATACCCTCAGATGTACCCATGATTTATTCAGTGCTGGAATTGACGGAAGAGATTCGCCGTCATCTCGAAGAACGCTATGATTGGGTGCAGGTACGGGGAGAAATCTCGAATTTCAAGAAAGCACCTTCCGGCCATGCCTATTTTCGATTGAAAGACAAAGATGCGGTACTGGAATGTGTTGCGTGGAGATCGACGGTAATCCGGTGGGGTGGGCTGGATTTGGGAGATGGGCAGGAAGTGATTGCCGGCGGGAGAATCACCATTTATCCACCCAGAGGGCAGTACCAGTTGATCGTATCCGCCATCCGGCCTGCCGGCATTGGAGTCCTGCAGCAGCGTTTCGAAGAACTGAAACAACGATTGGCGGCTGAAGGATTGTTCGATTCAGACCGGAAAAAATCACTGCCTTTGCTTCCGAATAGAATCGCTGTGATTACCTCCCCGACCGGCGCGGCAATCCGGGATTTTTTGAAGATTTTAAAGAGCTGTCACTGTCCGGTGCATGTGATTGTTTGTCCGGTTTTGGTGCAAGGTGAAAAAGCCGCTGGGGAAGTTGCAGAGATGATCCAATGGGTCAATACTCAAAAGGATATCGATCTGGCCGTTCTCAGTCGAGGTGGTGGTAGTTTGGAAGATTTGTGGGCCTTTAATGAGGAAATTGTCGCTCGTGCTATTTTTCAATCGGAATGTCCGGTGATGACCGGGGTGGGGCATGAAATCGATTTTACCATTGCGGATTTTGCGGCGGATGTTCGCGCTCCGACACCGACCGGAGCGGCACAGTTGATTTGCGGAATTTTTGACCGGCATCGAGACCAACTCGCTCTTTTGAGGGATCGCTTGCAGCGCATCATGCTCCCCACCCTCGAGCGGTTGCGTTCCCGTATCGAGGATTCTCGAAGAGCGTTAAGACGGTATCACCCTATTGTGTGGATTGAACAGCAGCGTCAGCGGTTGGATGAACTACAGATCTCCCTCCTTCAAGCGATGAAATCGGAACTGCGTACGAGAAGAATGATTTTCGATGGAAGGAGGAATGATTTGAAGCGATTGGCCGGGTATAGGATCAGCGGATTGCAGAAAGACCTCGAGCGATACCATACTGTACTCCAAAGTTTCGATCCTGCAAAAACGTTGGCAAGAGGATATTCGATTTGCCGGAAAAACGGAGAAATTGTCAAGTCTATTTCGGGAATAAAACCAAAAGACACCATTCAGGTTGTCGTTCAGGATGGAACGATTCATTCTAACGTGTTTCAGGTGCAGGAAAAACAATGAATAACGAATCCGAAAGTCATTTCGATTTCGAAAAAGGAATGGAAAGATTGGAAGCCATCATTTCTCAATTCGATGAGGGAGGATTGACTCTCGATCAGATGGAGAAAATGTTTGCAGAAGGAATGGAATTGATCAATCATTGCTCCAAACGTTTGGATGGAGTGGAGGCTCGGATCACTCAATTGATCAACGGTCATGAATCCGAGTGGCCGGAATTGTCCGATCAAGAGAAGGTATAAGAGGGAACCAATCTATTTGCCTTCCGGTGATTTCTATTTACACTAACATGAGCATAGATCAATTGGATGTGGCAATTCCATGAAAGTCGTTTTTTTAGTGGATTGCGAAAAAAAGGAATGTAATCATCGATGAATACACAAAATCAACCATCTTCGAAATTGCAGTCTTCCTTTAAGGCTTATATAAAACAACGCCGCGAGGAAGTAGAAAAGGCTTTGCAATCTTTACTTCCTGAACCGGAAGGGATATCCAAACGGTTGAATGAAGCGATGCGCTATCCATTGGAAGCGGGCGGCAAAAGAATTCGGCCAATCCTCGTTTTAGTAGGGGCTGATTTCTGCCACGGGATTCCTGGCTCGAAGGTTTATGAAGGGAAAAGTTGGGAAGGGATCGATCCGGAGTTGAAAGATGCGATACTCACAGTCGCCTGCGCGATCGAAATGATTCATACCTATTCCCTGATCCATGACGATTTACCCTGCATGGATGACGATGATTTACGGCGTGGCCGCCCTACTTCGCATATTGTATACGGCGAAGCGCTTGCTGTTCTTTCGGCGGATGCGTTGCATACACTTGGTTTTCAAATGATTGCCAGCATCCCGGAAAAATTCGCTCTCCAAGGATTTCGCGTAGCACGGGAATTGGCTGTCGCTTGTGGTTATCCAGGGATGGTCGCGGGACAGGTCATCGATTTGGAATACGAATCCAAACCGGGAACGGAGGAAATCCTCGAATACATTCATTTGCACAAAACGGCGGCCTTGATCCAAGCCGCTCTGCAAATGGGAGCGATCATGGCTTCCGGAAATGACCACGATCGAGGTGTGCTTCGTGAAGTGGGGTATAAATTGGGATTAATTTTTCAAGTGGTCGATGATATTTTGGACGTGGTCGGAGATTCGGAATTGCTGGGAAAGAAAACCGGTAGTGATGAAGCGCACCATAAATTGACGTATCCGGCCTTGATTGGCCTCGAAGCGTCTAAAGAGCGGGTTGAAAATTTGAAAAGCGAAGTGATGTCACTCTTGGAAGGAGAAGGGGAACGGGCATCCGTTTTGATCGATCTGACGAATGAATTGGTTGATCGAAAAAATTGAGTTATACTTCTCCCTTTCGAATCATTCGACATTTCTATGCAAAGAGGATATAATTGTAAGGATTTTGCAAGTTTGATTGTTTCGTATTGGCAGAAAATGTTTCATTGTGCCGGAAAAATCGGGAGATACGAATGAAAGCGGATTCTATCCGGCACGGATTGAGTTTTTATAACATCGAGTAGATCAAGCGTCTCGTTTGCGCTTTTGTTGTAGGCGGTACGCCTGCTTTGCCCACGAAGGGAAATTCGACGCCGAGTTACGGAAGTATCTGTTCAGTACAAAACGATGAACAAATTATTAATTGAAAAAGGTGAAAAAAGTTGAGCGGTAAACTGTTAGATCAAATCAAGAGTCCGGAAGATGTTCGCAAGTTGGAACGAGAAGAGTTGGAAACACTCGCCAAAGAACTCCGGCATACCATTATCAATACAGTAAGCGAAAAAGGCGGACATCTTGCGCCCAGTCTGGGTACAGTCGAGTTGACGATTGCACTGCATCGAGTATATGAAAGTCCGAAAGATAAAATTATATGGGATGTTGGACATCAAACGTACGGCCATAAACTTTTAACTGGCCGTCAAGACCGTTTTCATACCTTGCGCCAATATCAAGGGATCAGCGGATTCCCCCGCCGATGGGAAAATCCACATGATCATTACGGAACCGGGCATGCCAGCACTTCCGTATCGGCAGCCGTCGGCATGGCGGCGGCACGTGACTTGAAGGGAGAGGATTATAAAGTGATCGCCGTAATCGGCGATGGGGGGTTGACCGGTGGAATTGCCTATGAAGGTTTGGATCATGCGGGCGAATTGGGAAAAGACCTCCTGGTGATTTTGAACGACAATGATATGTCGATTTCTCCCAACGTGGGTGGGATTTCTCATTACTTGAACCGTATCCTGAGTAGCTATTATTACAATAAGACGAAAGAAGGCATTGACAGTTTCCTCCAAAAGCAGATGGGACAGATGTTGATGCGGCGATTGCAGAAAGTCGAAGAAAGCATCAAATCATTGATTGTACCGGGTGTCTTTTTTGAAGAATTGGGATTCCGGTTTTTTGGTCCGATCAACGGGCATGATGTCCATTTGCTGGAAGAAACACTCCGCAGTTTGAAAGATTTAAGAGGGCCGAAACTCCTTCATATTATTACCGAAAAGGGACATGGATACGAACCGGCTGTAAACGATCCGGCTTCCTGGCATGGAGCGAAACCTTTCGATAAACTGACCGGTGAGCCGATCGCCAAAAAAGTGACGAAACCCTCTCCTCCCGCTTACACACAAGTGTTCAGTAAAGTGATCTGCAAGATGGCGGAAAAAGACAAGCGGGTTGTCGGAATCACTGCCGCGATGGCCTCCGGTACCGGTTTATCCGCCTTGCAAAAGAAATTCCCTGATCAATTCTTTGATGTCGGGATTGCAGAACAACATGCCGTTACATTAGCCGCCGGAATGGCTTGTCAAGGAATTCGGCCGGTTGTGGCGATTTATTCGACATTTCTACAACGGGCGTATGACCAAATCTATCATGAAGTGTGTATTCAGAATTTACCCGTCATTCTCGCCTTGGACCGCGGGGGGGTGGTGGGGGATGATGGAGCAACCCATCAAGGATTGTATGACATCACCTATTTAAGAGCGTTTCCAAACCTTGTCGTCAGCGCTGCCGCAGATGAAAGTGAACTTTCCAAGTTATTGTGGACCGGTATTCAGCATGAAGGGCCTTTTGCAATCCGCTATCCACGCTCCAGCGGCGAAGGAGTGGCTTGGTCCGACGAAGAACAACCTGTTCCGATCGGAAAGGGTGTGGTAATGGAAGAAGGATCGGACGTGGCCATTTTGGGATATGGCTATATGGTGTATCGTGCGTTGGAGACTGCCGAAATTCTCCGGAAACAAGGCATCCGCCCGACGGTCGTCAATATGCGTTTCGTGAAACCGCTGGATTTGGAATTGATTCAGGAACTTGCGTCCACGCATTCGTATTTTGTGACGTATGAAGACCACACAATGTGCGGAGGCTTTGGCAGTGCGGTTTCCGAGGCCTTGCACGATCTCGGTTTGGAAGGAATTCCCCTCCTGCGATTGGGAGTTCCGGATGAAATCATCGAGCAGGGGGCGCGGCCTGAAGTATTTAAAGAGCATAAATTGTTGCCATCTCAAATCGCGCAACGAATCTTGAATTTCGCTCATGCCAAGGTGCATGCAGCAGTGATTTGAATCCGATCAAACTTTGGCTTTCGTGTTAAAAAGGTAATCCGAGCGATTGCCTTTTTTTGCCTCCCCGGCGAGTGAGTAAGTGATCTTCCTTCCTTTTATAATGAGTCTTGCCATAGAAAAAGAATGACACTTTTGAAAATACAACAATCCAAGTTGTTGCTCAGCCTTCAAATTCCATTGGAATTTTGTTAATAATACAGAAGAGAACTATTTGAAATCGATACAAACGGTTCAAACGTATTATGCAAAACGATACGAAAAAAGCCTGGTTTCATTCAGAAGCATTCGAAAGTGTTACGCAAAAGATCGCCATTATTGACCGTGACTTCCGCATTGTCGAGGCAAACAAGAATTTCGCCGAGACATTCGGTCCATGGGAAGGAGAATACTGCTATAAGGTATACAAACATCGCGATACCCCATGTGAATCTTGTTTGGCGGTCAAGACGTTCGAGGACGGGCAGTCACGGGTGAAGGATGAAACCGGTTACGATCAAGACGGCAATTTTGCCTATTATATTGTCCGCACGGAGCCGATCATCGATGAGGATGGCTCGATTCCCTATGTCATTGAATTTTCCGACGATATTACGGAATCGCAGGAAATCCAGCGCGTTTATCATATTTTATTCGACCGGGTGCCTTGTTATGTGCAGATTCTGGACCGCAATTTGACGGTCGTGCGGGCCAATAAGAAGCAGCGAGAGACCTTCGGTGAGTGCGAAGGTATGCATTGCCATGATGTGTATAAACGGAAAACCACTCGCTGCCACCCCTGCCCGGCGCTGCTGGCCTTTCAAGATGGGCAGGTGCATACTGCCGAACATGTGGGGAAGACGAAAGAAGGACAGGAAATCTTATTTGTCACTACCGCTTCTCCATTGGCACGGGGGGACGATGAGATCACCCATGTGATCGAAATTTCCATGGATGTCACCGCTCTTCGAACCTTGCAAAGCGAATTGCAGAAAGCAAATGCGCTGGAAGAGAGCCTCATCAACAATTCGACGGACGGCATCGTGGCGTTCGATGAAGCCGGAAAAATCATGATCATCAACCCTGCCGCAGAAGCGATTTTGAAATGCCCGGTCGGAGAAGCGGTGGGGGGTGGAATCTTGAAAGAGATGTTCCCCAAAGAGTTTCAGGACATTCTGGCAGGGGAACAGGAGATATGCCGGCTCGAAGAGACTGTTGTGAAAGCGAAGGATCAAGAAGAGATTCCCGTGCGCTTCAGCGGGGTGGCGTTGAAAAGTTACGGTATTTCCCTCGGAAGTGCAGCCTTCTTCCAAGATTTGCGGCCGCTGAAACAATTGGAAGAGGAGAAATTGGAAGCGGAACGGCTCGCGGCAGTCGGAGAAACGGTTGCCGGACTGGCGCATAGTGTGAAGAACGTCCTGCAGGCTCTTGAAGGCGGAATGTACGCTGTTCGTTCCGGACTATCGAAAAAGAATGAAGATCGCGTCCTGAAAGGCTGGGGTGTAATCGAACGCAATTTCGACAAAGTGACAACCCTAGTGAAAGACTTTTTAAGCTTTTCGAAAGGAAGACTACCGGTTACGGAAATTGTCGATCCGAACGAGTTGGTCAGAGATGTCGTCAATCTCTATCAAGATGTAGCCCAACAGTCGAATGTCGAAATTCAGACAGATTTGGACGATTGCATCAAACCGGCGCCACTCGATCCCAGCGGAATCCACACCTGCCTGACGAATTTGTTGTCCAATGCGATTGATGCATCGGTTTTGAGTGAAAAAGAGCGAGGAACAGTGACTCTCCGAACGCGCGAGGTAAACGGAACGTTGATTCTCGAAATCTCGGATGAGGGTTGCGGGATGGATTATGACGTGAAACGCAAAGTGTTCACCACCTTCTTCACGACAAAAGGCGGCGGTGGAACCGGCTTGGGACTCTTGACAACCCGCAAAATTGTCCAAGAACACGGCGGCCAAATCCATCTGGATTCCGAAGTCGGACAAGGAACCACCTTTCGCCTCGAGTTTCCCCGCAATCGCTTGCCACAACCCGCCAAAGACCAATCCCCACTTAAGTAGGTCGGAGCGCGGGCATCCCTGCCCGCATGTGTGGTGCGAGAAAGTAATTGAGTGCGTTAAAAGAGCGGCCAAGGATGGCCGCGCTCCCAGTAGGTCGGAGCGCGGGCATCCCTGCCCGCATGGGTGGTGCGAAAAAGTAACTGAGTGCGTTGAAAGAGCGGCCAAGGATGGCCGCGCTCCCAGTAGGTCGGAGCGCGGGCATCCCTGCCCGCATGGGTGGTGCGAAAAAGTAACTGAGTGCGTTGAAAGAGCGGCCAAGGATGGCCGCGCTCCGGCATTCTTTCAAGATCGCATGGACTTCTTTGAAAATCACAAAAATCATGGTATACATATTCACGAGTTTTTTTATTATTCAGAAAATGATAATCTTTTATTGATAAGGAGTATCAATAGTGTCTGGTACTGAACAAAAAACGATATTGGTTGTGGATGATGAGAAAGAGGTCATCGATTTCTTGTCCATGGCGCTCGAAGATGCCGGATTCAACGTGGTGACGGCTTCCGATGGTTTTGAGGCGTTGGAGGCGGTTCGCGAACAGAAACCGGATTTGATTTCTCTCGATCTCGTCATGCCGAAGCATTCCGGCGCCAAGTTGGTTCGAGATTTGAAAAAAGACAAAGAATTGGCGAAGATTCCGACCTTAATTGTGACGGGTCATGCGCGGGATGACCTCGGCAGAGCCGATTTCGAAGAATTGACGATGTCCGGGCCCGGAATCTACCTCGAAAAACCGGTCAAACCGAAGGAATATGTCAATGCGGTGAAAAAGATATTGAACATGGATGTGAGCGAGAAAGAAGAAGGAGGAAGCAAAAAAGATGCCTTGAAAGGGGAAGTGCAAACCCTTCTCAACGGAGCCGATGAAGCCGCTTTACGCGAGGCTTTGGATGTGCTGAAAAAGAAAACCGGGGAAAACTAAGGGGCGCTTGAAAGGTGAATCTGCAAGCGTGCATATGGGAAGAATAAACTCTCGACAACAATGGGGAGAAGAGACATGACAGATACCCAGAAAATTTTAGTGATCGAAGATGAAGAAGATGTCGTGAATTTTTTAAAGATGGCCTTGGAAGATGCGGGGTATGAGGTGCTCGTTGCCTATGACGGTGAGGAAGCGCTGAAGTGCATTCACGAGACGAAACCGGATTTGATTTCCCTCGATATGATTATGCCCAACAAAACCGGGATCGGGCTGTATAACGAACTTCGCCACTCGCCGGAATACAAAGATATTCCAATTATTGTGGTGACAGGCGTCGATACCACCTCCTACGGCCAGATGAGCTGCAAGGAGTTTCTGGAAAAACGGGCCGTAAAGCAACCGGAAGCGTATTTGGTGAAACCGATCCAGGCGGAACAATTGGTGGAAACGGTGCGGGAGGTACTGGAAAAGTAAAGCGTGTAACATACCAAAGTAGTAGATCACATCATTTTTCCTGATCGTGCATTTCAAAGACAAAACACGCTAAAGACAAAGGCATAAAAGAGACAATAAACTGTAAACTGTTACATGAGAAAAAAGATGGTATAATTACTTGAAGAAAGCCATTTCAAAATAAGAGATTTGTTTAGATTCGTTATTTATTATGAAAACCGAAATCGAATTGCCTGATCATTCATGGGTTATGTTAAAAGAGATTTGTGAAGAGGAAAAAATTTCCTGTTCTGAGGCTATTTCTCGTGCGTTGAAGAATTATCCAAGAAAGCAACGGTTGAAAGAGCAAGCCAAAAGAGCCTTTGGATTGTGGAAAACGAGGAAGATTGATGCATTAGAGTATGAAGATAAAGTTCGAAAAGAATGGGATCATTAGAAATTGAGGGTGGTATTCGATACAAATATTTTAATCGACTATCTAAATGGTATTGAAAAGGCCAATTATGTATTAGGCCAATACGAACATTTATATTAGTATTATTTCCTGGATTGAATTGCTAGTCGGTGCGAAAGATGAAAATGAGGAAAAGATTATACGCTTGTTTTTACAAAACTTTTCAACTCATTTTTTAACACCGGAGATTGCTGAACGATCTATTCTTATTCGAAAACAATATCGAATCCGTTTACCTGATGCAATCATTTGGGCAACGGCGTTCGAACTTGATTGTGTTTTGGTCACACGAAATTATCGAGATTTTCCGGCTAACAATCCTTCAATCAATATTCCATATCGACTTTAAACCTTGTTTTGAAAGAGAAAAGCGAATTGATGTCGATATCGCTCAACGATTCTCAAACGATTAGTGAAATGGCTGAGAGTTTGTTTTCGCTTCCTCTTCCTGATGTGTTCAAGCAGAAGTCTAGACATGCTGCTGAAACTGGTGAATTTTTCATTCCGGTTTATAAACTATTTCCCTTGATATGGCTTATATTATATATGTAATTAATCACGTAGATCTGATATGAATTATCTCAATAGTACTCCCTTTCCAATCCTCAACGACCTCCTCACCGACGGCACCATGATCCTTGATCCAAACCTGTGTATCCTCGATTTCAACCACGCCGCCGAGCGAATCATGGGCTATACGAAAGAAGAAGTCCTCCACCGGCCCTGCTCCGAGATTTTCCAATCCGAAACCTGTACGGAAGAAAAATGCCCCGCCCGGCAGGCGATGACTACCCGTGAGCCTAGCGTGCATGAATGCTATACAGTACGGACCAAAAGTGGAGAAACAATCCCACTGTATACAAATGCAGTGCCAACATTCGATGAGCGTGGCGAGTTGATTCACATTGTGCAGACGTTTCGAAATCTGCTCGAGATGAAGGATGTTTTTTTGCAGATGCGACAGATGGTTCGTGAATCGCAGCGGGAACGCGAGCAGCTGAAAGCGATTTTGAGCAGCATCGCCGATGGCGTGTTTACAGTTGATGAACAATTTCGGATTACCTCATTGAATAAAGCGGGAGAGAACATTACCGGTTTCTCGGAAAAAGAAGTGCTCGGAAAAGAATGCGCCAGCATTTTTCGCAGTACACTCTGTGAAGTGGAATGCCCGGTCCGCAATGTGCTCGAGGGGCGGGAACTGGTGGCCCGTTGTGAATGCACAATCATCAATCGGAACAACGAAGTGATCCCTGTTTCCATTTCCGCCGCCTTGCTGCGAACTTCGGATGGGAAACTGATGGGAGTGGTGGAAACATTTCAGGATTTAACCCTTATTCAGCAATTATCAAATGAATTACAAGAAAAGTATGCTTTTGGAAATATCATCGGGAAATCTTCCCCTATGCAGGAAGTTTATTCCCTTATTACCGACGTTGCTCCGACAGAAGCGAATGTCTTGATTTGTGGCGAAACAGGCACGGGCAAGGACCTCGTCGCCCGCGCTATTCATTACAACAGTCCACGCCGGGAGCGGCCGTTCATTTCCGTAAACTGTGCGGCATTAGCGGAGACATTATTGGAGAGTGAATTGTTTGGCCAGGTCAAAGGCGCATATACCAATGCGATACGCGACCGGGAAGGCCGGATCGGGAAAGCGGAAGGGGGGACTCTATTTCTCGATGAAATCGCGGAACTAGCTCCCCGCCTACAGGCCAAACTGCTTAAATTTCTCGAAAAACGGGAATATGAGCGTGTGGGTGAAAGCAGCAGCCGTACCGCGGATGTCCGTGTCGTAGCAGCTACCAATAAAAATTTGGCCGAATTGGTGGAAAAGGGAGATTTTCGGAATGATTTGTATTATCGTCTCGGAGTGGTTACGATCAATCTTCCTGCGCTGCGGGAACGTTTGGAAGATATCCCCCTACTGGTCGATCATTTTCTACAACGATTCGGAGAAGAAAAGAATGTACCTCCCAAAATTTTATCCTCCGAGACGCTCAATATGCTCCTTGAGTATTCCTGGCCGGGAAATGTGCGGCAGTTGGAAAATGTTCTCTCTTTCGCAATGATTCGTTGCGGCGGAAAACGGATTTTACCTCAACATCTCCCTCCGGAATTCAATTCCATGATCCATAAAATGCCTACCTTGAATGACAAGCAAAAATTTTCTCTGAAAGACACCGAGAAGCAAGTCATTGAAGCTGCTTTGAAAGAACACAGCGGGAACCGAACAGAAGCGGCGAAGGCTCTCGGTATGAGCCGTGCGTCGCTTTGGCGGCGCATGAAGAAATATGATCTCCTTCACATGGGTGTTTCATAAACGAGCGTTCTTGTTCGATTATGAAACATTGAAGTGTTGCCTTTTTTCCTTCTTATTTTCTTCTCTTTCTGTTTACTCATCTGGAGAGCGCTCGATATTGAAACATTTGGATTTTTTCAGAAATTGATTCCAATGTTCGAGTTTGTTATATAATATACTGATATTATTGGCTTTACTGAATTGAAGCATATGCAGTGATCTTGTGGCACACTTCATGCGATTGGTAAACACCGAAAAGGCCGAAGAATCCGATTTGAGCGAAATAACAAGAATTGGAAAAAGTGACAGAATCAACGGATGGAGCGATTATACAAAATTGGACATTTCAAAGGATTTTGGAATGAGTAAGAATGCACGAGCTTTAACATCCGGTCAAGCCGCCCGGTTTTGTTATGTGACATCAGACACGATCGTCAACTGGATCAAGGCGAAGTGCCTGCCGGCGCAAAGGACCATGGGCGGCCAGTATCGGATTTTAGTGGATGATCTACGGCATTTCATGTATCGGCACGGAATGAATACGGATTTGCTGAACGAGGAGTTTGAAGCGAGAACATACTGCTGGGAAGCCCTTATTCAGGAAAGAAAAAAGCATGAAGGTGTTGAAGATCCTTGTGAAAATTGTTTGGTTCGCCAATCCATGGCGTTCAATTGTTTTGTGCTCCGCGCAGCAATGCCTTCGCGGCAGTGGCTTTGTTCCAACTGTAAGGATTGTGAGTATTACAAGAAATGGTTCGATTGAATTTAGGTTTGTCTGAATCAGGATACTCAGGATGAATGGATAAACAGGATGTGTTTATTGATCGATAAATGGGATTTGACGAGTGATCAGCGACCAATGTCTGCTTTTCCAAATCGTCATGAAAAAATTACAGATTTCCCATCCTGGAAATCTTCCATTCCTGGCCAATCCTGATTCAGACAAAAGAAACTTCGATGAGCGAATTGGAGATCAACGATGAATGAAAAGAAGCAATATTTGCCCCGGCCCGTGAAACCGGTTCAAGATGAATCGTTCGACACGTTTCTGGGGGCGATGGAGAAAGTCTTGCAGGAAGGCAATTATGGATTACCGCTTTCGATTTTTGCCGATACCTGCACCGGATGCCTGCGTTGTGCGGATCAATGTCAGGTGTTTCAAACCACCGGTGAAGTGCGGGATGTTCCGCATTCACGCACGGAAGAAGTCATCAGCATTTACCGCGAGTTTTTCCATCCTCATGCCAACGGATGGTTTGCCCGTAAGAAAAAGCAAGACGAGATCCGCAAGAACTTCAACTTGCGGAATCTGAATGAAAGTTTATATCGCTGTACTTTGTGCCGCCGCTGTACAGAGGAGTGTCCGATGGGCATTGATCATCGTCTTGTAGCGCGGTTTGGCCGCCAGGTTCTTAGTAAAATGGGGGTCGTACCGCAGAACATGGGGGGCAGCACAAATGAGCAAATCTTCGGAGTCGGAAACACGAGCGCTTTTCCACGGCCGGCGATTATCGACGCCTTGGAATTTTTGGAAGAGGATACCTATGACACCTATGGATTGAAATGCGTGTTCCCGCAAGACAAAGAAGGATCGGAATACGTTATCTTTCATCCCGTCAGCGACTATATGATGGAAGCGGAAACGCTGATGGGGGTTGGAATTACGCTCGATTTGATCGGCCTGGATTGGACCGTTAGTACCTATAATGCCGATGCGATTAATTACGGTTTGTTTTTCGATGATTCCGCCTTGATAACGGTGTTGGACAAAATGGTACAGGAAGCCAAGCGTTTGAAAGCGAAAAAAGTGATCATCGGTGAATGCGGCCATGCAACCCGCTCGGCATTGGGGTATTGGAAATCTCATTTCGAGAGTGAAGGCATCGAGATTATGAGTATTCTGCAGGTGACCGCCGAGGCTCTTCGGCAGGGAAAACTATCCCCGAATCGGGAAAAGAATCCGCAAAAAGTCGTGCTGCACGATCCGTGCAATATCGTGCGCGGATGCGGCATTGTGACGCCTCAGCGGGAGATTCTTGAATCCTGCGTGATGGAATATGTCGAAATGAAACCCAACGGCATGAAAAATTACTGCTGCGGTGGCGGTGGTTCCATCGTCATTTGTGAGGATTTGGAACCGTTTCGCAATGAAGTGGCAGGGAAAGTCAAAGCGAAACAAATCGCGGAATCGGGCGCGGAAATGGTGTGCGCTCCTTGCGCCAATTGCAAGAAGATGCTGCGGGAACTGGTCGATCATTACAAACTGCCGGTGACGGTGATTGGGATACACGATTTGATGGCGAAATCCTTGGCGACGGAAGAGTCGGAGGATGCGGAACCGACGGCGGCTTGAAGGAGGAAGGCATGATGGAACAATTACTCAACTTTGCGCAAGGACCGCTATTTCGTTTGGCATTGGCCATTCTGGTGGTCGGTTTGATTCGGCGGGCGGTCTTGATGTTCTGGCCGGCGATTGTGGCGTGGCGACGGGCACGCGATCGTTCCGTACAATGGTCTCGTTATTTCAAGGATTTGGGATCATGGCTGTTTCCGGTGACCCATGCGATGACTACCCGCTGGGCGTTTACAACGGTTTCTTATCTTTTTCATATCGGTTTGATTTTGGTTCCTCTCTTTCTGGCCGATCATGTGTCTTTGTGGGCAGTAAGCACAGGATTGACTTTGCCTGCCTTGCCGAACACGCTGGCGGATGGTCTAACCCTGCTGACGATCGCCGGTGTCGTCTTGATCCTCGTTTTTCGGGTTGTGCATCCCATGGTGCGCCGGCTTTCGAAAGGCGAAGACTATGCGGTGCTGCTTTTGATTCTGGCCGCATTTTTAAGCGGCTATGTGGCCGGGCAGCCGTGGAATCCGCTTTCCTATAACGCGATGCTGCTGCTGCATGTTTTGAGTGCGGAGGCCGTGATGATCGCGATACCGTTCACGAAACTGTCCCATTGTATTTTCTTTCCCTTCGCCCGCTTGTGTTCGGAAGTCGGATCGAAGATCGCATCCGATGTTGATTATACGTATGTCAAAAATTAGTACGAGGTAAGTGACTATGAAAGCCATATTAACCGATATCACACGTTGTGTCGGCTGTGATAAATGCAAAGAAGCCTGCTATAACTTGCATAATAAAGGTGAAATTTGCGTCACCAGTCCCGATGCGAAAGATGATTTATCCGAATCGACGTGGACAACCGTTCTTTTGTACCATCAAGGAAATCTTTATGTCAAAGATTTGGATCATGAAAAACTTGGTTTTCCGGAAGGCGTGACGGAAGAAAACGTCATCAGTATGCCGCAGACGGCGTTTATCCGGAAACAGTGTCTCCATTGCAATGAGCCGACCTGCGAGGCGGTCTGCCCGGTCGGCGCGTTTCACAAAGATCACGAAACCGGAGCGGTGATTTATGAATCCCATAAATGCATCGGGTGCCGGTATTGTATGTACGCCTGCCCCTTCGGAATTCCAAGGTACGAATGGGGCACTCCATTTCCTGTGGTGCAGAAATGCATCATGTGCTACGAGTTGATTCAAGAAGGCAAAAAACCGGCCTGCACAGAAGCCTGCCCGGAAGAGGCCACGATTTTCGGGGATCGCGATGCCTTGATTGCCGAAGCGCATCGGCGGATCGAACAAGAACCCGGCCGCTATATGAACCATGTGTACGGCGAACATGAAGCGGGGGGAACGGCGGTGTTGTATCTCACGAAACCGCAGGTGCCGCTTGATTTTCTATTCCATGACCGCTTGGGCGTCGATCCGCTGCCGTCGTATACATGGGAGTGGCTGGCCAAGGTACCGACGATCGGTTTGACCGCCGCGATTGCCGGAACAGGACTGTTCTGGATTATCAAACGCCGGAATGAACTCGCGAACGGAGAAGAAAAGTTGGAAGGGACGGAATCCAATGCATAAAACGAAATCATTACCATTCTATCATCGGATTTTGTGGTTTATTGTCGGAGTCGGGATCACGGTTGCCTTTTTCCGGTTTTGGCGTGGACTCGGCGGGGCTACGAATCTCGACGATGTCACGCCCTGGGGTTTGGGCATCGTGTTTGACGTTGCGTGCGGGATTGCACTCGCCGCCGGTGGTTTTACGCTTGCCGCCGTGGTGTATATCTTTCACATCGAGCGCTACAAGCCGATTGCCCGGCTGGCGGTGCTGAGCGCGTGTTTGGGCTATGGTCTCTATTGCGTTGGGCTGGCATTCGATATGGGGCGGCCGGAACGCTTTTGGCATATTCTTATCTTTTGGCAGCATCATTCGGTGCTCTTCGAAGTGGCCTGGTGTGTCATTTTGTATATGACGGTGCTGTTTCTTGAAATCACACCGGTCTTTTGCGAAGGGCTGGGTTGGCGGAAGATCGAGAAATTCTTCAAAGCGATTACGATTCCCGTCGTCATTGCAGGTGTGGCGCTTTCAACGTTGCACCAATCCTCGTTGGGAGCGTTGTTTTTGATCATGAAAGGAAAACTGGACGCTCTGTGGCATACCCAGATGCTGCCGTTTTTCTTCCTGCTCTCAGCGATCTGCGCCGGGGTGATGGTGGTGACACTCCTCGGTCTGGCTTCTGCGAAGCATTGGAACCGGAAATTTGGGCCGGATGAGTTTGGGCCGCTGGCGCGCGTGGTTTCCTATATTCTTTACCTTTATCTCGCACTGAAAATCATCGATTTGGTTTGGCGCGGCCAGTTTACCCGCCTCTTCGAAGGTTCTTTCAACAGTATGCTTTTCCTCGATGAATTGGTGTATGCCGTACTGTTACCGGCGATTCTTTTCTCTTTCCGCTCTGTCCGGCGAAGCCGGCTCGGCGTCAGCATTGTCGGATGGATCATCGTTCTCGGTGTCGTGTTCAACCGCATGAACGTCGGCTTGATCGGGACATTCTGGGCAACCGGTTCGACGTATTTCCCAACGTGGATGGAGATCGCCTATTCCACCATGCTTGTGGCGCTGTCAGTGCTCATCTTTTCGGCGATCGTGCGCTATTTCCCCGTTTTCGGAGACAACCGCGATTCGCATCGATACGAGTCGATGGGAAATCTGGATGAATTGTATACTAGAAATATGCTCCCCGGCCATACCGGCTACCAGACGTTATCCGCAATTTCCATGATGATTTTGCTCGGAGCCGGCGTTGCCGCATTCGCCATGCCAAGTGTGGCAGTGCATGGCCGAAGAATCCTCGCCTGGCCGGTACAACCGTCTGTCGAGCGTAAAATTGTCGATGAAAACGGCGAATACATTTACAAAGAAGCGCCGGAATTCATCACCATCGACGGCGACCGCATGGGGAAAGATGTGAAAGACTTTCCGCATCAAAAACTCGTGGATGAGTTAGGCGGTGATGATTCCTGCCTGAAATGCCACTGCGGACCGGAGCAGGGGATTACGATCAACACGAAGGAAGATCACAAACCTTGTGCCTTTTGCCATACCGACATGTATCGGGCCAATGCGGAGAGCGGGGCGATTGGATTGAAAGAAGCATATCACGTCCGCTGCATCGAGTGCCATGATGTGGAAGGCCCGAAACGGGGGATTGCGGAGATGAGCGAGTGTAGCTATTGTCATTGATGTAATGTACATGAGAGTAGTCATTTATTTTGACAATTTCATGTTTTCGTATAGCATTCATCAGCCACTCTTTCGGTGTAGGATTCTACCAAACTTGTAGAAACTATACCCCAACGGGATTAAAGAAAATAGCCACGATTTTGAGGTGGGAATCACCCAAACTTGCAGAAACCATACCCCAACGGGGTTAAAGAAGATAGCCAGTGGGCAACGCCCCTGGTAAAGTAAAGTTACCCTCTTCACTTTCTACTATCCCGGAATAAAATTTGTCATCCGGCTTTTCCAAAAGTATCTTCCATAGAATTTGCAACATTCTTTTGGGAAAGGAGATATCATCATGTCTAAAAATAATTTTTCTCACAATAAAACGTATCGGCAAAAATGGCAATCCCGGCCGGCCGTGGAAGGGGTGACGATCGATGCGGAGCATTCCAAGGATCTCGATGATGCGATTCATATCGAGCGGCGGGGATCGGAGTGGCTCATTCAAGTAAGCATTGCCGATGTGGGAGTGGGAGTGCCGATAGGCTCCAAGGAAGATATGAGGGCGATGCGGCGTGTATTTACGCGGTATTATGGAACGAGCAATAAACCGATGCTTCCACGAATCTTGTCGGAAGATCAATACAGCCTTTGGGAAGGGAAAGAGCGGCCGGTGTTGGTGATTTCGATCAGATTGTCGGATCAATTGGAGGTTTTGAATACAGAGATCAAACAGCGGCGGTTAACCAGTCAAAAGAAATTGAGTTATGAGGGAGTGGATACGATTTTGAAAGAAGGGGACCAGCCTTTCTATGCGCTGCTGAATCAATGCAAAGCCATCGCCTTGGCTCTCTTGGAGTCTCGGAGAAAACGAGGGGCATTGGCGATTTACGATCTGAATTATGGGTGGCGGACGACGGAAGAAGGGGAGTTGGTCAAACTTTTACCGGAACAGCAACATGTGGCGAATATTATCGTGCAGGAGTTTATGATTCTTGCCAACGGCGCAGTGGCGGAATACGCGGCACAGAAGAATATCCCGATTCTGTTTCGCAATCATACCGCGCAAGCCGTAGCGCCGGAAAGAGACCGGTTGATGCAAGATATCCAAAACGCAATTGCCGATCCGGTTCGTTTTTCTCTCGAAACCGTACGAAAAAAAATGTATGTGGTGTTGAACCGCGCCACATACGGCCCTTACCTCGAAGGACACTATGGCTTGAATCTTCCTTTCTACACTCATTTTACCTCTCCGATCCGCCGCCTTGCTGATTTAGTGAATCACCGCATTCTCGCTGCCGTCATCTGTAATGATGAGCCGCCTTATTCGATGAAAGAATTGGAAGCCATCGGCAATCATATCACGACAGTCGAGCATGAAGTGAAAACGGAACGGGCAGAGCATTTCAAACGGAAACGGGATGCGCACGTGCTCTCAAAGTCGCAAGAGGGGCTTCCCCATTTGGATGAGAAAGAGTTCAGCCGTCTCATCAAGATGGCATGCTCATCTGGGGATATCGATAAGGCATTGGAAGAAGAATTGTTGAAGCGCATTGAGCAAAATCAGCTGCAACCGATGGATTTTGTTCTTATCCTTTTTTCAATCGAAGAACAATATCAGGACGATTGGCTTATCGTTCAAGAGCAACTTATCCTGCATTTAGCCCGGTATCCGGAAAAAGCGGTCACGATTTTGGAAATCGCCAAGCAGATTTTTCCGGAGTTTCAAATGCATGATTGTTCCACGGAAAGTACAGGCGAGGACCACGCCTTGGTTCACACCAGTGTGGTACAGATTCACGTCAATGACAAACCGTACGTTTCTCTTCCATACTCCTCTATGCAAAAGAAAATGTCTCAACAACTGGCCAGTGTTGATTTGATCGCGCAGATTGCCGGAGTCACCTTACCGGAGTTAGGAGAGACACTGGCTCCGCAATCCCAAAAAGAGTTGAAAACCGAGAAAAAGAAACCCGCGGGAAATTACAAAGGAGAACTACTGGAAACGTGCATGAAAAATTCGTGGGCGAAACCGGAATTTCGTGTCGAAAAAAGTGGGCCTCCCCATGCGCCGGTATTCACGTGTGTTGCGGAAATGCAAATCGAGGATGAGATGTATCAATCGGAGACGGTCGAAGGCGTGAGCAAGAAAGACGCCGAACAATTCGCGGCGAAAAGCCTTATGGAGAAACTTCCCCAACCTCGATTCGAAAAAAAGAAAGCGGTTGATCTGAATGTCAAAGGCGCAAATTATCTCATGCAATTGAACGTATTTTGTCAAAAAAACGATTTTGAGATGCCTGTCTTTACGGAAATACGAGAAGAGGAATCTGGAAAACCGTCTTTTCGAGTGACATGCACACTGGAAGCATTGGATCGGACATTTACGGGAGAAATCACGGCTCCGAATAAAAAGAAAGGACGGAGGAAAGCCGCAGAGCAGGTTTGGCAGCAGGTGACAGAATATTTGAAAGATACGGATTAATTTTGAGAAGTGGTATCTTCCGAGTGACTGTCGGAAATGGAGAGAGATATACCCTCTTGATCGGACTCCGATTTGGAGAATTTCGGATGAGGGAAGAGAAAAAGAAAACCGACGAGGAGCAATCCTACCGGCCAGAGAGTGAAGAGATAAAGCAGAATGGAGATGAGAGAAAGTATGATTCCGATCCACAAAAGGAATCGGAATTCGGCTACGCCTCGTGCCAAAGAAGCGAGGATGAATGAGATTCCTACCGAAAGAGGAAATGTCGGCCAGAGATGGAGCATTTGGAACCATTCCAGTTTTCCGGATGTAAACAGCCAAAGAAAGGCTCCGGATATCAGGAGAATGGTTCCCGGAATCATGGCCGCCCAGGTTTTAGAATCGATGCCGTAGGTGCTGAGCAGTCCTCCACCGATGAGGAGCAACATGATCGGCCATAAATTCCATCCGAACCGGTCCCAGCCAACCAGCAGCGGCCCCAGCAACATAATGAATGAAAGGCTGAAAAAAATGGAAACTGCGGCCAGAACCCCGCGCCGCCCGCTGTAAAAATACCAGCTGACAAATGCAATACCCAGCATGGCGAACAAAATGAATTGAAAGTGAACGACGGAAGACCAGGAAAGCCACCCGTAGGAAAAAGGGATGAAAAAGAGACCGGCTGTGATAAAAACCAAACTTAGTGCAGTCCATGTGATGGAGGGATGAAGGATTTTCTGTGCGGCGAGAATCCATATTCCCGTCAACAAAGGGGCGTATGGCCAAAAATTCCAAGGGGCAAGATTATACGTAAAGAATAAAAATATGATGGCATTGACGGAAAGGGACCAGCCTAAAATGAAGAAGGAAAGATTGGCTTTTCTCTCACTGATTTGGTGATAGGCGAGAAATGTGATTCCGGTGATCAAGAGTACTATCGGCCATAGTATTTTGATTTCCGACCACGGGAAAAGTTCAAGGCTGAAGCAGCAGAGAAAGAGAGAGACACCGGTTAACGGAATCCCGAGTCCCAGCGCTATTTTCGAGCCGCATCGTCTTTGCTTGTGATAGAGAATCAGGTGAATTCCGACTGTCAGTGGAAGGATCGGCCATAGGTGAAGAACGGTGGTTGACATGCCCAACCAGCTGCGGGTGATTGCCGTCAGGCCGATGAGGCAAAAGAGAATTCCGAATCCTTTCCGATACGTTGGAGGGATGAAACCAAAAACCACAGTAGGTGACTCCTTATTGCAGACCAGAGGTCCGTACTACAAGCATTGTTTCATATTGTGGTGCAGACATCCTGTCTGCACATTCTTAGTGCAGACCAGAGGTCCGCACCACAAATTCGTTTCCTTGTATTATAACAAACCCTTGATGAATGACTCAAAATTTTTCGAGAATAACCTTTCCACATCACGGCGGATTTCTTCTTCCGAAACCGTCCATCCGGTTCGTTCGAGGTCTTCGTATTTATCGGTTAAAACCTTTGTGATAATGCATTTTGAATGCGGCCATTTGTATAACAACTGATCGAGTACACGCGCGTCCGAGTGTTGTGGAACGAAGCTAAGCCCGAGCAGTTCCAACCGTTCGCGGGTCATTTCTTCAATGATGCTCGGAACGTTGAGAAACCACCAGCATCCGAAGGGGAGAAGATTCGGGAATTTTCGCGCCAATACACAGAGTTCGTGTTGGTTTTCCCGGCTGAGAAGAGTGACAAGAAAACGGTTTTCCGGATGGTGGATGCAAAGATTCTCAACATTTGAAAGATCGGTCTTCCCGACGCTGTCTCCCGCCAATTTCAGAGAGGGATTGATCAATTTTTTGACACCGATCATCAGTGCAAACGGTAAATTCCGTTCCCGGGCGAAGGGGAGAATGCATGAATCTATAATGCGGGTACGAATGGATTCATCCGGATAGCGAAAACTCGGGTGAAGCGAAACTGCCATGTAAAGGGGATTCATGCGATCCGCCCATACTCCGAGAAAATGCCGAATCGCATTGAGAGTCGGTTCGTTCAGAGAGGGGCTGACTTCATATCCTTGTTCGCGTAGGAGATTCGATGCGGTTTCCCAATTCATGAATAACGAATCAAGGCGCAACGCCGCTTTGAAGCGGGGATGATGCTCCGTGAGGGTTTGCCAACAATTTCTTTCATGGCTGTCGAACGGATCGTTGGTCATGACGGCATACGATACGTTGGATTTTTGAAAGACCGTTTCGACATATTCTTCCACGGATTGATCGCGGAAATAGTTTCTCGCTTCCGATAAATCACGTTTACTGGTATCGAAGCCAAGAGATTGTAAACAGGTCAAAACACCCCGGCAGGCTTCGGAAACCGGCGAACGCCGGAGAAAGAGATGCTCCCAAATATAATCCGCCTGTTCCTGCTTGGACAGTTTCCAGAACGTGTTATACGGCATGGGAGCCGCTTGCATCACTTCAGCAATGAGGTAGTGATACGTCAGCAACTCATCGATCCCCCAGAGTAAAAGGGGGCCGAAAGAGGGGGGATAGAGGTGAGTATGCATATCCGCGATGGATGTTTGTTCAACGGCGGATTGAACGATTGTGTGAATTTTATTTCCGGTATGTTCCATTATTGTTTACTCCCATAAATCGTTTCCTAAAAATGCAGACGAATACCAAGAATATTATCCTGCACGAATTGTATTTTTAGTGGGTAGAGCAAGCGTCCCGCTTGCCCATGAGTTGCAGGCGGGGCGTCTGCTTTATTCATAGAATGTATCATAACCGCAAAATCAAAAAGAAAAAATAAGCGGAGTTCGGTAACTCATTCGAACTCCGCCGCAGCTAGGAAAAGATGGGGAGGATTTGTATGGCTTTTATTATTTATTCTTGCTTTTTGGCTCCTTTATGAATTTTTTCTTTGTTCAGTCCAGCCAGCGGATTTCGGTATCGGATTGCCGGTATACAAGTTTGACCGGGCAGCCGCGATTTTCCAGAAATCGGGCGAAGCGCTCCAGACGTTGGCAGTTCGTGGCCTGCATAGGCTTGGAATGGGTGTTGTTGAACGTCATCGGTTTGCGGCCATCTCGATTTTGAAAACGGGTATTGCGTGTCATCGTCTTATCTCCTTGAATACGAGAACTTCAGCCGGCTTTACTATTAGTACGTAAGAAGGGAGTGGAATGTTTCAATTTTTTTTTATTTTTTATTGGGATTGTGTAAGAGAGGGGGAGGTAGTTGCGAGAGCCATGATCTTTTCCTGCGTGGCTTCCTCTCGCGGTAATTCTCCGACAATGCGGCCTTGACTCATGACATAAATACGATCCGCCATCCCGAGGACCTCGGGAAGTTCGGATGATATCATGAGGATTCCTGCTCCTCGTTTGAGCAATTGATTCATGAGTAAGTAAATTTCGCGTTTCGCTCCGACATCGATGCCGCGTGTTGGTTCATCGAAGATAAAGAGTTTCACGTTGGCGAGCAGCCATTTGGCCAAGACGACTTTTTGCTGGTTTCCCCCCGATAAATTTCGTACAAATGTTTCCGGAGAAGGTGCCTTGATCCGAAGGTCTTGCATGGATTGTTCGACTTGTTGTTGTTCCTGTTTATTGCTGATGAATAGGGAACGACAAAATTCCTGTAATGTTGGAAGGGTGATGTTTTCGCGAATTCTCATGTCCAAAATCAATCCATGGTTTTTGCGGTCTTCCGTCAACAGGCATATTCCTGTATCGATGGCTTGGCGAGGCGAGGTGATTTGGATTTCGTGTCCGTCGAGAAAAAGTGTTCCACGTTCCGGGCGGTCCGCACCAAAGAGCAGGCGTGCCGTTTCAGTTCTGCCCGCGCCGACAAGTCCAGTCAATGCAACGATCTCTCCGCACTGTATAGAAAACGATACATCATGCAAGAATCCACGGCATAGGGATTCTGCACGCAATAACTCATTTCCAGTGGGGATGGTTTCTTTTGGAAATTCATCGGTGATTTGACGGCCGACCATCATTTCGATAATGGATTCTCGATCAATTTCATCAACGGATTTCGTGCCTATCCATTCTCCGTCCCGTAGTACAGTAAGCCGGTCGCAGATTTCGAAAATCTCTTCCAATCGGTGTGAGATATAGATGACGCTGACGCCTTGTTGTTTTAGTGTGCGGATCAATTCGAATAATTTTTTGAGTTCATGGAGGGTCAGTGTTGCAGAGGGTTCATCCATGACAATCAGTTTCGATTGAAGCGATAGCGCCTTGGCAATTTCCACCATCTGTTGGCGGGCGATTGAGAGGTGTTCGACGGGAATATCCGGGTTGAAAGAGATGCCGAGGGTTTGCATCAGTTTTTCTGCATTTTTTCGTTCTTGTTTGAAATCGACAAATCCGAACCGTTGTGGTTCCCGTCCTAGACAGATATTTTCCGCCGCGCTCAGTTGGGGGACAAGGTTGAATTCCTGATAGATGATGGAAATTCCCAGTTCCTGTGCGCGGGGAGGAGAATCGATCGTAACCGGGGAGCCGTTGAATCGGATTTCTCCGCTGTCCATCGGTTCCGCACCGGCCAGGATTTTCATGAGGGTGGATTTGCCCGCTCCGTTTTCTCCCACCAAAGCGTGCGCTTCCCCTTCCCGAACTTGAAAATTGACTTTGTTCAAGGCACGGACGCCGGGATAGGTTTTGGTGATATCGATCATTTCGAGAAGTAGTGCGGATTCATTCACGATAACTGGAAACCTGCTTTATAGATCAATAAATATTGTTTTCAATATATTTGCCGATGTATTGCGAAGCGACGCGAATTCCGTTATCGCTCCAATGTGTATCATCCACCCAATAGAGCAGTTCATCGATGGGTTCACGAAATTGAGCTTCATGCAGAGGCGGGTAGAGATCAAGGGCTTCGATCCCCGCTTCATGCAGTTGTTCCACTAGTACCTGCGGCGCTCGATGTTCGGGATGACTTGGCTTTTCGTCTGGAAACGGATTTTTGGTGGAATAGAGCGGCGGTTCGACATGTCCACGATATAGTTCGTATTTATCCGGAACAAGGATGACCAGAAAATGTGTATCCATTTGCCGGCAGCGTTTTTGAATGCGCCGAAGCGCTTCGACAATGCGGTTTCCGTTGCGGGATTGATAATCATGATAGGTGGACGCGATATCTCCCGGATAGAAAAGGATGGGCGCATTTTCGACTTCTTTCAGCCGGCTGATTTGGATTGACGTATTGATGCCGAGATCGAAGGCCATCGGAGGAATATAGCGTCCGGCGCGTAGAGAAAATTCGCGAATGGAACTGGTCGATTCCAGATATTTTTCAAGCGTATTGCGCCATTCCAAATAGTCTTGTAAGGATTTCTGCTGTTGTTCGGATGAGGGGGGAGCGGGGATAACCGAGCCGTCTTCGTTTAGGCGATGAAAGGTTTCTTCGAAATTGAAACTATAGAGGTAACGTTGGATGATGCCAAGGATGATCACATCCGCCTTCCCTTGGAAGAATTCAGGATGAGTCAACGTGTACAGAATGCCGGTTACCGGTCCGCCGCTTGGCCAGGAAGCGTTGTAAACCGGTTTTTCAAGGACGTCCGATAGTTGAGAAGCGAGGGTGAAGTCGATGGTTGAACCTTCCGCCATGTAACTTGTGCCGGTGAGGATGATATCGTGTTTTTTGTCGACAGGACGGGGCGGTTCACCGGCCGGTTTGTTGACAAATCCCCATTCGTCCGTGATGCGAACGGCATAGCGGGGGGGGAAAGGCCCTTGTTCGACGAGTTGGTCATAATACGGAAGCCGGGCGATGCGTTTTAGATCGCCGGTCCAGGCGTATTTGGTCAAAGGAGGGTAAGGAGTATCCAGTTCGGGCGCCCACGGCGGCCGCAAAGGCATCATCGGCGGATCGGCGATCCGCATCCCGATTTCAAATGCCATGAATAGGAGGTATGGAAACAGGAGAATCAAGATGGAAAGCCACAATTTTGCAGGGCCGCCGGCTTCCGCCTCTTCAATCATGTGGGGTAATTGTTCTCGTGCTGATTTCAACCGTTCGGGGACGGTGCGTGGATGTTGATCGCTCATATTTTATCTCGTTTAAAATTGAAAATATAAAAACGGTGTTGAAGATACTGCTAGAACCGTGATGATAGCGAATGTAAAGATAATCGCGTCGCGAACCGCCAATGCCGGCGTTTGTTTCGGAGTAATATCCCATGAATTCGGCGCGAACAGGCAAATGGCGATACCAACCGGAATGGCACAAAGCAAACCGGGAGAGATTAGTGTGTCTCCGAGTGAAAATGTGGGAACAGTCAAAAACATCCCCTTCAAAACCCTGCCGGCCATCGGGAAAGTATCTGCGCGGAAAAAGACCCAGCCTAAGATAACCAGGAAATTCGTACAGGCGAGCGCCAGGGGCTTGGGCATTCGTTTCAGCGGGTGTTTGTCTCCCAACCATCGTTCGATGGCGAGTAACACACCATGCCACAATCCCCACAGCATGAAGACGATACTGGCCCCGTGCCATAATCCACCAAGGAGCATGACAATGGTCAAGTTGATATAAGTCCGTAATTCTCCTTTGCGGTTTCCCCCGAGTGGAATGTAAAGATAATCCCGCAGCCATGTGGAAAGGGTGATATGCCAGCGCCGCCAAAATTCGGTAATGGATGCGGATTTGTAGGGAGAATTGAAATTCTGCGGGTAGGTGAATCCCATGAGGAGTCCCAAGCCTACCGCCATATCACTATATCCGGCAAAATCGAAATAAATTTGGAGGGTATACGCTAAAACACCGATCCAGGCGAGTTCGAATGTTGGTTGATGCTCGGAAAACGCGAGCGGTACGGCCAGCGCGAACATATCGGCGAGAAGCACTTTTTTGGCAAGGCCGTGTGCGAAGAAACGCAGACCGAGGGCGAATTTCGCCGGTGTATGCGTGCGGTATTTCAACTCATTGGCGATCCATTGATAGCGGACGATCGGCCCGGCGATCAGTTGGGGGAACATGGCGATGTAACTGGCGAAGGATATCAAATCCTGTGCTTCTTCCGCATCCCCGCGGTAGAGATCGATGGGATAACTGATTGCTTGGAAGGTAAAAAAGGATATCCCAATCGGCAGAACGATTTCCAAAATTGGTACGATATTCGTGCCTTCCGACGGTGATACGAACAGTTTGGCAAGGGTATCCGCCCATGCGGTGAACATCCCTGCATATTTGTAAAATCCCAATAACCCGAGACTCCCCGCAACGGCGAGGAAAAGCCAAAATTTGCGCATCGGCTCGGAATCCGTGCGCATCATCAGTTTCCCGCAATAAAAATTCAGGATCGTCGCGGCGGCAAGCAGGCTGCAGTATTCCGGTTTCAACCATCCGTAGAAGACATAACTGGTCAAGGCGAGCCAAAAAGCGCGAAAGCGAAACGGGATCAAGTAATAAACGCCCAGCGTGATGGGTAAATAGACGAATAAGAAGATGTATGTACTGAATACCATGGCTGTTTCTGTTGGAGAATATTTTTCTTAAGGTACCAAGAATGAAAGTAGTGAAGTCGAGAAACGTCAAGGTTTAAGGAGGCGAGCGGGTAGTAAGAGGGGGCTGGAATTAAGACGAAAGATTGATTGAGTTTGTAGGTCGAAGCATGAATGGTCGGAGCGCAAATGGTCGGAGCGCGGGCATCCCTGCCCGCACGGTGGTGCGAGGAAGGAACTTGGTGCGTTGAAAGATGCGGCCAAGAATGGCCGCGCTCCCAGTGAGTCGGAGCGCGGGCATCCTTGCCCGCACGATGGTGCGAGGAAGGAACTTGGTGCGTTGAAAGGGCGGCCAGGGATGGCCGCGCTCCCAGTAGCGCTCCCAGTGGCTTCGAAGATGCGAGGGATATTTTGTGTTTCTTCGATTATGTGAAGAAATGTTCGAAGCATGCTCATATCTAATGAACCGGTTTCGAAGTATGAGGTTGAAGTGTTGGTATTGGAGTGGGGGGAGCGATGAATTCATCGGGGGTTATGTTTTGTAATTCAGGAAATCTGTGGATCAGGTTTTCTTTTGCATAGTTCAATAGAATTTGGTTGTATAAGCGCCAATTCCAATGGATCTCCGGTCCCTTTCGTTCTGAAGATGGAAGAAGGATCTCCGCCAGTTTGTGCTTTTCAACAATTTTTCTATTGCCGGACAAACTTTTTTCGATGGCATCTTCCACATTTTTGGAAAGCATTTTTTTTATTTTTTCAACTTGCTCATACGAATTAATTTGCCTTAACCACTCGATATCATGCGGAGAAACCTCTCCTCCTTTGCTTAAATATGTCTGTGCTGCTTCTTTGGGGGTAAGATTTTCCGTAAATAACGAGTCCGCTGCAGCAACCAGTGCATCCAACTGAATGATGGTTTCTTGAAATTCAAAATCCGTCACATTATCTCCGACGGTCTTTTGGAGATAATCACGGATTTCATCTGTTGTTACTTGAATATTGTGTTTTGCAACCAATGTTTCTTGAACGTGATCAAGAATATCAGTTACGGTCCTGGGTGGGGTTGGACGTTGTGCCGGCTTCGGAGTTTTCATTTGTATGGTAGGAGAGATTCCTGATCCATCCGTATATCCATTTTTACTATTATGGACTGAATGAGAAACAGTATTTCTAGAATTCCCATTAGACATTTCATTGGTTTTGTATGAAGTGATAAAGAAAAGGGAACAGATTGTAATGAATAGGAAGAGCACGAAACCGATATTTCGAATAGTCATATTCTCTTTCCTTTAATATATATAGTACAAAATAAAATATTTATCCTAATAATTTTTTTTAAATTTATTGTTATTATTTACGCTATTTATTGTATTGATAAATATTGCGGATCCTTGATAATTACCAATTGTTTTTGATGTCAACAAATAATTTGTATTAAATAATTTAGGTATTTTATTTATATTTTCGAAATTTCCATCAGATATATTCTTATATGTCAAATATAATTGGGTATCGTACTCATATAAAAAATTTGGGTCAAGACCAGTAATGTAGAATTTATTGGGAAGATAAAAATATAATTGTGAAAAATCAGACCAACTAACATTGTATACAATTTCGTGTTTCGCTAAATTGCGTTCTATCCAAAAAGATACATTCTCAAATCGGTGAATAGGTATAATATTTTTTTAAATATTTACTAATAATCCTTGATACTGAATAAAAAAAAGAATTAGCATAAAAAAATATTAAATTTAATCTGCTTTTTGCATTTTTATTATAAACGATATAAAATGTTGAACACACTTTTTCATCGCATAAATAATGAATAAATAACAAGTAAGAAATTGGTGCAAAATAGTCGATAAACCGTATAATAGGCTCCAAAATCGAATGAAAGCGCTTTTTCTTTCAGCTCTTCATCCAAATAAGCGCTGAGGAAGATCGTCGGGATATATGGGAATCGTTCTTGAATCACTTTGAGGACATTTAGGCCATTTATCCCGGGTAAACGATAATCCACGATGCAAACCGTAATTTCTTCGTCCAGAAGTACATTCAAAGCCTCTTCTCCCGTGCATGATTGCATAACCTCATAAATCTCGCCGAATTCAAGTTTCAGAATAGCGCGTAAAGATAGAAAAAGGCTTTCATCGTCATCAATCACAAGGATCTTCTGTGGATTTGCACCCATGGCGGATTTTTCTTTATTCGATAGACAATGGAAATGTGTTAAACACAATTATTAGTGTATAACAAATGTAATGCGATATCAAGTTTTATTGTTAAAATTTGCAAAATAATGAGAATTATGCATGAAAACAGTGGATTCACACTTAATACTGCCAATTATCGCTTTTTTCTGTTGTTCTTTTGTTCAATTCCATCAGGATGGCATCGGGTAGCGGGGGATGTGAATGCCCGAATCATTGGTTTGAATTATTTCCCAAAAAACACTTCGCGCGATTCTTGAGAGCCGGTATAATGTATAGTTCACCAAAACGAGAAATTATAGGGAAATATGTCAACAGACAAATCCGTTATTGTACAAAGCGATAAAACAATTTATTTGGAAGTGGAATCTCCTGTCTTCGAAGAGGCGAGGGATATTTTGTGTTCCTTTGCCGAGTTGGAGAAGTGTCCGGAGCATATCCATACCTATCGGCTCTCGCCTTTATCTCTCTGGAATGCCGCCAGCGCCGGTATGACAGCCGACGAGGTACTCGAAGGACTTCGGCGGTATTCCCGCTATCCGATTCCCGCCAATGTAGAAACGGATGTGGTCGAATATATGAGCCGCTATGGGCGGTTGGTACTGGAGCGGGGGGATCAAGGGCTGGTTTTGCGAAGTGACGATCCTCTTCTGCTCGAACAGATCAGCCGGCATAAAAAGACAAGCCAATACGTCGAGGAGCGGATCGATGACAATGCTCTGAAAGTCGGCAGTGGATATCGGGGGCATTTGAAACAAGATTTGGTCAAAATCGGATTTCCGGTGAAGGATCTGGCCGGATATGTCGAAGGGGAACGGTGTGATATTGAACTCCGCTTCGACACCGCAGCCGGCCGTCGATTCCAGTTGCGCGATTATCAGCGTGCTGCAGTATCCGCTTTTTACCGGGACGGGAGCTTTGACGGCGGCAGTGGAGTCGTTGTATTGCCTTGCGGGGCGGGGAAAACGATCATCGGTATGGCGGCGATGTCGGCGGTGAAACGGCGAACCTTGATTTTGGTCACGAATATCGTTGCCTTGCGGCAGTGGAAGCGGGAAATACTCGATAAAACGAACTTGCAAGAGGATCACGTGTGCGAGTATAGCGGTGAACGCAAGGAAATCGGTCCGGTAACGATCGCCACCTATCAAATATTGACCTCCCGCAAAAAGAAATCCGATGAATTCCCTCATCTGAATGTGTTCGATGCGGAAGATTGGGGATTGATCGTATATGACGAAGTCCATTTATTACCGGCGCCGGTATTTCGAGTGACCGCGGATATTCAAGCGCGCCGGCGCATCGGCCTGACAGCGACCTTGGTTCGGGAAGACGGGCTGGAAAGCGATGTATTCAGTCTGATCGGTCCGAAATGTTATGATGTCCCATGGAAAGTTCTTGAAAAACAAGGCTGGATCGCATCGGCGGAATGCCAGGAAATTCGTGTTTCATTGCCCTTTGAAAAGAGGCGGGATTACGTCGTCTCTCCTTCGCGCGCACAATATCGTATCGCTTCCGAAAATCCTCTCAAAATCGATGTGCTTGAATACCTGCTCGAACAACATCCGGAAGAACGTACTTTGATCATCGGTCAATATCTGGATCAACTTCGCTATGTTTCCTCGATTCTGAAAATCCCGTTGATAACCGGCCAGACGTCCAATGCGGAGCGGGAATCGTTATACGATTCGTTCCGGAAAGGCGAAATCAAACAGCTCGTGGTCTCGAAAGTCGCCAATTTCGCCATCGATTTACCGGAAGCGGCGGTCGCCATACAGATCTCCGGAACCTTCGGTTCCCGCCAGGAGGAAGCGCAGCGTCTCGGCCGTATCATAAGACCGAAGGAGGACGGCCGATCCGCGTATTTTTATTCCATCATCACGAGAGACAGCAGCGAATGCGAGTTTGCACAAAAGCGCCAGCGGTTTTTGGCCGAGCAGGGATACCGGTACACAATTCGCAACATGGAAGATCTCGATAATGAAGAACGTGTTGCGGCTTTAAACCAGATGGGATCGATACAATGAATTTGCAAACATTATTTTCTCATTTGCCGCATGAAACGCTTCAACAATTGGCGGGAGAATTCGGGATTACAACCTATTCTCCTTCCAAACGAAACTTAATAATTGACATTACTGCCCGATACCGGGACTTCGATTTCATTGCAGAACTGGTTGATGAGCTTTCCGAGGAAAGCCGCGGTTTGTTATTTTCTCTGGTGTTGTTCACCAACGGGAATTCCGAAACCATCGAAATTCCATCTCAACTCAACAAAGCGTGGTGTTCCCGTGTCCCGATGGAAACTCTTTTGTCCGAGGTCCTGAACAAAGGGCTTCTTTTTCGCAATCAATTCGGGGATGAAAGCGGACTTTTACTTCCAGCCGATATCCGCCGGACGCTGCTTGATGTCTTCAAAAACCGAAGCCAGACGGCCGTTCCGAGTGATTCCTCCACTCCCTTACTGCAAACGCACGAAGTGGGTATCGAATCCATTTTTCATTTGTTATCCATCTTGAACCATACGCGTGGGAAACGCACACAACACGGTACGCTTCACCGCAAGATTTTCGAACTGTGGAAACAGCGATTCAGCTTATATTCACCGGAAGAACGATTTTTTGAGTTGTCTTTTGATTTTGCCTGTCAATACGGACTGATTGAATCGGATCGAGAACTTTTTCGCCCCACACACAAAGCCATGGAATGGTTTCAGCGTTCCCAACAGGATCGTCATCGTGATTTGTGGAATTACATCTTGCATCACCATTTGCTCTCCGATTCATGTTTTCAATTGTTGATCATGCAACTTTGGAGTATTCACGATGAGGCAGAACATGCTCATACTCCTCGCACTTACCGAATCGATTCGATTCTCGATACATTTTCCTCTCCACAAGTTTCCTATCCGGTACGTGATCTTCAACCAAAAGAACGTATGAATCATTATCTCTTTCTCCTTCAATTTGCCGGGATTGTCGATTGTGATTCGCTTTTGTCCCCAACGGTATTCTCGATCAGCCCACCGGGAAAATACTTGTTGTTTCATGAAAACGGTGTGTCGAAAGGAGAGCAAGCAAGCGGTGAAGTCTGTACGCTGCAAGGAAATTTCGAAATTCTTATTCCACCTTCCGCTGACTATTCGATCTTATGGAAACTCGATCAATTGGCCGAGTTTCGTCATCGCGATATCATGACAAAGTACTGTTTCACTCGGCAGAGCATCACGCATGCCATGCGATTGGGGTGGACAACCGACCAGGTGTTCTCCTTTATTGAGAGTTTGACGGACAACAGGATTCCGGAAATTGTACGGTTCAGTTTGGAAGAATGGTGCAACCGTTACGGATTAATAACAATCCGCCGCACAACCGTGATTGAATGTGCGACTCGCGAATTGGCCGATGAAATTTCCCATATACCCGACATCCAGGATTTGTATGAAGAGAGAATCTCGGAACGGCATTTCCTGGTTTCCGAAACTCATGCCAAAAAGATGTTTCGATTGCTGCAAACCCACGGTTATGAACCGGCGCACTTTCGTAAAGAGAAATCTTGAGTGAGCCTCCTTGGCCGGCGATATCGTTTCCACGCCGGAGAAAAGAACCACCTGAATATCGCATTGATTGACAGCTTTGAGGATAGAGAATTTTCGGTTGCTGGGCATCATCTCCGCCGTTTTTTTCTCTTGACAAATTTCCATTTCACGATACGTTGTCAGGTAGCGCGGAAAGGAGGTGGTCCACTATATGATACATGACGACTGTAGTAGTTGTTGTAGAACTCGAAGTCTAGTAAGTTTTTGTAGCGCAGGTGGCTGCGGAGGTGAGGAGAGCTAAGGCTTCCCGCAGTACCGGTTTTGCTGAACCACACTTATAGTCGGTGTGAGCGCTAAACAGACTTCGCATGTGAATTTCCATGCGACAAAACCCCGCGCGAAGTGCTCTCCTGACTCTCCAAACCAAACAGCTTACCGGAAGAGGGCGATCAAAATTTTGGTCGCCCTCTTTTTCTATTATGCGTTTCTTGCCTTTTGGGATGCTCTGTACAAGAGAAAGGTAATTCCTTGTAAAATTGAAAAGAAGGGAACAACAGCCGAACAATTAAACCAATTGATTCAGATGTTCCAGGCTGGTTTTGGCTTGTTCGATGGTGCCGCATTCGACGGAAATGCACACATCGCGGTCGAGGGTTTTTAAGCGTTCAACAACTTTACTCCAATCGATGACGCCTTCGCCACAAGCGACGCCGACGGCGACTCCGGTGACCTTGCCGCGTTCTTCCAGTTGCACTCCGCCGATGTCTTTACCGTGGACGTGATAGATACGGTCCAGGACGGCGTCCATCATTTCATAGGGATCGTTGCCGGAAATATAGGCGTTGCCCAGGTCGTAATTGATTTGGAGATAGGGTGAATCGACCAGACTGGCGATGCGCAATAAGCCTTCCGGAGTTGTGGAATAGAGTTGATGATCCTCGATGCAAACATAGATACCATAGCGTTCTGCGGTTTGCATGACCATCGAGAGGGTGTATTCCATCACATTCCACGCCATTTTATCGTCCATCCAATCCGGCTTGACACCCTCATCGGTGTTCACGAATTCCACACCGAGATCGGATGCGAATTGAATCGCCCGGCGCAGATACGGCACGCTGATTTCCGGGCGCATCAACGGACAATGAGCGGAAAGACTTGAAATTTTGACGCTATGCCGGTCACAGATTTGTTTCATCAACAGCGCGTCTTCCTCCATCGAGAAGGAATGGAAATATCCCGCTTCGCTGAGCAACTCGCGTCCCAAATGAACCATCGGTTCGCAGTATTCGTAACCGATTTCCGAGGCGATTTTCACGCCTTCCGCAAAACCTTTATCTTCACTTCGAACATACTCCATATTGATTCCGATTTTCACGTTTCCCATTCTTTTTCCTCCCAGAGGTTGGTTTCTGTTTCATTTTATTCGATAATTACGATGATCTGTAGGTAAACAAAACGGATTTGTCGAAGAATTAGATTTCCCATGGTTGAATACTTACTTTTGTCCATCGCGGTGGTCATGGGGGCGGGTTTGTTCCATTGGCTGGGACTCAATACCGCCTGGATTGTAGTTCCGATCCTGCTCGGATCTTTGCCTTCAGTGTATGTCATGCTTTTCGGAGCACCTTTCATTCCGACCAACATGCGATCCGTAGCCAAGATGTTAGAACTGGCACAAATTCGTTCCGGCGAGAAAGTGTATGATTTGGGATGTGGAGACGGGCGGCTTGTGAAAGAAGCGTCGAAGGCGGGAGCGGATGCGGTGGGGTATGAAATGTCTGTCTATTTGTTTTGTTATGCGTGGTTGAACAATCGGGGGCGTATCCGGTATCAGAATTTTTGGAAAGCGGATTTGCGGGATGCGGATGTGATTTTCATGTATCAGCTTCCGAAAGCCATGGAACGGTTTGAGCGGGAAATCTGGCCGATGTTGAAACCGGGATGCCGGGTGGTGGTGAATACATTTCCGTTTCCGAATTTGGAGCCGTCGGCGTCGATTGGGCATATTTACCAGTATGAAAAGTACGAATGATCACTCTCTTTTTTTGATAGTGATTTTGCTCTAGGAACCGTATTATTTATTGATGTGGTGACAAATGATCTCTGTTATGAACCGGTGATAAGGCTCCTATTACTACTTTATGTTGTGCAGGCAGGATGTCCGCACTACAATTTCTGACTTATAGCCGTAGCATCATTTATTGTTTAGAAAATGAATTGTGCGTGTTATTTCACCACTTTGGACATCAAAAAATGCAAACATTTTTTCTTCAAGATTGAAGGCGGCAACTTGTTTTCTGTCTGAGGTGAATACAATTTTATAAAACGATTCAAAAGGATGCTCTATAGTATGCATCACCTCTCCGGTTGCTGCATTCCAGACGAGTATTTTCCCGTCATGGTTGGCCGTCAGAGCGATGTTTCCATCGGGAGACATTGCAGTAGTGGGGATATTTTTCCCTTCGTGTTGAAGGATCCTGGATTCACGTGAGGATACATCCAGGAGGAGTGCTTTTTCATTTTCGAAGGCGAAGATCAATCGAGAACCTGTTTTTGAAAAAAATCCTGGTAAAAACGGATTGGGTGATCGAACGTTAAGATCAAAAATCAGAGTAGAATTTCCGGTTTCAATATCCCATTCCATGATTTTTCCGCAAGTGTAGGTATAAAACCGATTTCCGTCCTTCGTAAATTCCGCCATCAGCGCGGATTGAAAATTAAACGATATATTTTGTTGAACATCATGAAATACACGAAGCTGGTTACCGCTTGCAACATCCCATAGCTCATAGCAATTGTTACCTTTCATGAGGAGAATTTGGGATGCATCATTGGAAAATGCCACACCGACCGGCGGCCACATCCTTCCCCCACTGATATTCTGATGAACTGTCCAACTGGTGGTATTCAAGATCAATGAATTTGCTTGATCATCGCCAAGATAGAGATAATGATTTTTGGGAGAGAAACGGATTGGGAAAACATAGGAAAGACCTTTCAAGAGTTTGACTGGCCGGACTTGATTTTGACCGATGTCCCATATCACAACCCCTATCCCCCGAACTCCCATTGCAACGGTTCGATCATCGGGGGCAATTTCCAAGCAATGAACATAAAAGTTTTCTTGACTCAATTGAGAAAGATCAACGTCCTCTGCTTGGATTCGCGGTATACCCCGATCTTCTTTTATCGGTTTTTCATAAACAATCGGTGCTTTCGCTTGATTGGGGCCGATTTTTACGAGGATCGCGATAAAGATCAAACTGGTGATAACAACGAGAATGGCCATGCCGGTGAACATGGTTTGCGGCGAATATCGTTTTGCAGTCCATTTGGATTTGTGCGGCATCGTTTTTACTCCATAACCAAGCCTCAAATTGAATCAACGCGCAAACAAAACGGATGTTTCACATATACGAATTATGCTTTCACTACACGTTTTCAAAACTTTGGACTGATCATGTGAAACGGTACATCCGAGAATATGGAGTAGTATATATTTTTCGGACACCGCTTGACGATCACCCCTTTGAACGCAAAAATTCTTGTTCAGCAATTCATATTTCAATCCCAACGTCTATTATAAAAAGGTTGATCATGGAACGACTCGAACTACTCAAAAAACTTTCCGAGAAAAATGACGAAAAAATCGTCTATCTTATCTTCGACGGCATCGGTGATTTGTCCACTGGCAAAGGTACTCCACTCGAGGCGGCTAAGTGCCCGAATCTGGATTCTCTTGCCTTTCGCAGTGCTTGCGGATTTGCGATTCCCATCCTGCCTGGGATTACGCCTGGCAGCGGTCCGGCACACTTATCGCTATTCGGATATGATCCGCTGAAATTCGATATCGGCCGGGGGATTCTTTCTGCACTTGGTGTCAATTTCGACATCAAAGGCGGTGATGTTGCGGCGCGGGTGAATTTTGCCTCCATCGACGATAGCGGGTTGGTCACCGATCGGCGGGCGGGACGTATTCCAACGGAAACCTGTATGAAACTGTGCGAAAAACTCGGGCAAATTAAACTGCCCGGAGTGGAAATCTTCGTGCAACCGGAGAAAGAGCATCGGGCGGCGTTTATTTTGCGAGGTGACAATCTGTCCGGCGCATTATCCGACACCGATCCGCAGGCAACCGGGAAAAAGCCGCTGCCGGTGGAAGCGACCAGTGACGATCCTGCCGCCAAACACACAGCGGAACTCGTCAATGAATTCATCAAACAGGCCTTTGAACTTTTGAAAGACGAATCTCCTGCAAACGGAATGCTGTTCCGTGGATTCGACGGCTATGAGCAACTGCCCCAGATGCAGGATGTCTATAAGTTGAATCCTGCCGCTATTGCCACTTATCCAATGTATAAAGGAGTGTCCCGGCTTGTGGGAATGGAAGTTCTAAAGACCGGTGATGTTCCGGCGGATGAATTTGTGACGTTGAAAGAGCAATGGAATAATTACGATTATTTCTTTGTTCATATCAAGAAGACAGACAGTTATGGTGAAGACGGCAATTTCGACGCCAAAGTCCATGTCATCGAAGAAGTGGACGCTTTGCTTCCCCAATTGCTCGATCTCGAGCCATCCGTATTATTGGTCACCGGCGATCATTCTACCCCGTGCCCTTGGAAAGCTCACAGTTTTCATCCTGTGCCGGTTATGCTATCCTCCAAAGAAGCTCGAATTGACAAAGTTGCGGAATTCAATGAAACTGCATGTATCCAGGGCGGGTTGGGAACCGTTATGATGGTGGATCTCATGTCACTCTGCCTGGGGCATGCCAAGAAACTGGCAAAATATGGCGCATAATTCATCCATTACCCGACTTCCCGAACGCAAGGTGTCCCGTGAGGTTCTTCCGAACGGGACTACCTTTCTATACGCTCCGAACCCGTACAACCAGATTGTGGCGGTTCGCATCATGTCGCGTTTTGCGTCCTCGCATGAAGAGGCAGAGAAAGCCGGCATGGCCAATTTTACGATGCGGCTCTTATCTGCGGGGACGGAACGGCACAGTGAAGAAGAGATCGCCGATAATTTGGAGCGAAACGGAGCGCATTTTAAGTCGGAAGCGGGGAAAGATTGGAGCACTGTCGATTTACTGACAACGACCCATTGCCTACATGAAGATCTGGAAACTGTTTTGGAACTCATGGAATGCCCGATTTTCCCGCCGGAGAAATTGGCGCGTGAGCGTGAAATTATCCGGATGAACATTCGCGAGCAGGAAGATTCGCGATTGACGTATACCATGCGCCGGTTCAACAAGCATTTTTACGGAGCACATCCCTATTCTTGGCCGAATCTCGGATTGTTGGAAACGATTGATAACATACAGCGGGGTGATTTGGTTCCATGTGCCCATACTGCATTCGAACCATCCAATCTCGTCGTGTCCGCAGTCGGGGGCAGGGACGATGGAGTAGTACAAAATATTTTGCGGGAATCTTTGGCGGCGAGATCGGTACGAAAAAGCGCTGCAATTACAAAACCTCCATCCGCTGTTCCGGCCTTCGAAAAGGATCAAGAGTTCGTGGAGCATCGGGAATCCGAGGCGGAATACCTCGTTTTGGGGTATCCGGGACCGAGTATTCGTGAACCGGAGGCGGTTACTTTCCGATTCATCGGTGCGTTACTTGGCGGTTCGATGGATTCGCGGCTTTTCCGGGAAATTCGCGATAAAAGAGGATTGTGTTATCAAATCGGCAGCGGGTATACAACTCAGATGGGATTGTCTCCTTTGCTCATTTACACAGTGACATCTCCCGCAAATCGTAAAGAGGCGGTTCGCTGTGCGGAAGCGGAGATTGCCCGATTGAAGGAAGAGCCGGTTTCAGAGGAAGAGTTGGAGCGGGTGAAAACGTTTGTTTGTGGAACCTATATTATGGCGATGGAAACCAATATGGGGCAGACTGCCCGTTTTGCTGCGTATGAAATCGCCGGTTTGGGGTGGGATTATACGAACAAGTTCCCTGACGATATATCCGCAATCACTGCAGAAGACATTATGGAAACCACTCGCCGCTATCTTACGCATCGTTTATTGACGATTACCGCCCCCAACGAGAAGTGAATCCATTCCTTCAACGCGTTTGAACCCATCTAGCGTAACAATATTTCATTCAACTTGTTGTCCCTAATGCCGATATAAAAGAATGCAGGGATTGCGGGCGATTCTTTTATACTGTGTGGATGGATTTATTTGAAATTTGGAGGTCAATGATGTACGGAAGTTGTGAGTATTGCGGGACTTTTGCCCGTTTGAACCGATATAAATCCTGCCCGTCCTGTGAGGCAGTCAATGAAGACGCCTTAGCTCGCGCGCATGAAATTATCCAAAAGAATGGGCAAAAAACCGTCTTTGAATTGGCGGAAGCCTTGTCCATCCCTCCTGCCACAATTTTCTTGTGGATCGACCATGGCCGTATTTCGATGAAAGCGTTCAAACATGGCTGTCCGGTTTGTGGGAAGGATATTCTCAATGGAATCTGTGATTGTGTGACTCTTCAGAAAGAGGAAGAAGAGGAAGAATCACATCCATTGTTCCCAGAGCGGTTTTATTCCACGTTCCGCATCGACCGCATCCGGGAACGGTATTGGGATCGGGAATCCCGTATTCGCAAGAAGCAGAAACGGGATATCTGGGTTTCGACTTGAATTTGTGATACTATTTGGTTTTATAACAAATTCGAGGTCTTTTTCCAATTGAATGAGTGGGTTCTTGTCTTTTAAGCAGATTCATTCCCTGCCCGCGTTGTTGCTAGCGTCTGGGATCACTTTTTTGATCCAAGATGCTATTCCTATTTTCTTCCCTACGCTTCCTTTTTCGTATACAGTTGTCGCCATTCTGGAAGCGGTTCTTGTTTTCCAATTGATTTTGGCTTGGAATCAACAAGAGCAGGATTTTTCATACGCGCATATCTACCTCTTCGCCATTCTTTTTTGTTTCCGTGTTCTTTACTTTTCTTCTTTGGAAGGAACGAACTTTTGGGGAATGCGGGCGGCGGATGTGCATTCTCCTGGGTTTGGATTTTTGTGGTATGCTATCGGGATTGTGTTTTTACATCCTGTCATTTTTGCTTTTTTACATCAAATCACAACTAAAATTTCATCTTGGGAGTTATGGAAAAGAAGAGGATTGTTCGTTGGGTGGATGATCGTACTCGCGATCTGTTTTTATGTATTTTCCTCACGGCATATAACGCGAGATGGTGGTGATTGGATTCTGCGCACCACGAAACCGATTTGGCATCTGTATATGCGGGAGCCTTTGACGATTGGGCTGTATCGTTGGATTTATCTTGCGTTGAATTCGTTTACACGTGTGAACAGTTATCAAGTGATTTCCATGCTTTCGATTCTCGGCGGGATTTGGTCGCTTTTCTGGCTTCACCGTTTGTTTCAGCGGCAGTCTCAAGATGTATTTGTGTGTTTTATTGGGTGGCTTCTTGTTCTTTCATCCAGCGGGATGATTTTATTGTTTTTCGGACATGTCGAAGTGTATCCAGTCTTCGTTGCCGGCTTGTTGCCGGTTTTCTGTTTGGCGAAGGAATACCTTCTGGAACGGCGAAGTGTTGTTCCGGTTTCTATCTTTTTTTCGATTGCTTTTCTACTCCATCTCTCTGCCGGTTGGTTGATGCCGGCTTTTCTGCTTTTGCCGTTTTTACAGAAATCGTTGGGAAAGGCTTTTCGGGACTGTGTGATTTTTTGGGGGGTATTTCTCGCCATTCAAATTTGTTGGTGGGGGGGATTGTTGCTTTTTTGCTATAATGCCGATCTCACGAAAATGTTGGCGCGGCTGCATGAAACGTTTTTTGTCGGTCCGGACCGGGCGATGTTTTTACCGGCTTGGGCTTGGTTTGATTCCTTTCATTTGTGGGATTTATTCAATGAGTATCTCTATTTATCTCTCTCCGGATGTATGTTGATGCCGATTGCCATTTATCAATTTGTCAAGATGCGACATCGGCATGATGTTTTTTGGTTTGTGCTGTTTGCCGGATATTTTCTGTATACGTTTTTTTGGAATCCGGATCGGGGGTATCCGGAGGATTGGGATTTGTTCACGCCGCTTGTGCCGCTGGTTGTTTTGTTTCAGTTTCATGTGTTGACAGATTCGGAAGCTTCATTGTCTTCGAATCATTTGCACTATCTTTATATTAGTGCTTGTGGGACGATTCCGTTTGTTTTGGGGCAGGTTTGGTTTCATCATGTTGTGCCGTTTGTGCATTTTTGATATTTTTTTCTGCCACCCCTTCAGGGTGAGGCTTACTCTTTATTTTTGATTTCCAGGGGCGTTGCCCGCTGGCTAGCTTCTTTTACCCCGTTGGGGTAAGCTCTTTAAGTTCGTTGGGTATGCTTCTTCAGTTCGTTGGGTGAGCTCTTTAAGTTCGTTGGGGTAATTTCTTTTATTTCTGTTGGGGTAACGTTAATATATGTGTTGAAAGATGCGGGCAGGGATGCCTGCGCTCCGACTGTAACGCCGTCGTCCCGGCGGCATGTTTGGTTCATTTGAAAGGGTATGTTTATGCTGGCGGCTGTTTTGAAGGATTTTGAACGATTGGTTTTGGAGGAGGTTCCGACACCTCGGCCTGGGGATGGGGAAGTGTTGGTGAGAATCAAATCCTGTGGATTTTGTCAGACAGACTACAAAGCCATCAAGGGAATTCGGAGGAATGTGGAGTTTCCGTTGATTCCCGGACATGAGCCGGCGGGGATTGTCGAAGCGGTCGGTGCGCATGTTCAAAATGTCAAAGAGGGGGACGAGGTGATCATTCAACCCAGCGGTTTTTGCGGGCTTTGCCCGAACTGCCGGGTGGGGATGACGCATTACTGCGAACAGGCTTATACGACCGGCGGGGATGGGCCGGAAGATGTTCGGCCGGGGAGTTTCGCCGAGTATACGGTCACCGGAGCGAATACACTTTTCAAAAAACCACCGAATATTAGTTTCGATGCGGCCTGTCTTACCGAACCGTTGAGCGGGGCGTGGAAGGGACTCATTCAGTATTCGCAGTTGACATTGGGAGACAATGTCGTCGTTATTGGGACGGGGGGCATTGGGATGTTCTGCCTGATGGTCGCGAAGGCGGCGGGGGCGGGACGGTTGATCGCTGTCGATATCAGCGACCATGCGCTTACCGTGGCAAAAGAGCTGGGGGCTACTCATGTCGTAAATCCTAAAAAATGCGAATCCAAAGAGCGAATATATGAAATCATTCCTCATGGTCCCGATCTTGTTCTTGAAGCTGCGGGGCCGATTGAAGCGGTTCGGCTCATGGTGTCTTTGCTGCGGCGGGGAACGCGATGGAATATCTTTGGTATTACCACTCATGAGCCTTTCAAACTTGACGGGGGATTGATGCATTTTCTCGAGGCGCGGATGGACTCTAGTTTCGGCACAAATCCACTGGCCATGCAAAAAGCGATCATGTTGATGGAGCGGGGAATTATCGATCCGGAAAAAATCATTTCGCATCGGTTTCCTCTAAGTGAAATCGACGATGCGGTGGAAATGATGGGGACGGAGAATCGGAATAAAGTCATTGTGAATCCATAAATTTGATTTTTTTCCGTTACCTGACTTTGATTTTTTCGTTTTCTTGTCATATACTTTATGAAGAAAAGTACTTGATCGTTTTCTACACAGGACACGCCATGATCGAAAACCAAACCGCCCATCACACTCAGGCAGAACCGCAATCGCTCCACGTTCATGCCATGAATGACCTTCGCTTTATTCGCGACACGATGGAGCGCGCCACTTCATTTACGGCTGTGCCTGGCTGGGGGATGGTCGTAATGGGGGCTACTGCAGTGATCACCGCTATTCTGGCTTCTACACGCGCTGAGATGCAGGATTGGCTTGTGCTTTGGCTTTGTGAAGCGATATTGGCCAGTTTGATCGGATCGATCGCGATGGGGTATAAAGCGCATTCCGCCGAGGTGTCTCTATTTTCCGGTGTGGGTTGGCGATTCATGATGAATTTGTTTGTCCCGATTGTTGCCGCCATTCCTTTAACCGCTGTTCTTTATCAACATGGGCTGGTGCATGTTTTGCCGGGATTGTGGCTTTTGTTGTATGGAGCCGGAGTTGTCACTGGCGGGGCGTTTTCGGTGAGAGTAGTTCCCATCATGGGATTTTGTTATATTCTTACGGGAATCATCGCATTGTTCTGTCCTCCATCGTGGGGAAACATGATGCTGGCAATCGGATTTGGCGGTTTGAACATACTCTTCGGATGTATTATCGGATGGAAATATGGCGGGTAAGCAAAATACTCTCAGGAAGAATCAGGAAAATAACCTCCCTGAAGAAACGGAGGAAATCAGGGTCGTGCATAATCAGGCAATCAAATCAGACCCAACACAGCTGGACCGCTTGATTCATGAGCGCATCCGGCTGGGCATCGTCAGCGCCTTGGCAGTCAATGATTCTCTGACGTTCAGCGAGCTGAAAAAGATTCTCAATACAACCGACGGCAATCTGAGCGTCCATGCCCGAAAACTGGAAGAAGCCGAGTACATTCTGTGTAAAAAAACATTTGAGGGCCGGACTCCGAAAACCGAATACCGCTTATCCAAAGCAGGGCGTAAAGCGCTCGAACGATATTTAAATCATATGGAAGCAATTATCGAAACGATGAGATCCAAATAATTTTTTTTGCAGGTGGACTTTATGATACAAAGTACTTTTTCAATGCACAATGATTCACCATTCCATGTCGCCATCATCATGGACGGCAACGGACGCTGGGCTACTCAGCGGGATTTATCTCGCAGTAAAGGGCACAAGGAAGGTTCCAAGGCGGTTCGCCGTACTGTGGAAGCAGCTCCGGAACTCGGGATCACGACCTTGACCCTCTATGCCTTCTCCGCTGATAACTGGAAGCGGCCGCAGCATGAGGTCAATCAACTCATGCTACTGTTTCACGAATATCTTTTTGGCGAGAAGGAAAACTGCATCGAGAACAGCATCCGGATGAGTGTCATCGGCCGGCGTGATCGGCTTTCATTGCCATTGCGTTCTGCTATTCAAACGATTGAAACGGCGACATCATTCTGCCGGTCGATGCATCTGCGCATCGCGATCGATTATTCGTCTAGGGATTCTATCCTGCGCGCTTCATCGAAGATCAATGGAAAAACGAATCTATCTCGGGAGGAATTCTCGCGGCTTTTAACGCGAGCCGATCATTCCAACCTTCATGATCCGGATGTGGATTTACTGATTCGAACCGGTGGGGAGCAGCGTTTGAGTGATTTTTTATTGTGGGAAAGCGCGTATGCGGAATTGTATTTTACAGAGAAGATGTGGCCGGAATTTGAGGCGGGTGATCTCGAAGATGCGATTCGAGTTTTTCATAGCCGAGAGAGAAGATTTGGGGAGATAGTGGAAAGTTTTTCTCTGTCACCCTTTCAGGGTGAAATTTAAAAATTATTGAATATTTCCAGGGGCGTTGCCCGCTGGCTATCTTCTTCAACCCCGTTGGGGTTGGGAATTGCACTCGATACGCTCCTCGATGCGAACTTGGGCAAATACGAGGTAACTCAGGCGCAATGGGAAACAATCGTGATGTAAACTCTGATCCCTTATTTAAAAAAGCGTCCATTCTGTTACATCGGTTCCGCCTTCAAAACGCACAGGGTTGTCTCTGGCGCTGGTAACATCCCACCAACCCATGTGATCCCAGCCGCTGGAACCGTGGGTGATGTAATTGACGTTGCCGTTGAAATCTCCATCCGGCCAGACGATCAAGGGGGCGCCTGCGCCTTGAATGCTAACGATGACTCTTAGCCAGGTGATTCCATTTTCATCCGGATCGTCGAGGGTAATGAAGGCAGTATCTTGATCCAGGTCGAATGCAAATTCGACGGCGTAAAAATCCTCGCCGGGGATGATATTGTATTCCACATTTTCCAAATTATGCTCAGCGGGTGAACTATTTGGGTTACGAAGGATATCGGCATAATGGCCGTCCGCGCCAAAGACGATTTTATTGCGTGGATCTTCCGGATAGTTTTGTAAGATGAGGAATTCGTATAAGGCGCTGCCCCACCATCCAGCTTCGTCGTTTTCGGTCGGCGGCTCATCCGCGACGCCTGGGGTGAAGCCCGTACCCATGATTCCGACATATAAGCGAGGTGGATCACCGTCGACGATGCCGGCGTAAAAATGCATTTCATCCGAGCGTGGCCCATTCACCGGGTCTTGATCGTTTTCGGGTGAAGAAAAGATGAGCCAATCGGTTCCATCGTTCAGGGCGGCGGACCAGTCGGGATCGAACTCGCCTCCGATTTCCGGAAGTGGACCGGCCGGATCGATGAACTTGACGACATACGTATTGGTTTCAACCGGACCGAATTCAGTATCCTGCGCGAAGCCGCTGACGGCGAACAAGATTATGGCCGTCGTACTGACTACAAACCATTGCACCATTCTATTCCGTTTCATGATACATATTCTCCTTATCCATTTGATAAATCATGGCTGACCTATTTACACGTTAGCCAAGAATTTCTACTGATTCATTGAAAATATTTTCTCATAAATCGAATGGCTTTGTCAACCGTTCTCATGGTATTTTTGAAGATCAAAATTTTTGAAAAATTTGCATGGAAATGGAATAAAACTGTGTCATAATCAATACAATCCATTTGTTCATGGATAACGATAAAAAAATTGAATGTCGGAGCGCGGGCATCCCTGCCCGCATCTTTCAACGCATGCATTTTCATCTAATCGCTGCTTCCAGTTGGCGTCGCCGATACGAAATGTGAGACCGAACATGAAAAGCAAAGATCGAGTAGAGATGTCCTTTACCTTGATAGAACTGTTGATCGTTGTAGCCATTATCGGCATCCTGGCCGCTATTGCGGTTCCGAATTTTCTCAATGCGCAAATCCGCGCGAAACTCGCCCGTTGTGAGGCGGATATGAAAGCATTGGAAACGGCGGTGGAATCGTACCGGATCGACTCGAACCAATATATCGGGAATTTTCAGTTGGCGAAACTGACCGCGCCGGTGGCCTATATCAGTGCCATTCCGGAAGACCCCTTCGGCCCGATTGTGGAAAGCGATTATGGATATAATACTATCCTCACGGCTTATGGAAGGCCCATCAAACGATACTATATTTTTCACGGTCCCCCGACGTTTGATCACCATCCGGATATGATTCGGCTCAATATCAGATGGGTTTTGACCGGTCTCGGTCCCGATCAAGGATGGTTTGACGGTCCCGGTGGTGCAAGTTCCTATCCGCGTTATGATACCTCGAACGGCCTTGCAAGCCGGGGAAACATTGAGCGTGTCGGTCCCGGAAACATACCGCAAAAGACATATCGCGATAGTTGGGATTCAAGCCCTGGTTGATCAGATTGCTATTTATATACTTTGTAACTGAATTCCCGAATTCCGGCCGGTTCGGCAATCAACGGCAAGAGAACCTCGAAAAAAGTCTGTGCCATCAACTGATCCCCCTTTTCACCGGGATGCAATCCATCCGGCAGCAAATCCGGTCCTTCTGCTTTTAAAGGTGTGTAATTGTCGGCAATGAGCAATCCTCGTTCTTCCGCAATTTGACGCAACGCCGGATTCATTTCATTTGGAATCCGGTCCCGGTGAATGAATCGCGTGCTGAAATTGGAAGCCATATGCTCGTCTTCCTGAGGAGAATTGTGGGGCGGGATCAAGGATAGAATGATTTGCGGGATAGTGCCGTCACTGTAGGTATGATTGGCGAAGACGTCGATCAACGCATTCATGCGTTCCAGGTATACATCCAAGGGGGTTTCATCTCCCACGCGGGTGTCGTTGGTTCCGAGCATGATGGTGACAAAATGCGCATCCGTCCGTTGCAGAACTCGTTCTCCTGTTCGTCCCTGCCAATAGGAGAGCCGGTCTCCTACCGTATCTCCCGATACGCCGTAATTGAATACACGAATGTTCTCTATTCCTCTATCTCGAAACATTTGTTGCAAAAGCCGAGGATAATCGTGGCCTGAACCGTAGGTTTGCCCATAGGTGATGCTGTCTCCAATGCAAAACACGTTCATCGTTGCTTCCTGTGAATATACTCCCGATACAATCAACATGAAAAAAAATAACAGATAACCGAATCGTTTTGTGTATCGATTCATTTTTTCATCCCTTCATTTGATTTAATAAATCTGCATAATCAATTGATCACCTCATTATAAATGAGAACATGAAAAAAACTATCGAAGGACGAACATGAAAAATTCCCATTCCTTTACCTTGATCGAATTGCTGATCTATGTACTATCATTCTCTCCATTTTGATCGATAATAATAGAATCGGTTAGACATGTACAATCCGACATTTCTAAAATAGATAAGATGTTTTGAATGATGAAAAAAGATATTGCCGCGATCACTATTGTCGTTTTAATCATTTGCATTTTCTGCGGAGACATTCTCCTGTATGACATGTCCCCCAATTGGGGAGATATCCCGCTGCAGTTCTATCCCTGGAAAGTCTTTACTCGGACCATGCTGGCGGATGGGCAAATTCCGTATTGGAATCTCTACACTTATGGGGGCGCGCCTTTTTTCGCCAACATGCAATCGGCGGTCTTGTATCCTCTCGATTTGGTCTTGTTCCTGTTTCCGATGGAGCGGTTTTACGGGCTTTCGTTGTTACTGCATTTGCTTTTGGCGGGAACCGGTGCGTATCTGTTCGCGCGGATTTGCGGAGCCACGGCGTTTCCGTCGGTGATTGCCGGAGTCGCGTATGGTCTCAATGGATTTACCATGATTCACATTCCCGCCGGAAACCATTTGACCTATGCCGGGGCCGCTTGGGTGCCGTGGATCTTGTTCGCAACGGTCGGGTTTGTGAAAGAGGAAAAAAGCAAACTGCCGTGGGCATTGGCAGGATGTTTCATTGCCTTTTTGCATTTTTTGTGCGGGCATCCGCAGATGACGTTTTATTCACTTGTCTTCAGTGCGCTTTTATGTTTCGTGATGGGATACTGGCAGTATTGCCGGATTGAGCGGAAGGATTGGTTTTATCCCGTGCTGCGTACGTTCGCGTGGTGCCTGTTTCTCGTGCTGGGGATTTTGATGGCCGGCTTCCAACTGACGTCCACGTTGGAATATCTCGGCCAAGCCAACCGCGCGTCGACATTGGATGTGCAAATGGCGACGGAATTCTCATTTGCGCCTCATCGTCTCATGACACTTCTCTTTCCTGAATATTATGGAACTCAAATTGCCGGAAACCATTATGATTATTTTTATTTTTGGTCTTGCGCGTATGCCGGAGTTCTTGTCCCTGTTTTTGCTTTGGTTCTCTTGTTCAAACCGGAACGGCCGAAAGCGGCGATTCCTCTCGCCATTGTTGCCTTGCTGGGATTGTTTCTGGCATGGGGACGCGGAAATCCGGTGTATACCATGCTGCTTCATCTCCCCGGTTTCGGTCACTTTCGCGCTCCGGCCAAGTATTTGCCGTATTACCTAGCTCCAATTTGTGCGCTTGCGGCGTTGGGATTGGAACGGATTTGCGGAGAATCCTATTCACGACAGAAGAAAGATGAAGGCAAGTATGAGGTCTATCGGCGAGTCGTCGCTTTGGGTATTCTTTTGATCTTGATTCTACCTTACGGCGCGCCGCAACTGCAAAGTTTGAGAGAATCCATCCGAAACCTCGATGCAATGGAAAACCGGGACATGATCCGCATGCTGTCTATGGCGTATGGCGGTTTGATCGGTCTTGCCGGTTTTGCGTTGTATTTATGGACACGCGGGATTCCCTGGCACCCGCGGATGGTCATTTCACTCTCGTTCGCATTACTCCTGGCGGTCGATCTCTTTGCCTTTGGAAAAGGGTATCTCGACATTTGTTTATGGACGCCGGCACAAATTCGGCAAAGCAACGCGCCACCGCAGGAGATCGGATTTTTGGATTCGCAAAAAAACAACGGATTCCCTTTCCGGATTGCGACAATGGCGGATATTTATTATCCGAATAAATACATAGTATGGGAAACATACAACCTAGCCGGATACGATCCCATGAGTTTGAATTCGTATAATCGCCAGATTGGTGAGATGGAAGGCTGGGAAGAAGGAGAATTTCATGACAACATCCAATTGACGACCTATGATCATCCGGTTCTGAACCAGTTGAATGTTCATTATATTTTAACAAAACAGGATATTGTGCATGAAGATTTGAAATTGCTCTATACCACCAAACAAGCCGTTCGAATTTATAAACGATTCGATAACAAGATTTCGTGGGCGTCGGTTCAACCTTACACATCCGAGAAACTAACAAAGGAGCAAGAATGGGAACCTGCCGACGGACAGATTGTGATGAAGGATTATAAACCTCACTCGATTCAATTTACAATACAGAACGAGGAACAGTCTATATGGCTGCGTCTGTCGGAATGGTTCTATCCAGGCTGGAAGGCAACGGCAACTCAGGATGGGGAAAACCATGAAACAGAAATTGTCCGTTCCAAAGACGGTTTACGTGCAATGCATATTCCACAGGGAACCTGGAATATCAATATGGAATACCGGTCTGCATGGAGCGGCTGGATTCTTTCCCTGTTTAGTATTTTGTTGTTTCTGGTTTTATTGTTATTTTGCCTTTTGATTTACACGAATTGGATGTTAAAAATGATCCAGAGAATTATGGGGCGAAATTATTGATAGTCATTCTGTAATTTATTGATTGTCACCGAGTTCACGAACAAGTTGTTTAAAGCGGTTCCCCCGTTCTTGAAAATCCCGAAATAATCCATAACTCGACGCCGCCGGCGAGAGCAAACAGATTTCTCTCGCACCTGTATGTTGAAAAGCAAATTGGACTGCTTTTTCCATATCCTGCGTTTCCATAATTTTTATTGTGTTAACAATTTCGGGCTTTTGCGATTTCATCAATCTCCATACTGTTTGACCGGTCTCAGGAAAGAGTATCAAATATTGTAATGATTGTTTACAGAGAAAATGAGCCAATTCGGAATAATCGATTCCCCGATCATGCCCTCCGATAATGAGTGTTTTCACTTCTTTACCGAGCGCTTCCATTGCTTGTATTGTGCATTGAGGCACAGTGGAAATGGAGTCGTTATAAAAACGAATTCCTCGATATGTTCCTATATATTCCAATCGATGTTCAAGAGGTGTGAATGTGCTGATGGCCTGTTGAATCGATTCGGCCGGGACATTATAAATTCGCGCCACAGCTATGGCCGCAAGAATGTTGTATAGATTGAATTGTCCGATGAGAGGGATATCGTCTTTTTGAATGATTGGAAATTGTGTGTTTTCAGACAAACGCTCAATAAGGGTATTCGCTTCAAGAAAGTACCCCCAATCAAGTGATTGTGTAATTGAAAAAGGAATTTTTTGGGGAAGGCTTACGCTTGTTACCAATTTTTGCAAGATTGGATAGTCCTTATTGTATATAAAATAATCCTGCTCCTGTTGATATTTTGTGATGTTGAGCTTGGCTAACAAATATGCATCGAAACTGCCATGATAATCCAGATGTTCCTCCATAATATTCAAGAACACAGCGATGTGCGGACTTCTCTGTAAGGTTTCCAATTGATAGCTGGATAGTTCGTAAATATAAATTGTTTGTTTTGAGTCGTGATGTAAGGCATCCAGTGCCGGAACACCGATATTCCCGATTAAATGTACATCTTGTATTGTTTCTTTCAAGATTGCATAAATGAGAGAGGCAGTTGTACTTTTCCCCTTGGTTCCGGTGACACCGATAATCGTTCCCTGGCAATGATCGAAAAATAAGGATGTATGTGTGATAATTTTTTGTTTCTTTGTCAATACTCCCTTTTGGTGAAGTGAATGGATTGAAATTCCAGCGGATTTGACAATGATGTCATACTGTTGAATAGAGGATAAATAATTTTCCCCACAATGAATTTTTATTTCAGGATGTCCATTGATAAGTTCATGCAGTGAAGAGGATAACTGATTGAATGGTCTTTGATCCGCAATGCCGAACTCGGCGATTGGAATGCGAGACAAAAGAAAACGGAGAGAACTGATCCCTTCGATCCCCAATCCCAAAACTAAGATAGACTGATGGTAGGCTTCATCGTTGGTCATAAGTTCATATTGTCAGTTTTTTTCTTGATAGCAGTAATGCATTTCTTTTGTAATAAATCTGCCCATGAAGAGGGTAGATTATGCTCTTCATTCCAATCGAACAAAATTTCAGTACGATTGTTGATGATATTTGTATACTTTGGAAGTATGTGCGTATTTGCATGTTGTAACAGTTGTGGTAGAGGTGTGTGATTCCTATCGTGTTTTTGTATGGAGAGATGCAGCGCCGTGAGTACTTCCTCTTTTGTGGCGATACATTCGAAGGGACGATGATCCCGTTCTCCTAAAATTGCATACAGCACTTCCAAATTCCATACGTTCTCAAATAGGTTTCCGCCGAATATTTCGAGTAATTGTTCTTGTTGTAAAAATGGATAAAAGAGGGTAAATAGCGCTGTACATTTTGGGCACTGAAGGCACCAGGAATCTTTTTTTTGATTTTTGTTGCAACTGCGAAATGCTTTCAACATATCGGGATAAGAAGAAAACAACCCGATAACCTGAATTTCCCGCAAGGGACGTAAGAGACTCAGATATTGCATACCCGTAACGAGATGGTGTCGAAGATAGCCGTCGAACATTCGCTCGAATGCATGTGTTTTTGAGTATTGGTGGTTGATAGCTTCACCGAGATAATCAACATAAGGGGTATTGCAACTTGCTTCATTCGAGGCAATCACCGTTCGATAGCCATACAATACACCGGAAATAACTCCCAACATGGCCAATAAAGCGGAAAACGGTGTATGTCCATTTAAATACCCCTTATCATTGAGTTGTAATAACGCCGGATCGATTTTTCTTTGAATGACAATGGGTTTTTGACATCCTGCTTTCTCTGCAATCCTCCAGGCGGAATTCGTTGGATTGAGCAACATGGCATTGAAAGGGACATCCATTTTTTGGAGAAGGCTGGCGCTTAAGGCGGAATCTTTCCCACCGCTGATCATGAGCAATGCATCATTCAACCAAGCATTGAGATTAGCGGCTTTATATGAACCCGATATTTTTTTAGATGATTCAACTTGAATAAAATTCGAAACTTTAAAATCGAGTTGATTGACATAAAAGTATTCTCCCATTCCTTTAGAGAAGAGTTCATACCAGAAGTCGGATGTTTCTTGTTGGAATGCCTCCGGTTGGATAACGATTTTTTGCGAACAAGCCGCTTTCCAGTAACTCAACAATTCAATCAAGCCTAAATGGAAAACAAGCCTGTCCAATACCTGCTTTGATTGATTGAGGATGGGTTGTGTTGACGAAATACGGATTTGTGGAGAGAAGCGTATATCCGGTTCTTGAAGGAAATAAAAGGTTATAAGCAGCTGGGAATCTTCCAGATGCCACAAATAATTTTCGTAAATGAAACGAGAATGTCGGTTTCGTAAGCGTCTAAGGAGATTGGGTTGGTTCATTCTTTTTCATAAAACCAATCGACTGGAATTGCGCGTATCACTAAATTGGTATTTTGGAAATTCTCCGATCCTTGTTTCCAATGGTAGTAGGTCAATAACGCCCGGTCGTTCAGCCAGGTAACGCTGGTATAGCCATACCCCGAATTCGGATCGTCTTCGATATTTCTTACATGTTCCCACGTCTTTCCTTCATCTCGGCTGACCGCTGCGGTCAATGGCGTTCGTCCCTGCCAACCGGCTTTGTTTCCGAGGGGATTGTTGTTCCAGATCATCAATAAATCTTGTGTTTGGGGAATCCGTGTTATCGTGGATGGTGCGGCAGGGGCGGTCAATTCCATCGGTTTCGCTTTCGACCAGGTGATTCCTCCGTCGGAACTTGTGGCATGGTAAATACAATCTAGTTTTGTGCGGATGATCATCATCACATCGCCATTCTTTAATTCCACCAATCCCGGTTCCATAGCGGCTGTGTCCTTCAGATTTACAGAACCTTCCGCTTTCGACCATGTTTTCCCATCATCATCGGAATAATAACAAAAACAAATTTGAGAATTGTAATCCTTTCGGATATCCTTACACCAGGCGATCGGAGCCAGAATTCGGCCGGTTGACAGCTGAATGACTCGAGCGTTGTTCATAACGTGATATCCACCGGTTGAACTGATTTTCTGTGGAGGAGACCACGTTTTTGCCTCGTCAGTACTGGCCCGAACATAGACCTGCAAATCATCCGAAGCGTTCTTGGTTAAAAAGAAAAATAGAATTTTACCGGATTGTGTCCGCAAAAACGAAACGCTCATGACGTTCTGTTTCCCGATGCATTCTTGCAGCACATATTCGGCGCCCCAACTTTTCCCGCTGTCCTCGCTGATTTTTGCGGCGATGACGGCAGCGGCATGATCCGCCCTGCCGGAAAAACGGCTCCAGGCGAGGAGCAATTTCCCGTCTTTCAAGGGAACGATATCGCCTTCGCTGTTTCGTGGATTATCCTCCGAAGCCGGGCATACGACTTGCCGAAAATTCATTGACTCGGCAGAACTCAATTGGGGATTCCAAAAGCAGAAGAGAAAAATGCCCAAAATCCCTACCGCAAATACTTTTGAATACATGAGATTCTCCTTCAGTATCGTCTGTAACCATTTTTATAATCATTGTTGCAAAAAAATCCGTTTATCGCTGCTTATTATACCAATACCGTAGGAGTTTAGAACCGAAAACCGCGTATAGTCTCCTTGGCGAAAGGTCGTGTACTATCAAGAGAATAACAGCCAAAAAAGAGGTGCAAACGATTCTTGTCCGATTCGACAAATTCCATTAAAGAGATATCCTATTATCTGTAAAGGTTACTATAGAACGATCTTGATTGATGTATTTGTTTTGGGGTAGATGAGAAAAGGATTATATGAATATCGATAAATTGATTCATACTGTTCAATCTCAATTTGCACTCCCGCCAACTTCCATTCACGGAGAATCGCATTGGGAGCGTGTTCGTGAGAATGGACTGCGGCTTGCAAAGTTGACCGGCGCGGAACGCGATGTTGTCGAACTGTTTGCCTTTCTGCACGATGCCAAGCGTTTGGATGACGGAAGAGATATTGACCATGGCCGCAGAGCGTCGGAGTTTGTCAAGAGTTTGAAAGGCACGATCATCTCATTACCGAATGAGCAATTCGAGTGCTTAGTGTATGCATGTGAATTTCATGCGGATGGTTTGACGGAAGGAGATGTCACTGTCCAAACATGCTGGGATGCAGACCGCTTGGATTTGGGAAGGATTGGTACGAAACCTGATCCGTTGTATCTCTGCACGGAAGCGGCAAAACAACCTGAGATGATTGAATGGGCTTTACGAAGGAGTCAATTTGTCTGAATCCGGATTGGCCAGGATAGAACGATTTACAGGATGAAAAAAGATGTGAGTTTTCACTACCATTTGAGAAAAACGGTCGTTGGCCGCTGATGGCTCGTCAATTATTGTAGCCTATCAATAGGCATATCCTGTTCATCCTCCCATCCTGGGTATCCTGATTCAGACATTACTACAGAGGGAAAATATGAAAATAGCAGAAATCAAAGCGTTTCCAGTCAGTTATCCGACCGTCGGCCGTTTTAAATTTCTCGAAGGTCCTGACGGCAAACCCACCGGCCGCCAGGCAGTGCTGGTGAAAATCACCGCCGATGACGGGACTGTCGGCTGGGGGGAGAGCATCCCGGTTCCCAAATGGGCGGATGAAACGCTGGAATCGACGACGACTACGATTCGCAATTATTTGAATCCCGCGCTCACCGGCCATGATCCCTTCGATCTCGTTGGGGCGCATGAAATCATGTCCCGCACCATCTGTCCGCATTTTTCCACCGGGATGCCGCTTTGTAAATCCGGTGTCGATATCGCGCTTCATGATTTGTGCTGCCGCAAACTCGACATCTCTCTTTCCCAATTGTGGGGACGGAAGGGAAGGGAAGAAATTACTTTCAGTTGGACCTTGAATCCGGCTTCATTGGAACTGCTCGAAGCGTCGATCGAGGAAGGCTGGAATCGCGGATACCGCAATTTCAATGTCAAAGTCGCTCCCGATCCGAAAACCGATTATGAATTATGCAAACGGGTTAAAGAGCGAGTCCCCGACGGATTCTTATGGGCGGATGCGAACTGCGGGTACGATACCGCCACTGCGTTGCAGGTTGCTCCCAAACTGGCGGATATCGGTGTCGCCGTGTTCGAATCGCCGATCCCCCCCAATCAAATATCCGGCTATCAACAATTGAAACGGCAAGGGGCGCTTCCGATCATCATGGACGAAGGGGTCATCTCTCCCCGCGATTTGCTGGAATTCATGCGTTTGGGGATGATGGACGGTGTGGCAATGAAACCTGCCCGTTGCGGCGGCCTGCTTTCCGCCCGGCGGCAGATCGAACTCGTGCTGGATGCGGGAATGATGTTTTTAGGAAGCGGTTTATCTGATCCCGATGTTGCTCTTTCCGCTTCCATGGCGCTCTATGCTGCGTACGGTTTGTCCTTCCCGGCTGCCTTGAATGGGCCGCAGTTTCTCGCACACAGCGTGATTCGCGATCCTCTCAAACCGGTCGATGGAAAATTGAAAATCCCCCCAGGTCCGGGTCTCGGCGTCGAAGTGGATGAAGACAAAATCAAGGAAATTTCGGTTGAGTAGGAAAAATTGTGTGAGTCACTATAATCTATATGTAGATATATTATTTCGCATATCCAATGAACCATTTACAATTTCTCTATGACTCGCTACTTTTTCCAACTCGGCCATTGCCCTGACTTGTCCCACGCCGAAATTCTATCGGTAAACGAACGATACGATTATCCTCTCACTTCGATGAGGCGAAATGACGGTGATTCAGTTCATTGTGGTGCGGACATCCTGTCTGCACAACCGAATCTCACTTCGATCAAATCAAATGACGGTATCCTTTTCGCCGAATCGGATAGTCGTGATACTATTTTTCATCTTTTTGACGAATTAGGCGGTTCAATCCGCCTTGGAGAGATTCTTGCCACTCACAACATCGAAAATTTTAGCCTAATTACGGTAGACAGTATCTTCGAAAAATTGCTGGAAACAAAAATTGTTTCGATTGCAAGTGACAGCGATCAACGAATATTATTTGGTTTAAGCATTCTGGGAACCATCCCGCAGAAAAGCAAAAAAGAGATTCGAAATTTACTCAATGAACTTGCCAACCGGCTGAAGCAATATTTGCGAGAAAAAGACTGCTCATCACGCTTTATTTTACCCGATGCCAGCGCAAATCGATTCGAATTGAACAGCGCCCAAATCGACAAGAACAATCTCCTCGACAAAGGAATGGAAATTGTCTTACTGATTGATTCCTCTTTACAACTGTCCATCGGGATGACAAAAAAAATCCAATCGTACGAAGCATTTTCCCAACGCGATTATGGACGCCCCAGCCGCGATGCCCGCAGCGGTATGCTGCCCCCAAAACTGGCGCGCATGATGATTAATCTAGCTCGCACAAAAGACACAACCACCTTGCTTGATCTCTTCTGCGGATCCGGTGGGATATTGATGGAAGCGGGACTGGCTGGTCTGGAAGCAACCGGATTCGACAACAGCGACAAAGCGGTCCGCGATTCACTCGACAATCGCGAATGGCTGGAAAGTCAATATCCGGAGATCACCGGCAAAGTGCGAGTGTTCGAGGGAGATGCCGCAATGCTCCATACACTTTGCGAGCCACTCTATTTCGACACCTGCGTCACCGAACCGTATCTCGGCCCTCCGTTGAAAAAACCATTGACGCAGGAAAAATTTGACTCACTGGCCAAACAGCTGGAAAGTCTCTACATTCGCGCATTGGGCGAAATTCGCACGGTTGTCAAACCGGGGAAACGTGTCGTGTTTATCGCCCCACGCTTCCGCTTGCATCCATCAGGCGATGCCGCCAAACTATCCTTACTGCGTGAAATCAAACTGCTGGGATACACGATTCTCGATCCGTTCGATTCGTTTCAACCGACGGAACGAAGAAGCACTTTGCTGTATGAGAGACCGAAGCAGATTGTTTTGCGTGAGCTATTCATCTTGCAAACATAAAGGAATCATGACCGCACATTCGAATAATCCGATTGAAGGCATCCGGCTATTCGCCGAACAAATGAGCGCTCTGGGGATGGAAACAGTATATCTGCCCCTTGAAATCCAGCAGCAACTCAAATCCAAGAAGCAGCGCCTTGGCGAACTTGAAAAGTCGTTGAAAAACTGCATGGAATGCAAACTTTGTCAAGAACGAAGGCAAGTCGTCTTCGGGGATGGTAATCCGAACGCGGAACTCGTATTCGTTGGTGAAGGGCCGGGAGAAGATGAAGATAAACAGGGCAAACCGTTCGTCGGCAAAGCTGGGCAACTCTTGACGAAAATGATTCAAGCCATGAGTTTAACCCGGCAGGATGTATACATCTGCAATGTTGTCAAATGTCATCCGCCGGGAAACCGCAATCCCGCGCCGGATGAAATTGTCACCTGCGAACCATTCTTGTTGCAGCAGCTTGATATCATTCAACCGAAAGTGATCGTCGCACTGGGGAAATTCGCCGCACAAACACTTCTGCAATCCAATGAACCCATCTCCCGCATGCGTGGCAGCTGGCGCGATTATCATGGCATCCAACTCATGCCCACTTTCCATCCCGCTTATCTGTTGCGCAATCCGAACGAAAAGCGGAAAGCGTGGGAAGATTTACAGAAAGTGATGGAAATGTTGGGATTGGGATAATGGTTGTAAATGCTCGATTTTGTTCACTTTGCAGCAGGTAGGGGCGGTTCGCGAACCACCCCTACAGAGAAGAATGATTGTAAAGACTGGAGAACTATTGTATGTTAACTTTATCAGGAATCCGGAAGGGATATAATATAGGCATAAAAATATCGGGAGTAATTGGTAGATAGAGGTTGACATGACTACTAAAAACAGAGTAAACCACCTTGAGGAAGCCATGGCGAATCTAATCAACAGCCAAGCGACTGTATTAAACCATATCGATACCATAAATACCCGCAGTGATGAGCGCTTTGTGCGTATTGAAAGAGACCTTGACGAGATCAAGAAAATTCTCATGCGGCATGAGCAGATGCTTCAACATTTACCGGAAGCCATACGCGAAAAGATCGGATTCAAAACCGATCATCCTTGATTTTCTTTACAGTACCGGTTCGAGTCCCACCCCGTGCACGCCTTGTCTAACTTCCGGTAATTTTTCGTACCTCGCTGGTCTGATGTCTGATCGGATTCCGTTTGATGTGATTTCCGCTCCATAAGACTCATTGAATTTCAATTGCTTTGTTTAATTGTGAAAATAACTTGATTGTGAAATTTTGACGGTAAAAATTCGTATAATTAGTCAAGGAACGAAAAAGATATCCAATCGGGAGGAACACAATGATAGGATTTTTCGAATTAATTATCATATTTATGGTTTTCGGTGTCGGCTTTCTAGGAACGATCTTTTGGATTTGGATGCTCGCCGACTGTCTCACAAAAGAACCGAGTCAAAACAATGATAAAGTCCTATGGGTGCTCGTCATCGCTGTTACTCATTTCGTTGGCGCACTCCTCTATTTCTTTCTCCGGCGTCCCCAACGAATCAGAGAAGTCGGGGCGTAACTCACCGACGTCATTCTCGCCTGATCGATCACACTTTCAATTCTCTTTCTCGCCTTGAGCCAAACCGTAGTTGCAGGCAAGATAAATCATTCTTAAGGAATCTGAGAATATACTATGATCGAACTGGAGAAACAATGAAAAAAATATCACTCATGATCCTTCTTGCCTGCATTCTTATCCCGCTAACATATTCATCCGATTGGATTGTTCCTCCCAAGCAAGACTGGTTCCCCAAAGCACCCCCACTCTCAGCACCGAGTGGCCAAGTCATCCATGTCAAACATGTGGATGAATTATTCTCTGCCGCAGATGCAGTGGAGCCTGGCGGAACGATCCTCCTCGCCGACGGGCACTACAAAATGCCGCGCTATTTTGAACTCCATACGGACAACGTTACTCTCCGCAGCGCCTCTGGTAAGCGGGAAAATGTCGTCTTGGACGGTATCGACAGCCGGCATGGGGAATTGGTTGGCATCTCACGCTGTTCGGGAGTCACCATCGCCGATTTGACCATCCAAAACATCCAATGGAACGGTTTCAAAATCAACTCGAATACGAATGTGCAGAAGGTTACGATATACAACTGCATCATCCACAACATCTGGCAGCGGGGAGTGAAAGGCGTGCGCGTGCCGGAAGAAAACCGGGGAGAAATTCGCCCGAAAGACTGCAAAATTCAATACTGCCTTTTTTACAACGATCACACCAAGCGGTTCGAAGACGATCCCCGCGACACTCCGGACAATTTCGACGGAAATTACATCGGCGGTATCGACGTAATGTACGCCAAACGCTGGACCATCAGCGACAACGTGTTCATCGGCATTCAAGGCCGCACGCGCGAAGGCCGCGGTTGCATCTTCATGTGGCATCACGGAGAAGACTGCGTTCTTGAACGCAATATCATCATCGACTGCGATCTGGGGATCGCGATGGGCAATTCCAGCGGCATCGGCGAAGGGATGAGTTCGGTGCACTGCACGAATTTCATCGTGAAAAACAATTTCATCACCAATACCCCCGAAACCGGCATTCTGGCGGACTACACCAAAGACTGCAAAATCGTGAACAACACCATCCACGATCCCGACAACCGCTTGCAACGATTGATCCGCCTTGTTCATGATAACGACGGGCTTGTGATCATCAACAACCTTTTAAGTGGGCCTCCAATCCGGGTTGAATCTTCCAGCCGCATGGATATCCGGCATAATTCAATTGGGGATTTCACCTCTTCATTTGCCGATCCGGCGAAGGGCAATCTGCATCTGGTTCGCAAGTATGAAGACTTGATCCACCAGGCGCTCCCCCTGCCGGAAGTGCAAGTCGATATCGACAAAGAAGCGAGAGCGAAAAAGCCGACGCTCGGAGCGGATGAATTGGCAAGAAAAGAATAAACGCAAAAACACAATCTTGTGTATCGAAAACATCCCCGGTGTTTTTATGAAAACCCTATGAAACCTCATTTCTTTCATAAAGCGTGGCAAAACCGTCCGCAACTGATCAACAATCCGGTAATTCTTCGGGAATTAACCGATCGGCTACGGCGTAAAAGTTCGTTCGTTTATCTTTTTGTATTTCTCATTATTGCTACTCTTTTGTGCTTTTTCACCTGGAATGAACATCTGCGGCTGTATACACACTATGGCGCCTGGCTCCAATCCATGCGCTCGATGTTTTTGGCATTGAACTTTTATCAGGGAATGATCATTCTTCTCTTGGCTCCTCTACTGAGCGCAACCTCGATCAATCTGGAAAAAGAACAAGGCTCGTGGGATTTGCTCCTCACGACTCCCTTACATGGAATCAGCATTCTTTGGGGTAAATTTCTATCCTCCCTTCTTTTTGTCTGGATTTTACTTCTGTCGTTGATACCGATTTACGGCTTGTTTTTCTTGATTGGGGGTGTGTCTCCTGAGGAGGTCGTTTTCTGTTTATTGCTCATCACAGAAGTCATGGTGATCACCGGTTTGTTTGGCCTCCTTTGTTCCCTTACATGGAAACAAACAGTAAAATCCATCTCGATGACCTATCTGTTCAGCCTGGGGTTCTTTCTCGGCATTCCCTTTTTACTGGTCTTCTTGGAGGAACTGAATGTACCGGCTGAATTGTATTACTGCACAACGATTGGTATTACTACCCTATTTACAGGGATGAGTACAACAAAATTTGCCTTTCTGTTTCACAGCGTGTTTGTCTGGGGTGTAATCATCCTCCTTTCTGTGACGAATATATGGATGCTCTCCCGTAAGCAGGAATCTTCAACGCTTACGATCCCTCGCCAAAAACGCCGGAAAGTCTACAACCATTCACCCCATACAGTTCCTCTGTTAACCGAAGACGACTCTTTACTCAACATTCGCAATGCCATCCGTTGGAAAGAACTACGCGAAATCTGGGGGCCGACTTCAACAAAGTTTTTCCGTTCCATCATACTCCTGTTCGGCTTAGACATCCTTGTCTATCTGTATTATTGGAGTATCGACAACAATCAGCTTTCCATTGCCCGATGGGGATGCGTCAATACCGTAATCGCCTCTTTTATCATCCCAATCCTTATTATTCCATATGCCGCCAACTGCATTCGCAGTGAACAGGACCGGGACACATGGGAATTACTTCTCAGCACACTCCTAACGCCCGCCCACATCGTAAAAGGAAAAATATCCGCAGGAATGCGCTACTTTACTTGGCGATTTCTTGCCTTCTTCAGCCTGTACATTTCCGTATTCATTTTTTCTCATTCATTTCGAATCCTTCCCCTTTTCATCACCATCCTCTTCGTATCTTTCATTTCGGCATTCTTCTATCTTTCTATCGGTACCATGTTTTCTGCACTGCTCAAAAAAACGATTCCCGCCTATGCGTGCACATTCGCTACAGCGATTTTGGTACTATTCGTTTTCCCTCTTTTTTTCGCATATTTGAATAATATAAATGTTGAAGAGGTCATGTCGATCCTTTCCCCTCTTTTTCTATTCTTCTTCTGCGTGGATAAGGATTGGTGGATGAGGGATGAATGGTATGCTCTCGCTTGCATACAGATGGGGTGGATGCTGGTTGCATCTTATGTTGGGTATTTGATGACGAAGTGGCGGGTAAGATCGTTGATGCGTTGAAAGATGCGGGCAGGGATGCCCGCGCTCCCAGTATTAAGATCCGTCAGATGGGGCACTCATCCGAATATACTCATTCTCCGGTTCACCCTCACAGCGAATTATATACTCCTGCGATTCTTCAAAATTAAAGTTCTTCTTGATCACTTCATCTCCTATTCGATAAGCATGTTCCACATGAATCGTCTTGTGAACCGCCCGATCATGAAGCAGGTGCAAACACGCTCGCATGACATTGACGGCAGGATCGCCGGTGAACCGGACATACACTTTCTTTGCCGGTTCATCCAGAATCACATCCGAATCCCAATTGTACCGCCAATGGCTTGTCCACTCCGGAACTGCAGCTTTGTGGATTTCCCGAAAACCGGACGGTTCCTCGATGGCGTAGGCGATGCGATTGTTGGTATTGACAGCGTATTTTCCTTGGTGCGTCCGAAACGTTGCGCCCACGCTGAACCAGGCGATCTTTTTCCCCTCCGGAGCCGATAAGCGCAAAGTTACATCCTCTTGAATACGAGCCGTGTGCTTTTGCGGTTGATAGTGCTCCGGCATTTCAACTGCATATTTCGCGAAGTCATCCGGTTCGGCGGCATTCGGCGTTATTAACAGTGGAACAGTTTGTTTGCTGTACCGGTCACCGATTTCATAGCGCAAATGATTGGTACCTTCTTTCAATCGCGGAAGACTGATCGGCGCGATTTGCACCCATGTATCGATACGCAATGAGCGAATCGCCAACGCACCTTCATCCCCGGATGTCTCCAATTTCAGGAGATAGCCGTATGTCCCATTGACGAAAGGTGTCAGATCGATCGATGATTCTTCACTGGGATCAAAGTGTCCGGCCGAACGCCAAGTATGACCATGATCCAATGAAATTGATAGTTCAACAGGAAGCACATTCTCAATCGTTACGACGGACGCTTCAGCATCATCCTCCAAGTCATCGAGATCGTTCACTTTGCCGACAATGATATAGGGCGTGAACACTTCAAAGATCACTTCAGCATCGCCGTCTTCTTGGATAGTAATCCCGGTATCACCGGCAGCTAGATTGGAGACCGAATGGTAGCCGTCTTCGAAATCGGTAGAATCATTCGTCAAATTCGGCTCATACCGGAACAAACCGTTGCCGTGATTCCAGCAGGTGAAATGCCGGTGATTCGGTTTCATGCCGATCGGTTCCGTCAAGAGGAGTTTCCTCACCCAATCGATTTTGTTATAGCGGGGCAAGTGATGCCAGCGTCCCCCCTGCGGCTTCCATTAGCGCGTGAAGGTTTCTCCCTGGCGCAAATAAAAATCCATCGTATGGCTGCCCTGGAACCAACGGTAATAGTAGTACACCGGGCTGCCGTTATAAATATCAAAGACTCGGTTCTTATCTTGATCGTTGGGGAAAAACGGCTTGATCTCAACCGGCGGATCAACCCACAGTTCTTTTTTTGTCTGCGCGTCATCGAGGCTCGCTACCACTCCGTTTTCATTCAGCAGGACCCCGCGCACATCGAGGTCGTAATAGTGCCAGGCATCGTCATACCACAGTTCCGTCGCGCAGTGGTTCCAATCCACCAGTCCGAACGAACGCCCTTTGCCGAATCCGATGCCCTGAAAAATGCCGTCCAACGTCGGTCCGAAGATGCCGCAGTATCCCATATTATATACGTTCAAAATTTTCAACGGATCGCGCACCGTTGCATACTCGTCGAACGGATCGGGACCGTCGAGGATTTCATTGAAATGGTACAGGCCGGTTTCATAGCCACATAGGTATTTCCAAACCGACAGCGCCAGTTCATTGCCGGTTTTGTCTTTCCAGACGTGATAGTTGCGAAAGCGCATCAAATCCGTGGTATCGGCGGTATGCTCACTGGTGATCCGTACGCAGGGCGACAGAGCCATTGCGGAAAGTGTGGTACCCAAAATACAGGCAAATAGTGACAATTTATACAAGTTATTTATTTTCATAGTACAACATCCTTACAAGAATAATTGGATCAAATTGAGCGTCATTTATTAAACGATATAGTAAGCATGGTTTCATTTTACAGGTATAAAAATACAGTCCGAAATCCCCAACGGGGTTAAAGAAGATAGCCAGTGGGCATCGCCCCTGGTGAAGGCTACGATTCCTTCCCATCCGTCACCACAATATATATCATCGTCGGTTCACGCGGATTCTCCGGCTTACGGTCCCGATTGGGGCGATCGACGGCCTGCTGCATATAGTGTTCCTGACCCTCCGGCAGCGGCCCGATGTTTGTCGCGCGAATATTCGGAATATTCATCTGTGGTTCCTTCGGCGGTTCGATTTCGAACATGCCTGACTCTGTATTTAACAACTGTTCCCTTGTAAAGGTGATGATTCCCTTCCTCGGCTCCACGCGGCTGTTCGAATACCGGACTTTAAAGACTCCATTGGCATCGATCGACAAACGCGGAATCGGCGGATATGCCGGAATCGTGCCGCGCCCCTCGAACCAAAAGCGGGTATCGAAATTCGAAAGTTGTACCACTTTCCAATCGTCCCCAACCGGGGTTGCGACATACATTTGATTCTTTCCATTCTCATCGAAGCGCGTGTAACCGATATATGGATAGCCTTTCTCATCGACGACCATTGTACCGCCGTTCATGAGACCGTTTTTCTGGTCGATGTCATCGGCTACATCCGCCGTTTCCGGCCGGATGGGCAGCGCATACGGCGTGCCGTCCCACTTCTTCCAGGACAGTCCTTGATCTTCGCTTTTCGCATAACATACATCGTAATTCGTTACCACATCCGGCGTCTCCCGCCAGCACCAGGCGATGTGCAGCGTGCCGTTCTTGTCTTCACGAATCCCGCCGAACGGGTAAGCGTTGCAGTCCGGTTCATGGTCCATTCCATTGATGAACGACTCCCCGGTTCCTTTCCATTCCTGCGTCTCTTCGTCATAGCGCACCAGCAGGCGCATCCCCTTGCCGCTGCCGCCGTGGCGGTACATCATGAGCAGCGTCCCGTCGCGCAGTTTCATCAAAGTCGGATAGGTCACCCGCTCCTCATATTTCCCCTGCCATTCGTGAATCGCCTTGAAGGTTTGAATATCCCCCGGTTTCTCGGTGCGGTAATAATTGAGCGGCGCACAATGCATGTTGCCGGTGAGATGAAGATAGCCGGAATTATCGAGAAAAATGATCACCTTGTTATGCGTATCCCAACCGACCTTCTCCGGCAGTTCGGCGAATTCCCACTCCGTCTCCCCCAATGTTCGCTTGGCTACGGTGAGTTGGTGGTCTCCGTCATAAAAAGCGAGGTATTGATGGGTTCCGTCCGAGATCAGGCACCGCCCCCCGTTGACCGGGTGGGATGCAAGGCCTTTAGCGACGGGGATTTTCTTTACAATCTTACTTTCTGCAGAATGTTCAATCCAGAATAGATTCAAGGAACAAAAGAATATAACAATGTTCAAAAAGTGTCGAAACATGGGTCACTCCTTTCGCGGTTTTATTTAATGTACATTGGAATGGGATTGGAGGAAAGTTTTAGAGAGTATTCAATTCCTATATCAACATCATTTCATATTCTCGTAGTTGTAAATTAGACACTTTTATTGGATAATCTATAGAAATGCATGTTTTATCAGCATGGAATAGACACTGGATATATGCATAAATGAAACGATATCAGCGAACAATCGAACATATATTTGAAATGCCGGTACGTTCTGATATAAAATGGGATGATATTGTATCATTGATAAAGCATTTGGTAGGAACGTCAAACAAGGAAGCGGTTCACGAGTACGATTTACCCTGAAAGGCGAATCTCTCGTGGTTCATGCACCCCATCCACAAAAAGAGCTGAATAAACCGACGGTTAAAGATATCAGAAGATACTTGATCCGAGCTGGAGAAAAACCGTGAATATGATGAAATACAAAGGATACTCCGCATGGCTGGAATACGATTCCGATGCCGAACTGTTTCATGGGCGTGTATTGACGGCTCGTGACATTATCGTCTTCGAGGGAAAATCAGTGGAGGAACTCAAAGAAATGTTCCGTAGCGCTCTTGAGGACTATTTCGAATTGTGCCAGGAAGAAGGCAAAGAGCCAGCCGAACCGGTCGACGGACAATTCGCTCCGAAAATCGCTCCGGAACAACTTGCGGAAGAACTTTTCAAAAACCGGGATCAAATCACGGATAACGAAGTCAATGCCTTGCTGCAAGTATGCGATTACGATCCGGGAGAAGACGGCTCGGAACACCGATTTTGGGGGCAGTGGTATTCGCTGAAAAGAGGGAAGGAAATTTTATCGAAGGTGGTGTCCAGTTTCTGAATCGATTGTCCTCTCCATCATCTTTCACCTTCTTTACCGGCCGGGCATTCGCAATCTCCCGAGGGGCAATCGGGCGGACTTGGAATGCGGAGAGTGAGACCACCGAGAGCGTTTCACCGGTCAACGTCATGAATTCGACTTCGTATCCTTCGCCCCCGTTATGGAGCAGAACCACCGTGCCGATATCGCCACGGCTTAGTCCATGGTCGGGTAAGTCTATCGTCAATACGGCTCTATCCAGTTCCTGAAGCATGGTTTTTCCTTCCGATAGGAATCTCGTTATTTTCGTTCAAAATAATATGTGTATCGATCGATTATAAGGTGAAAATAAATGATAATAAGGTGTACTGGGTACTGTCCTGTCTCGAATTCGAATAGCACTTATGGCAGTTTGCCCAATTCCCGCAGGGGCAGATGCAACTTGCCCCTGCTACCCGGGAGGATTGACTTAAACGGGATACAAATGGCATATTCCCCGGGTACCCAGGGCAAGCGAAGTCTGCCCTGGCTATAGTGCACAGCACTATCAAATCTGTATCTAATATTGAGAAAACAATCATGAACACAACTTCTCACCCCCATAATCCCTCAAAATATCCAACCAATTCCAACCTTATACGTGTCAACGAAGCCGGTCATATCCATTTCGTTACAACAACTTGCTACGATAAAAAACTATTCTTTTCCCAAAGTTGGACTCGAAAACTCGTTATGGATGCAATCAATCATATGCGCAGCAAAAAGGGATTTTTGCTATTGGGATACGTCTTAATGCCAGATCATGCCCATTTCCTACTTGTACCGGCCCCATGTCAAACTATTTCCAAAGCCGTCAAACATATAAAATGGTACTCTGCGATCAAGTTGTTGGCTTCATTACGGAAAAAAGGGATGGACGAGAAAGCATTGTGGAAACCAGGTTTCTATGATTTTAATATATACACACAACAGAAATTGATGGAGAAACTGAACTATTGCCATATGAATCCTGTCAAAGGCGGTTTGGTTGAATCCCCGGAGAAATGGCTGTATTCTAGTTTTTGCAATTATGAAAATGAGGATGACAGTGTTTTTCGGGTTGACCGGTGGTGGGATTATTGGAAACTATGAGGAAATCCGGCAGGGGCAGATACAACTTGCCCCTGCTACCCGGTGCTCAACATCACTGGGTACCCAGGGCAAGCGAAGTCTGCCCTGGCTTTGGTCACTGGGTACTCAGGGCAAGCGAAATCTGTCCTGCCTTCAATCCCCAAAACACTTTTAGTACTTTGAAGAGGCTCCCACAGGGTGGTATTCTCTTTTATTTGGTTTTAAGATAAACACGTCTCAATTCCTTTCCGTGAAAGGATTCGTCATGAATTATACAAGCCTTATCCATGCGTTTGAGATCGAACATTTCAAATCGATTTCTGAAAAAGCCACAATTCCATTAAAACCGATCACATTAATCTTTGGGCCGAATTCTTCCGGAAAGTCCTCAATCATCCAATCGTTGTTGCTACTCAAACAAACGCTTACTGAATCATCAAGCAAAGACACGATTCTTTTATCCAAAGGTTCTCTGGTAGATTTGGGTAGTTACAAGGACTTTGTTTTCAAAAATGACATCACACGGAAAATATCATTCACGATATCAGTTGTATTGCCGGATGACATATCACTTGATTGTCTTTTACCCCACACTGTTCAAGACAATGATTTGGATGATATAGTTTTTTCAATGAAAAGAATAAGTGAGCTCTTCAAATACATAAAAAAAATGAAATTAGAAATAACATTCTGTTACAATTCTCTCGATTCAATAATTTCAATAGACTCATTTAGATTATTCCTTGCTGAGGAAACTCAACCTGCAGTTAAATATGTGAAAGATACTGAGAATGGTTCATTTACTGTGAAAGAACTGAACAAAAATCATCCTTCTATAATTGGTATATTCAACTTGTTATCAGATCAAAATTTTAAAATAATCGATTTGAAGAAAGGGTTAAATGAATTCTCTACCGATCTATATTATCAACTTTTGAATAATTTGGAAAATATGGAATACGATGAGAAATGTTTTTGTGAATATTTGATTAATAGTAACATCGCCGATTTGTATAAAAAATATATATTTGAAAAACAACCTGATTCATGGAAAATAGTCCTTGAAGAGAGAGAGGGAGATATAGAAGTTAAGAAAGAATTTGATTTCATTGAGATATTGAATCGAATAGAAGCAAACAATGAATATTTTTTATTCAATATAAAGAAATACAATTATCAATTTTTGCATGGTTACTTTCCTGAAAAATTATCCAAAATTAATCTACATGTAATACCTCTATCAGCGAGCAATTGCATCGAGCATTTTCTTCGTGATTTCATATATTTGGGACCTTTCAGAGCCATGCCGGAAAGGTACTATCAGAGAACAGGAGATATTCCTTCCTTTGTGGGAATAAGAGGAGAATCTTTTCCTTTCTTGTTATACAATAATTCACAATCACTTGATCAATTGAATGATGCGCTATCTCGTTTTAACATCGATTACCAAGTCAAAGTATCAAAGATAGCAATGTCCGATACAGATTTGGATGATTTGTTTGCGCTTCGTTTTATCAATAAAAAGACCGGTGTCGAATCCAGCATTCGAGATGTCGGCTTCGGTTTCAGCCAAGTGCTCCCGATTATTATGCAAAGTGTAATATCGAATCAATCGTTTATCATTATTGAGCAACCGGAACTCCATATTCATCCTGCTCTACAAACCGAACTGGGTGATCTGTTCATCAATTCATCACTGGGAGAACAGCAAAATAAATTTCTCATTGAAACTCATAGCGAACATTTGATCTTGCGGATATTGAGGCGAATTCGTGAAACAACTGCAGGAGAGATACCGGAACATGTTCAACCGATAAAACCGGAGGATATCTGCGTACTCTATGTTGAACCCAGCGAAAAGGGGAGTATAGTGAAGGAAATGAAAGTTGACGAAAATGGCGAATTTTTGGAATGGTGGCCTGGCGGTTTCTTTACGGAACGCGCTGAAGAATTGTTTTGATCATGTTAAAAGAATTTGTCATCGAGCCTGATGTTCTTTCCGATTGGCGGGATTTTAGATATTTCATCGAGAATATTGGAATCGATAAAGGACGCCTTTTAGTGTCTTTTCCTGCAAAATGGCGGAAATATGTGATAGAAATTGTAAAGAATAATGCAAAACAACTAGAATTCAAACGTGCAGAAGAAATGTTAAACGGTATTTCCCATGCAATTGTTAAAGCGGGACGTCCGTATGATGGCAACATGAGCTGGATTGATAATTCTGTTAAGCAAAATTCAAATTTGCCTTTTCATGCAGTTATTTTCAAATCTTTACTTGAAAATGCCCCCTCAAATTTCCTCAATTATCAGAGTATTGATCACAATCAACCTTTATGGAATATAGAAAGAGAAAAAGCAATTGCTAGAAATCCCATGGAAATATCTGAATTTCTAACTCCCCTTTTCAATCACGCAAAAACCATTCTCTTTATTGATCCTTATTTTAGGCCGAGCGAGAACCGATATAGGAATGCATTTCGGAAATATCTTCCAAAGATCTATTCACTTCATGAAAATCCACCTGAAGTCGAAATATTTTGTAAATATCCTGAACGAGAAAGAGATCAAATTCCGAAAGATCAATGGAAATCGATTTGTAATGAAGCATTATCAGATACTATTCCAAATGACACAACAGTAAAAATAACACGATGTGAACAGATGGAAAAGAAAGATGGTCTACATCCACGGTATGTTTTAACAAATCGCGGTGGTATCAGGGTAGATTGGGGATTGGATGAAGGAAGAGAAGGTGAAACCACGGATGTTTCTCTTCTGGCTCATTCATTATATTTGAGAAGGTGGCAAGATTACAAAGGCCCCACGTCATCGTTCAATCATGTTGACGTTATTACTGTGCATGGGACTGCTAGTGTATGACAATATAAAATCTACGGAGTACATATCCATCATTGGATGATAGCTCTTTTGGTAATTTGCAAAAACCCGACAGGGGCAGATACAACTTGCCCCTGCTACCCTCTCACCACCCACCCCGCCCCTCTTCATTTTCCCACCCCCAACCGTTATGATCAACTTCAAAACCATTACGACACCCAACGCTACGCGTTCACTCGACGGAGGTACACAACGATGACCGATCAGACTCAAACTCATTTCCAATCTTGCAGCTGCTGCATGTCCCGATCCTGCGCCAACAGCGGTTTGAACCGCCGGGATTTTCTGGCCGGGGCGGGGATGGTGACCGGCGGATTGGCGCTTTCTTCGCTCGCCACGTCCGCTTTCGCGCAAGGCAAGCAGCCGGACCACGCTCAGCCGATCCGTCTGCCGCTCAAAGTCCAGCCCGTGCTGGTGTATAATATCCCACAAAAACGGGAAGGCACCAGTTGGCGCGGGTGGGGCGGCATTCACAATGAACAAATCGCCTCGGAAGAACGTTCCCGCATCATGAACGAACTGAACGGACTGAAGAACGGCGCCGATTTCCCTATGGAAATTCTGCCCATCGTGAATGTTCAGAATCCCGAACAAGGGGCGAAAGCGGCCAAAGGCGATCATGATGTGCTGATCATGTACGCCGCCAGTTCCTGGGTTCAAACCTTGGAAGCGCTCGTCAATCCCGACAAATGGACACTCATCTTTCTCCGCCACCGTTCCGGTCCGGTCTATTTATGGTACGAGATCGTCTCCAACCGCTTCCTGCGCAAAACCGTCGATGAATTCGGTCAGCCCTGCGTCACGACGCGCGATGTGGTGGTGGACTATCCGGATGAACTGCTGTGGCGTCTGCGCGCGCTTTCCGGGCTGAAGAACACCATCGGCAAGAAAGTCGTCTGCGTCGGCGGCCCCTCCGGCTGGGGACATGGCGGGCAGAAAGCACCGGAACTGACGCGCGATGTGTTCAAAATGGAACTCATCGACGTGCCCTACGATGACTTGGGCAAACTGATCCAAAAAGCGCGGGAAAATCAAACACTCGTGAAATACTGCAATGCCGAAGCTGAAAAATTTTTGAAAGAGGATGGCATTACACTGCATACATCGAAAGACTTTGTTACCAAATGCTTCCTACTTACCGAAGTCTTCCATGGCCTGATGAACGAGGCGCAGACCGATACGATTACCATCAATCAATGCATGGGCACGATCATGAACGTGTCGGAAACCACCGCCTGCCTGCCGTTGATGTCGATCAACGATGAGGGGCTGATGGCGTATTGTGAATCGGATTTCGTCGTGATCCCCTCTGGCATTCTGCTGCACTATATTTCCGGCAAACCGAGTTTCTTGAACGATCCCACCTATCCGCACGATAGTTTGGTCACCTTGGCGCACTGCACGGCGCCGCGGAAGATGGACGGCAAGAAATACGAGCCGGCGAAGATCATGACCCACTTCGAATCCGACTGGGGCGCCGCTCCGAAAGTCGAGATGGAACTCGGCCAGAAAATTACCGTCATCGATCCCGATTTCAATTTCGAAAAATGGTGCGGATTCGAGGCGGAAATCGTCGACAATCCGTTTCTCGATATCTGTCGTTCGCAGATTGACGTCCAGTTCCAGGTCGACACGGACAAACTCAACGACGAAACACGCGGTTTCCATTGGATGGTCTGCTACGACAATTATGTAAAAGAAATGGAATATGCCGTCAAGAAACTCGGGATGGAATGGGTTGATTTGACGTAAGAGAGCAGGTTTTTCTGACACCCCTTCAGGGTGGGGTTTCTCGTGGTGTTGACCGTTTCCAGGGGCGTTGCCTACCTTCTTATACCCCTTCAGGGTACTTCTCCCCCCGATTTCGGGGGGGAGAGATAGAGGGGGAAATCAAAACGTTGCCCGCTGGCTACCTTCTTATACATTTCCAAACTATTGCTCCCACTACCCTTGGGATTAATTAAAGGAAAAACCGATTTTATACAAAACCCAACACCTAAAACCCAACAACACCTAATCGATTTTATACAGATGCACATCATATACCTGAAACTCATCTTCAAATCGCCCCTTCACAATCTCAAGCGTTCTATCCTCACCGATTACTGAGACTTTCGAAGCCGAGACTTCTTTCGGCACCGTAAACACTGCTTTCGTCGGAGCATTCCGCATCCCCACTGCAAAGACATAATATGCGTCCTTATCTCGTTTGACTAATATATCGACCGGCACATTCTCTTTCAGTGATTTCACCGTAACGGCATCTTCAATCGAAGGCCGGTTCAGAATCGGAGCCAATTCATGAATTTGACGGTTCAGCGCAGTGACGGCCGCCAGCATTTGCGGATCATCCAGCAACGCGTCTTCGTTGAATGCCGGTTGGAACTCATGTACGAAATAGATGATCCCCATCGAGCCGTGAATGATCGACATCCACACTTCGGCGCGAACCTGATGCGGAGTGGCTTTGTGTTCGACGTCGCTGATGTGAGTGCATTCGATACAATTCCAGATGATTTTTTCGTCATGGCTCCATTTACGCAGACGGTCGATCCCCTTCGCTACATACCATAAATAGTTTTCGCCGTCCGGCTTGCGCAGACCGACAACCGGATAGACATCGAACGAAAGAATATCGCAGCCTTTCACATAAGTTAGGTAATCTTCCGGCTTTCCCCATCGTCCACGTCCTTTCCATTCATCGTTGGCGACTCCCTGGCCGAGATTGAGAAAAATGGGGCGGGTTGGATCCTTGGCAGCGAGTTTTTTATAATCATCGACAATCTTTTGCGGTTTGATAGGCGGACCGTAGGTTCGTTTCCCTGTAACCGGATCGGTCACCGGTTGTGCGTTGTCCGGTTCGTCGCCGTGCATCCAACCGATGATGGTTTTATCGTCGAGATGGGATAGCCCCACTTGATTTTGAGCGCAGATGACCTGCATTCCCGCGCGATCCAATGCGGTTAGTTGCTCTTTCGTCGGTCCTTTCCACAAACCGACATAGACATTGATGCCGGCGGCTTTGTACCGTTCCACATTCTTCGGGTTTTGCAGCCAGACGGCAATGGGGAAATACTCGAGTGATTTCGGCGGGCCGTTTTCCCACAAGGCATACGCATTTTCATTCTCTGTTTGGGTACAAACAGTCTGCGGAATGATCATTGCAATCATGATAAGAATAGAAACAGTACGCATGGTTTTCTTCCCTCTTATTTTTTTACTGCGATTCTACGATCTGTGTACAACCTGGAGAAAATCCATTTCCAGTGATTATATAGGAATGATAGTTTCAAAAAATGGATAGAGAAAATATTGAGGAAAAATGCTCTAAAATGAGCAAGATCCGGCTATCGAGGAGGGGAACATTATTCTCTCCACATGATTTTTCCTTCCATTCAGTGTAGTATGGATATAGTTGATAAAGTTTATCATATATATTGTGAATTTCATAAGGCGAGTAAACAGATGAAATGCTATGAATTGATTGCGAAGCAAATCAAGAAGGATATCACCTCATTGGCAATTAAAACTTTAAATCTTAAAGACAGCAAAGAAATTTTTGATGCTTGCCCCAGTATACGCGATTTATTCAACAATATCCAATTGATTCTGAAAGATGCTTCGAAAGATCACGAAAAATTGAAAGAATTCGAGAAAGAATACGAAAATCTGGATGAAATTATCTCATTTTATTTCGATCCCGAAGAGAAAGAAATCATCGAAGATTGCAAAAAATCTTCGAAGTGTTCTCAACGAGTCGTTTATTTTTTATTCACGAATTTCCCGAAAACATTCGGAGTCGACCAACGTTCCGCCGTGATTGAGAAATTGCGCAAAATGGAGCGCATCGCCGCCGGATTGAAAGGAAAACTCCACACCGATCAACGTGAATTTGTCGATTTGATGAAGAAAAAGTCCGCCGGTTATGCCTTCACCGAGTCTATCGTCGCGAAATATCTTTTCGATCTCTGTGCGAAACTCAAAACGCACAAAATCATTTACGAAACCGAAATATCCGTCCAGTCAACGTTGATCGGTCTTCTCAAACGAAAAGTGATGACCGAGTGGTTTAAAAAAGGCGATATCCTGGATCGCACTTATCACAATTCCGTCACGCAAATCATGACGGCATTTACGAAACGAGGAATGGATATTCCCAAAGTGAAATCCGCCATTCACAAAGACGTGATCTCAGAAGTGGCATCCAGCGTGAAATGCAACATCGATTTCACCAAAGAGATTCAATTGATTTTCGAGGACATGATTCAGATTATCCAATTCTTTTTGAAAAATATGGATCAAAGTGTCCAAACCGAAAACTCTGGACTCTCTTTTGATTGAATACATTGAGTCACGATACGTTTTGATATATTTTTTAACATTTTGCCATATGGTATAGCATGTTTTGCTTATTGGCTTATAATGCTTATGGAGGACTTTTAATAAGGGGATACGCATGAAATGCTATGAGCATATTGGACAGCAAATTAAGAAAGACCTGACCTTGCTGGCGATGGGCATGTTCAAACTGCAAAAAGGCAAAGAAGTTTTCGACGCCTGCCCCGGCACGCGTGAAACATTCAATACGATTCAAATTATTTTGAAAGGCGCATCGGAAGAATCGCAGGAATTGAATAAAATTGAGGAAAAATATGGCAATCTGGATGAAATCATCGAGTATTTCTACGACACGAGCGACAAAGAAGCCTTGCAAGATATGTTGCAATCCGCCAAAAGCTCGCTGAAGATCATCTATTTTCTATTTACCAACTTCCCAAAAACATTCGGCTTGGATCAACGAACCGCCGTTACCGAAAAACTGCGCAAAATGGAGCGTTTGACAAAATTACTCAAAGGGAAACTTTATGGCGACAAAAGGCAATTTATCGAAGTGATGCAGAAAGAAATCGTCGGCTACGTCAAAGTCAAAACGCTTCTTGCTACTTATTTGCGCGACACCGGCGCACTTTTGAAAGCCCGAAAAACGATCTATGAATGTGAAATGTCTCTTCAATCCACCTGGACATCCCTTTTAAAAAGGAACGTCATGGAAGAATGGTTCAAAGACGGAGAAACCATGGACCGCTCTTATCAAAATTCTTTTCTCCAAGTCATCACATCCTTGCGTAATCGCGGATTGGAAGTCCCGAAGCTCAAGCAAAAGATACATAAAAACGATCTTGTCCAAATCATGGATGTAGTAAAGGGAAACGTAGATTCTATTCGCTGGGAAGCATCCGCTCTCATGGATATGGTCAAAATATCTTCAATTTTTTTACAAAAGGTAAAAGAAGGGTTGAAGACGGATCAATCGGATGTGTTGATGGATGAGGAATGAATGTTACATATGGGGTAGACACAAAGGTCTTCCTCTACATACGGAAGCTTTACAAACAAAAATCCTTACAAAATGTAGGGGCAATCCTGCGTGATTGCCCCTGACGTAGTTTTTTCAATATACTGAATTTATTCTTCGTTTTATTTCAATGGCAACGGCTCATTACTCTCATTGACGACACGCAAACTGGCAGCCCACTGCCCACCGCCGTTGAGTACTTTCAAGATGATCCGGTTTATTCCTTGCTTCAATTCTACCTTGACACTGTCTTGGTCGGGATTCCATCCGCGGTCACCGGTGAACGTATGGACGAGTTCTCCATTGACCCAACAGAACATATCATCATCACTGCCGATTTTCAAAACAGCCGTTTGCGCTTCGGTGCTCTCCACTTCCGTATAAAGATAAGCCCCGACATTGCTGCGTGATGCCAGTGCACGTTCCAAATCGAGTTGACCGGAAGGATCGTCGACAATGACTTGTTTCCATACTACTTCCTGCTTGCCTCTTTGCACTGGTTGGGTAAGATCGATCGGCTCTTCCACACGAATATAGTCTTCTTTCTGCATACTTTCTCTGCTTCGGAATGGTCCGAGTACCCACCAATCTGTGATAAATCCCTGCTGTGCCGCCATTTCAGCAACCACTTCAGTTGCTCCCAACTGACGGAGCCGTTCTATGGATTGACGAATCTTCGAAAGATCGGTAGCGGATTTTGCTGCCTTAATGCAAAGATTGATCGCTCCTTGTTTCAAACCCGCGTTTTCCATCGTCTCGGCAACAGCGGATACAGAACCCGCGGCGGCATTCCGAATGGCGGTGTTCTTCGATTCGAGTGCATTGTTCAAAACCGGTCCGGCAGAAGGATCGGGAAGAAGACCGATTGTTTCAAGAGCCGCCACGCGTAAAAAAGTATCCGGATTCCTGCATTTATCGAGTACAATCGGCAAAGCAGATTTGTCTCCACGGTTGCCAAGAATACGAATCAATTGCGCCTGTACCATCACAGAAGAACCGTCAATCGCTTCTTTCACCGCTTTCGACACTTCATCACCTGGCATGGCGGTAATGGCGGAAGCCGCCACCTCTTGGAGACGGCCATCGGATGCACGAATGATGCGGATCATTTTCGGTAATGCATCGGCCGTCGCGGGATCGGCGCGTTTTTCCACCAATTGGATTACAGCCAAAAGACTGTCGCCTTCCATTTCATCGAGCAAGGCAATCAATGAACGGGTGACTGACTCACCCGGCATCCGTGCCAAGCGGTCAAGAGCAACGCCGCGAACTTCCTTATCACTGTCTTTCAGGGCATTTTTTAATTCCGGAAGCGCTTCCGCTTGTAAACAATCCGCCAGCCCGGCGATACCGGCGCATCGGGCAATAGCGAATTCAGATTGCAAAAACATCCGATATATTCCGGCCGCTTCATCGGGCATTCCCATGTCGATCAGTTCTTCGGCTACCACTAGAGCCGCGTTCGCAACCGCCTCCTGTTCTTTCTGAGTACCATTTTGAACTCGGTCTTGGTAGATTTCTTTAATACGCGGATCAAGCATATGCGAGACCGCATCGATAACCGCAATACGAACATCTTCATTCGGATCGTTGCTGAATTTTGCCACCGCATTGAATGCGGTGGGATAGCCTTTTGCACCGAGAGATTTAATTAAAGCAACCTTCCATTCCGGTTCATGAGCACGCCCGAGCGCCTCGATGAGAACTTCCGTCGCGTGATAATCGGTGATGCGCTCAAGAGCATACCGTGCCGCTTCCCGTTCGAAAACATTGTGCAATTGTAAAGCAAGAGCATCGGCTGCCGCTTCTCCCCCGATCAGCGAAAGTTGCATACAAGCGAATTGCTTGATATCAGGTGGATAAGGAACATTGATGACTCCGATAAGCGCTTCTTCAATGGCGGCTTTTTCTTCTTCCGCTTCCGGCCGGCAGGCTTGAAAAACAATCGATTCCACCGTCCGTTTCAACCATTTGTCTTCTGTTTTGTTTTGTCCACCCATGCGGTAAAACAGTCCGTCGATCACATCGGCGCCTTCTTTCGTCAGCGCTTCACAGGCTTTTTCGCGTTCGGATGCGTCGTTGGAATACAACTGTTCATATAATTCGGAAATATCCTGTGCCCAGACTCCGTTGAAAACACAAAATAAAAAGCACAGAACGAATACTAGTGTATATTGCAATTGTTTCATCGTTCTTCCACCTCCTCCTTATAAATACCACGGTGCGCGGTATGGCCGGAACAGCCATAAATTCGCTTCCGGATCGTTCACAAATTCTTCCTTGACCGGATCCCACTGCAACTTGCGTCCTAACCGTAGCGCGATATTGGCAAGATGCGCACAAGAAACGGAACGATGACCGATTTCCACATCGCAAATGGGACGTTGCCGTGTTTTCATGCTATTGATGAAATCCTGATGATGGCCTGGACTTTCATAGAGATGCACATCACCGGGGCCAAGTGTAAGATGAAGCAATTCCTTCGGTTCGGCTTCGAGACCACCACGCCACACATGCACCCAGCCGTCCGAGCCTTCGAAGCGAGTACCATGTTCAGGATTGGTGGCAATCATCTTGATGCCGTTCTCATATTCGAAATTCACATTGAAACTCGTATACGTTTCATAAATACCATCCGCGGGGAGCGTGCCGGCTCCTTCGACGGAAACCGGACCGCTTAAATCGGTGCCAAGCCCCCATTGCGCGATATCGAAGTGGTGTGCGCCCCAGTCGGTCATTTGGCCGCCGGAATAATCCCAGAACCAACGGAAATTCCAAAACGTCCGTTCCTTGTTATATTGCCGCCACGGGGCCGGACCGAGATACATATTCCAATCGAGTCCTTCCGGCGGATCGGAATCGGGTGTCCAACTGCCTGTGGGACCATTGGGCAAATACACTTTGACGGTATGGACTTTTCCGATCTTGCCGCTTTGTACCAACTCGCAGGCAAAACGGAAATTGCTGCTGGAGCGTTGCTGGCTGCCGACTTGAAATACCCGGCCATAGCGGCGCACCGCTCTCACCAGCGCTTTGCCTTCATCGATGGTCAAGGTAAGCGGTTTTTCACTGTATATATCTTTTCCCGCTTCACACGCGGAAATATTGATGCGCGTATGCCAATGATCCGGAGTACAGACAAGGACGCAGTCGATGTCGTCCCGATCCAGCAATTCACGGAAATCGTTATACATTTTGCAATCTTCATTGCCATACGTTCCGTCCACACGATTCTTGGCCCGTTCGGCATGCGGGACATACACATCGCAGACCGCCCGGATTTGCATCTCCCTGCTCCCAAGAAAGCGGCTCATATTGCCATATCCCTGTCCCCCGAGGCCGATGCAGCCCATCGTTATACGGTCGTTGGCGGAAGCCATCCCTTGAGAATGCGCAGAACCGGCCAGCAGAGGCATCGCCCCAAAAGCCGCGGTCGCGCTCTTCAAAAACCGACGACGATTGATATGATTTGGCATTCTCTTTCCTCCTTCTTTTATGTACTGATTCAGCTACAGTCAATTTTGAAATTCAATGAACGGTTTATTGTGACAGGAAATCCCAGGAAAGGCTATGCCTAGATTGGAGCGGTGTTCTTTTTTCGGGTGATTCGCGCCTCGTTCGTCCCTGAACTCGACATTCATCATGCGCCTACCGGGCGAACAGCTTTCACTTTGCTGAAAAATGAGAAAATCGGGATGACAAGCCAACTTGCCAGCCGATTTGTTGTAACACAACGGCAAATCCAAGAGGATATTCATGAACTCCAAGAAAGGGGCATCCCGATTCAAAGGTGTGTTTGGAGACTTTTTCTCGAGGAAGATGAAAAAAGTGCGAAGTGACGGTGGTTCGCGGTTTGTGATAATTTGGGAAATACTATTGACATTGGATTCCGATTGGATATCGGAATTTTGCGATCTCACCATGATGCCGTTCAAACTTTGGATTCGGCCCAAAAATACAGTATAATGACAGATCATCTATGATTTTTGATTCTAATCTCCCGACAATAAATGGATATCCGATGTTTCGTAACTGGATGCAATTCATCATATTTTCGTTGATACTCCTCGTTCTTTTTTTCTGTGATCCTGCAGTGAGTGTAGGCGATTCGGAAAAGGATATTGGTTCAAAATCCCTTTCACTCAAATCGCTAACACCAAAAATACGAGAACTCACACCGGCAGGCTGGAAACTTTACGATGATGAAGTGCTTCACTTTACGCCGGATAACCTATATGAACAAATCAATGGCCGGGCGGAATACTTTCTTGCCTTCGACATGGTTTCTATGGCTTACGCCACTTTTGAGGGAGGCGATAACGTCAATCAGTACCTCAATGTTTCCATTTATGATATGGGGATTCCTCGGAATGCATTCGGAGTCTTTTCGGGAGAGCGATCAAAGGAGGCTTCGCCGGTACCCCTCGGCCGTGAAGCCTATCGTTCACAAGCAAACTATTATATTTGGCAGGGACAATATTACATTCAAATCATCGCTTCCGACGCTACCAAAGAACTTCGCAATATCAGCAGGAAGATAGCCGGTAAGATCGTCGAATTTCTTCCTGATTCTGGAGAATCGGTATGGGGACTGTCCAAACTACCAAAATCCGGTTTGGTTCCCAATTCCGTTCAGTTTTTCTTGGTGGATGCGATGGGACTCGATTTCATGCACAACACCTATACAGCCCAATATCACTTCGGTGTTTTGCAAGGGCAAGATGACAAATCCGCCCTTGATGAAAACCAGAAAAAGAACTCTGTTTACACGGTATTTCTCTCGAGATGCAATTCACAGGAATCCGCTCAAGAGAGGATTTCGAAGTACCGGGATTTTTTCGATCGATATGGGAAAGAGACTCAAGTCATACAAGTTGACGGCGTTGAAATATTGTCCTGTAATGTGGGTGGGAAATATGATCTCGTTTTTCAGAAAAAGAATCTTGTTGCAGGCATTACCTCCATTGAAAACAGAAATGAAGGAGTTCATACTGCACTAAATTTCTGGAAAAAACTGGGGAGCGTATAAATAAAAATGAGCAATATCTCATCCTGAAGGGGGGTGTTTCTGCCACCCCTGCAGGGTGGAATTTTACGCTTGTTGATCGTTTCCAGGGGCGATGCCCACTGGCTAACATCTTTAATCCCGTTGGGGTATTTTTTTTTCACTAATGGATAGATATCATCTTTAATCCTGTTGGAGTAAATTTTTTCACTAAGGGGTAACAGGGTCAAGACGCCAGGTCTGCCCCTGCTGAAATGCTCAATCAAGAATAGACCTCACTTCCCCTTGTTACCACCTGATAAAAAAACGTGGAGGTATCACATGAACGGAAATGAAAAAGGAAATCCGATGGACAGGCGTACATTTATCAGTCTCTCCACAGCCGCAGTGACAAGTTCCGCTTGGGTTTCGGCAACCGGTTCAGAGAAAAAAGAAACAGAGCAAGCGGTGCATCGCAATGAACGTTCCTCGATGACCTATCAAAAGTTGGGACGAACCAACTTTCAATCTAGCCGTTTGGTGTTCGGCTGCGGCGCTGCCCTGATCGGTGGAAGAGGGGTACGTTTGCTTGACCGCGCTTTTGAGGCAGGGATCAATCATTACGACGTCGGTTCGGATATCTATTATAAAGGCAGTGAGGAGACGTTGGCTCCGTTCATGAAAGCTCACCGTGATGAGATTTGGGTATCCTCGAAAGCTCCACTTGGCGCGATAAATGTTAAACCGGATGATCCGATCACGGTGGAGCAAGCCAAAAATGCCGCGAAATTTTGGACCAAACTCCTGAATGCCAGTCTGAAAGATTTACAAACGGACTATGTCGATGCCTATTATCTCATGGCAGTTAGCAATCCGGCTTTGATCAGCAGCGAAGAGATTTACCAAGCGTTTCTCGACGCGAAATCGGCAGGCAAAGTTGGATATTTCGGTTTGAGCACCCATAAAAATGCACAGAAAATTGTAGAAGCGGCCATAGAAACCGGTTGGTACGATATTGCCATGATCGGCATCACACCCGCCGGCTGGTACAACTGGGATACAAAACAACTTGAAAAGGACACCCCTGTACTGACGAAAATTCAACCTTTGTTGGAACGAACAAGCCAGGCGGGAATCGGATTGGTCGGCATGAAAACCGTCCGCTATCTCGCCCCCATGAAATCCGCCGGCAAAGGGGATCCGACTGCATTCGATCATGTCTATGATGAAGAATTCAAGAAAGCGGATCTAACTCCATTTCAACGCGCCTATGGCTATGCTCTTAAACACGGACTGGATGTCGTCAACGCGGATATGCAAAATTTCAAACACCTCGAAGAGAATATTCTTGCTGCAACCACTCCCCATTCTTCATCTTGATTTCTTTGTTGATAGATTTCGGATACCGCCTGTTTACGCACATCCTATAATCAATGTACAATGAATCCAACCATTCTTGAATTTGAAGTGAGGAGATCTCTCATGAGACATTCTTTTCAACGGCGCACGTTTATCATGGGTTTGGCGGGAGTCAGTGGAACCTTGCTGACAACCGATTTCACATTGGCCGCCGGCCGCCTAGCAGCCACCCCTATGCCAAAACGGTCTTTTGGTTCGGAAAAAGATCCGGTTTCCATATTGGGACTCGGAACAGCAGTGATGGGATGCCAACAAAACTGGGAAGATGAATCCGTTCAAATTATCCATGCGGCGCTCGATCAGGGAATGAATTATATCGACACCGGCCGGATTTATGGCAGCGCCGAATCGAGTATCGGCAAAGTCACGCCCGACCGGCGCGATGAAATGTTTCTGGTCACGAAAGTATGGGCGAACACCGCCGAACAGGCGGAAAAACAATTGACCACATCCTTAAAAACGCTGGGAACGGATCACGTGGATTTATGCCACGTCCATAGCATGGGACACCGTGATCCCCAAAAAGTATTAGCGGATGAGGGATCACTCCAGTATCTTATCAAAGCCAAAGAGAAAGGCCTGACCCGCTATGTAGGCGCATCCGGTCATCATAGAGTTTCCCATTTAACTCAAATTCTCGAAACCGGGAAAATCGATGCCGTCATGACCAATCTCAATTTCGTTGACCGCTCGATTTATCACTTTTACGAACATATATTCCCCCTCGCCAAGATACACGGAACCACTATCATCGCCATGAAAGTGTTCGGCGGCCCTCTTGGAGTTCAGGAAACAAATTTTTTAGAAGCCTATAGAAGTCAAGAAGGCCCGCAAATGTCGAAAGAACTGCTTCACGACAGTATTCATTACTGTCTAAATCTCGATGGTGTTGCAACAGCAGTGGTGGGAGTGCTGAATCGAAAGGAAGTTTTAGAAGACGCCCGCATGGCCAAGGATTTTGAGCCTCTATCGAAAGAGAAAAAAAGCCGGCTCGAAGCCAAAGGAAAAGAAATCGCCCCAACCTGGGGGCCAAGATTCGGTCAACCGTAAGGTACTACTATTTATGGAGGGTGAACTCTATCCGTAGGGTTGGCTCAAAGCAAAGCGTAGCCAATCACGTAATTTTTATAATGAAAAAATGGAGACAAAAAAAATGAACCACCCCAATAAAATCACCCGGCGCCATGCCCTGAAAACAACCATAGGATTGACAGCCGCAGCGATCAGCCACCCAATCATCCCTACACGTTGCACCGCGGCAGACGCCCCCGCTTTGCCGGTAGCGATTGGAAAATGTAATGAGTATGACAAGGAAGTACTGAAAATCCTCCAAGATTTGTTCGATAAGATTGGGGGAATCGGCACGTTGGTCAAAGGGAAAAGTGTTTGCGTCAAAGTGAATCTTACCGGCAATCCGCGAAGAGGGGTAGATGGCCTACCCGCCAATCGAACCTATCATACCCATCCCGCCGTTTTACACGCGACATGCGTGTTATTGGGAAAAGCCGGCGCCAAACGGATCACCATTGTGGAAAGCCTTCTTTTCAATCGTCCCAAAGAAGAAGTTTTTGAATGGGCGGGATGGGATTTGGAATCTTTAAGGAGTGCAGCGGACAATATTCACTTTGAAGATACTCGGAATAAAGGATCGGGGAAGCAATACGCGACCATCAAAGTTTCCTGGGGAGGGTACACATACCCGGCATATGAAGTGAATGAAATTTACACAAAGTCTGATGTCTGTGTCTCCATTGCCAAGCTCAAAGAGCACATAACCGCCGGTATTACCCTCTCAATGAAAAATATGTTTGGCATCACTCCCAATTCCATTTATGGAAGCGACGCCGGATCGGAGGAAGCGCATGGGGCGAGGGGGCCGCTCCATACAAGAAGAAGTAAACCGGCGACAGACATTGAAGAGGTCGATCCGGATTCGCCAAGTCATGGAGGATATCGGGTTCCGCGAGTAACGGCCGATCTCGTGGGGGCGCGTCCAATCGATTTAGCCATTATCGATGGAATTGAAACGATGCAGGGGGGAGAAGGTCCCTGGTGCCGGAATGTAAAACCGATCAAACCCGGCCTGCTTGTTGCCGGGAAGAATCCTGTTTGTACGGATGCGGTCAGTATGGCAATTATGGGATTTGATCCTATCGCCGGACGGGGCACCATTCCTTTTGCGAATTGCGATAATCACCTTCAATTGGCTGCCGCCGCCGGCCTGGGGAGCAACGATCTATCTCAAATCGAAATACGCGGTCTTTCTATTAAGCAGGCTATGTGTCCCTTCGATGCTTCCCTTAGAACGGAGTATCCGGAACAATTGCAACGAATGTTTATTCGTTGAATGAGAATATGAACAGCGGAACCAATATTGCTGAGCGAAATTTGATATTATTGCATCACTTCCAACCCGAAGTAGCGAAGGGATTGTATGAACATCTACGAATCCAGCGTGAAAAAGGGATTGGTTCACCCTATCGGGTCGTTCCGACACAGGCCGGATTTCCGACATTGATCAAGATCGAAGGGAACAAGCGCTTCGATCTTCATGAGCGGGAATCTCCGCTTGCGGCGACTCGCATGATTGTACAATCCGTTCAAAATCAAACCCCTGGAGTGTTGTGCGTTTGTTCCAGCGGATTAGGGTATACTCCCTGTTCTTTGGCTCCTCTTCTTTCCCGAACAAAAGTCATCGTTGTGGAACCGGAGTATGATATTTTGATCGAAGCACTTCGAATTACCGATTGGGGAAAAGTATTGCCGTCAAATCGTTTTCTGGTTATGGCCGGTGACCAAGCAATTCAACAACTTCAAGATATCTTGAAAACACATGGCTCCTTTTTGAAAGACGGTATCCGTTTCGTTGACGGCCGTATTTTTGAAAAGGAAGAGAGGAAACCATTCGACGGTTTGGAAGCAACCGCACTGGAATCGAAAGACACGTTCCAATATAGAAAGTCGAGTCCACTCAAAGTCAATACATCCCGGTATGCTATAGTCAGCGGACCGGCGCATAAGGAATTGCTGCCGGTGTTGTGTGAAGAAATCAAAAGTGATGAGCATGAAGCACGGCCGGTGTTTCGCAAGCGTCCCTTTCTCGAATTTATGCAAACCGAGGAAATGTGGTGGGAATCGCTGGGACGCCCGCTTCCGGCAAAATTGTTGTCCTTTTCCGAAAAAGTGTGTCTGCCGTATGAATGGGAACGGATCAAAGCATATGGAATTGAACGATATTTATGGTGTTACGACGATCCGTTTCGTGGAGCGGTCGATCAACATTCATTCAATCATTTCGACCGGGTCTATTGCTTCGATCCGTTTTTGACAAAACGGCTGCAAAAAATTCTATCCAAACCTATTCACTTCCTCCCGGCGGCAACGACGTTTGGTCAGGGAATTTCCGGTACTCCACCCGCTCATCTTCCTGCTCAATTCGATGTTACGTTTATAGGATCAACCGGATTACAACGTCAGGATGACCGGTTGCTGCAACTGGTTGCCAAGCGTGATTCTTCTTATCAAACGCTCGAACATTTTGTGACTGAGCAACTTACACAAAATTCACGAGTCTCGTATGATGATCTTCTCTCGCTGCCGGTGGAGTTTCCAGGGTATTCGAAACAGGCTCGGGTGATCCTGCTCCAAGATTTGGCTACTTTTGTAATTCGGCTTCATTATCTTACAGCATTGGTAGGAACATCGGCCGTCATTTTTGGTGATCAATTATGGGCGGAGGAATCGATGACCGGTGCCGCTTCAAAATTGTATGGCGGGCAAAGCACGGATTTTCTACAAGAAACTCCCTGGATTTATCATAACAGCAAGATCAACATCAATACCTTCAACGTACAATGCGTCAATTCACCAACCGTGCGGATGTTCGATGTGATGGCATGCGGGGGATTTTTGCTTAACGAGTATCGTCCGTTCCTTGAAACGATGTTTGAAATCGGCCAAGAAATAGAAGTTTTTCATAACCGAGACGAATTACTCGAAAAAATAAACCACTATCTTGAGCACGAAGAAGAACGAAAGCGTATTGCAAGTGCCGGTTGTGAACGTGTGTTACGGGAACACCGGTATCGTGATCGTTTGCGGATCATTTTCGGGGGGAAATAAAAGAGATTTCATGGGTAGTTTTTATTGTGATATCGCAGAAGGTTGACCGCGGTTGATAGCAAAGATAATTTCGTTTCCTTTGTCATTGAAGCGAACATCATGGGTAAATTGCTTGATTAAGAATACCCCCCGCCCATGTGTATCGAAAAGATAGGGTTCTTCCCGTGGATCGTGCAAGATGGAAAGATCGAATCCGTTTCCTTCATCGCGGATGGCGACTTCCACCCGTTCCGGACTGCATCGTGCCTCGACAAAAATGTTCTTCTCTGCAGAATTATTATTCCCATGCACAATCGCGTTAATAAACGCTTCGTCCATGGCCAATCGAAGGCAGAAACGGCTTTCCGAATCAAATCCCATTTGGATTGCTTCTTCGAGAATGGAACGTTCCACCGAATAGATATTTTCGATTTTACTTTTTATCTGAAACGAGATCACTTTCTGCATGATCCCTCTCGGTATAATTTTGATACACAGCAATCTTTACGATGCCCAGTGTATACCCCACAAACACATAAAAAATACTCCCCGCATATTAACAATAAGAAAAAACAGGTGATCTCCCTTAAGATACAAATAGTTGTCACACATTTCCCTCCCCATATTTAAAGAAGCCTTTTTATCTTCGTCAAGAGAGCGGAATTGACAATCGAGATAGATAATCCGGAGGAAGGATACGAAACCAGATACTTCTTCCTCTAAATCCACTCAAATGTAAGAACTGTTTCGAAAGGCGTGTAACTTGTGAGATAGACGCTCGGTCCGGGAAGTTTCGGTTCTGCTCCCCGTACTTGTGTGTATCGATGTTCCTGCACCCCCGGGCCAAAACGGATGCCATCATTCCCGAGGGTAAATATGGCAGAGTCGGAGGAAAATACATACGACTCATCGCTTCCCGGTACGGGAGTGACTCCTTCGAGGTTTCCGCCTTCCCGCAGGTTGATTTCAACCGCAAGAGGGACGTTGTCCGTTCCTTTCGCTTCGATTCGCAATTCAAAGCCGTTGCTGTGCTCTTTGAGGGAAACCGTATAATTCATATGGCAGATTTCCGTCACTCGGCGTTCCGAACGTGCACGGCTCCAGTCGCCACGATCCTCGATTGTGCGGGGAGGATGGAGTGGTTGATAATAACCTGCGGTCAACGACTGGTGGAATCGAAAAACACCATCTTGTTGGATCATGCGTTCAGGAACAAATTGTCCTTTACCGAAAAAGGCGGTGGCAAATCGAACCGCGTTGATCACCGCATCTCCACGACGGAAAGAGAAAAAGCGGCTATTCCCGCAATGAATCAAGGCAGCGCTGGTTCGATCCCGGCGAATTCGGGTCACGCCCGCTTCCTTGAATTCTATTTCATACTGTGTTGGAACCGGAACCGCCGTGGGGAGTTTCTTTTGCAATGTTGGATATTCCATGAGCAAGGAAAGGCGAATTCGCTCCGGTTCCAGTTGCCGGACAAGCGTCGCATACTGCCCGTTTTTATCGTGCATGGCCATATAACGTAACGGGAACCAATAGCGGGACATGGTTCCACGTGTGTTCACGTCTTGCCGCCGGGAGATTTCCGTAACGACCTCGTAATTCGGATGCAGCAGATAGAGCATGGAATCCAGATTTTTACGAACCGGTTCCAATAAATCGGGACGATTCAATTTATGCGCCATCACGACCAATGCACGGTCCGTCACCGCATTGTAGACTGTCGTGCTTCGTTCCAAAAACTGGCCGTCCTCATCGATATCGATGCCTTCAGCCAACCATTGTTCGATGCGCCGAAGGTAGGCAGCATCCGGAAAAAGTTCATGAATTTGCGCCAAGGCAGAGGAAACCACCCAGCGATGATTGGGGGTGTGGATACCTCCTTTCGCCATTCCCTTTCCGGCTTTTCGCAAAAACGGTTCCATCATAGCGAGTAGTTTCGGCGCATCGTACAGATGAGCCAGATTTGCTGCAGTGGCGACATGATGCACAACAAAACCCGTATCCGGCGGAGAATTGAAATTGGTTGTGAGAAGATCGATATTCCCCTGCTCATTTTGAGTTCGTTCCAAAAAATTGGCCGCCAATTGCATTCGTTCAAAGAGTTTCGGCTTCTTGTAATAGCTCGATTGTTCGTGCAGATAGGCAGCGGCGCCATGTTCAAGAATACTCGCGGCCGAACCGGCGTGATGCAGTCCATGCCGATCAGGATAGGAACCGCGCCAGTGACTGTCAGGATCCACAATTTGTTTTTCGAGTAAATTGTGAACAGTTTCATCGTGTTTGCGAACGATGGATGAATCGATTTGGGCAAAGAAAGAAGGCGTGAAACGGATCGCTCCCATAGAAGCCAACAACGTTCTGCGGGAAATATTCATGGATAATCATTCCTTGTTCATGATTTTTCTTCAAGAATAAAATAACTCCATGGCGGGAAAAATGAAACCAGAGAGACAAGAGAGCATAGGAAGGTTCAATTTTTTGAAGATGAATGAGTAATGAATTTTTGAAAGAAAGAGCGATTCATTTATTATCCAAAAAAAGGCGGCTGGTTCAGCCGCCTTTTTTGAGTGTTTCCAAATTTCGATCAATCCAGCCGTTCTTTAAAGTAAAGGTTGGTCCGCATATCGGGCCGGTACCCTCTGTCGCCGGGTTTGCGACCGGAAGCATAATTCATAGCCGGGTTGAATGATCCGGTCGGCCCAATGAGAGAAGATTCTTTTTCGACTCGTTGGATTAATGGCAATACACCACGTATTTCTTGCAAATCACCGCCCGGCGTACGAAATTGAAGATCGATGACGACCCGGATCGTTCCATCATAAGGCCCGGTCGGGAAATAATAGAGAGGACTGGCGCGAATTTCGTCGTAATCCTCCCATCCCGTAACGGAATTATAATTGTTATTCTCGTATTGCTGAATATTGCCTTCATCGGTGGTAATCCGAACACGGACATCTTCGAATTGGCCTAAATCAATCGGTTCGCCGTTCGAGCCGATCACTTCGAAATCGAGAAGGACCTGTTTCGACAATCCGGATTGATTATCGAAGTCATCCGGGCTGACGGAGAGCATCGGCGGATTGGCGCTAATTTGTAACGATCCCGCAACCAAAGCCGGTGTAGGAGTAGGAGTCGCCGTACCAACAGGAATTGTCGGTGTATGAGTCGCCGTCGGTCCCGGCGGTTGCGTCGGTTGAGGAGTCGGTTCGGGTGGAGTTGGGGTTGGGGTAGTCGGTTCTTCCCCACCTTTCCCAATGACAGGAACTAGTTGTACATTATCAACATAGGCCGTGCCCCCGCCCGTGTATCGAATTTCAATTGTTCGATTCGTGTCACTGGAGCCAAGGCCGATTTCGAGCGGAAGTTGCTGTTGCGTTGTAAAAAGTCCACTCGTCAATCCTTCATTTGTGCCCTGCGGAAAGGTGCCTCTTAAATTGCCGCCTAGATAAATTTCCAATCGTCCATTGGTAACGACACCGCATAAACGGACCTGGAAACGTGTGTAGTTACCCGTGTAGGGGGAAAACGTCTGCATAATGGAGGCATTCGAAGAAAAGGTGACAAAGTGATTAAACGTTTCCGTCCCGGGATTCACTTCTCCGCGCAAAATGCCGCCGATTCCGCTTGCGCCAGGTTCCCATCCGACGGGAAAGGTTCCACTCCCGGAAGAGGCCTCAAAATTGCCGTTGATCAAGATATTTTGAGGTTCCACTCCACTCGAGATGCAAGAACTGGTAAAGGGCACCGGAGTAGGAGTCGGAGTCGCCTCATCATCCTGCGAAGTGGCTACACTCACAAAGCCGGTAAAGATAATGGTTACTATTATGAATGGGACGAATTGTTTCATGATCGATCACCACCGTTTTTTAACTATCTATTTTATCTCTTCTTGTAAAGAATATCTCATTTCTGTTTCTTCGTCATGCGGAAGTAGGGGCGGTTCGCGAACCGCCCCTACGGTCCTTATAAAGAATATCTCTTTTCTCACTAAGCGTCATCTCGATATGCCGGCAAGATGCCGGCGATACACTATATACCAGCGATACTTATCGCTGATAGACCGTTTCCAACCTTCGCTGCGCGGTGACGTTCCCGTTGGTGTCGAAAATACGGCCGCGTGTAATGATTCCGAACGATCTCGAACGAACGGTAATCAAGCTGGAGATGCGATTCATCATTGCTTCCATATCTTCCGGAGTCAGGTCTTCCAATTGAGAGAGTTCTGCGTTCAAACGTTCCCGTAGATCACCGACTCCATCCGGTTTCGTATCACCGGTTCGGTCAGTGGGCTGCCGGTACACAAATTCTGCAAAGCGCTCACGGCGTTTGAGATGCGTCATTTGGGCCAGCAACGTGCCGATATCCGAATACGGGCCATCGTCCGGATCGGTAACCTCTGTGCTCAGATAGAAATCGTTGAAATTGGATGCCTGGTCTCCTTTGGTATCCTCGGCCTTGAAGATATTCCGGTCATCAAGAAACCTTTCCAGCGATTCGAAACTCTTGTACGACTCTTTGGTTCGCCCAACACTGGGGAATTTATAATCCGAAAGAGTATCCGCCGGGGTATTGTTGTTGTTATATTCCGCCTGGAAGATATCGTCATCCAAGCTGTGTACACCGAAGGCCATGTCGCGTCCAACGGGCATCCTTCCTTCGATAATGAAGTCGGCCACAATCGTGTTGAAATAGTGCCGGTTGAGCAATGTATCCAGCTGCCCGATATCCTTCAACGGCGCAAAAGGAAGCGCGACAAGCACTTCGCGCGGAGCGGTGTTGATATTGATCAAACCGGGCATAATTCCATGTTCTGCCGTTGTGATCATGTTATAGAGTTGGGTATACTGATTTTCCCATTGATCCAGCCGTTCGCGCTGCGCCAATTGGATCTGATAATCGCGATTGCTCGACCGTGCGCGTTCCGCCAAGCGGTACGTCGGAAGAATCCGCGTCGAATCGACAGATTTATCTTCCAGCCGTTGGGGGATAATCGGGCTATTGACCGTTTCAAATTTGTTTCCGGTAAACAAGCGGGAAATCTCGCCCAATGTGGCCAGTGGCCCATTCTTCACATAAGCGGTGTTGTCGATAATATCCGCCGTATCGCGTTGGTTGGTATTGACCTTTGTGCGGCGGCGCGGATAGGCGGGAACATAACCGGTATTGTCGCGTCCCGGCGTTCCGGCCAGATAGGTCAGCAGTGCATTATCTTCTTCGGAATCGCCTTTCTCCAGCCGGCCCCGGCCAAAGATTTCGATTCCTCTAAAGAAATAATTGTCGTCACCCATGCCACCCAAGAAACCAACACCGGGTGCGTTGTAGTATCCTTCCTGATCCGGACCAACCGGAACGTTCAAGCCGAGATCGGGACGGTCTTGCGGATAAATCCAACCCAACTGCCGTCCATATTGGGAACGGGTAAAGGGATTGTAATCGCGCGTCGTTTTGCGAAGCACGACCGCAATTTCGAGCATGGGTTCGTCCCCACTCGGATTGAGCAAATCACGCCACAAATTCGTGAAATCTTCGCGTAAATCGATTGTAAACGCTGTATCACCGTTTCGCAGTTTCGCAAAGACCGGCTTTTTCGATCCTCCACCCCGTCCCGCGGTTTCAGCGAAAATGTTATAAGGATTCTCTTCATCATCAGGATCATCATGAATTGGATTCTGCCCTGGATCGACGACACGAACGACCGGCGTGACCATCACTTCGCCGACAGGCATATCGATTTCGCGCATGATTCCTGTTCGATCCACATATTTTCGTCCCAATACGCGAACTGTGAGCAGGTCGGAGACATCGGGATCGAAACCGGCACGAATCAACTCCCGAGCGCCCAGCCGCCAAATGAATGCCGTCACATTTTCCTGACCACGGCTTCGGATCCTGCTGTTCCCGGCGGGCATGATATCGGTCGCGTTTTCGAATCCGCCTAACATTTGATAAAAACGTGTAATCTGACTATCATCCGGAGCGACTGCTTCCCGTGCAATGGCACCGGTATTTTCCATCAATTCATGCCGAGGCTTTTCGGATTTAGACAAATACTCGTAGTGATCACCGATGAAATCCCAGCCATTCCAATGCGAATCTCGAGCAGGGAAGGTTTCTGCGTCTTTGAAACGCGTAAGCCGATTGTTGTTTGGATCATTTCCAGCATCGTATCCACCCACAGCGACACGCGCCAGTTCACCATCCGCACCAACCGTCATATCGGTAACAATCGCTTGTTTGGCATCGAGTTTCATCGTTGGAACGGTTCGTTTGATGGAAACGCGATTATTTGCCGCTGCGTTGGGATTCACCACCAGATCGTTTTCGAACCAAGTCGGATCGGTTCGTTCGAATGTCTCGAAACCACGATAGCCTGGAAGAGCGATAAGATCCTCACCCGGACCGTTCTCTCGAATGTTGACAATAGCATTGTTAAAGGTTGTACGATACCGGAAAGAATCGATATAATTCCCTGCCGGATCGTAAAGAGTCACCATCTTTTCTGTAGGATTATGTGTAAGAATATCTTCCTGCACATCGACCAGGCGGAAGCGCAGATCGCTCAGTTGCGCATTCCGAACGGTTGTCGCAGCAGGCCCGTTCTGGATACTGGCCATAATCGCGGTCTTTTCCCGTTCGGCTAGGTTAGGTTGAACAACGCGTTCGTCGAGATTTGGAATCGCAGGATAATTGTCCCGCAGGAATTTAATCAAAGCCGCTTTATCAAACGCGATCAATAACTTGTTATCTTCAAGAAGCAGATTTTCGCCGCTGATGTTTTGACCGATGCGTGAGCGTTCGAACATGTTTTCGAAGGGAACACCGTCCCCTGGCAAGCCCTCGTTTTGACGCAGTTCACGACCGTCATCCTTATCCCAGGAGGGTTTCATTCGGCTGATGACAGTATTTTCCGGAATGATATAGTGGCCGAAGGGCGTGTCGATGGTCCAACCGGAAATATCGAGATCCTGCGTAGATATATTGACCAATTCGAGATACTGAACACGTGGATTGATTAGTTCAATGCGGTCAAACGAGGTTTCATAGAAAGAACCCGCCTGCGGCGCATTCGCTCGAATACGCACGGTCAACGTTCCATCACTCTTGACTTCCACACGCTGTGCGTCGGAATTGACCCGCCATTGATCCGGCAGCGGAAATGGTGTCAACCGGTATCGCAGTTTAAACTCTGCATTGTTCAACCATGCCGTATCCCGGCGAATCTGGTCCTGTGCAGGCGGAGTGCTTGCTGCTCCGGTGAAACCGCTGGCATCGCCAAACGCAAAGTCGGAACGGAATGTGATAGGTTCACCATTGAAGAAATATTGCACTTCCGGATGATATTGATGGCCCGGATGCAAATAAAGGACTACATCATATAGGCCGGCGGGTAGGTTTTCGAAAGTCCATTCGGCTTCTTCCACCAATTGCCGGCCGACCATTGTTGTGACATCGGTGTCCGGCGGAGGCACAGTATTCGTCACTCCGAAAATGAATGCCGGAGCCATGCTGTCCATATTCATAAGGGGCAGATATGGATTGAATGTATTCTTAAATCCTTCCGGAAGGAAAGTGAAACCTGGTTTTGCAGGAACAACTGATCCTTGTGCCGGTTGTTGCGCAGCGGAACCCCAATTCGAGTCGTAAACGCCCAACAGGCTTTGCCGCATACCATCATCACCACCACCGCTGATCACTTGGAAGCGAGTCAACTGTGAAGGCAGTACAGGTGGTGTGCCGGAGCCGGAAGTGTCATATTCAATCGTTTCACCCTTGAAGACGTCTTCCGCTTCCAAACGAATCACCGGTTTCGCCATCACTTCGTTGATGCGAACCGATTCGACGCCTTCATAGGTCACCCGCATACCCGTTTGCGGAGGACTCGGCAATAAGAAGCGCATATATTCTGTAAAGACTTGTTCTTCCCGGCTGTTTCGGTTCGGACCGGCAAGTAGGCGGGAATGCATACGAAATGCCCGCTGCCGTGTCGTATAGAGATTCAGGGAGCGGAACGTGACCGGATCGGCCAACACAGGATCATCTTCGCTTTTTCCCAGCAACGTTCGAATATCGGGATCTTCGGCTACTTGGAAAGGCGCCCAGGTATCAATATAATCATACAGATTCAAGGCAATTTGAAATTCGGCCGGATCCTCATCCATACGTCCATCTTCATCGTCGTCGAAACAAGCAATATACCGTTCACCGGTCTCGTCCACTTCGCCGTCGTTATCGTTATCGACACCGTCGAGTTCCGGAGCGTACATGGCGGCGATAACTTGCGGATCGTTGAAATCGGCAAAACCGTCCCAATCGTCATCCGCAAAATTGGTTATCAGCAAGTCTCTTTTGATTTCGGGTTCTTTGAGAATATCCCCCGCATCGGAATCCTCATCCGCATCGGGTAGCGCTCCCAAGCCAGGGAATCCATCGGCGCTCAAATCGCCGTATCCGTCTTCATTTACATGCCACTCGGGATCATGAGTCAGAAGTTTGTCGCCATTAAAATCACCGTCGTCATCGACTAAATTATCACCATCATCGTCTTTTCCATTTCCTTCCACAACCATGCCGGGAAGAATTTCACGTTCATCTTCGTCCCGCAATCGATTATTCTTCCCAAGAACGCGATGGCGGCCAGAGACTTCATCCCGTTGGGCGGTTCGTATATCATCATCCGTGAATCCATCTCCATCATCATCCTGGCCATTGGCTACTGCGGGAGAACCGATATCAGGTTCACCATAGCCGTCAAAATCACCACTCGGATATAGATTGCCATCATAATCATCGGATGGTTCGTCGATCAGTCCGTCACCGTCATTATCGATACCGTCCGCTTCCCCTTTTTCAACATCCGGTTCGGCCATGAGCTGCCAATCTCCATCATTGTCCACCTGCAAAGGGAAGAGGTCTTCGAGTCGTAATGGAGGGCTGTATTGGAAATCGGCGCGGTTTCTCTCATCGTTATTCGAACGTTTCCAAATATCGGCGGCGCGCCAGTTGTAGGCGGCATTCGGATTGATCTTTGCCACTTCGTTGAATTTCCCGCTTAAAGGACCGGAAATTTCATCCGATTGACTGTAGATCGTGCAGGAATCCCGAAGAATCTGGAACATGGACGGCAATTGCGGTCCGCCGGGTTTGCGCACCGGATCATCATCGGGAATCCCATTGATCAAACGCAAATCTTCGACTGTCGCGAAAGGTCGGTCGTTCCCATTCGGTTTAAAGACATTGAATTCCGACGGGTCATCGATTCCCTCGTTCCGTTCATCGATATAGCCGTCACCGTCATTATCAATGCGATCGCCGGGACGGAAATTTTCTGCATTGCTGACTTGTCCCAGTGCCCCCGTCAAAGGTGTGCCGCTTTGATTTTCCGTTGTCGGTCCGATATAACGTTCATCTTCTTCATTGTATAGACTGTCACCGTCGTCATCTTTTTCATTCCCGTATATGGCGTAAGGTTCTCCTTCAAATCGAGTCGTATTGAATGCATCGCTGTATTTATCGACCCGTACAATTTCAGGATTATTATTGTTGTTGTCGTCCTGGTTTTCCTCTCCTGGCTGCATCGTTGCATTCGTTCCCCCGTTTTCGAAACTTCCGTACCGAAAGCTGACGATACGTTGAGCCAGTTCTTCCGCATCTCGTTGATTCAATGTTCCCAGACTGTTATTGCTTGTCAAATAATTGACCACTCGGTTGAATAGAAACAACGGTAAATCCAGTTCGGAAGTCGATACCCCAAGATTATAGGTTTGGCCGTTTTGCTGTCCCCAATTATTCCCGGCAAAATTGATATTGATCTTCGCATTCTCATCGAAAACACCCAGCAAATCCCCATCCGCGTCATAGCCGGTTCCCGGTGTGAATGGAAACGTTCCGTTTCTATCCGGCCGGCGCATATCGTAGCCATCCTCGTCGACCAATTGATCTTCGTCATCGTCATGGGGCATTTGGATCTTGTCCGCTTCGCCGAATTTATTATCGACGATTCCATCCAAATCGTCATCGATCCCGCCCAAGCCGGGAAATCCATCCCCTCGGCCGGCCGCTCCGATAACTCTCATACCGGTTTTATCCCCCGGCGGATCTTCGTCCACGCGAAGAGGAATAGGAGTGGGAATCTGCCGCATCGCCAAGCGCCGCAGCTCGGGCCGAGTATCTACTTGATGGCTGCGCGCATCGTATGTTACCCGCTTACCGACTTGTCCTGCGTAACCAACCGCCCAGGGATCGAGCAAGGAAGCATACCGCCGCTGGGGCCGTCCTAACACAATATGCGGATTGGCGGGATCGAGATCCCGAGCGACTTGCCCCAAAACACCCTGGATAGCGGTTTCAGCCGCTTCCTGGACATTGATGTTTTCGGCGTAGGTGTTTACGGTAATCTCTTCCATCCGGAGAGTGTACGTAAAACCAACCAAGACCACGGCGAAGACGGATAACAGCGCCAACACCGTCAATAACGCCACACCGGTTTCACTCGGTCGCCCTATCATACGCGGATTCATATATGTGTTTTCAACTTTCATGGCTCTAACCTGCCTTGTGTTTCTGTTCTTTTATGCTCCAATGCTACGATAATTGTTCGGAATAAATACGCGGGTGGAATACGGCCGAGAAGTTGCGTTCCTCTTTTGATCTTGCACATAAATCGTGATCTCGACCATATTCGGCAATCCGTCCGTGCGCTGCGAAATTCGCTGTGCCTCCTGCTGGTATTGGTCGTTACTCAGCAACTGAGCAGGATTGGTCACCAAAAACTGAAGAGGATTGTTCGGCTGTTTCGGATACATATCTTCCGGTTCATTTACGATCAAATTGGCAAAACCGGTTCGTGTGTTTCCTTCAAGGCTGTTGTTGGATGCGGGCAGATTGAATAAATTCCAATTCGGAGGAACCAATGCGGTTTCTCGCGAGGAATCCCATTCATCCGTGACCCGCCAGCCTCCACGATTATAATCGTAATACCAATATCGAAGACGAAGTCCGCGAATATCGTAAGCCAAAACTTGAAACAATTTCCCAGGATTTTTGTTGGTCACGAACGTTTCACTGTCCAATTGGCCGTACTTTGCGCCGGTATCCCAGTTCCGCATGGCAGCCTGCAATTCGGCTTGGGGAACCTGCATCCCTGGCGGCACCGGCCGAGGCAATAAACGCTTTTGAGATTGATTATCGATAAACTGCCCGAAATCCAAGATTTCCTGCCGATTCGCCCGCCCCGTCCCGCTCAATTCGAGAATTTGAGCGCGGCGAACCAGTTTCGTGCCGCTGGGATCAAGCCCATAAGAGATTTCCTGCAAAATCAAGTCGCCGGAATTTTCGATGGCGCTCACAAAATGAAGCAGATCGCTTGGAAAGAGGCCGATATCTTCATCGATGCAAGCGGGATCACCCGGTTCACAGCCAAGCGGATCGGTTGTGGGACGGCTGCCTCTCAGAGACGATTCGGCTCCCCCTCGAAAATCAGCGTTGATCCCGTCGAGGACCTCTTCGTCGATCATGCCATCCTGATCATCATCTTCCCCCGCTCCTGGAACTCCGGCTTCTTCTGTCGCGACGACATCCCGATGGATACCGGCAAATCGAAAGCGTGGAACTTGCTCATCATTGCCGGAAAGAGTGACAACCGGCTTGACCGAATCCGGAGTCAAATAGGCTGAGCGCATTTCACTCGCCATAAATTCCAATGTTGACCGCGCCGTCTCATTCACTTCGACCCGCTGCATAGCCAGATCCCGCGCATTCAAGACCACTCGCATCGTCTGCGCAGCCATTCCGGCCAAAATGGAAATGATCGCCAGCGAGACCAACAGTTCCACGAGGGTGAAAGCCTTCTTGTCAGAAGAGGGCATTCTATTCACTGTTGTCCGTGTTTGTCCATTCATGATCCTACCCTTTTTCTCGTTCTCTGCTCTTCCTTACGATATCATAGAAAAAAAACACCATCACTGAACAATCGAAGAAACCAGTCCGCGGGGTTGCCCACCGATCAGAGTGAACGACTCTCGTGGTTTCTCTAAATTGACGAAACCAACCAATCGAAAATCATATCCATAGGTATCTTCATCGACTTGGCCGTCAAAATCGTTGTCCAGGCCATCCGGTTTCTCTTCATCGATTCCCCACTCGATAGCGCCGTAGGAGATTTGCTGACTGCGCCGGCCAAATGATTGCTGATCCACTCCAAGAGTCGATGTATTCCGAGGATCCACTCTGGCCAAATCTCCATCATCGTCCTCACCATTCCCACCCCATGAAATGACGATTTCTACCCGGCGCCAATTGGGAAGTGGTGCGGCTATACAATCTTCGTCGACCTTGCCGTCCGATTGCGGGCGCTGTGTATACGCGCGGAAAAAGTTCGATCCCGCACGGCGGCCGGACAAAGTGGGAAAATCGTAATCATGACCGTCGGGCAATTCTTCATCGATCTTGCCATCGCCGTCATTGTCGATCCCGTCTCCCATATCGGGAATCCCGTCTCCATTGATGTCCTCGATTCCATACCGTCCGTTGTCGGGAATCCGCCCTACGAAAATCTGCCATTGATAGCGTCCATAGGGAGCCGGAAATTTAGCGGGGCTGAATGGAAAACGAGCCATCTGACAGTCTTCATCGATCATGCCATCCCCGTCGTTATCTTTTCCATCCCAAATTTCCTCATCGATGCCTTCATCAATACGTCCATCGCCGTTGTTGTCGATTCCATCCGCTTTGGCAGGAGTATTGGGATTGTTATCATCATCTTCTCCATCGCCATCATTGTCGATTCCATCACCTGCGAGCAAAGGCAATAGGAAACCGGAACCCAATACACGAACCGAAGCAAGGCGGCAGTCTTCGTCGATCAGTCCATCCCGGTCATTGTCGATCCCATCCGCATATTCTTCATCCGTTCCAGGTTCAGGATCATAATACAAATCTCCATCACGAGCCATTGCAGTAAAAGCCCGGGGAGGAATATTATTCCGGTTATGAAGCGGTCCGCTGTCACCATCATCGTCGATCACACCATCATTGTCATCATCGATACCGTTTGGTGTGATCCCCGCATATCCCAATCCATCGGCTTCCGGCATCCCGTCATAATCCATATCAGGTATACCGTTTTGGTTCAAATCCGAATTATTTCTAGGTCGGGCATAAGCAGCAAAATTCGTGTCGTCATCATAGCCGTTACCAGGCAACGGAATCAAAACGGAATCGGCGCCGGGAAGAATGGGGAAATTCTCCGGGTCTGTTTTCAGGCTCTCGAACATGGATTGAGCCAATAAAGTCGCCTGCGTCAAATCTTCCGCCCGCCGGCTGGTCTCGATTCCATACGGAAAGACCTTCACGATCGATAATAGACCGAGTGCCAGGATCGAGGCGGCAATGATAACCTCCAGCAAGGTAAATCCTTGGTTCGATGTTTTTTTCAGGTCTATCGTTTTCATTTTTATCATCCTATGTATTGATCCAATATTTCCTATTCAACCGACTTACAACGGGCACGGTTTATTTGGTTATTCGATGACCAACTCGTCGATCGGCCAGGGATTCATGATGGCATAATCGTACAATCTCGTGCGTCCGGTCAGCCGAACGACTTCGAGAGTCTGCACTTTATAGCGTTCCTGTTGGTCGTCTTCCGGCAGATTGACTTGCGTGGCAGCGAGGTAATCATAATCTTTTCCGTTGATGGTAAACATTTCCCCTGCCCTGGCGATATGAATAATCGGAGCAATTTCGTTGTAATTCGTCGTTGGTTCTTCCCCTTGAAAATACACTTTTCGGATAGAACCTCTTGGACTGAATTCAACGTAGAATACTTCCGGATTTCCCCCGATTCCGGGAAAACGATTATCCACATCGGCAATCATGACCGCTTCGGGAAAGTAGTCCGGATCCCCGACGAGATAGGCATTGGGAATCGTATCGCGCGTTCCGGTGCCTGCCGGTACTTCCACGTCGAATTCATATTGTTGCTGTCGTTTGGCTTCGCGCCAGATGGAAGCGCGGCGGGTGCGGGTGCCGGTCAACGAATCGGGGAATCCATCGAGGGCTCCCGCATCGATTGCGACACGAGTACTTTGCCGTCTGGCAATAGAAACTTGCCGAGCCTGCACCATATTGGCATTGATAATTTGGAGGGCAGTGTCCACACGGCTGCGGTTGATTTGCTTCACATAAGAAATGGCGCCGACCCCCACTACGATCCCGATGATCCCGATGACGAGCAACATCTCCACCATCGAAAATCCGGCGGTATCGGTTATATTTTTCTTGAAACGACGAGCTCGTACTTTCATGATTTGTTTCCTTTATGATCAATTCTCAAAAATAAAGTCATCCTGCAAATTTTCTTGATCTGACCGAGTCCATGCATACAATATCACATTCTGCAAGAGTTGTAACGTAGAACATCACCCAAGATTTTCTTCACTCCACGTTTGCGCACAGACTTAACTTGCAAGCCAAAACCAGCCTGAAACAGTCGAAAAAAAATTGTGAAAAAACTTCGATGCGATAGTGAAAAGATCCACGAATTCACGAGGATTCACTTTCCCCACCTACATCCCTACCATAAAAAATCAACAAAATAATAATACATAAGTCTCGGGTTTTATTAGAGATAAAATCGAGACGACCTTAACCAACCCTAACTATATCATAGCCGAAAAAAACCATCAACAAAATGTGACATTTTTTTCTTTCGCTTCATCCTACTTATAGAAGTATACCCAGAGTATTGATGAAGAAAAGATGCTCTCCAAATCATTCGAAAGTGTACGCTGCACTTGCGGCTATTGGTCACAAATCGGATATATGGTAAGATGATTTACCGTTTTGATAGAACGGATCCTTTTTTGGGATAGTATAAATTCAGTAAATTGAAGGAGTTAAAGAAATGTTGTTTAAATCCGTATTTTTTGTGTGCCCGTTACTTCTTCTCATTCCTTCTTTGGTTCCACTCGATATCTCGGCGGCGGAGAACAATTTTCGGCTCGATGATGGTGATTCAATCGTTTTTCTGGGCGATAGTATTACTCAAGCCGGTTCGAAACCGGAGGGGTATGTATCCCTCTTTCAACTGACTTGCGATGTAAACGGGTACATCGTGAACGTCATCAATTCGGGGATCAGCGGCCACAAATCCAATGACATGCTGGCGCGCCTCGACCGCGATGTCATCGCTCACAATCCGGATTGGGTAAGTATTTCCTGTGGAGTGAACGATGTCTGGCATGGAGAAAAAGGAGTGCCACTACCCGACTACAAGAAGAACATGACTGAAATCGTAGAGCGATGCCAAAAAGCGGGAATCAAAGTATTGCTTTTGACAGCGACACCGATTTATGAAGATCTCCAACGCCCTGAAAATATTAAACTTCGGGATTACAACGCCTTTCTTCGCGAACTCGCAAAAGAGAAAGACTTGTTGCTATGTGATTTATTCAATACCTTTGCCGATTGGTACAAAATCAAGTTGAATGATGACAAATTGATGACAACCGACGGTGTTCATATGAATCCGCGTGGAAATCGGCTGATGGCAAGGGACATACTTCTAAAAATGGGTATGACATGGCGAGAAATGCGGCAAGCGGAAAAACGCTGGGAACTCGTCAACAATATGTAATGTCAAAGCGCAGGCATCCCTGCCCGCATCTTTCGAGTAAATACATTAACAATAGATACAAGAGGTGAATCATGACCAACTCTATAAAAAATCCAATCTCTCGAAGAAATTTTATTCAATCAACCGCGGCGGGAATGAGTTTTCCGCTTGTCAATACATTAGTGACTCCAAGTTCAAGCGCAGCCGCTAAACCCAGAAACATCATCTTTGTCTTTATCGACGATATGCGTTTCGATTCCATGAGTTGCATGGGACATCCTTTCCTGCGTACTCCCCATTTGGACCGGATGGCGAACAACGGGATCATGTTCAACCACGCTTATGTCACAACATCTCTATGTTCACCAAGCCGGGCCAGTGTGTTGAGCGGACAGTATGCACACACTCATGGGGTGATGAACAATTCCACATTACTTCCTGCCGGAACCCCGACATTCCCAGTGGAGTTGCAAAAGAATGGATACGAAACCGCTTTCATCGGCAAATGGCATATGGGTGGCAGCACCGACAAGCCCCGCCCCGGCTTCGACCATTGGATCAGTTTCCGCGGGCAAGGCGTTTATAACAATCCGACCTTCAACATCAACGGCCAAACCGTGCAGCGGCAAGGGTACATGACCGATATGTTGACCGATTATGCCACCGATTTCATTAAGAAAGACCATGAAAAACCATTTTTCCTGTATTTATCCCACAAAGCGGTACACGCCGAATTTTATCCGGCCGAACGGCACAAAGATGCCTTTTCCGATGTGGAACTTCAATATCCAGCATCAATGGCCGATACCGAAGAAAATTATGAAGGTAAACCGCTATGGGTGAAACGCCAACGGCATAGCTGGCACGGCGTCGATTATATGTATCACGACGGGACATACTTCGATAAGTTCATCCTGGATTACAACCGTACCATGCTGGCAGTAGACGACAGCATCGGCCAGGTCATGAAAACATTAGAAGAGGAAGGAATCTTGGATTCCACGTTGATCCTGTTTATGAGTGACAACGGATTCCTGCATGGAGAACACGGCCTTATCGACAAGCGCTGCATGTATGAGGAATCAATTTGCGTTCCGCTACTCGCCCATTGCCCCGAACTGATCCAAGGCGGACAAAAAACAGATCGGATTGCCTTGAACATCGACATCGGCCCCACCATACTCGATGCAGCCGGAGCGCCCATTCCAGAAACGGTGCAGGGCAATTCCTTCCTGCCGATACTTCGCGGGGAAGACGCAAATTGGCGGGAAGCCATGTTGTATGAATACTTCTGGGAACGCGCGTTCCCCCAAACGCCAACCGTTTTCGGCGTTCGAACCGAGCAATATAAATACATGAACTATCACGGCATTTTCGACTTGGATGAACTCTACGATTTGAAGAACGATCCGCATGAAATGCGGAACCTGATCGACGATCCGGCGCATTATGATGTGCGGCAGGATATGCAACGGCGGCTGCGATCGTTGCTGAAGGAGTATGGGGCGACGATGGTGCCGAGTTGGGATGTGGGGTAAGTTAAATCTAATTTCAAATTGGATAGGGGCACAATCAACTGTGCCCCTGTTCATTCTATTTATTTCATTATAATAATACCATCCTCTTTTAAAAATGATCGCAAAAATCGTAAGAACATACGCTGACACCTCAGTATTTGGTGGATTTTTTGACACCGAATTCAAAATTTCTACGCGTTATTTTTTCGCGCAAATCAAAAAAGGGAAATTTAACCTGGTGATTTCCACAGTTGTTGATGAAGAGATCAAGAAAGCTCCTGAAAATGTACGTAAATTTTATAATGAAATTCGAGAAATCTCCAAAAATGTAGATATCACGGAGGAAGCCATTCACCTTCAGCAAGCATATCTAGATGCAGGAGTCGTAACACAAAAATGGGCCGCGGATGCATTACATGTTGCGATTGCTAGTGTATGCGAGTGTAGTTTGATCGTCAGTTGGAATTTTAAACACATCGTGAACTTTAAGAAAATCCCGCTTTATAATGGTATAAATCTGAGTAAAGGCTATAATACTATAGCTATTCATAGCCCACTGGAGGTTTATGATGAAGAAGAAATTTGATTGTGTCGAGATGCAGCATCAAGCCGCTTTAGAAATATATGAAAAATTGAAAGGAAAAACGGTTGAAGAGCAAATTGAATTTTGGCGTCAGAAAAATAGAGAAAAACATGTGAATGAAAAAACGATTCACGAAGTGAACGGTTTTAATAAGAAACGATACTACGGCTGAAAGAAAAGCGGTTCCACCATGAACATGTATCGGAAATAAAACATACATTCTGATCGAGTTTAATTTCCTTTCTCAAAATGATTTTTATTCATCAACAGAGTTATGATCGAAAGGATCACAGTATGAATACAGTCAAAGTCTCTCCAAAATATCAAGTTGAAATTCCTCCTCATGTACGCGAGTCCATGGGAATCCAGATCGGTCAAAAAATGAACGTTTTTCAACATGAAAATTACATTGTGTTTATCCCGGTTCGACCGGTACAAGAAGCGAGAGGTGTTTTGGAAGGTATTGATACAAT
>CAYPPG010000019.1:0-86980 GCA_964412555.1 uncultured bacterium
CGACGTCAGCCAGGGCTTCCTCAGGTGGTTGCCGATGACCATGGATATCGTCGCCTGAAGTGACCCCAATGTCTAGTGCAAATTTTTCACGCTTACTCATCTATTTTCCCTTTCAACCGTTTCTATGAATATTGTATCTTCATTGTTTCAAGAAATGTCAAGAAATTCTTATCCGATCTTTTTGCTTAAGCAGAACATAAGTTTTTTGGGCTGATGTCATATTCTAAAAACAGATTCGTTTTCCTAGCGAGAAATGTGTGAGGACATCAGCTTTATTGGGCTGAGGGCCATCTATAAAAAAAGCCTCATTTGAACCTTTTCTCATTATGGTTTTGTTCAATAAAACCAGTGGTTTTCGTCCACCCTCTGTCCACCCTTTAGGGGGATTATAAGGGCTCGTAAGGGTGTTTAAGGGTATCATTCTATTTTTTTATCGGTTTCGAAAAGGTCTGATAATACCTGATTTAGATCGATCTTCCGCGTAGTTCCACCATTGCCGCCTTCTATTCCCAAGCTGAGGGGCGCGGGTTCGAACCCCGTTTCCCGCTCTTCTCTAAACCTCTCAAAATATTAAACTTACATCGATTCTCTCATGACAATTCTAACCTTCTGTGCTCTGGACTTAGGTCAATTTTTGTCCTTAGTCCTATTCTTAAATACTGTAGGAGCCAGAATCATGATACTTTTTTAAACATCAAGGAATTTGGTACATCTATGGACGGAAAAATGGAAAACGGATTCGCGTTAGCACAAGAACACGAAAACGGAAGGAAGCTGAATGCATTTTGCATGAGTACACATCCAATGAAAAATACCTTTCTTTATCCAAAGCATTTGATATGCACATTGATGTCGCAAAACAAACTCTCGCCAAAAGCACCATCGAAAAAAGATTTATTTCTTCAAGCGGAATATTTTTCCTTTCTTTGGTGAAAATACCCCAATCCATAAAATCGATAGAAACTAAATTCTTCAATATCGTGCGCGGTGATTAGAAACAGTTGTAATGCTTCAAAATAGAAAGAGGATTATGTTGTGGAAATCAGGATGTCAAAAAAACGGGATTATTGTAAGTATTGCGTTACAGCATCAAAAAAGAGAGCGCATTCCTTTTCCAGGGCGTCTATCCACGCTTCAGGCCAATGGCTGAGTTTTACAATGACTACATCTGCATCCGGCGCAATATAAATCATTTGCCCATAGACACCTAAAGCTTGAAAGCGTCCATTGGGCAAGAGCCACCATTGATACCCATACCCAAGAGGATCATCTTTGTATAACTTTCCATATTGAATCGGATCACGGTCGGGTGTAGTCGCTTGCCGGATCCAATTCTTGGAGAGTATCTGTTTTCCGTTTCGCTTTCCATTGTTTAATAACAACAAGCCGAATCTTCCATAATCTCGTAAAGTTGCCACAAAACTGCCCACACTAAATTCTCGTCCTATTTCAGGAGGACCATCCAATAGCCATGCCGCATCACATTCCATCCCAGCCGGTTGCCACATTCTTTCTTCCATATGAGATGCCAATCGTTTTTTCGTTGCATTTTCCAGTGCCCATCCAAGTAAAGCCGTATCCATTCCATTATAATTAAATTTGGAACCCACGGGCCGTTCACGCCGAAGACTGTTTGCGCCTTCGACAAATCTGTAACGGTGTAATACGATTGCATCCCGGCAAAGTCTGACGAAAGGGATTGATTCATCATTCCAATCATATGCCTCCCCCCATGCTACACCGGATAGCATTTGGAGGGCGTCTTTCATCGTCACTGTTTCATAAGCACTGCCAATAAGAGCGGGAAGATATCGAGTCAACGGATCGTCAACACTCGAAATGAATCCATCTTCTACCGCCATGCCTACCAATGTCGAAGTAATGGATTTCCCAACAGAAAAGGCAATAAACCGTGTTTTCTCATTTGAATTCTGTAAGTATTTTTCATAAACAATTTTGTCATTTTTGAGAACTAACAAGGCGCTCGCATAATTGCGCTGTAAAAAATGTTCGAGAGTATATGTGTGACCATTCATCGTGTATTCCGGTTTGAAAGCCCCTTTTCGTGGATATGAATCCAATGTATACACTTGCTTGGAGGCGTGAACTGTTCTGATTGGATGATAACGATCCGCATTTTGAAATTTATGAGCTCGATTTTTAATATCATAGAATGTTTTGCGCATCTCCAGCTTTTCGTCCTCAGAAATCTCTGCATAAAGAAATCCAGCCGTGTACAAACAGAACATAACCATAAAAACAGTAAAATGCTTTCTCATGATGAATAGTTCCTTTGTTCTATGCTATAATCTCACATTTTTTGCATGCATATCCCTTTATGAATCAACACATGCCCATAGGATAGTATCAAAAACGGTATCTCAAATCAATTGATCATGGACGAACATTCTATTCCAACCCCAGCCCTGATGATAGACTTATCCATTGCGATGAACAATATTCAACGCATGGCGCACTACACTTCGAAACACAATCTTCAATTACGCCCTCATACCAAAACCCATAAATCGTTGCGTATGGCTCGAGCACAAATGGCCGCCGGCGCTGTCGGTTTGACCGTTGCCAAGGCCGGGGAAGCCGAAATCATGGGCAACATGGCGGATGATATTCTTATCGCCTATCCCGCTCTAGATCAAAAACGCTGCTCTGCAATTGCTCGGTTGGCCACAAGAAATACCGTTCGTGTCGCCGTGGATTCCCGATTTGCCGTGGAAGCATTGGCATCTCATGTGTGTTCTTATCAAACAACCGTTGGCATCCTGATCGATATCGATGTCGGCCATCACCGAACCGGTTTGCAATCTCCGGCGGATTCACTTGAACTGGCTCAAGTCGTGGATCGAACGGATGGAGTGCGATTGGACGGTCTCATGATTTTCCCGGGCCATGTGACGGAAATCCTGGATCGGCAAAAAGAAAAACTTCAATCGATTTCTGATATTCTCGATGAAACGGTCGAAGTATGGAATCAGCATAGATTCCAACCTGCCATCGTTTCCGGCGGCTCCACCCCCACGGCGTACCAATCCCATTTGATACGGCACCTAACCGAAATCCGCCCCGGTACTTATATCTATAACGATATGAATTGTGTCAAAGGACAGTGGTGCGGCCTGGATGATTGTGCCGCGTCGATCATCACAATTGTCGTTAGCAATGCCGTCCCCGGCAAAGCGGTCATCGATGCCGGCAGCAAAGCGTTGACTAGCGACCGATTGATCCATGCTCCGGAAGGTGGTGGATTCGGGTATGTTGTGGAATATCCGAGCGCAAAAATTGTCCGGCTTAGCGAAGAACATGGCGAGATCGATCTATCCGGCTGTGAACGTGTCCCCGAACTGGGAGAACGAATTCATGTCATCCCCAATCATATTTGCCCCTGCGTGAACTTGCAAAACTCCGTATGGATCAAGCATCCCAATGGGGAGGTCGAGGAGTCTCCTGTCGATACACGCGGGAAACTCTCTTAAAAAAACTTCATGATTCGTAATTTTTGTAAAAATAAAAACGAACGAGATGTTCGGGGGGTGGCGAACTATATATACTTCCGATAATCCCCGCCAGGAACGAAACCAGCAATCCCCATATTGCCGGCAATATTCCCCATAAGTTATAGGGGCCGATACTTTTTGTCAGGTACCAATTCAGGGCATACAAAGCAAGCGTCGTAATCACCCCACTGGCGATCGCCCAGATCATCCCCGCTGCCGTCGCCCGTTTCCAATACAGTGCAAGCGTAATCGGGGCCAGAAAACAGCAGGCCAATCCCGTCGAAGCAAAAACGACGATATCTTGCAAAAAGCGTGGAGGATTCAATGCACCGATGGTGACGATAAGTCCAACAATGATGGTGGTCATATAACTGCTTTTCCGAAGCAAGGACGACGGAGCCGCCGGATGAATCGAACGTTGGTAAATATCGCGAACCAGACTCGAACTGATCATCAACAAAAAACTATCGACTGTCGACATAATGGCTGCAAATGGTGCGGCCAGCAGGATTCCAGCAAGGAAGGGAGGAGCAACCGCTGTTACCAAACTCGGCATGACCTGATCGGGTTCGGACAGAGGAGGTAGAATCACGCGCGCACAGACGAAAATAGCGACCAGCGGAAGATAGATCAGAAAATAGTAAAAACTGACCGTGCAAATCGCCCACCGATACACCTGTGTATTCTTGAAAGCCATGAGACGAATCAAAGTCCCCGGCTGCCCCGCTCCGGTAATCGGCCAAAAAATGAAAAAGGAGATCGCCAGCCCAAACGGCAAAAAACCGGCGGAATTGTTGCGCTCCGGAGCCGGTCCGGAAACAAGATTATGCGTCTCCGCAATTCCGTATTCAGTCTGCTGCTCCTTGGATTCCTGAATCAAGGTCTGCGTTGCCCCTTCCAATCCCCCTGCTTTCGAAAGAGTGAAATAGAGTAATAGAAGAACACCGATGAACATCACAAATCCCTGCAGCACATCCGTCCAAACCACAGCCCGAAAACCGCCGTAAGAGGTATACAAAATAACTACACCCGCAAAAAGAAGAAGCGCTAAACAATATTCATTGCTTGGATGTGCATCCGCTTCACCAAGGAAGGAAAAAGTATCCGGAATCCATGTCAGCGAAGCGGCGGTATTTTCAAAAAGGGGAGAGTCTTGCAGCAGAATCTGAACGATCATTCCCCCCGCTTTGAATTGGGCAACCAGATACACGGAAAGAAAAAGGGAAAGAATCAACGCAATTAAAATCCCCAGCCGTTGATCCTGAAATCGGTCACGAAACAAATCCGGCAATGTGATCGCCCCGGTTTTTCGCGCCACTTGGTTGATGCGTTTCCCAAATAGTCCCAAACAAATCACCGGCACGAACATATAGCCCGCAATCCACAAGGCTAAAATCCAGCCGTACTGATAGATCAGAGCCGGAAAGCCGGTAAAACTTCCTCCGCTGGAGCTGGTGGCGGCATAGGTCATGGCCAATGCCCACATCCCCAATGTGCGGCTGCCGAGAAAATATTCTTTCAAAAAATGACGGCCGCTCAAAAGGCGATGGGAAAACAAAGCGAGTAGAAATACTCCCCCCAAATAGAAGCAAAACGAAAGAATTGACCATGAACTTGCTTCAAGATTCATCCCGCTCTTCCTCCGGTTCTTCTCCCAAATCCTCATCTTTGACGAACCACAATCCAAACCAGCAACTAAAAAGAATGGCGGCTGCCCAAGGCACGGCGATCCCCCACACCACCCATGTCGGAATTCCCAAAAGAGTAGTTACCGATTCCGCTTCGAGATCGTAGCCGAAAAAATAACAATATAAGACGGTATATACTCCCCCGATCACGAATGCCAGCACGATGACAAGCGCTTCCCGTCTCGCATTCAGGTAAATCGGATCGTCCGGCGGAGTGGAGTCTTGATCTTGTTTTTTTTTCATCATAATCTCTTTTAAAAATCTAACGAAAATCACAATCGGCTTATTTGTTTTCCCGACAAGAACAGTATAATGGAACATCAATTCATTGCGAGGTTGGTTATGTTGATTATCGATTCCCATCTCGATTTGGCTTGGAATGCGCTGCAATGGAACCGGAATCTTTTCTATTCGGTCTATACAATCCGCGTTCTGGAAGCGAAAACTCCCGGACCGGGCCGTGCCCAGAATACTGTGGCATTTCCCGAAATGCGCCAGGCACGCATTGCCGTTTCCTTCGCCACTCTGCTCGCCCGTTCCACCGGCATGCCGGAACCGCATATCGATTATGCAACTCCTTACCAGGCTTATGGTATCGCACAAGGCCAACTGGCTTACTATCGCGCCTTGGAACAAGACGGGCACATCCGGTTATTGAAAAATGCTTCGGAACTCGACCGTCATATCGCTGAATGGGAAGCCTTTGAACAATCCGGAGATACTGAAACTCCGCCGCTTGGAATCGTATTGAGTATGGAAAGCGCCGATCCTATCTTGTCTCCCGCTCAACTCGAAGAATGGTGGAACGCCGGTCTTCGCCTTTTGGGAGTGGCTCACTTCGGGCAAGGACGGTACACGGGGGGAACCGGAGTTGAAAACGGTCTCGGTGAGCTGGGAAGGGAATTGATTTCCGAAATGAGCCGGCTGGGCATCGCACTCGATTTGACTCACTATTCCGATAATGCATTCTGGCAGGCTCTCGAGCGGTTCGAGGGTCCGGTTCTGGCCAGTCACAACAATTGCCGTACTCTTGTGCCTCATCAACGCCAATTCAGCGATGAACAGATCAAAGCCATCATCGAGCGTGACGGCGTGATCGGCGCAGCCTTCGATTGCTGGATGTTACAGCCGGGCTGGATTGTCGATCACAGTTCGAACCGGGATGTAAGCCTAGAAAACGTCGTCGATCATATCGATCATATCTGCCAATTATCCGGAAACTGCCTCCATGCCGGCATTGGAAGCGATTTGGATGGTGGTTTCGGTAGGGATCAATCCCCCGCCGATTTGGATACAATCATCGATCTGCAAAAACTGGCCGGTATATTCGAAAAACGCGGATATCGTCCGGATGATATCGCCCAAATCATGCATGGGAACTGGCTGCGTTTTTTACGCAAAGCGTGGAGTTAATTTTGCTTATTGCAAGTTATTAAAAAAATAATGAAGGAGGTATCATGCGCAAGCCGATTTTTTCAGCCAAAGGAGCGCCCCCCCAAGGTCCGTATACACCCGCCATCGTTGCCGATGGTCCCCAAGTCTATGTTTCAGGCCAAGGTCCGATCGATCCCGAAACCGGCGAGTTTCGCCTGGGGGACTTTCGCGAAGAAGCGATGTTGACTTTCAAGAATGTAGGAACCTTACTGGAGGCGGCCGGTACCTCGTGGGAACATGCCGTGAAAGTCAATATCTATCTTTCGGACTTGAACAATTTCTCTGCCATGAATGGAATTTATAAACAATTTATCCAAGAGCCTTATCCCGCCCGTACGACTGTGCAGGCACATTTGGGGAAAATTATGATCGAGGTGGATTGTATCGCGGTTGTGCCATAGAACTTCATAGAGGTCACTGATTAACAATGAACCAATATCCCATTAGCTGGTTTTATGTCCTGGCTTTCGCGATCTCCTGGTTGGGCTGGTTTCCGGTTATTTTGGGATCCCATGGTATTCCCCCCTTTGATCATCCTTTCTTTTTCTTTTTCCTCATCGCCCCGATTGCAGAAACGATACAATGCCGTGTTTGCCAGTCTCATTGTCGGTATTCTGTGGGGATTGTGGCATATCCCGCTTTTCTTATGGAAGGGAAATCCAATGATGGAGTATCCTTTTGTGCCTTGGTTTATCGGGATCGTAGCACAATCGTTTCTTTATACTTGGATTTATAATAGCACGAAGGGGAGTATACTGCTGGTGACGCTGTATCATGTGGCTTTGAATACGTTTGGAGTGGTGGTGATGGGGGTGTCTGTTTTTGTGTTGGCGGGGGTGTATTGTGTGGTGGCAGGGGTGCTCGGAGTCGTTTTTGGAAGTGAGCATTTATCGTAGTGAAATCGAGTATATGAGAACTGACGATGTTTTGAAATTGAGGTTATCCTTCTATTTGGTATTTCACCGATTACGAAAAAACCGGAGAATTATAATGGCTACTTATTCTTTCCTTGACCTTGCGTACGATGTGCTGAAAGAGTCTAATACACCTTTGACTTATCAAGAAATATGGGAAATAGGTAAAGAGAAAAGTTTTAGTAACAAAATTAAAACCTCAGGAAAAACACCTTGGCATAGCCTTGGTGCGCAACTTTATGTCGAAGTGAGAGATAATGAAGATTCTAGCTTTATTAAGGTGGGGAAACGTCCGGCTCGTTTCTTCCTAAAAGAAAGAGCTTCTGAATTACCACCCGACGCAGTTTCTAGAATCGAGAAAGAAGAAACAAAGAGAAAAGAAAAAAAGACAGAATATCGCGAGCGTGATCTTCATCCACTTCTTACATATTTTGCATATGCAAATCCGACTTTTAATCGTGGTCGATCTATTTTTACAAAAACAATATACCATGAGAAATCTCAACGTTCTGGATACAACGAATGGATTCATCCCGATATGGTTGGGTTTTATCTTCCTCTCGATGATTGGCGACCAGATGTTATTGAGTTTAACCGGTTGTCAGATAACAATTCACTCAGATTATTCTCCTTTGAATTGAAGAAAAATTTGACTAAGGCAAACTACAGAGAGGCATACTTTCAAGCTGTTTCGAACTCATCATGGGCACATGAGGGCTATCTTGTTGCTGCTGAAATACTACAAGATGATGAGTTTCTCTCCGAACTTGAACGCCTTGCATCATCCTTTGGTATAGGCATTATTCATTTGGACGCTCATGACATTGATAGTTCGAGTATTCTTTATCCGACTCGAAATAAAGAAGTTCTTGATTGGGAAACGATTAATAAACTATGCGAACAAAATTCTAACTTCGAAAAGTTTCTTCAAGATGTAAAAATTGATTTTGAATCGAAGCGTATTCATCGAGCAGAATTCGATGAGGTATTGAAAGACATTAGGAAATATATTCTAGATATATTAAAAATCGAGCAAGAAACATGAGTAAAGATTTAAATTGCGTTGATTAAAGTCTGAATAAGATAATGCTATTTGTGACAAAATTAAAGATTAATACCTTTGTAAGGATTTTTACACCTATGGCCAAAGAGAAAAGAAAACTGACTCGTGAGGAAAAGAAAAAAAAGAGACGTAGGAAAAAAGAATATATGACAATTTTTGTTAATGGGAAACAAAAACGAGTGAAAAGGCCACCGACAATTAATGGTATACCTGTGGAGGAATATATCCGAAGAAATGCGGGCGCGATGTGGCTTTATCAATGTGAAATGTGGGAGTATATCGATTTTGAGGAAGATGATTCAGGTTCCAAATCGATTGAGGAGTTTTAACTGTGCAAAAAATACCGGAGAGAGATTGGAAGAGAATGCGGAAGATGGAAAAAGAGCTGCTCAATATGGCTTGTGAGCGCATCTTGCTGAAAGTCGATAAAATCTTGAAAGAGCGAAAGGGAAAGGAACATGAAGCATATCTCGAGCTCTTCCGATTATTGGATGAAGAGGATAAAGATATTGCCATTATGTTTGATGATTTGAGACGGAGCAATGCTTTAGTCAAATTAGTAGCTTGGAAAAACAATGGGCTTTTTACCGATGAGCAGTTTACTGAATTTAGTGAAGAAACACAAGAATTTGTCGAGAGAGCATTATCATGAAAAAGGAACATTTTGATAAACTTGTTGCAAGTATTAAAGAAGCCGGAGAGATTAAAGCGGGGATTCGAGCGTCAAGCCGGGTGTTTGAAATAAAGCCAACCGATAGAAAGTCAGATAAAACGATGGGTCGTAATTCGTAACCTCTCCTACATCGGAATTCCTACCAGTCTACTATTGATCCGTCATCTGCATCGTAGGTTTGCGGGTTTTGCCAATCATGGCCGATTTTGTCTTCCAGCGCGTCTTCGTCGAGTTCGATTCCTAAACCGGGTGCGGTGGGGAGGGGGATGTAACCGTCGATGACTTCAAACGGTTTTTTAATATAGCCATGGCCGAGGGAGGATTGTTCCTGACAGAGGAAATTGGGGATCGAGGCGGCGATTTGCAGGCCGGCGGCTAGGGAAATCGGGCCGAGGGGGTTGTGGGGGGCGATGGCGGCGTAGTAGGCTTCCGCCATTCCGGCGATGAGGCGGACTTCGGTGATGCCTCCGGCGTGGCAGAGGTCGGGTTGAAGGATGCTGGCTGCGCCTTTTTCGAGGATTTCACGAAAGCCCCATTTGGTGAAAATACGTTCGCCGGTTGCGATGGGGATGTGGGTGCTGCGGGCGATTTCAGCCATGATATCTACGTTTTGGCACTGGATGGGTTCTTCGATGAAATACGGTTGATAGGGTTCCAACGCCTTGACCAATAATTCCGCGGTTTGCGGGCTAATGGCGCCGTGAAAATCGATGGCGATATCGATATCGTTTCCGGCCGCTTCCCGCAGAGAGGCGAATCGTTCCGCAGCGTAATTGACGGCTCCTTTGGTTTCCACGATTCGCGCCGGCCGCTTTTTCGCGACACCGGTTTTGAAAACGCGAAAGCCTTGTTTGACGCCTCTCTCAATATCATTCGGTCTGCTTGCCCGGCCATAGACACGGATGCGGTCGCGGGTAGGGCCGCCGAGGAGTTCGTAGACAGGTACTCCGAGTGCTTTTCCTTTGATATCCCATAAGGCTTGATCAATTCCGCTCAAGGCGCTGGTGAGGATTGGGCCGCCGCGATAAAAGGCATGGCGATAAATGGCCTGCCAATGATGAACCACTCGCCGGGGATCTTTTCCAACCAGATAGGGAGAAATTTCTTCGATGGCAGTGGCGCATGTCTTGGCGCGGCCTTCGAGGATAGGTTCACCCAATCCGGTGATACCGGCGTTGGTATGCACTTTCAAGAAGAGCCATCTGGGTTTCACCAAGAAGGTTTCGAGTTTGGTGATTTTCAAATTGTCCTTGGCGGATATCGGGGCATCCGACGGCATAGCGGCTTCTGCTACCATTCCATTTTTCATGAAAACGCTCAAACCGGCTGCACCCATCATTCCGTGAAGAACGGATCGGCGGGGAAGTGTATTTTTTTTATTCGTATGAGAATCCATTGCCTTATCTCCTGTAAAAAGTTGTAAGAAACAGCCTATCATATTTCGTTCAGATAATAAACAAGTCTTCGAGAAAAGCATATAATGTTGTATTGATCTTACACGGGATCGTGTCGTTTTGGCTCAAAAAAAGTAACAGTTTTTATGGGATATCTATTTTGTTTTCTTATACTTACGAAGTTGGCATGTTCCTTGTTGGTTGAGTAAAAAAGAGATTGGAAGCGGCCTTTTATGTTTCGGATAGTAACAAGTTCAAGACTGATCGGCTGGCGTTACCGATTGAGTATTGAAACGTAATCCGAACCGACTGTTAACTGAGTTGCATACCGCAAGGGTAGACTTCGCTTACCCTTGTTACCCGGTGCATGGGAAGACTTCCTTTACCCGTAGTATCCGGGAGAACAACAATGCATAAAAAGGTCGATCTACAAAAAAAAGAATTGCTCATAATTCAATGAGCAAAAATAACACAAAAACAGGAGTGTGAGAACATGAAACAATCAGGAATGTACAAGAAGTGTTTTTCGATGGTTTTTGTTTTGGTATTATTCAGTTTTACCGCCGTACCTGCAACACTTGCCCAATCAGATGAGAACAGTATTAGTGCGGCCAAGAAAATCGGCAATGCATTTGTGCAAATTTCCAAGCAAGCATCCCCTTCCGTCGTGTTTATTGAAGCGGAACGCGAAGTCGAAGTAGCCGCCGCCCCCTTCAACAATCCATTCGATTTGTTTGGTGATGATTTATTTGAACGATTCTTTGGCCAACCGCGGTCCGATGAAGGCCAAGGACAGCGATCACCACGTACTCCTCAGCGGCGTATGCAGCGCGGGCAGGGATCCGGTTTCATTGTATCGACGGATGGCTACATTCTTACGAACAACCATGTGGTTGGAAAGGCCGACAAGATTACGGTGAAATTGAATGATGATCGGGAATTCGACGCCGAATTGATCGGTACTGATCCCCGTTCGGAAGTTGCGGTCATCAAGATCGATGCCTCCAATCTTCCAGCACTGGAATTAGGCGATTCCGATGAGATGGAAGTCGGTGAATGGGTGGTTGCTATTGGTAACCCATTCGGTCTTTCTTCTACGGTGACGACAGGTGTAGTCAGTGCAAAGGGACGCAGCAGTGTCGGGATTGCCGATTATGAAGATTTCATTCAGACAGATGCGGCGATCAATCCGGGGAATTCCGGTGGACCGCTTTTGAATCTGGAAGGAGAAGTGATTGGCATCAATACGGCGATCATCAGCCGAAGCGGGGGGTATATGGGAATTGGCTTCGCGATCCCCTCGAATATGGTAAAAGTGATTTTTGATCAGATCAAAGAGAAAGGCTCTGTGACTCGCGGATACCTCGGTATATATATCCAGCAGTTAACTCCCGAATTGGCGGAATCCTTTGGAATCGAAGCCAAAGAAGGTGTTTTGGTTTCGGATGTGATGAGTGATTCACCCGCTGAAGAAGCAGGATTGGAGTCAGGTGATGTCATCATTGAAATGAATGATGAAGCGGTTGATGATATCGGACCATTCCGGAATAAAGTATCTTTGCTAACTCCCGGGACCGAGGTGGAATTGAAGGTCATTCGGGACGGCAGGGAGAGAAACATCGATGTCACTATTGGAACATTACCGGATGAAGGTGAATTGGCTGCGGCTCCGGAATCGAAAATCATGGATGATCTTGGATTATCAGTGCAAACCTTGACGGAAGATATTGCGGAGCAAGCCGGATATGAAGGACAAACGGGCGTAATTGTCACAGAAGTGGTTCCCGGTTCGGAAGCAGCCGCAAAAGGTCTTCGCCCCGGCATCTTGATTCAGCAAGTCGGGAACAAGGATGTGACGACAGCAAAAGAATTTACATCCGCCGTTCAAGATGCGAAAGAAGGAGAGAAAAATAGTGTTCTCCTGCGAGTGAAAGAACGTGCTCAGGGGCGGATTCTTTCAAGATACGTCGTGCTGGAGTTCGAATAATCAATCGACCTTTACGAACAAAAATGAATCGATTGGAGTGAGACCGACCTCAATCTGGTTGATGCATAAAAAAGAAGGGCAGGCTCGCAAGAACCTGCCCTTTCTCTATTATTTTTGTTATAAACCATGGTGTAATTATTTTATTTCATTGTCTTCCCTTCGGTCGGCGGGTTCTTGGAACACCTCTTCGTATTCGATGGGATGCCGGTGTTTCAATTGTTTTTTATTCATCCGGCCGGTGAGCCAGGTTACGCTCATCGGATATTCTTCCGGATGGAAAATGACGAAGAAGAAGTGCCATACCACGATGGCCAAGGTGGCGAGAACCGCTTCATAATAGTGAATCAGTTCGGCGATATCGATTGCCCACTTCGGAAGGTATTGGAAGGAGAGAATGGGGAACCACAAAATCAAGCCGGTGACCGCCATGATAATGACACCCCACACCAAAGCCCAAAATTCCATTTTTTCCGTGTAATCATAGCGGTCGAATTTCGGCGGTTCGGACCGTTTGCCCAAATGGTAGCCAAGATGTTCCCACACATGGCGTAGATCGCGGGGGCGTGGGAAAAATGCAATGAATTCGGCACGTCCTCGTTTGGTGGCCAACATGTAAATTGCAAAAATGATAGACAAAGCAATTAAAACAACACCGGCGACACGGTGGAGGGTGGAGCGCACTTCTTCCGTATAGTATAAATACGAAAGCATGGTGACCCACCAGGAAGTGGGATTCACGAGAGCAAATCCGGTGATGACAAGAATGATGAATGAGATGGTCAGTAAAATATGGCACACAATTTCAAAAGTTGTGAAGCGAACATAACTTTTTTCTTGTGACTCTCTCTGGAATTTTTCACGCAGCAATGTCCAGAAAATCACACCGTTATGCAAAAGCATTCCACCGATCACAATGATGATGAGCGGAATGTAGATTCGGGGAACCCAGGCGGCGATCAGGTCGGAACGCATGGTCACCTGGGAATGAATCGGCGCCGCTAAAACATTGGCCGAGATTCCAGGATGGCACGTGCCGCAGGTTTCCACCAATCGCTCCGGACTGACAGTCGAACGGGGATCGGTTGAAGGAAGAATCAAATGATTACCGTGGCAGCTGCCGCAATTGGCCACTTTCTTCGAACCGCGCTGTAAGGCAAGTCCATGATAACTATCGAAATAATTATCCACTAAATGATCGGGAATATCATATTTTTCATTGATGACGATAGAACTATGGCAGCGTCCGCATGTATTGCTGGCTAAGTTGAAAAAAGAAACAGGTGAACGTTCATCATCCACACGAAAAATGGAATGTTCTCCGTGGCAATCGGTACAGACAGGGGCGTCTTTATGACCGGATTCTGCCGACTGCCCATGCACGCTTTCTACATATTGCTCTTTTTCCACTTCGTGGCATTTCCCGCAAGTTTGTGCGACATTCATGAAATTGGTAGGAGATTCGGGGTCTCTCAAGGGGCGGATGTTGTGAATTCCGTGACAATCGATACACGTCGGTGCCTCTTCATTCCCTGCCGATACTTCCGCAGCATGAACTCCCATCTTGTATAAATGTTCTTTTTTCGATGTGGTTACATCATATTCTTCCATGATATTCGGATCGGAATGGCATTCACCGCATAGGTGGGCTATGCGCATCCGGTAGATAGGGGAAGAAGGATCTTCAGCAGGAAGCATGTTGTCTGAACCGTGACAACGAACACAAGTCGGTGCATCTTCCACTCCTTCTTCAACCGCTTTCCCGTGGATACTCTCGGTAAATGACTCGGCGATATCAAAATGGCACTCACCGCAGTTCACAGGCTGTAGTTCACTTTCGTGAGGGAGCTCTTCTATGTCGGTATGACAGTCGATACAGGCAAATTCTAACTGCAAGTGAGTGGTTCGCGCGCATACCTCCATATTGACAAGGGGTGCGTCCGTATCCGGTGAGGCGCCATGATCCACAGAATGACAGGCAAGGCAATCTTCATCTTCGACAGCGTAAATAGAAGGCAACGCACTACCAAATTGTAGATAGAAAATAAAAATCAGATTGCATAGTACAACATAAAATCGAGTGTAAGTTGTTTTTTTTCGTGGTTGTTTTTTCATCGATGACTCCATTTTAATTTTTACATCATCCCCGGGCCATGACATTCATGGCAGTTTTGACCTTCCCATAAATCACCGTAACCGCGGGGATGTTCAAATTTTTGTTCTTTGTATTCCAACTCCTGAATTTCTTCCCAGCCCTCGCCTTGACGGATAATGGTATGGCAGAGTTTACAATCATTGCTGATAGTTTTCTCTCCACCCACGAGTTTGTGTTGCTCGTCATGGCAGCGATAGCAACCCGGAAACTCGAAATGGCCAACATGCCAAGGATAGATCGACCAATTTACTTTCCACTCGGGGAAGAAATTTTTGCGATATATCTCTTTCGCTTCTTGAATCGCCTCTTCTACTTCGGATTTCAAAGAGGAGTCTTCGGCCAATTGATCTTCATAAGTGTCACGAAGTTCTTCTTCGATTGTTGTAAGAGCTTCTTCGGTTGTTTCATAATCATCCTGAAATAATTCAACTAGGTTGATCTTGATTTCCGGTATTTTGGGATTGATCAAACCGAATCGTAGAGCATCATTGACAGCCGCATAAGGAGAGTGATAGCGGTGTGAAGGACGGTTATGGCAATCGATGCAGTCCATCTCCCGAATTTCATCTTGTGGGATGGAAGCGGGATCGAAATCATCCGCCTCGGAATCGATATATTCCTCGACTCTCCCGTCATCATAGGTTACGCGAAGCCAAGGGATTTCCTGCCGGTCTTCATCGGTGGCGTAATATTCCAATTTGTGGTCCAATCCGATGTGCCAGTGAATGCCTTGCGCTTCGTTTTCTCCTTCACTTCCACCTACGTGTAAGAGGAGGTCAAGGCGATAAGGGGTATTTTCTTCATCGGTTCCATAGTACATCAATGTTTTTTCGACGGCTTCGAAGAAATTACCCGGCCAGTGACACTGTTCGCAGGTATCACGGGCGGGGCGAAGATTTTCGATGGGGGTGTCGATCGGGAGCTCATAGGAGTCGTTCAAAACAGCGATGACCTGGCCGACTCCGGATAACTTGCTTTTGACATACCAATCGGCGCCGGGACCGATATGGCATTTCACACAATCAACGCGTGCATGTGGGGAATTTTGATATGCCGTATATTCGGGTTCCATGACCATATGGCAGGCCAATCCGCAAAACTCAGTCGATTCCGTAACATGGTAGGCTTGGTATGAACCAATCATCGATAAGGCTAGAAAAACGGTGGTTACAATTGCGAAAACACCGAGATTGAAACGGTGTCTAGGATTATTGAGATCGAATACCGGTAGTTTTTTGGTAGGCAATCCTTTTTCTCGCCTGCGGAATTCCCGATACATACCGATGGGGACGAGGAGCAAGCCGGTAATCAATATTGCCGGACCGACAAGATAGATGAGAATCCCCACATAAGGATTTTCCGTACCATATAATATGTCCATGGCTATGATGAGGGATTCTCCGATTAAAAAAGCCAGCGCGAGGATGAATCCAAATGTTGTGATCCAATTGTCGGTTAAAGGTTTTGATTTTGGTTGATTTTGACTCTCATTCGTTGTGACAGGTTTATCCATGATTACACCTTTTGAAGAGATGATTCATAGTTTATCTTTTATAGCTAATTAGTTGAATAGGCACACAGCCCTTAACACAAAAGAAAACTTCATGTAAGATCATTTTTGAACCTGAGATGGTTAAATAATTGGCTAAAGAAATAATGAAAATTTTTTACTTTATATAATTTGCGCTTAGACTCAATAGAAAACAGATGTACCTTTTATAGGTTGTTGATTAATAAAAAGGGATAAATGAGAGAGGTGTACAGAAGAAACTTCAAATGCACATTCGCATAGCCTCTTTTGATAGATACAAGCAACGCAAAGAGCATGTAAATCAAAAACGGGATCGACAATGACAGTGGACGTAAAAAAAATAATCCAAACATTTCTATTTTGTTTTGTTTATGTTTCGTTTTGTGAGTCAGCCCATATACAACCGATCGAAATAAAGACAGTCCCTGTATCGCCTTTATTCGTGGATGATACCGATGATACTTTTTTTAGCCATGTGTCATCCGGTAATCATGTGATCGCAATTGGTGAAAAAGCGTATTTGCAAATATCTCCCTCTCAACCCACTTTTACAACCTGGTCTATTATCGAAAAACCAACAGGATCGAGTGCAAAATTGCTCATAACGGATGCCAGTGAAACCACATCATTCATTCCCGACCGGATTGGATGGTATGAAGTTGCAGTTCAAGCAGAATCATTGTCGAATGATATCATCTATGAAGGAACAAAGCGAATACTCTCTGCAGCGTATGCCGGAGTAGGTGGTTTGGATGGTTCTGAACCCTTATTCCCTGAATGTGCGCGCTGTCATCAAGATATCGCGGATCATTGGCGGAACACGGATCACGCCAATGTATTGAAGCATCATTTGAATGGAGAACGTACTGATCAATATGATGCCAGTTGTTTTCAATGCCACACTTTGGGATTCAATACAAATCCGATTGCACAGAATTTTGGATTTGATGATGTTGCAGAAGATATGAATATCGACCTGGATCAACTTGCAGAACGTGCCAATGAAGCATATAGACTACGGCATGATGAGGATCCCACTAACGATATCGATGTTTACGCCACTCTCCCCGACAAACTGAAAGCCAAAGCGGGAGTCCAATGCGAAAGTTGTCATGGTGCAGGGACGGAGCATTTTGGAATCCCCTCCCGCATTTCCCGTTCGTTCAGTGGGAATAATTGTATTCAATGTCACAAAGCAGTGAGATACGATGGTGTTCCTTATACCTATGATTCTTCCAAACATGCTGGAATTCCGGAACTCTTCCAAGAATTTCCCGCCATTCTTCGGGCTGATTGCGGCAAGTGTCATTCCGCCCAGCAATTTGTTTATCAAGCCATTGAACAACGTTCTGATCCGACTGCCCTGGAAGACGTGGAACCATTTGGAGTGACATGTGTTGCGTGCCACGATCCACATGAAAAAGCCAATCCCCATCAGTTGCGCACTATAGGGGACGTCGTTCTGGAAAGCGGACATGTTTTTCAAGATGGCGGCTTGGGAAATTTGTGTGCGCAGTGCCATCAATCCCGCGTGCTCGATGATTTACAGAGAGAAATATCCATTTCTCGTTTTACTCCACATTTTGGCCCCCAAGCGGATGTCATGTTGGGAGTGAATGCCTGGCATTTTGGCCGCCCGTATGAAAGCGGAGAATCAGTGCATAAATTCGTTACGGTCGATACCTGCGTGACCTGCCATATGGCGGAAATTCCGGAAGATGGTTGGACACACAGCGAGGGGGCATTGGTCGGTGGACATAGTTTTAAAATCGTGAATCAGCGGGAGACAACCTCGGAAACAGATGATAAAAGTAATCTGCGAAATGCGTGTTATCCTTGTCATTTAAACATGACATCCGTGGATCGAGTTATGCAAACTTCACTCGATTACAACAGGAACGGCAAACGAGAGGGAATTCAAACAGAAATCAAAGGTATGTTGGATCAAATCGCCGAAGCCATGATCCAAAAATATCCTTCGATCACCATGCTGAACAATAGAGAGTTGGAACTGAATGCAGAAACGTTTGATCAAATGAGTTACGAAGATAAAGCGGTGGTTTACAATTATCACCTCATCCTCCGAGATGGAAGTTTTGGCATTCATAATACTGCTTTCACGATCGAAGTGTTGCAGCAAACCTTGAATCAAATTTCACCGTAATTTTTTTGTTAAAATAAAAAATGAATCATTGTAGATGGTTCGATTGAAACTTATAGAAGGAGTACAGTAGGTATTATGAAGAAAATTATTGGAATTGCGATACTGGTTCTGATTAGTGGCAGTTTCTTGCTTCCGGCATTTGATACATCCGGTGGAGAAAAAGAGCAGATCGAATTCGTTGGTGCAAAAAGATGCAGGATGTGCCATAACCGTTCAAGCACAGGCAAATATTACGATAATTGGGAAGAAAAAGGTCATGCCAGTGCATGGGATTTACTGAATGAAGAAGAAAAAAAGGATCCCAAATGCCAAAAGTGTCACACTACGGGATTTGGAGAACCAGGTGGATTCCAGAGTTTGGATGACAAAGACAGTATGGATATGGTCAATGTTCAGTGCGAAATGTGCCATGGCCCCGGCGGAAAGCATATTAAATCCAAAAAAGACGATGTGATTCCGCACGCTTGGGAACCTTCAAAAGAGGTATGTGTGAAATGCCATAATGAGGAAAGCCCCACCTGGGATCCTGAACGGTATACCGATGAAGAGGGCAACACGGCCGGTTTCATATACGAAATTGCAGTGAAAAAAGTCAATCACTCAGAAGTCCGTGAAGAATTAGAGAAAGAAGAGAAATAAGAAAGGATGATAAGGGGCTGTTCCGGAAGAGGATAGACAGGCAAGAGGATAGAGACACAGGTCTATCCCTACAGATAAGTAATCCTGTGTGATTGCCCCTTTCACCATGAATTCTTACTATGATAATTGGATAGGAACCGATGAATAGAAAAACCGCCTTTGTTTTTCATCTGGTTTTCGTGTTTGTGTTGGGATTTCCATTCCTCTCGTTGTCGAAGGAATCGGGAAACGGCGATACGATTGAGGATGCAACGCCAAGTGTTTTTTTCCGTTCTATGCAAATTTCGGGGAGTCTCCATTCCACCTATACGTTTCGCAGTACGGATGGCCGCGATGATAATGATCTTTATGAATTTTTATCCCTGCGATTCGAAGATATTATCAAGGATAGAGTGGATAGCGCATTCTCCATGTCTTGGCACGAGGATTTGGACGGCAGCACGGGAAGAAGAGGTGGATTTTATGATCCTTTCGTCGATCTGGATACGGCCTCCGATATTCGTTTCCGATATTACACAGGATATGTAGATATCAAAAGTCTTGGTTTTGATGACAGCCGTTTGCGACTGGGACGCCAGTTTCTCGAAGAAATCGATTACGCTCATTTCGATGGCGCAACCTATCAATTTTCTCCGGTGGAACCGTTGGAAATCACCTTATTCGGTGGCCGTCCGATTACCTATTATTCCTCGACAAGCGGTGACGCATTCTATGGAACGAATCTTCAATATCAAATCAACTCCCGAATGAAATCCGCCTTGCGCTATTACCGGTATGATACAGAGTCTTTTCGGGACGACCTGGCAGCCGCGGAACTTTGGTATGCTTTCACTCCTTACCAGCAAGCCCACGTCGAATTTTCCTTGTTGGATGCTGAGCCATATATTTTACAAACTGACTATTATGGGCGCTTGGATTCACTGGATTTAGATGCCAATGTGCAAATCATTCGCCTGTTTGATACAGTCGGCGATCATACGATCAATTTCAATCCCTATTTTCCACTTCTCCATTATTATGAACCATTCACGTATGGGGCGGTTCATCTTACGAAAGGATTGGGTGAATATTTTGCTTTGATTGGTGGATTTGATTTACGGGAAGCGGATAGCATCAGTGATCCCGTTTCCGCTTTTACCAATCGTGATTTCATACGGGGTACGGCCGGAGTGGAAGTTTATCCGACGAAGCAATTGACGTTGAGCGTGAACGGAGAATTTTGGGATGTGGATCCTTCGGATGAATTTACCGGTATTTCCGGCGAAGTCGAATATCGGCCTACAAATCAGTGGACCCTCACGGTCGGCGCCGAATACGGTGAATATGTGCAGGAATACCGCGATGAATTTTTATTTCTGTTCGGGCAGGAACAAGTCTTTCGGATTACACCGGATGTCGTAACCTATTATGGGCGTATTCGATGGAAACCAACGGAAAAAATCTATACGGCTGCGACGTTCGAAATGGAAGATAGTGACTTTGATGATGATAATTGGTACTCACTCAGAATCGAATTGGGAGTCCATTTCTAAAATGAGACACAATACATTGTTCATGTACACGAGATTGTTCCGAGGAAAGAACCGGAAAGCAGGAAATCGGTATCCTTCTTTTACTAGCATTCTTATAGGAATTTCGTTCCTGTTTGTCTCTTGCGATGTGGATAAGTTCGGCAAAAACTTTCCACATAAGCCCCATCACGAACAGGAATTAACCTGTGATATGTGTCATGAAATAGACGAAGAACGGGGGATTACTCTTCCGACATTCGATGCCTGTACGATGTGCCATGATGCGGAGGATGAACTTTTTGCCGAGTGCAAAACCTGTCATGAACAATATAACGTAACACTGGAAGATGACAGTATTGTTTCCCATCAAGAACGAATACGAGAATTTCTGCCGGAAGGATGGTATGATGTCCAGTTTAACCATGCGGAATTTTTGGACGAAGACACCGATTGTCTGGGCTGTCATGCGAATATTCCCACATCGGAATATTCCTCGGAAAAGAATCTCCCGACCATGGAAACCGCTATTGGATTTAATGAAAAACATGGGATTTCGGTTGACTGTAACGTTTGTCATTTAGAGGTCAATCTGATTACTCCGCCGAAAAGTCATGGTTCAAACTGGGATCGAAAGCATGGCCGGTTGAAGGAATTTATGCGGCAGGACCGCTGCCTTCTGTGTCACCAGGAAGATACCTGCATGACCTGTCATACTCAAATGAAACCAAAAAATCATACGAATTTATGGAGACGAAAAACGCATGGCGTTCATGCCTCCTTTGAACGCGAAAGCTGTATGGTTTGTCACCGCAACGATCAGTGTGTTTCATGCCACCAATACACCTCACCGCCTGTTCCGGCGGCGGTGTATCACACACCGGATGCATCGTGTTTGAGCTGCCATGGCCCTCTCGCTGCCCAAGGACCGAATCCTCGGCCACGCAGCCGGTTCTTCAAACCCATGCCTCATCGGATGATGATGGGAGTGTCATCACAAAAATGTTTGACTTGCCATTCCTTCTAGTACATTGAAGGAATGTTTATCAAAAAGCAATTTGGCCGGTAAGGTCACAGAAAAAAGAATATCTTCACTGAATTTTCCTTCACGAGTTTTCTTCCTTACATGCTGCAACGATGTGATTCATGAATGATTGTGTGATCACACATCTATAATTTTTTAAAGGAGTAGTGCTTATGAGAATTCTAACGTATGTCGCAGCTGTTTTTCTATTCATTGTAAGCCTTACTCACCCAGGGGTGAGTTGGAGTGCGGAAGGCTTAGTTGTCGCAATCGAGAATGTGGCCATCAATTCCGATTTGAAGCCCGAAATAACTTTTCGTTTGGAAGATAACAAAGGGCAGCCCTTAAGTATTCGCGGAGAAGATGAAAATGAAGAAGATGTTTCAATTCGCGGTTTTATACTGGCTCGTTTGGAAGTGAATGAAGATGGCACACGTGGAACGCATTACATGAGCTACACTACCAGTATTGCGACGGTACCCGAAGGAGAACCGAATGCGGGAGCTACGGCATTGCAGGCGGGTTATGACAGCGGCGGCGTCTATACTGATCTCGGTGGCGGCCGTTATATGTATACGTTTGGAACCGCTCTCCCGCCTGATTATGATCAGACATTGACTCATACCGTTAGCGGGCAGCTCGAGCGGACGGTGAATGAATTTCGCTATGTGGCCAATCCGGTCCATCATTTTGTACCCAATGGCAGCGAAGTGACAACTCTTCGGCGTGTTGCCACCACTGAATCCTGCAACAAATGTCACAACGGACTCGGGCTTCATGGCGGAGCTCGCATGGAAATGCAGCTTTGTATTTTGTGCCACACCCCTCAATCGATAGATCCTGAAACCGGAAATACTGTCGAAATGGGAACCCTCATCCATAAGATTCACATGGGAGAATATCTTCCTAGCGTGCAAGCAGGGAATCCGTATCAAATTATCGGGTATCGGCAGAGTGTGCATGATTATTCTCACGTCAAATTTCCGCAAGACAATCGAAATTGTACGACATGCCATACCGGACCCGAAGCGGATGTCTATAAGACAGCCCCCAGCCGTATGGCTTGTGGTTCGTGCCACGATGATGTCAATTTCCAAACAGGAGAAGGACATGGTCCCGGTTTGCCGCAGCCGGATGACAGCCAATGCTCTCTCTGTCATGCACCTGAAGGGAATGAGTTCGATATTTCCGTAACAGGAACTCACACAATTCCATCGCAATCGGATCAATTGGACGGCCTGATCGCGGAAATCATGGAAGTCCAAAATGCCGCTCCCGGACAAACACCCACAGTTGTATACTCTCTCAAAGATGGAAACGGTTCACCCATCGCTCCAACGGATCTGCGGACGACTGCAATCACGTTCAGTGGACCGGTACAAGAATATATGACCTATAATCGGGAAGATGCCGCTGCTGGTTCTGTCGCTGTTGGTGATGCGTATCAGTATACTTTTTCCAATCCTATCGATGCAAATGCAGATGAAAGTTATTCTTTTGCTATTGAAGCAAGAAGAAATGTGACTCTGCTTGATAATCCGGAAGGTGAAGAAGATATAGTTGCTACGGAAGCCGCACAGAATCCTATGGCCTTTGCTTCTCTATCCGGTGGAACGGCCGATTCCCGACGGCAGATTGTGGATGTGAATAAATGCAATGAGTGCCATAATCAGATTTCATTTCATGGTTCGTTGCGGAATCAGTTGGAATATTGTGTGGTCTGTCACAACCCGAAAACCAGCGATATCGGAAGACGGCCGGATGGAGTGGAAGGCGGGGAATCTGTGAATTTCTCGTATATGATTCACAAAATCCATGCGGGACATGAATTGACAAAACCCTATGTTGTCTATGGATATGGAAGCACACCGCATGACTATAGTGAAGTTCTTTTTCCTGGGAAGCGGCAAAAATGCTCAATCTGCCATATTGAAAAGATGCCGGAACTTCCTCTTGCTACCGAAGTGGCGGCCATTAGTTTTACAGACAAAGGTGGAAACCAAGTTCAGATACCACCCATGACCGCTGCATGTACATCCTGCCATGATGATGCTATGGATCATGCGAATCAATTTAATCAAAATGGTGCAGAAACGTGCCATGCATGCCATGGCGCAGGAATGCCTTACGATATTGCCAACTTCCACCAAGATGAAGTAGGACTCAATGTCGAAGTGACATTTGGTGATGAAGGAGGAACTCAAGTTCAAAATTGGTTACTCCAGTGAGTGAATTAACGATAATTGATATGAATGACATAAGGTGAGCCTCTCAGGCTCACCTCTTTTTCTCATGGGTGAGAAAATTTAATTTTTTTTGAGAATTCACACGATTTTTGGTATTGCCAAACTAGAAAAAACTCCGGATATCTGTTAACTTAAGGTTTATTAGAATGATAGCACACGGTGAATGCAATTTATTGTCTTTATTGATTCGAATGAATTAAGGGAATATGTTTGTAAAAGTCGTTTGTTAAATTACCCTTTATAGTTACAAAAAATAGTGATATAATTCTTTAAGAAAGGGGGAGAGAAATTATTGCTATATTATTACTTCAATATTTGAATCGATTTAAATAGAATAAGTCCCCGAGCAAAAAGATATACGATAAAATATAGGAAAAGAGGGAGAATATCATGAATCAGATATCTTCAGAACTGACCCCCGCCGAAATTTGGTTGTTGAACGTTCTTTATGAACTGGGAGAAGGGGATATTTACGCTATTTTGGATCATATTGCCAATGAGAAAGATTGGAAATACACAACGGTCCAAACCATGATCCATCATATGTGTGATAAAGGGTATGTCTTGCGGGAAAAGGACGGACGGAGGTTTATCTACAAACCGACGAAAACACGCTCGAAAATGTTCGAAAGTGTGTTGAACAAACTGTTCGGAACCAGTTTGAAAGAAGATCCTCTTCCTCTCGTCGATTATCTCATGAATATCAAAAAATTAAGTGATAAAGACGAGAAGACTTTAAAAAAGATGTTAAAAGACGAGAAATAATTTTTCACACTTTGGGGCATTTATTGATTGAAAACGCTTATTTTTTAAGCGGCTTTCTCATCCGGCCGTTCACTCCATCGTCCCACATTCTTTAAAATGGGACGTGGATTGTCATAGGCGTTTACCAGCACTTGGTGATAATAGCATTCTTCCGGAGACCGCAGTTTGGCTTCGGGCCAATGCTGTGCATATTTTTCGGCTTCTTCCTGAGACATGAGTTGCGTAAGCGTTTTGTCCATTTGATCTGCAGCACCGCTACCTTCATCGAATTGTTCCTTTTTTCTCCAAATGATTTCCGATGGTAACAAGTCTTCAAACGCTTTCCGTAATATCCATTTTTCGACTGGGGGATCTCCATGTAAACAAAAAGAAGTAGGAATGCGAAGCCCAAGTTCGATCATTTTCAAGTCGAGAAAGGGAACTCGGCCTTCAATCGAATTGGCCATCGTCATGCGGTCGACACGCTGAAGATTGACATTATGGAGAGCCATAACGGATCGCCGCAGCTCTTGATGAAGAAAATCTTCACTTTCGATCCCTTTATAATATGTATATCCTGCGAACAATTCATCCGCACCTTCCCCCGTCAAGATGACTTTGACATATTCGGAAGCCAAACGGGAGGTGAAATAACAGGGAATACCGCTGCGGACCAAGTCCTGATCGAATGATTCCAAATAATAAATGATTTTCGGAAGCGTTTTCATGATCTCATCCATCGTGAGAATGTATTCATGATGAATGGTATCCAAATGGCGGGAAACGATACGAGCCGCTTTCAAATCGGCGCTTCCTTCGAAACCGACGGAGAAGGTATGCAACTCATCCACATGAGGGCGGACGATAGCCGTAATCAGGCTGCTATCCAGCCCTCCCGACAAAAACGTTCCCAAAGGTACGTCGCTCATCAATCGTTTCACGACCGAGCGTTCGAGTGTTTCGCGAATTTCTTGTAACCAATACTCCAGAGAATGTTCTTGCTCAACGGGAAGTTCAGGAACTGAGTAGTATTGTAGAAATCCATGCGATGGATGATAGAATGTGCCCGCTGGAAATTCCTTGATCTCGTCCGAATATTTCACGATCGCCTTGAGTTCGGAGGCGAAAACAATGGTGTTATTGGTTTGGGCATAGTAAAGCGGCTTTATACCGATGGGATCCCGTGCCGCAAACACTTTCTCTTCATCGCCGATAATGAAAGCGTACATGCCATCCAAATCCCCCACGGACGTGGGACCATGTTCCTGATAGGCGTGGAGGATGGCTTCACTGTCATTAGTCGTTTTAAAGGCATATTTTTGTGACAAGAGAGGCCGAAGGGCAGGGAAATTGTAAATCTCCCCATTGGCGACAATCGCCCGCCGCTGATCGGCGTTCAAAATCGGTTGGTTTCCGCCTTCCGGATCCATAATGCTCAAACGCCGGTGACCTAGAACTCCGTTCCCGTTCGGTTCTACAAAAATCCCTTCGGCGTCGGGACCGCGATGGACCATGATATCCATCATGGACTGGATTAATTCTCGGTCTTCGTTACCCCAAATTCCGGTAATACCACACATGATTCAACCTCTTTTCTTCATACATTCGTTTGCAGGTACAGGCTTTACGCCTGCCCCATCATACTACTGGCGAAACGGACATCTTGTCCGCGTGGTATAATCCCGGCGCTTGATCTATGTGGGGGCGATTCACGAATCGCCCCTACGAATAGTATTAAAGAGAGACCCATTGCCCGACTGTGGCCACGGCGCTTTCCTCTCCAAAATGATCTGTAAATATTTTGAAATAGTAATATTCTTCTTTACTACGAATGATTGGATACTTGCTTTGAGCGGCTACAAATTCCGAATCGCTGATTGCCTGTTCGAAATGAGTCGGAAGAACTCCCGCAGATCCTGAACCTTGTGAGAATTCTTGTTTGATTCTTTTGATGATTTCATCGGGGAGCAAACCTTCATAGGCTTTCCGGAAAATCCATTTTTCGATTCGTGTTCCGTCTTGTTCGTATTGTTTATACTCCGGCGGCACACGCAACGCATATTGGAGAAGTTCTCCCGAAATCAATGGCGCTACGACTTTGACCGAGTTGCATTGGTTCATGCGATCGAGTCGAAGAGAAGCATTATTGTGAAGATATCCCAGACACTCCAACTGTTTTTCCACCATCTGTTCATACGAAACCGTTTTCAGATAGGTATAGCCGCAAAAGATTTCGTCACCGCCTTCTCCGGAAAGCAACACTTCAATGCCATGCTCGTTTGCCGCATAGGATGAGATGAGATAATTTGCAACCGAGCTGCGAACAAGAGAGGGATCGAAATTTTCAAGATAGTAGATTACGTCGGGCAGCGCTTTCAATAAATCCTCGATCGTAACCTGAATTTCGAAATGCTCCGAATCGATATGCTTCGACATCAGGCGGGCATTCTTGATATCTTCACTTTCCCCAACCCCTATGGAAAATGTTTTGAGTTTCGCGCTTTCTCCCAATTTTTCTTTGCATATTTTGCTTCCGATGTAATTGATGACGCTGCTGTCCATTCCACCGCTCAACAGGCCACCGGTTGGCCGTTCAAGATCGACGGTGCTTCGCACATGTTTTTCGATGATCTCCCGCACTTCCCGCGTCATGGTATCGACATCTTTATCCCAATACTCCACGGAAGCGGAAACTTCTCCGATGCGGGTGACGGATCCGTTTTCATCCATGACATGGCCGCATGGGAATTCAAGCACTTCTTTCGAGACGGCGGTAATGCATTTCAATTCCGATGCCAGGAGGAAGCGATCTTCTTTCCGGATAAAAAACATGGTTTTTAGACCAAACAAATCCCTCGCGGCGAAGAGTTTATTTCCATCGGAAATGACAAATGCGAATATGGCATTATCCAGAAACTGGAACATCTCGTTCTTATAGGTGCGGTAAAGATACAACAGTAGGCGTTCTTCCATAAATGGACCGCTTTCGATCCCGAAGCGGTCGCATAATTCACCACAATCGTTGATTTGGCCGTCAAAGCAAATGAAAAGATCTTTCTCTGCCGAATCCGTTACCGGAACTTCAACATCGTCAGAGGCGCCGCGTGTATCTGCGCGAAGATAATTTTGTCCCAAAGAAACATTTCCCCGGTTGCAAATGCCCTCCACATAATTTCCGCGATGGGAAATTTTTTTCAACATTGTTGCAACAGTGTCATTGCCTTCCCGTCCATAACATACAGCGAAACCGCTCATTGTTTATTCCTTTCCGTTCATTTTTTTACTTCAAATATTCCGATCAATCCGTGCCCGTTCCCATGGCCTTTTTGGACGGCAACTTCAAAATCACGCAGTAGAAATCCCAATTGCATCTCCAGTACATCGCCTCGAATGTCATCCGCATAAAAACAATCGAGATGATCGATCATGGTTTGAAATCGGTTGACTGTTGTTTTCGCAATTTCCGGCAAATCGTTTTGTTCAATATCCGGTTTGATGTTCTCTCCATATAACAGAGAGGCGCAACGAGAAATGACATAGTTCCAAGAGTTGAATATCTGATCAAAATACGCATTCTCCCCTTCCAGGGATTCATGCGGATGGTACTCGATGAGAAGATTTTTGAGGGACGTTCGTTGACATCGTTCGAACAACGAGTTAACGACTCGGCGCAAATGCGGAGTATGGCGGTTGTAGTCGCCGGTGTCCATGTGCCGTCCGATAAAAATGGAACGGTCATAAAAACCTTCCACCTCCAGCGCTCCTCCCGTTTGGGAACACACTTTTTCAACGACGTGTTTGGTGATTTCCTCTCGAGTGACAAGTCGCAATTGTAGGGGGCTTAATTCTATGGATTTCCGTATTTCAGGAGGGTGAATATAGGAGATATAATAATCCATCCACTGTTCTTGAGAGGTATTGTCGTCCCATAAATCCTGCCATTCATAGGAAAAACGTCCCAACCAATCCCCGATAATAATCGAGCCGCTTTCCGCATGGTGGACGATATCGCACAATAGCCGAATGGTCTCCTCACGGTTTAAATGGGATAGTGTGCCATATCCGGCGAAATAGATATCGAACGGTTTCTTGTTCTCCAGAGGCGGCAACCCCTGGGAAAGATCCCCGCGAAGGAAACTCATTTTCGGATCGTTTCCCCACCGTTCTTCATTCAATTGCAACAGATCTTCATTGAGATCGATTCCGGTATAGTGGCCGATAGAATCATCCGTAATCAAGCGATTGGTGTCACAGCGGAGATCGTCTCCTTGTGCCGGAATATCAAGAAACATTTCCAGTCCGTCACCGCTTCCGCATCCCAAATCCAGAATTCGCAGTTTCCGCCCGGTCTGCCGGCAAGCTTCCAGGCGAGCCGCGATGGCGGGTTTCATGTATTTTCGTGTCAGCGCGTCTTCCCAAAAAATCCGTACATTGTCATATTTTTTGTAATACGATTTCCCGCGGTCGTATTTCCCGCTGGAAACCGCTTGGGAATAGGCGTCGTTGGTTTGGCTCATCGGATTGTATTCCTTATTTGATATTCTCGAGTTTTTCCATTGTGCTGAATGCATCTTCACAATAGATATCCGCACCGATTTTATCCGCATATTCTTGAGAAATCGGAGCGCCCCCGATGAGAATTGTCGTTGTGTCGCGCAGTCCTTTCTCATGCAATAAATCGATAACTTCTTTCATATGCCCCATTGTGGTTGTTAAAAGAGCAGACAATCCGAGATAATTTGGGGTGATTTCTTCCACTTTTTGGACGATTTTTTCCGCTTTCACGCCGGTTCCCATATCGATCACTTCAAAACCTGCACCTTTCAGCATGGTTGCAACAATATTCTTACCGATGTCATGCAGATCGCCTTCGACCGTCGCCAATAGAAATTTTCCTTTGCTTTGGATATTTTGTCCTATTAAATGCGGTTCGAGGATATTCATCGCTTCCCCGACGCATTCGGCGGCCGCCAACATATCCGGAATGAGATATTCGCCGCTTTCATACAACTTACCGACTTCTTCCATCCCCGGATGTAAGGCTTCGTTAAGGATTGAGGATGGATCAATCTTTTCCTCAATTGCTTGTTCAACCAGCTCGGTTACTCCCGGTTGTCCTTCCATATCCCCTTCGAATCCTTCATCCTCTTTGTCAATTCGACCTTGGATCACGTTTTCTTTGATTTTGTCAAGTAATTCATTCATGGCACATTTCCTTCTTCAACTATGAAATCGTAAATGATTCACGTGGCAGGAGATTGTCGATCTCCTTATAAATAGATTGAATTGTTTGCTCCTCGGGTAGTTCATCCGGTTCTTGCATATAATTTTGCAATCGCTCATACGCTTTGGCCATCACCGCATCTTCCGCTTTGCTCGTTTCAAACGCATAAGGTGGAGAGACAAGCCCTTCCCGGCGGGCTTTTCGGATATGACGGGCAAATAATTTCGTGGACGAAGCATTGACTTGTTTAACCTCTTCCACTGCCTGTTCGGCTTCTTTTTGTGAAAATGTGGCTTTGCGCAGGATATGTCTGACAATTCCGATATGTTCATCATCCAAGACTGCTTGCAGGGGGCTGAAAATGTTCGTTTTGTCCAAGAGACCGAAGGCGTAGTGGATATACTGTGCACCTGCTTGGGCAACGGCCAGTTGCGAAAATACTTTTTCAATCGTGGCTTGCAGACCAGGAACTTTCGCATCACCGACACCGGCGGTTGAATAGCATGGAATACCATAATATTGCGCCATTTGAATGCAGTCTTGGTTATAGTGAATAAATTCAGGAGCACCATACAAATCGTGTAAATTGTCCAAGCGGGCGCGGACCGGAACGGCTCCATATAAAACAGGAGCGCCTGGATTTACGAGTTGAGATAAAGTGATTCCGGCCAGTATCTCTGCATTGATCATCGAAACCATTCCTTCTTCGCGAATGGGTGCCGTGGATCCCCCTTGTGGTGAGCTGGATAAAACTACCGGTACACCTTTACGCGCAATGGCGATCAGTTTTTCGGTTGTGTCATCCACCATTTGCAATGGGCTTTTGATGATGCAAGTAATAAAGGAAAGGGGAGGGGCGGAGAGGAAACGTTCACGGTCTCCGACCATCAACTCCGCCAATTTCAGCACGGTTTCCAAATTGTCGATATCGACAAGACCAGCCATTACATGCTTTTGCATGTACAGGAATGAAGCAAGAAACACATTGATATCTTTATTCTTTTCATCGATGCCTTCATCTTGAATGTTAACGTTTCGAATAAAGAAATCGACATTGCCGAGTCGATTGCACAATTTTGCCGATTTGCAAAGATTCTTCACCGAACCTCGATCCTGGATGTATACCGGCAGTTCGCGAATCACTTCAGGATTGTCTTTTTGACAAAATTCCTTGATCTCGGTTTCCAAATAGATGTTCGTTTCGGATCCGGTGCCAAAGTACACAAGCGACTCTTGAGCATGAAGCCTTAATGTGTTTTCTGCTTTACGGGCGCCTAAAATCACTTCATCTGGTGCTCTGCCGATCGATTCCTCGATCACATTTTTGGGGATGCGAATCATCCAATATCGAGTTGCATCATCCACCGGTTTAACATCACAACCATACTGATTGAATATATCGGCGGCATGTTCGTTGAAACATGTAATCCCCGGATCATCCAAAATCGAGAGCGAGGCTTCATGGATATAACGAATTTGCCTTTCGCTAAGCCGCTTGACCGGTTGTATGAGTGTTCCTTTTTTATATGTTTGTTCCATAGTAACTTTCCCATGGGTAGAATAAGCGTTCCTGTGTAGATGTAGGTGGGATGAGTAAAGCGAATCCCACCACAAGCAACTTATTGATTCTCAAAGATTCCTTTTCGTGCTCCACGGCCGAACCGCCGGCAAAATCGGTCTTTTCCACATACGAGAGGAGCGAGCAGAATTGCCTGCTGCATGTCCGGTCGAGTGGGATCACAGAAAGCGGAATCCAGACCATTGGCAACCGCTGCGATCAAAAAAGCGCTGTTGATCTTCTGGCGGTGCGGCAAGCCGAACGAGACATTCGATAATCCCATTGTTGTTCTAGCTTTGGGAAACTCACTTTTAATCGTTCGTAATGTTTCCAATACCACTTTACCAAATTTATAGTTGGAGGAAATCGGCATGACCAAAGGATCGAAAAAGAGTTGTTCTTCCTTCAATCCTAGTTCTTCCGCTTTCTTTTTTATGGCTCTGCAATTTTCAAGCCGCAGTTCAATTGTTTCCGGAATCGTTTCGCCGTTCATTGCCAGAGCGATTACTCCAGCGTTGAATCGAACGGCGATCGGAAGCAAACTCTCCAGAATCGATTCTTCGTATTTGACGGAATTCAAGATCCATTCTCGTTTTCCAGCCAGATGTTCCGCTCCTCCACTGATTACCTTGGAGGAGGCAGAATCAAGAACAAGAGGTTTTTCGGTTGTCTCTAGGGCGATATCGATCAACCATCGCATATCGTCTGCTTCTCTTTCGATATCCCCATCCGGATTGCCCGCATTCAAATCGATATAATGAGCACCGGCTTCGTCCTGATCCTTGATTTGCCGGATAATCGTTTCCTTGTCTTTTTCCGCAATCGCGTTTCGGATTGATTTTCGGGTTGCGTTGATCTTTTCTCCGATGACTATCATCAGTACCTCTTGTTTTGTTCTTTTTTAGGATAAATGGCAAGGGGAGACTTCGCCCAATGTCATTAACTTAGTCTTTTCTGCCACCCCTTCAGGGTGGTATTGTAAGGTTGCTGACCATTTCCAGGGGCGATGCCCCCTGGCTATCATCTTAAACCCCGTTGGGGTAAGTTCCTTTCAGTTAATGACATTGAGACTTCTTCGCTTACCCTTGCTACCCTTTCAATAATATGTTTTATTCACTTTTTCTTATTTCTGGAAACCTGCTTTGAATCGATTTCGATAGGCTTTCATCGATCAAACAAGCAGGTGGTTGTTCCAAGATTTTTTTGACAATCAAGTTGGCTTTTTGATCGATCGTATTGGAGCCTTGTGCTTCCCAGTTTTCGCGTTTTTCTCGATTGGTCAGTTTGGGACGATAGTGTTCTTTATTATAAAAACGGCGAGTATGGCGCGCTGCAACAAAATTCCCACCTGGCCCGACGGCTTTGATGGTATCGAAAGCCAGTGTTTTTTCATTCACGGTGATTCCGGATACGGCTCGTTTGACCATTCCGATAATTTCATCGTCGATGACGAGTTTCTCTTTGCTCACGGTCATAGCAAATTCCATAAGACCAGCGGCATCGTGGATGAAATCACCACCGGCCACACCCACGAGAAGATTGTTGATACAGGATTCATATCCACACTGAGCATCAAGAGTTTTCGAGTCACTGATTCCCGCTGTGGAGTAATAAGGCAAACTGTAATATCGAGCCAATTGAGCCGTAGCGGCATTGATCATGCCGCTTTCCACTGGACCTCCCAGGTATGCCACGTCATGCATATTGACCGATGTCGCCACGCTGCCGTATATAACCGGCGCACCCGGATTGGCCAGTTGAGTGAGCATGACACTGATCAATCCGTCACAGTTTTGAATGACCAGCGTTCCGGCAAGCGTAACCGGCGATGTTGCGCCACAAAGCGGCTCCACCGGAACTGCGGTTGGAATCCCTTTTTTGGCTAATTGAATCATGAAGGCACCGTATTTGCTATCCAGCCGTAATGGGCTGATACTACAAGCGATCATGGAAACGATCGGCCGTTCCCGCAGAGCTTCCGCTCCTCCAGCTACCATTTCGGCGATTTCGATGCTTTTGTTGATCCCTTCCGCTGTATAGACACCTCCCATGATCGGCTTGCTTGTATATTGAAGGCCGGCATAAAACCGATTGACATCGACTTCCTCCACCGGAATCTCATTGGGATAGGTGGGAAGAAGCATGAAATCGATATTATTCAGTTGATCAACAAGGCGGATAATGTCGATGAGATCTTTGAGTTCCGCTCTTCGTTTTTCTCCCGTTTCGTGATCAAGAATAAATAGTGCTGTTCCACCGGTCCCGAAATAGGAGTTACCTGCTCCGAGCGTGATATTGAATGAATCGTCTCTTCCATACAACGTGACTTGGTTCGGAACAGTAGACAAGAGTTCTTTGACTTGTTCTTCCTTCAGTTTGACGATCCGTTTTTCATCGTCCGTCTCGGCACCGAAACGTTTGAAGAGAGAGAAAGCCTCTTCTTCCTGAACTTCAAATCCGACTTCCTCCAGAACGCGCATACTGGTTTCGTGGATTTGACACAAATCTTCCCGGCTAAGCGGTTCATACTGAAATCGCTTTTCTACTATGTTGCTGCTCATATGGTTTCCTTGTTTTTATTAGATTCTTCTATACGGACAGTTTTTTCTGTGGCATTGTCGGCAGAGATTGGTTAGATCCAAGTCTGTATCCGCTGGGCAAATTCCGAATAAACCTGATACGGATTTACTTGGGGTCATCAAGGAATTTTCAGATAATTCAACCCCGATTCTGCAATGAGGAATCATTCCGAATAGTTTTTTCTGTTCCCGCAACGACCAATCACAATATCCAGGACTATAACGATAGGTTGTGGTTTCATCTTCTGGCAAAATATCTGTTATATGCTGTTGCAAATAGGAAGCTGCCGCTTCAGCGGCGGCTGCTGCTGCGAGATTGACCAAATAGCCGTATGTCGAACTTTTTGCCATTGTTTTTTCGATCAAATCGTCGATTTCTTTACCCATCGTTGTGAGAAAAATCACGACTCGATCACATAACCGGAACAAGTTTTTGAGATTTTTGCTCCGAAATCCAGGATCGTCACTGAACGTCATGAAGCCATTTTTTCTGCGAATCGGTAAGATTCTATAAAGACCTTGGGGGGATCCATGAGCGAGTACAGCTTTGATGGCTTTGCGAGTTTGCGTTTTCGTTCTTCTTGAAACCGAAGAGGAGTCACCATTTTGGAGATTCTCAAAAATTTCTTTTTCCGACAAACGGATAGGAATAGAGTTGATGGTATAGACGGTATTGGCCTCTTGGAAGCAAATCCGTTCCTTATTCCATTCATATTCGACGATAGACCATTTTTTATAAGACGGAGGGGGAATACAAAGACTTGAATGTTTATTAACCGAAGCGGTTTTATTTGATTCTTTTTGTATTGTCAGGGTTTCCATTGCCGTTCTACCTTACCTTTCAATTTTGCTGCTATCACTATGATGAAACACATAAATCCGCCGGAAAGAAGTCAGAAAAGCGGATATAGCACAATGATTCCTATATCTGCCAGATCATTCTTTTCCGACACCTATTTCAAGACATTCGCTTCCGAACTGTTCATCATTCAGGCTACCTTTGTTGAGAAGAAAGGCTCTATCTTTTTTCAAATTATCCTTTCTAAAACTCCTTTTTTTCTATTTGGAGTAGGGGAGGGGATACCACAATTTCCCAACCCGATTCCGTAATCATTACATCTTGTGATCTTTTGTCAGATCCGTTCCTCGAAATCGGATGTTGCCGGTCAAGCGATCCATATTTCTTCACTGTTATCCGACATAGGTATCACATCCACAAAATAGTTATGACACAAATATATCGTATCCGAACTAAATAATCAAGCCCCCCATGAGGATATGGAAGGTGCTCTTCTGATAACCTATTGATATGTTAAGACTTAGGTTTAAGGCTAAATTCATGTTAAGCCCCTTTTTTTTTTCTTTCCCTGTAGATTTTGATCAGTTTTATGTTGTAGCCAAACCATTCATGTTGTTTCTTATTCTGGAATATAGAGTATTCGAAATGAATAGAAACCCATTGAATAGTTGTTATGACGTTTCCTGAATGATAGAACACATATCAGAACAACTCATTTTGTTAATGGAAATATCGAAGGGATAGTATAGAGGGGGATACTTATTCCTGTTCTTGATTTCGCAAATCGACGATACGTTCTTGATCGGTAAGACTTCGAGGTTCGACCATTTTGATCATTGGCTTCAATCGAATGCGTTCATAAATCACTTCTTCGATTCGTTCACGCAGTGCTTCAAGGGCGCCGAGTTTATCTTGGAAGATTTCAGGTGTGATTTCCACTTCGACTTCCAGGCGGTCACGAGTGTCTTCTCGATGGATCACCAGTCTGAAATTGGAGGTGACATCTTCGATACGAGTCAATATATTTTTGATTTCCGAAGGGATGAATTCCACACCGTCTACTTCTAGGATATCATCGGTGCGGAAAGCGACATTGGCCATTTTCACGAAAGTCCGTCCGCAGGAACAAGGTTCTGCTGAAAGATGTGTAAAAGCGCCGGTTCGATACCGGATCAATGGAAAGGCTTCTTTGGTAAGAGTTGTAATCACTAATTCCCCCCGTTCTCCCATCGGAAGAACCTCACCTGTATTGGGATCGATGATCTCAGGATAGAAATGGTCTTCATTGATGTGAAGCCCGTTCATTTCTTCGCATTCGCATGAAATGCCGGGGATGCAGATTTCGGTCACGCCGTAATTGCCATACACATCGACCATCAGGTTCTCTTGGATTTGCCGGCGGATTTTCGATGACCAGCTTTCTCCTACCAAAATGACTTTCCGAAGAAACAATTCTTTAGGGTCGATTCTTTTTTCATGCAGGAAACGGACAATATGAATCGCGCGGGTTGGATTACAGATTAATACGGTGGTTCGGTAATTCCGCATGATTTCGATTTGATCGCCGATCGGGGTATTATAAAGCGGTGTGACACAAGCACCCAATTGCTCCGCTCCGTAATGGGCCACCACGGCACCTGGAAAGAGAGTATAATCCAGATAAACAAGGACCATATCGTTATCTGTGATACCAGCCGCGGCAAACCCACGTGCTTTCAGAGTGGTCCAGGCGTGAATGTCATTCCTCGTATGACCAATGACAACGGTCTCCCCGACTCCGGTTTGGCTGGGGTGAAGTCGAACGACTTCGCGCAATGGAACAGCGAACATGCCGTAAGGGTGGTTTTCCACCAATGTTTTCCGGCTGATGAGAGGGAGCATGGTTATATCGTCCAGTGAGCGAAAATCCTGCGGCAGGATGTTCGCATCCCGGAACCATTTTTGATAAAAATCTACATTGCGCATGACACGATTGAGGATGGCTTGCAGCCGTTCGAGCTGCAGTTGCTGCAAATCTGATCGTTTCATCGTTTCTTGTTTTGGGTTTAAAACGGGCATGGCCCTTCCTCCATATTCATTCCCAAATGTGATCGTAGGTTTTGCCTAAATAGGCGCGTTCGATTTCGGGATTTCGTTTCAAGTCTTCGCAGTCTCCTTCCATGACGATTTGCCCGGTTTCGATGACATACCCCCGATCGGCAATATCCAGGGCCAGCCTGGCGTTCTGCTCGACCAAGAGAACTGTGAGATTTCTCTTGCGCAATTTTTCGATGGTTTCGAAAATCTCTTCAACAATGCGAGGCGCGAGTCCCATAGATGGTTCATCTAACAATATCATCTTTGGATCGGACATCAGAGAACGGGCAATGGCAAGCATTTGTTGTTCGCCCCCGCTCAGCGTTCCGGCCAGCTGATGAATGCGCGATTGGAGAATGGGAAAAAGATCGTATATCATCTCAAGGTGATCTTCGAATTCCTGTTTTGAGAGTTTTCCGTATCGGTGATACGTACCCAGGATAAGATTATCCATAACCGATAGAGGAGAAAAGAGTTGTCTGCCTTCCGGTACCAAAGCAATTCCTCGGCGAACGATTTTTTCCGGTGCAATATGAGAAATACTTTTCCCTTCGAAGTCGAGAGTCCCCGATTTCACGGATACCAAACCGGCAATCGTATTCAATATGGTGCTTTTTCCGGAGCCGTTGGCGCCAATCAATGTGACGATTTCCTGCTCCCGGACATGGAGAGAAATACCCTTCAATATTTCCACGCGTCCGATATTGCTAAACAGATTCGTGATTTGCAGCACCCTAGTTCTTCTCCTTCCCGAGATACGCGGCGATCACCGCTTCGTCCTGCTGTACTTCTTTCGGCGGACCTTCGGCGATTTTGATCCCGAAGTTCAACACGCCAACCTCATGCGAAATGTCCATAACCAGGGACATATCGTGTTCGATTAGAAGCACAGTAATACCCGAATCGCGGATTTTTCGGATCAATTCCCCCATATCTTCTGTTTCGCGAATATTGAGACCCGCCGCAGGCTCATCCAAAAGAATCATTTTCGGTTCGGTTGCCAAAGCGCGCGCGATTTCCACTTTCCGGTGGATCACAAAAGGCATATCGCCAGGTAACGAATCGAATCCCTTTGTGACTCCGGTGAAATCGAGCCAAAATTTGGCTTTCTCTCGTATCTGTTTCTCTTCGGAACGTTCCCCGAACATTTTGAACGCTGAACGGAAGAATCCTGCTTGTGAACGGCAGTGACGTCCAACCATAACATTTTCAAGAATGGTCATATGGTGAAAAATCAGGGCTGTTTGAAAGGTGCGGGAGATACCGTAAGAAGCAATCCGATACGGTTTTTGATCTTGGATTTGCCGGTTTTGAAAATAAATGGAACCGGTTGTCACGGGGAGAACACTGCTGATCAAATTGAACAAGGTCGTTTTTCCCGCTCCGTTCGGACCGATGACAGCCTTGATTTGACCCGGCATGATTTTTAAAGATACATCCGATACCGCCGTAAGGCCGCCAAACTTTTTCGTAACATTTTGAAGTTTCAATAGTGCATTCATTGCAGAAATTCAATTAGCCGATATTCGCTTTTTCCTTGTTCTATTCGAAAATAAAGTCGCCGCGATGAAATTTTTGACTCGTATAAAGGTTCCCACGAGGCCGTCCTCGAGGAAGATCATGATTCCCATGAGGATCAGGCCGTATATCAGTATGTCATAATCTTCAAAAATGGTTAAGTATTCAGGAAGCAGGGTTAGCAGCACTGCGCCAAGCAATCCGCCCCAAACACTTTTCATTCCACCGACAGCCACCATGACCACCAACAAGACAGAAAATTTGATTTCACAGGTCGTCGGGCTTACAAATGTTACATTGTGAGCATAAAGGCTTCCGGCAAGAGATGCCAACGCTGCACTGACCACAAATATTTGGATTTTATAAAATGTTGTGTTTACCCCCATGGCATTAGCAGCCAATTCGCTGTCGTGGATGGAGCGAAGAGCGCGTCCCACACGAGAGTGAATCAGATTCAAAGAGATGATCATCACCAGTACGACAACCGTCCAGACAAAAATATAGTAGCGAAGCCCCCAAAAAGGATCTAATTCGAATCCAAAAATCGATAAAAGAGGGATTTCACCAAATCCGGATGGCCCACCGGTCAAATCCACTTCCGCCGTGGCGATAATGGCAATGATTTCACCGATTGCCAGAGTTGCCATCGCAAGATAATGGCCGCTCAAGCGCAGAGTAGGAATTCCGATCACAAGCGCAACCAGCGCAGTAAAGATCATCGCAATGACCATTGCGATCCACGGATTGATCGGCAACATGGTGGTCAATAATCCGGACGTGTAGGCCCCTAATCCGAAAAAAGCCCCATGACCGAGGGATATCTGCCCAGCATAGCCGATTAAGAGACTTAAACCGATCGTGACAATGCTGTAAATACCCGCCATGACAAGAACGGAAATCCAATAACTGTCGGTGCCTATGATGAACGGTATCGATGCAATCAATGCGATCAAACAAATCAATAATATATAATTGTTTCTACCCATTAGACATTCGTTGTTGCAATCATTCTTATGGCAATATTGTGGTACAGACCTCCGGTCTGCATCATAAACTGAATGCTCTCCAGAAACACTTCTGTTTCTTTCTGTAATTACCCTCGACTTCGGAGAGGGTTGGTTGCTATTATTTACCACCTTTTCAGGGTGGGGATTTCCCTAAATTGCAAGAAACCATATCCCCACAGGGTTAAAGAAGACTATTGGGGATTTCACCAAATTGCAGGAAACCATACCCCAACGGGGTTAAAGAAGATAGCCAGTGGGCAATGCCCCTGGTAAAGGTCATTAACCGGAAAATTCCACCCTGAAGGGGTGGCAGAAAAACCTTACTTCATCTATCTTCTTCCACCCTTTCAGGGTGGGATATTTTTTCAGTCTTTTACTCTCCAGGGGCGTTGCCCGCTGGCTATCATCTTTCGCCCTTTCAGGGCTGGGTACTTCTTTGAACAAATCGGTTACGAACAAATTGAATCTCTGCATTCTCTGAAATTCACCATCAAAACGCTTGATGTTTCATGGCTTCTTTGTCACCCAAGATCCCGTACGGGCGGACAAATAAAATGATGAGCAATACAATCAGCGCGATCGCGTCTTTATAGCCGGATGAGATCAATCCCGCGCCGAGTGATTCCATGATCCCGATGATAAATCCGGCAATCACTGCACCGGTGCTATTCCCGAGTCCGCCCAAAACAGCGGCGCTGAATCCTTTGAGCGCCAACATGAATCCACGGTCATAATCGATGAAGGCGATAGGAGTAATGATGATTCCGGCAATGGCGCCGATCGCCGCACTAAGAACAAATGATAAGAATACCATTTTCCGTACATCGATTCCTACGAGCGTTGCCGCTATTCGATTCGCCGAGCAGGCACGCATCGCTTTCCCTATAATCGTGTAGCGGAAAAAAAGCGTGAGCAGCAGGACGGTCAAACTCATGATCCCTAAAATCCAAATATGTTGAGGGAGCAGTTTCGCGCCAATGAGTGAAATCGGCTCTTCGCCGGAAAAATGAGGAAGAGTATGGCTTTCTTTTCCCCATATAAACATGGCAATGCCTTTCATGACAATGGAACCACCGATCGTGATGATGATCAGAGTCAATACACTAGCGTTTTTCATTGGGAAAATAGCAAGACGTTCGAAAAGACCGCCGATACCGGCGACGATCAACATCGTCAGGAAAAAACCAAGGACTAATGGAACCTCGGCGGTGGTAAGCGATACCATCACCATCCCCCCGAGCATCACAAATTCCCCTTGAGCAAAATTGATGATCCCTGTTGCGTTGTAAATGATATTAAAACCAATGGCAACCATGCCATAAATACAACCGATACTGATTCCTGTAACGAGATATTGAATAACTTGACTCCAAAAGGTGATTTCCATTGCGCAAAACCATCATCCAATAATGTAACGCCGGCATCTTGCCGGCATTTGTTTGATTTATTGTGGTGCAGACCTCTGGTCTGCATCTGAACTGTGCAGACCAGAGGTCTGCACCACAATTGTTGTCATCTCATATTACACACTTCACCAGGGAAGAGGGTAAGAAATGTTCAAAAATAGGTAAGAGTAAATTACATGGAATGAAACTAAAAATCAACATTCACGAAAGCAATATGAGAAGAAGAGGGAAGAGGAATCCCCCTGAAGAGATTCCCCTCACGGCTAATGAAAAGAAAATAAAGAATGTATATCGATTGTTATTTCTTTTCTTCCCAAAGGACAAATTTACCGTCTTTCACGGTAATAATTTCAAAGGCGTCCTTGTACAAACCGGAATGATCTTCCGCGGAATAATTGAAATAACCGGCTGTTCCGGGAAAACCTTTGGTTTTTTCGATGTGGTCACGGATGGCGTCTTTATCCGGTCCAACGGATTTCAATGCATTGACGACCAGCCACAGAGCATCGTAAGCATGGCCACCGAATGTGCTGGCATTTCCGCCGAATCGTTCTTCGTAATTTTGCTTATACCCTTTGAGTAGGGTTTTTCGAGGATACGAATCGGGAAGAGAATCCACGGCTAAAAGCGCACCTGCCGGGAAGATGATTCCTTCCGCTGCCTCTCCGGCCAATTCGACATACTTTAGGTTCCCGAAACCATGGCTTTGGTAGAGAGGGATTTCCATTCCGAGTTGCCTGAGGTTTTTGGCGACGATGCTTTGCCCAGGGACAATAGACCAATTGACCAACGCTTCCGCTTTCGTTCCCCGAATGCGGGTCAGTTGGGCGGTCATATCTGTGTCTTTCGGTCCATAGGTTTCATCGGCAACGATATCAATTCCCATCTTCGGCGCGATCGCTTTCAGTTGCTCACGACCGGCTGTTCCAAAGCCTGTGGTACCGGTGATAATGGCAATGGTATCAATTCTTTGACTTCGCATATGTTCGTAGATACGAATCACACAATCACTGTCTTTTTGCGGAGTCTTGAATACCCATTTTTTGACTGGATTCACGATCGCTTCCGCGGCGGCGCAAGAAACGAGAGGTACTTTGTATCGCTCTACGATAGGAATGATAGCCATCGTGCATCCACTGCGGGAAGGTCCGATGATGGCGCAGACTCTATCGCGTTTGATCAATTTGTTGACAGCCAAGACCGTTTTTTCTTCCAGTCCTTCTGTGTCCTCGATGATGACTTCGAGCGGCCGGCCATTGATGCCGCCGGATTCATTGATTTGATCGGCGATCATGACGGCTGTGTTTCGTTCGGGTTCACCCAAAAAGGATGCCGGACCGGTTATTGCAAAGACGGCGCCGACCTTTATGGGATCCCCTTCTAATTCTGCCGCTTGCAGCATACTGACACTGCAAGCAAATAAGATGACGAGTAAGCATAGATACTTTTTCATAGTTTTACTCCCCTGTCGTATACTTCCGGAGAGAAAGAGGATTCCATCGTCTTTCCTCCGTTATCTGACTACGAGATGATTCTTTCTTGAACATCCGTAGGGTGGGCTTTAAGCGAAGCGCAGCCCACCCCCGAATGAACATGACGTTTTTTCTTGACTAAAGCGATCGCTTAGAACTTATACATCAACTGGAAGCGAATAAACCACGCTTCGTCCGAATTCGGCGCATAATAATCGCCCGGATCGAACCATTCCGCCAAAAAGTGACCGCTCAGGTTTTGAGTGAATACATAATTCGTAAGCCATTGAACGTTATGTCCACGATTCTTGCCGCCTCCCGGGCCGGTGCCTTCTTCGGCGCCGTAAAAGAGGTAACGCAATGATTGTGTCCAACGATCGGTCGGTTTGACCGTGACCATGGCTTCAGGAATATACATATTAGACCATACTCCTACGTCGGGATCGTTGGCTCCATTTCTGCTTTTGAAACCATCATATAGCGAGTAGACATACAGCTCACTATATTTCGGCCATTGCCCGTAGAAATCGTCCCATCCTTCATAGTCGGATGTTGTCGGATCGTCTCCGGACATGTAATAGATCCCTGCTTTCAAACTGGGAGTCCACGTAACTTCTTTGAAATCAAGGATGCTGTGAAAGTATCCGCCCCAAGCGTCACGGTCGACATCGTTTTGGTCAAAGCGGCTAAATCCCCAGGCATTTCCATCTTGAAGACGGGTAGAACCGGTGAAATCCATATCACCCCATTCTTTGCCACCTTCAGCGGTCAATGTCCAGTCAATAGCGTCATTCAAAGCGAATTTTTGAGAAGCTCTCATGCCCAACAAAATAGTTTCTTCGTTGGGAGAAGGGTCAAAGGAGTTAAGTAAAGTCCATGGAACTGTGCCCGGAATCGCTCCGCCAATCGGATCCAGTTGTAAACCCTGATTTGCAGCCATGTTCTTATTCCGGAACAGTAAATAAGGTTCCAATCCCAGATCTCCGAATTTGAGTTTGTTGTACAGACCATATAAATCTTCATCGTCGGCGTTTTCGAAATTGCCTTCATGAAGTTTCGAATAAATGAAATCGGAAGTGCCCCAGTCGTGCGCGTAGGATAATCTGGCTGCATCAAAGGATATGGTTTGGGAACCGTCATAGGGGGTTCCATCCAACAATATCCATCCTTCACCGTAAATCAGGTCTTGACGACCAACGCGAAGAGTAAGACCGGTGTCCCACATATTTTTCCACTCACCCCACGCATTGTCGATCATGGCGTCTTTGGCTTCGACATCATAACCTGGTGATTCTTCATCCTGCCCATAGAACCATTCTTTCGTGAAACGCACGTATGCTTCCATCGATTCAGTGGGATTCCAGTCGAAGAATACTCGCGGACGAAAACGAAAGACTTCCCGCTGATCGCTCCGCGCGCCATCGTCGTCAAAATCCCATAAATTCTCGAAAAACAATCCACGCCAGCGAATATCACCACCGATTTGCAAAGTGCCTCCCGGGCCAATTAACTTGGTAGTCGGTTTTACCTCTGCCGGTGGAGCTTCTTCTTTGACTTCTTTTTGGGCTTCCAGCATAGCCTTGAGTTCCTGCAACTGCTGCTCAAGAGTCTGGATCCTTTGTTCCAAGTCCGATTCTGCAGCCAAACATACTTTTGGCCCCAGCGCGATTGAAAAAACAGCGACTAAAATAACAGAAAGAATTGCATATTTCCACATAGCAAACCCCCGGTGTTTAAACATTCGTTGTATCGCAAGCACTGCAATACCATCCTTTTTCAAATAAACTTGCATATTGTCCGGATATGAGGACAATTCGAACCATTTCGCTCTCTTGTCTTCACCTCCTTTCAATTCTATTCATTCGATTAAACTTTGCGCTTTTAGAATCACGGTATGATGCTTCATCGCATTACCATTTTGGACATTGGCATACTCTTTAGAAAAAATATAGATATTCAACAAGCAATTTTGAAATTTTACGACATTCAATTGACATGATCCATTCGCGATTGACACAAAGCATAACATAAACAATCTTTATAAATAAAGTGTCCTCAAGCGTTTCGATTAAATTTTCTCTAAAATATTTTGGGGACGGTTCAAAAAAAGGGAATACACACAGGTCTATCCCTACAAATTCCAAAAGCCGGATAGACACATAGGTCTATCCCTACATCGGGGTAAATCATCCTAATTATTTATTGTTCTCATAACGCAGATCGATTACCCGTTTTGCCTTTCCCATCGAACGTTCGATCGTTTTCGGCTCGACCAGCGTCACTTTCGGTGTTAAAGAAATTCGTTTGTGCAAGTGAGCGACAAGTTTCTGCTCAAATGCATGCATATTTTTCATTTCATCCGTGAATAATGCCTCTTCCAATTCGACCTTTATTTCCATTTCATCTAGCGCACCCCGTTTGCGCAAGACAATTTGATAATGAGGTTCGATCCCTTCGATTTCTAATAACGCAGTTTCAATCTGCGAAGGATAAACATTGACTCCCCTTATAATCATCATGTCGTCACTACGGCCGAGAACTTTTGTCATACGGACAAAGGTACGTCCACACTCACACGGTTTTGGGATCAAACGGCAGATGTCCCGAGTCCGATATCGCAATACCGGCATGGCTTCTTTGGTGAGTGTAGTGATAACTAATTCTCCCTGTTCGCCCAACGGAAGAGGCTCTTCTGTCTGGGGATCGATGATTTCTGCAAGGAAATGATCCTCGAAGATATGCATACCGTCTTGGGAGAGACACTCCCCGGCCACCCCGGGACCCATCACTTCGGAAAGGCCATAGTTGTCGGTTGCAACAACCCCTAGAGAATTTTGAATCTGTTGCCGCACTTGTTCCGTCCAAGGTTCCCCCCCAAAGAGGGCGAATCGTAGAGAAAGGTCTTTGACATCGATCCCCATTTCCTTTGTTACTTCACAAAGATGGAGAGCATAGGATGGTGTACACACCAATGCGGTCGTGCCGAAGTCTTTCATGATGAGGATTTGCCGTTCGGAATTACCACTTGAAATCGGGATAACTGCCGCTCCCAATTTCTCGGCTCCATAATGAAGGCCGAAACCTCCGGTAAAGAGTCCGTATCCGAAAGAGACTTGAACCACATCCCGTTCGGTCACACCACCGGCGGTGAGAAATCGTGCGACCAGTTCCGACCAATTATCGAGATCTTTGCGGCTGTAAGGAACCACAGTTGGTTTTCCCGTAGTTCCAGAGGAGGCATGAATCCGCACGACTTTATCGAACGGAATGGCCAATAAACCATACGGATAATGATCCCGTAGGTCGTCCTTTGTTGTAAAAGGGATTCGCGTGACATCGTCAATCGATTTTATGTTTTCCGCCGTGATGTTCGCTTGATTCAGTCTCTCCCGATAGAAGGGTACATTTTGCCGAACATGCTCAACGGTTTTTTGAAGGCGTTTGAGTTGTAATGCGCGTAATGCTTCGGATGGCAAGCATTCGAATTCGTTGTTCCATATAGAATGTTGAGGCTTTTTGGAAGTTGAAGAACCGTTTGCCTCATGAGCGAGATTGTGTACAACCATAATTTTCTTACTGTTCGATGTTGAAATTTTGCGATTCAATGCTCATATGAACTTGTATTATGCTGTCAATGATAGATGAATAGAAAGTATATTTTAAAGTTGATATAATTGTTCACCGTTTAGAATACGAACTCCATGTTCTTGAAGAACATTTAGGGCGTGATCGAGTTCTTCGAACCGGAAAATGAGTATCGCTTGTTCGCCCGGTTTTTCGACGAATCCATACAAATATTCGATGTTAACATTGTTTTCACCGAGAAATTCCAAAATCTTGGCTAATCCGCCTGGTTCATCAGGAATTTCTACCGCAACAACTTCCGTATCCATCGCAGTGAAATTATTTTCTCTCAATATTTTCAGAGCCAAATCGACGTCATTGACGATTAGGCGAATGATCCCAAAGTCGTGGGTGTCGGCGAGGGAGACGGCGCGGATATTGACTCCGCCTTCTCCCAATCGTTTACTGACTTCTGCAACCCGGCCAGTGCGGTTTTCAACAAATATTGAGATTTGCCGAAGTTTCATGGCGTTCCTCCTGAATTATTTACGGTTATCGATTACGCGTTTGGCTTTTCCCATGCTTCGTTCGATGGTTTTCGGCTCGACCAGTTGTATCTTGGCGCCGATACCGAGAGTGGCTTCGATTTCTTTTGCGATGCGTGCTTGGAGTTCTTCGAGTTTCTTCACTTCGTCGGAAAAAATTTTTTCTTCCACTTCGACTTGGATCGTGAGTTCATCCAGCACACCCCGTTTGTCTACAATAATAATATAGTGAGGTTCGACTCCTTGGGTACGAATGAGAATCTCTTCGATCTGTGAGGGGAAGACATTTACACCGCGGATGATCAGCATATCGTCGGTCCGTCCGGTAATGCGTTTCATTCGAACATGGGTTCGTCCGCAGGGGCAGGGTTCCGGATAAAGGCAGCTAATGTCCCGGGTTCGGAAACGGATGATTGGAAACGCTTCTTTTGAAAGACAAGTGAAGACGAGTTCTCCCATTTCTCCCGGCGGCAACGGTTCTTCCGTTTCCGGATTGATGATTTCCGGGTAAAAATGATCGTCGAAAACGTGCAAGCCGTTTTGTTCCAGGCATTCACTGGAAACACCCGGGCCGATAACCTCGGATAATCCGTATATATCGATGGCTTTGCAAAAAAGCCGTTTTTCAATTTCCTTGCGCATCTCATCCGTCCAGGGTTCTGCTCCGAATACACCTGCCCGAAGTTTCAACGATTGTGGATCGACTCCCATTTCTTCCATGACTTCCGCGATGTAGAGAGAATAGGAAGGAGTGCAGGCCAGCAGGGAGACATTGAAATCCTGCATGATCATGACTTGCCGTTGGGTGTTTCCTCCCGAAATAGGGACAACCATCGCGCCCAGTTTTTCTGCACCGTAATGCAGACCCAAACCGCCGGTAAACAATCCATACCCATAAGCGACTTGAACGGTATCTTCGCTTGTTCCGCCAGCGCAACAGAGGGTTCGTGCTATCAACTCCGACCAGGTGTCGATGTCTTTTCGTGTGTACCCCACGACCACCGGTTTGCCGGTCGTTCCCGATGAGGAATGGACGCGAACAATGTCTTTCATCGGAACGGCGAACATACCGAAGGGGTAGTTGTCGCGAAGGTCGATTTTTGTCGTGAACGGTAATTTGGATATATCTTGAAGATGTTTGATATCATCAGGTTTGACGCCGTGTTCATCGAACTTTTTTTTGTACGCCGGAATTTTCTCATACGCGCGGCGGATCGTGTTGCGTAAGCGATAGAATTGAAGCGCACGACGCTCGGTAACCGGCATGCATTCCATTTCCTCATTCCAAATCATGGCATAACTCCTTACATAAAATGATGTACCGTCCGGTATCTCATACAGTTAGAACGGGATTTTCATAAGAAAGAATTGTGTACTATTTCCACACAGGCAATAGATTACTAACCCTATTATCTTCGCAAATTTTGGAGTATTTGTGAATGCCTATGAGTCAAATTTCTTAAAACATAACTGATTGCTTTACTCTAATCCAACCAATAATTTCAGTGCATTATCGCGATAGAGTTTTTTCAATACATCCATCGGGAGATAGATTCCGTAAATTCTCCAGAAACCTTGGGGATGGTGTCCGGCAGAAGGATCGAAATATTCGTCATCGGTTTCCAGGAACCGGTAGTAAATGCGATAAGCTTCCCGGTTTGGGGGTGTGTCGGTTCCGAACATGATGCGGTCTTGGTATTGGATGATGAAGCGTCGTGCAGTGTAAGGTTGGCGTCCGAGTTCACTGATTCGGGCGTCGATGTCGATATAGAAATTCGGGTATTGATCCAGCCATTTCCCGACAGTGGCGAGGTCTTCGGGATTGTTGCCCATATGTGCGCCAATGAAGATTGTATCCGGGTGTTTGGCGATGGCATTGTTTCTTTGTTGCAGCAATTCGTCCCGTGATGGATAATCTTTTCCGTGAAACAGCCAGTTGGGGTGGGAATTCAGTTCATGCCAGCGTTCATTGAAGCGGTCGAGCGGGGTAAAAAAGGCGGCGGGATCGGCGGTGTGAATCTCAACCGGACGTTTGTACTTCGCACAGACTTCCCACACTTTGTCGAGTTTTGGATCGTCGACTCGCATTAAAGTACCATCTTTATATCGAACACCTAAACCAAGTGTTTTGTGGAATTTAAGTCCTTTTGCACCGGCTTCGAAATCTTTGGCTAGCTGCTTTGCAACCCGATCGCTCCAACCGGGCTCGTCGACTCCCTCGAAGTCGATCAACGCATAGGTAAGGAACTTGCCGGGATAAGCCTCGTCGAATCGGGCGAGTTCTCCTCTTAGATGTTCTCCCCATCCTCCGTCCAAATTCACAACACTTTCGACACCGGCGGCTTCCATCTCTTTCAAACATTGCTCGACGTCTTTGACATTCCGGAGGTGATTGTGAACATCGATAACGGGAAAAGCCGGTCTTTTAATATAGGTTTCCTTGGTTACCATCATCGAGCGGGGCTGCCAGTCTTTCAATTTGAGTTCGCGGATATCTTCCTGCGATAGGGCATTGTTATGCATGATCGTTCCTATAAACAAAATCAAGATGAAGAAATCTAGCGCATGTTTCTTCATAGGACATTATCCTTTCATTTTGTTTTTGCGTTACGGTATCACAAAGGGGGGATGTCGAATAGAGATGATGAATGGTTCCAGAGTATTTTGTCCTACCATTGACAAAGAAGGCTTAAACCGGACAATAGACCCACTTTCATTGAAAGTAAAAATATCAAAAAGGAGAAATGGAATGAAAAGAAGCGGGTTATTTTTGACAGTAATAATTGGATTTGCAATGCTCGGCGCAGCATTCGGATACGCTGATCCGTATTCCGTTGGTGAAAAATGGGCGTATGAACATGAAGGTTCGATTCCGTGGCGTTCGCCGGATCAAACCGTTGACGGGAACCGCACACGAGAAGTCGTCGCCGTGGAGGGGGAAGGTGAAGAGAAACGGTGGATTATTCGGGAACAGTGGGGAACGAATGACAGCAATCCCACAAAAAGTTATGTGGACAGTAATAGAAAAGTGCATAAAGTAGAGATGAGCGAAGGAAATACCATTTCTTTCGATCCCCCCATCCCTTCCGATTATATGAATCTCAAAATCGGTGATAAAAGTGAAGTGAAAACGAAATTCCAAATGCCGAACGGCCAGGAAGTTCCTTATACGATCACAGCGGTTCGTGTTGACGACGAGACGATCAAAGTTCCTGCCGGAGAATTGAAATGCATGCATGTGAAACTCGAAGAAACATTTCAAATTTCTTCTCAAGGCCAAAAAATCGTGGTCAAGTCGACAAGGGATCATTATTATCATCAAAAATACAATGGTCTCGTCATGGAAGAATTTGTCGCGACTGTTTCGATTCCTGATGTTCCGAAGACGGAAGGGAAAAGTGTGTTGAAAACATATGAGAAGAAGGAAAAATAATTTGAAACCTTCTCTATGGAAATCGATAAGAAGAGCCGGTTTTTATGGCCGGCTTTTTTCAACTATTCTGAATGGCAATTCATGCAGAATGGGGTGCGAAAAGCATACATGGTTTGGTCAATCTTCCATCCACTTATTCAACGATGGTTCCAGGAACGAGTCGGAACACCGACTCAGGTTCAGACAAGTGCCTGGCCGGAAATCGCTGCTGAAAATCATGTTCTCATTACTGCGCCGACTGGCAGCGGCAAGACTTTAACCGCATTTTTGTGGGCACTGAATGAATTGATTACCGGTCATGTTCCGTGCGGTCATACTCGAGTACTTTATGTTTCTCCCTTAAAAGCGCTCAATAACGACATCCAGCGGAATTTATTGTTCCCTCTCCGGGAACTGCGTGAATATTTTATCAGAGAAAATGAGCCTTTCCCGAGTATTTCTGTCATGACGCGAAGCGGAGATACGAGCGCCGGGGAGCGGGAAAAGATGCTCAGGCATCCGCCTGAAATACTCATAACCACCCCAGAAAGCCTCAACCTTCTGGTCAGTTCCGTGCGCAGCCGGAAAATATTGACCGGAATTCAAACCGTTATTTTGGATGAGATTCATAATGTTGCCGGTACAAAACGGGGAGTGCATTTGATCACAGCAGTTGAACGGTTGGTGCTTTTGGCGGGTGAATTTCAGCGGATTGCCCTCTCGGCGACAGTTAAACCATTGGATGTAATTGCTGATTTTGTAGGTGGTTATAAAATTGTTGATCGTGGAGGAACAGCAGAATACCGAAAGCGGGAAGTTCGCATCATCGAATCCGGGCAGGAAAAACAATATCAAATTCGTGTGAAATTTCCTGAGATGGAACCGGCTGCTGAAAGCGAGCCGGGTGCGCCTCCTCCCAAAATCACATTTTGGAATCATTTGATCGATGAATTTAAAGAAATCATTTATCGCAATCGCTCTACTCTCTTTTTCACCAACAATCGCATGCACTGCGAACGGATCAGCCTTTTGATCAATCAGGATGAGGATGAAATCCTTGCTTATTCGCATCATGGTTCGCTATCCAGAGAGACAAGAATGGTGGTGGAAGAGAAACTGAAGCATGGCGAACTGAAAGCGATCATTGCCACCAGTTCCTTGGAATTGGGGATCGATATCGGAACCTTGGATGAAGTGGTCTTGGTGCAAACTCCATTCTCCATTGCTGGGGGATTGCAGAGAATCGGTAGGGCAGGGCACTCCGTCGGGCAACCCAGTAAAGGAATTTTATATCCCATTCATGGACGCGACTTGATGGAAGCGGCTGTTATGAGCCGTGGCATCCTTGACCGCGATATTGAAGAGATTAAACCGATTCAATGCCCGTTGGATGTCCTTGCGCAAATCATCGTTGCGATGGCAGGGGTGGAAATTTGGGATATCGACTATCTCTATGCGTTTCTCAAAAGCAGTTATCCCTATCATGACTTAGGGCGAACTGAATTCGATCTTGCTATAAAAATGTTGAGTGGTCATTACGCCGGTACTCGCCTTCGAAGTTTGAAGCCGTTGATTTCCGTCGACAAAATCGACAATACCGTTCGGGCTAGAGACGGTGCTTTGAGAGTGGTTTATGCGGCGGGAGGAACGATTCCGGATCGTGGGTATTTTACCATGCGCCATCAGGAGAGCGGAGGCAAAATCGGGGATTTGGATGAAGAATTTGTATGGGAACACCGTCCCGGTGACAATTTTATCTTGGGTACGCAGAGCTGGAGAATCCAAAAAATCACTCACAACGATGTGTTTGTTGTTCCTGGGGAAGGGCTTGCAGTAGAAGCGCCGTTTTGGAAGGCAGAGGAAATCAATTGGGATTTTCATTTTTCAGTAAAAATCGGTGAGTTTTTGGAATGGGCGGATTCGGCAGTCGAGGAACCGGATTTCGTTGAAACGTTGGAGAATGAATATCCGATTGAAAAAAAGGCTGCCGAATCGCTGGCCGATTATTTGAAGAGCCAAAAACGCATCTCTCATACCGGCTTACCCCATCGACGTCATTCATTGATCGAGTATACGGCTTCACCGAACAGCGCCGGTCATAGCAAACAGGTAGTCATTCATACGACTTGGGGCGGGCGGGTGAACCGGCCGTTGGCGTTGATCCTAGCGTCGCTCTGGGAGGAACGGTATGGGGATCGTGCTGAGATGTTTGTCAATAATGATGGAATTTCCATTGTGATTTCCCATGATTGTTCTCTAAAAGAACTTTTATTATCCATCAATATCGACAACATCGAAAAACATTTACGCGAAAAGATCGAGCAGAGCGGATTTTTTGGGGCGCGCTTTCGTGAAAATGCGGCGCGTGCGTTGATTCTGCCGCGTGAATCGTTCCATCGCCGGACGCCACTGTGGCTCAATCGGTTGAAAGCGAAAAAACTTTTCGAACTGGTGTATGACTATGACGATTTCCCGATTCTGGTTGAAACCTGGCGAACCTGCCTGCGGGATGAGTTCGATTTGGACAATTTACGATCTCTGCTCAATGAATTGAAAACCGGAGAAACCCATATCACTGAAATCAATACGACTGTTCCTTCTCCATTTACCGATGGTCTTCTTTGGCTGCAGACGAATAAATATATGTACGAGGACGATACGCCTTCCATCGGGGGGATGTCCCGTCTTAGTGATGATTTATTGAAGGAGGTAGTATTTTCTTCTAAACTCCGCCCGCAAATCTCACAAGAATTGATCGATCAATTCGAACAAAAGGCACAGCGTGTTTTTCCGGATTATGCCCCGGCGAGTGCGGATGAACTTCTTGATTGGATTAAAGAGCGGCAGTTTATCCCGATTCAGGAATGGGAACTACTGCTTCGAGCGATGGAAAGAGATCATGCGGTTGATTCATCGGAACTGTTGGCATCTTTACAAGATAAAATTTTAAGAGCAGAAATTTTATCGAACGGTTCTATCGGCGTCATCGCATGGGAAAACGCGAGCCGGTTTCTTCTTGCATTGCAAATCAAAGAAACAGATATCCGTTTTTCTTCGATGCTTGATGGTAAGAAGATTGCCTTCAACAAGATAAAAAACAAAATCCCCTATCCTGAAATCGATTTGCAGGAAGATATCGATCTTCAATCTGATTGGGTTGGGCAATGGTTACAGTTTTATGGACCGAAATCCCGCTTATTATTATCCAATGTTTTTGCCTTTCCGGAAAATCGGCTGAATGAAATACTGGATTCACTGATTGAAACGCAACGAATCGTCGCTGGAACTTTGACGGTCGATTCGCAAGAAGAAGAAATCTGTGACAGCGAAAATTTCGAACTGCTTCTACGGTTAGCGCGCCGGAAAGCCGTTCCCGCTTTTGAGCCACTTGCATTGGATTCTCTCCCTTTATTCCTTGCCGAACAGCAAGGAGTAGTACAAATGGGAAGTTCTATAGAAGCACTGCAGACCATACTGGAAAAATTGCTGCTCATACCTTTTCCGGTGGAGCGGTGGGAAGAAGATGTTCTACCGTCGAGATTGAAACCTTATTTGACTGCCTGGCTGGATTCGCTGATGCAGGAGAGTGACTTGATCTGGTATGGGTGTGAAAAGAATAAAATGTTTTTCTGTTTTCCGGATCAATTGGATTTATTAATGACGAATGAGGCTTGCGGCAACAATGAAAATACTGATTCAACACTGGTGGACGATATTTTTCCAAGCCGATCGGGGAAATATGATTTTTCCCAATTGGTGGAACATTCCAATCTCACCACCGTGCAGCTGACCAACGCCTTGTGGGAACTTGTATGGCAGGGAGCGGTCACAAACGATTCGTTTGCCGCGCTAAGAAAAGGCATATTGAGCCGCTTCAAAGCCTGGGAACCTTCAGGAGAGAAAAGAGGAGGGAAGCGGTCATCTTTCAATCGTTGGAAATCTTCCCGTCCTTTCGCCGGGAACTGGTTTGTCGTCAGCCCTTCGAAATCCATTGAAGATGAACTGGATCGATTAGAACTACAAAAAGAAAAAGTCAGGATTGTTATGGATCGATACGGGATTCTCTTTCGAGAGTTATTGCAGCGCGAATTACCGGAGTTCCGATGGGGATCGCTATTTAAAGCGTTGCGATTGATGGAATTATCGGGCGAACTCGTTGCCGGCTGCTTTTTTCAGGGGATTCCTGGACTTCAATTCATGTCGCCGGCGGCCTTTCGGCGGTTACGTGAGTTGTCAACACATGATGCAATTTTCTGGATCAATGCTACCGATCCGGCTTCGCTCTGCGGACTCTCTTTGCCCGGTTTGAGTCCTGCGTTACCCAAACGGCTGCCAACCACTCATTTGGTTTATCATGGAACCCGGCTCGTCATGATCTCGCATAAAAAGGGGAAAGAAATCGAATTGTACGTGCCCTCGAATGGTCTGAATCTTCCTGCTTATTATGGTTTGTTTAAAATGATGTTGGAAAGGCAATTCAATCCGATGACCGCACTGGTGATCGAGACAATCAATGGAGAACATGCCGGAGAAAGCGAGTATGTTTCATCGCTGAGAGACGAATTCCACACGACTGTTGATTATCGAAAAGTGACATTGCGTAAGAAATTCATATAAATGCCGGAGCGCGGGCATCCCTGCCCGCATCTTTAGGCAAATGATATTCGACATGAGTTCAATCTTTCCGGAATCCTATCGGCAGGTATAATACATTGCTTTCTTTTGCAAGAAGGTTTCGGCACTCATTCGCTTGCCATCATGAAATGAAAATTAAATGGTTTTTATTGTAATATGATTCGTGTTCTTTCGATTGATAAAACTGCAGGTTTGGAATCTTCTCATGAACGCCATCAATCCATGGCGCAACAGAAAGGTATTGAGTTGCATGTCTTAGGGCCTCGCCATTGGATTGAAAGCGGAAGAGAAATCGTGTGGAAAATTCGGGAAGATCAGAACTATTTTTCTCACTTCGGTTCCGTTTTCTTCAAAGATTATTATGCGCGAGTGGGATATTATTCCGGACTCTGTAAAGCACTGATCCAATCCCAACCGGATATCATTCAGTTATTTGAAGAACCATGGTCGATTACGGCGCTGCAAACCATTTTTGCGGCATCCATTTTCGCTCCTGGAGCAAAACTATTTTTTTATACATGGGAAAATATTTATCGTCCGTGGGAGTATCCATCTCGTGCTTCGCTGTTGTACCGTTCTATCGATAAAAGTGTTCACACACTTTCCACCGGAGCGGTCTGTGCAACGGAGGGAGCCAAGGAAGTTCTCATTAAAAAAGGATATCAAAAGCCGATTTTAGTCAATCCTTATGGATTACCATCTTTTTTCTTCGAGCGAAAGCCGGTGGAAACGGATGATTCCCGGCCGTTCACGTTCGGGTATATCGGCCGAATGATGTATATGAAAGGGATTGATCTGTTGTTGGAAGCTTTGGCAGCTCTTCCGGATACACAGCTGCTTTTGGTCGGCGGGGGGAAAGATGCAGTACAATATCGAGAGAATGCCCAGCGTATGGGAGTCGATAATCGCATTGAATGGCTGGCTGGGATTACCGAGCAGCGTGTGCCTGACGCCCTGCAGCGGATAGATGTTTTTGTGCTGCCATCACGGCATACATACGGCTGGAAAGAACAATTGGGACGGGTTGCAATCGAGGCGATGTCGGTTGGAATTCCCGTCATCGGATCGAACTCCGGTGCGATTCCGGAAGTGGTCGGTGATGCCGGTTTGTTTTTTGAAGAAAATTCGCCGGAGGATTTAATCAAACAACTGATCGTGTTGCGGGACGATCCTCAAAAGAGAACCGAGCTGGGAGAAAAGGGAATTCAGCGCGCACGGAAACTGTATACTTGGCCTCGTTTTGCGGTGCGTCTATGTGATTTTTACCGAAGTTTTTCGTAATGGTTCGCCGGTAACTTATCGACTCTGATGTGCCGCCGAGACGGCGGCGTTACGCCGTATCGCCGGCATCCTGCCGGCTCTTTGACGTGCCGCTGGGACGGTGGCGTTACAGCTGAGAATTGTATGAACAACAACATCGAACATACACCGGATTCCGGCATTGGAAGGCGTATTACGCGTTACGGCGCCATCCTCACTGTCAGCGGGATATTGTGCAAACTTCTGTTGTTGGTGTATACCGTCTTAGCGATTGAAATTCTCGGGAAAGAACGGTTCGGGCGGATCGAATATTTTATCGAGATGGCGGTTATTTTCAGTGTGTTGGTGGACTTTGGTTTGGAGCAAACGGTTACCCGCGAAATCGCACGCCGGCGTGAACAATTGCAGCGCCATTTATTTCCATTGACTATTTATCGCTTGGCCGCCTCGTTTGCCGGTGGGATTGTCTTAATCGGTTTCTTGGCGATGACGGCAAAATCCGGTCATACCTGGGATTTAATTTTTAGTACAACATTGTACTTTTTTGTTGTTTTGAACGTGATGATCATCCGGGCAATTGTGCGCAGTTTTGAATTGCTCGCGTATGAAGGCTTGGCCAATCTTCTGGATAAAGTCGTGCATATCGGCTTGGCGCTGCTGGTGTTGTATCTTTATCCGCGGCTTTCCTTACTTATGCTCTGTTATACGGCCGGTGCGGTTGTTTCACTTGTGATTTATTGGTCTGTCACGCTCCGGCAATTTGGATGTCAGCGGGAAGTTTCCAAAGTGAACGATTGGTTCGGCTGGCAGAAACTGGCGTTTCCGATCGGTCTGTCCGCGGCTTGTATTCTTCTTTTACATCGCGAAGACACGGCAATGGTGAACTGGATACGGGGGGACGAGGAAACCGGTCTTTACCGCGGCCCTTATCGTTTTTTAGAAGGGCTTTTCTTGTTTCCGCAAGTGTTGGCGATTTCCGCCTATCCCATTTTTTCGAAACTGTTTCATGAACATCGGCCGTTTACCGGCACTGCCGCTACATTGATGCGTGGCTTGATGATGTTGAGCCTCCCTATCGCTGTCGGTGGCATGTGCCTGGCCGACGAAATGATGATGACACTCGCTCCCGAACTCGGACCGGAAGGGGGGACGGTTTTTCGGTTCTTGGTGTGGTCGCTTCCTTTCATTTATGCCAATTTCTTAATCGGTACCATCCTGAACGCCACCGACCGTCAGAATTTGAACGTTCGGGCAAGTTTTTGCGGACTTCTCAGCAACGCGATCTTAAATATCCCTGCTATCTATTATTGGGGGGCGTATGGAGCATCGGTCATGACTGTCGTTTCTCAGGGATTGTATGGTATAATTATGCTATACTATACTTGGGATTTGCGGTTATTTGCGGATGGGAAACGGTATATGGCCATTTTCGCCGCTTGTGTGGGGATGGGTGTCGGATTGTATTTCATTCCCGTTTGGTGGGTATATGCCATACCGATGGGAGCCATTATTTATTTTTTGATGTTGTTGTTGCTGAAGGGGGTTTCGAAGCAGGATTTCATTAATATGAAATCGGCCTTTCGAGGATCGACGAACAATTTGTAGCATTACCGTTTCCGACGAAACTTCGTGATCAATTGATCGACATTATACGGATTGCCATACGCGAAAGCCTCAGGAGTCTTACGGCCATCTACCAATTCCCACAATTCGACTTCCCGTCCGGAAAGATATTTCATCACGCCTCCCGCTCCCTTGAGGATGACGGCGGATGCGGCGATGTCATACAAACGGACGGTTTCCTGGATTCCCCCGTGAATTTTGCCTTTTGCAGCAAAACAGATATTGGCGGCGGCAGAGCCGAATGCCAGTGCCCGTCCTTCAAAGAAAATATCGAAGTTTCGGAATAAAGCGGACGAAGAGACAATGGCGGAGCCGCGTTTCATCTCTCTGTCTTCGGAGACATGAATGACTTGATCGTTGACATAGGCAGGGCCGTCCTCCACCGCCCAATAGAGTTCTTCGATCACCGGGAGATACACATATCCCAAAATCAAGCGGCTCTCATGGATCAGGCCGACGGATACCCCCCAAACCGGCATTTCGTACACGAAAGGAGCCGTCCCGTCTATCGGATCGATTGCCCATACATATTCCGCATTGTCCATGCCATAATGGCCGGATTCTTCGCCAAAAAAACCATGATCAGGATAAAGCCGGTGGATTTCTTCTTTCAAAAAAGCTTCCACTTCACGGTCGGCATCGGTGACGAAGCTTTTGTCTTTTTTTCGCTCGACTTCGACTTTGCGAAAATGCTGCATGGCGATATGTCCGGCTTGATAGATAATCGGCCGCATTTCTTGGGCAATCCGTTTTGATTTCATCGGTATTGAATCCTTTACTAAAATGATGTAATGGTAATTTTCTATTATACCTTTTTCTGTGAAAATGCTGGTGCAACCTGGGAGCGCGGGCATCCTTGCCCGCATTTCAATTGCCGCCGGGACGGCGGCGTTCCATTCCCGTAACGCCGGCATCCTGCCGGCACTTTGGAAATGCCGCTGAAATGGAGGCGTTCCATAAAAAAGACTGCAATTTTCATGCAATAGCGTGTACACTTCTTGGTTACAAGGCAGTATGATCCGAACTAGAGGGAGGAATTCAACGATGTCCTTATTCCGGATATTGCTTATCAGTGTAATCTCAATCGCTTCCGCAGCCGATGTGTTACCTCAGGAAGATCCCATTCGCGTGTTGATCGTAACCGGGAACGATTATCCAGGGCACAAATGGCGTGAAACGACTCCGGTGCTTCGTTCGATTTTGCAGGAGAAAGAGTATTTCGATGTGTATGTGAGTGAAGATGTTGAAATTTTATCGACCTCGTTGGAAGAACGGTATGATGTCGTCGTCTTTCACTTTTGCAACTGGGAATCTCCTATGCCAAGTCAATCGGCACGGAAAGGATTACAACAATTTGTCGCCAGTGGGAAGGGGCTTGTCGCTCTTCATTTTGCCTGCGGCGCATTTCGTGAGTGGCCGGAGTATGAGAAACTCGCCTGGGCGGAGTATGAAAAAATCGTCGGCCGCGTGTGGGATACAGATAAAACCCATGATCCGTATCGAACATTTCAAGTACAAGTCGCTGATGAAGATCATCCTATCACGAAAGGATTGAGCGATTTTGAAACCTCGGATGAACTCTACTTCTGTTTGGAAGGAAAACCGGCCATTCATGTTCTGATGACTGCTCATTCCACGGTCACGAAGCAGGATGAACCGATGGCGTTTGTGCTGAATTATGGAAACGGCCGTGTATTTCATACGCCATTGGGGCATGATGTCAAGAGTTTTCAAGCCGATGAATTCGGCAAACTCTTGCAGCGTGCCTGCGAATGGGCCGCGACCGGCGAAGTAAAGCGCTTTCATGAAAAATCATAATGCCGGAGCGCGGGCATCCCTGCCCGCATCATTCAACGCGAGCACAATCAACCAAGTTCGTTATTCCCAAAATAGTATTCAATAATTGACATTTTCAAAGAAAATGTGCTATCTTTGTTGTAGCACATGAGGATAATAAAACGCCATGGATATACAAAATTACGTTTCCCAAGCACGCCGAGCGCTTCAAGACGGCGAATTCGATCTGGCCGATCGGTATTTCAAGCAGGTGCTTGCCCGATTTCCACAAAACGAGGAAGCCTTAGAGGGATTGAAAGAACTCGATGTCGCCATTGCGCAAAAAACCTGGTCACCGGTCACTTGGTGGATTAAGTTTATCTGGAATTTTTTGTTAAAAATATTTGGGCAATACAACAAGGCGTACAAGGACTTGGAGATCCTTTACCGTTGCAAACCTGATAATACCCTTGCCGCTTCCACGTTTGCATCCTGTGCGGAAAAATGTGGAAAATTGGAAGAGGCCCACGACGCTTGGCAGCGGGTGCTTTCCAACAATGCCACCCACATCCCCGCCTTGAAAGCGGATGCCGAATTGCTGATTCGAATGGACCGCCTCGATGAAGCCGTGGAACTCTATCAACGGCTCGAAGCGTTGTGTCCGAAAGATGATAAAATCTCGCATCGGTTACGGGATATCACGGCGCAGGCTTATTCCCGTGTCGGGATTCCTGAAAACCTGAAGGAACGGCGGGCGAAGATTGAAAAAGAAATGCGGGAAGCTCCCGGTGGACCGGAGTTTATGGAAAAACTCAATAAAATGCTGGCCGCCTATAAAGAAGATCCCGACAATCACGATTTAGGAGTTCGTATTGCAGCGCACTACCGTGAAGGGGGGCTTTATGATGAAGCCAACCGTTACCTGTCTCAAATCCTGGATAAACATTCGGACTACGAACCTGCACAGCGCGAACAGGCAAGGGTGTGGCGGCAGGCAGGAGACCTGAAAATTGCAGCTAGTTTATTCGAAGAACTGCTGTCCAAACATCCTCACGATCAATTTTTGAAAGATGAGTATCTGGAATCCAACATTGCATTATTGCAAAAAGAGATGGGGGAAGGCAAAAACGTCAAAGAAACTTCGAATCGACTCGAAAAACTGATCCTGGAACGGGAAAAGAATCGTATGAACCTATTGGCGAAAGACCTGGAGGAAAATCCGGAATCGGAAAAGGAGCGAGCCGAGTTGGGTGAATTATACCTCAAGCATGGCCGCATCAAGGACGCTATATCGACTTTGCAGCGCTTGGTGCATACTCCAGGTTGGGCCGGGCGCGGATTTTATCTTCTCGGCCAATGTTTTCGCACTCAGAAGGATTATCCGCTCGCCATCAGTCAATTCGAGAAAGCGCTCGATTTTTTCAAAAACCGTGGTTACTCCCATATTCCGTCGGAAGAATTGAAGGCGACCTATTACTATCTTGGACTTTGCAAGGAAGAAACAGGAGATCAAAAAGGGGCGCGGGAAGCGTATGGAAATATCTATTCGGCGGACATCAATTACAAGGATATTCGCGAACGATATGAAGGTACGTTTAAGTAGTTCTCTGTACGACAAATAATGTTTGGTCATCCCTGGCGGGTTGGTGTCCCGTAAATTCATGAACGTCAGAAACCACGGCGTCCACAAATTGTTGCGGGGGGAGTTCGCAATATTTTAAAACCAGTTCTTCCAAATGTTGGGGAGAAAAGAGAGTGCCCTCCGGTGACCGAATTTCAACCAATCCATCCGTAAACAAGATGATTTTATCATTCTTTTCAATCGGGACTTCCTCCTCGTCATAATCATCCGATTCCAGTAATTTCAACGGAAACCCTTTGTTGGTTTTCAGATATTCCACTGTATGTTCTCGTGCCCGGTACAGAATCATCGGTTCATGGCCGGCGGAGGAGAAGCGAAATGTCATCGCGTCGAGATTCAAAATACCGTAAAACATCGTGACGTAGAACGTCGGTGCAAGATGGGCATTCAGTTTTTCATTGGCCACTTTAAGAGCGGTACTGGGATAATGGAAGGAATTGGCGTAGGAATGCATAAGCGTGTGGGTTATGGCCATAACCACGGCCGCCGGAGTTCCGTGTCCGGTCACATCCGCTACGAGCAATCCCCATAAGTTTTTCCCGATTTCGATCACATCGAAATAATCGCCACCCGCGGATGCACAAGGGCCATAATATCGGCCGAATTCGAACTCCGGATGATAGGGAAGCCGTTCCGGAAGAAATGATTGTTGTATTTTCCCGACGTTTTCCAACTCTCTTTCGATTTGTTCCTGTGCATGGATCAATTTATCATTGGTATGCTGTAATTCCTTTTTTGAACGGCGTAAATTTTCCTGGAGATCCCGGATTCGGAGCATGGCGCGTACCCGTGCCAGCAGTTCATCTTTCGAAGGCGGTTTGATTAGATATTCGTCCGCACCGGCGTCCAGTCCTTGCACTTGGCTTTCCGTATCGCTGAGATTGGTCAAGAGAATGACAGGAATGAAATTGTCTTGAATGGATTCCTTTATTACCTTGCATGCTTGAAAACCGTCCATTTCCGGCATACAAACATCCATCACGACTAAATCGGGAGGAGATTGCTGAACGAAGTCGACCGCTTCTCTGCCGTTAGTTGCTCGTAGAATACCATAATTTTCCTTATGGAGTATGGCTTCCAGCAACGACAAGTTGAGTGGTTCATCGTCGACAATCAGAATTTGACGCTCGTGGTTGGGAGTAAAGGTTTGGTTCATTCTTTACGTGTTTAGAGTTCAGAGCAAAAAAAGTTTTATTGATAAATACTGGAGCGCGGGTATCCTTACCCGCATTTTATCCCGTTTGCATTTTCATTCATCCGCTATCCCTAATCAAGCCTATGTTTCTATGAAAATCACTGTTCCGGATTCGTATACAGCATTTGATCGAATGTTTCCTGCACAAAACAGGCATCGACAAGGATCACCGTGTCCGAGGAAAGAAATCGATTGATTTTGGATTGAATCAGTTCACGGTTCGTATGGTCTGGGTCTTTTGCAACTTGAATTTCTTCCAAAAATTCATCCAAATCAAAGGGGCCGGTTTCGATATTTTGTCCAGGATTGTTTTCTTCGGCCTTTTCGATATGCGCTTGAATATCCTCCAATGGCTGAACATACGTTTCTGCATGTTGTCTCCACGGATTGCCTTCTTCGAATTCTCGCCAACTCAAGATTTCCGCAGCGGAAACTCGAGTCAAGTAATCATATTCTTTATGTGACATTTCCGCCTCACGCAATAAATCGACACGGAACAGCCCGATTTCGCTGATCGTGAGTGGCAATCCCACAAAATTACGAATCAAGCGAATGATTGTCATGCCCCCTTTATCGTCCGGAGATTGAGCGAATTGAATCAACCAATCGAGTTTGGATTCCGTTTCCGTAACAATCTTTTCCCGTACACTTAAAAACGTATCGTATCGTTCCGGATCGATGGCTTTGTCTTCGGGCGCGGAAAAGGGGAATTGATTTTCCAACTCTTTTTGTTCGGCTGTCAACGTTTTGAATTGTTGCTGAATTTGGTTTGTGTAGTTTTTGATCCAAAATCCACCCATCACGATCAAAATGATAATGATTACGATGATGCTCAAACAACCGCCACAGCCGATCGTGAGCCATTTTTTGTTCGACATGATAGCATCCTCGTTGATACCGTTTTTTTAGTCCCTTTCCCGTTTGGGGGACACTCATTTTCCGTTGGATTTAGCTTATGGGTGTACTATAACATTGATAATCGTTTCGTACAATCTTATACTTTCGACTTGAGAAAAATAAACGGATATGTAGAGAGGGTATCTTCGATGAATTTTCACAATCCATCCATTCGATTGGCAACATTATTTCTTTTCAGTCTATCTTGTTTTCTCATCCAAATGGGGTGCTCACATCAAACAAGAAAAAGTCCAACAGTGAATCCGAAACTCAAACAGGAAGTGGAATCTGCGCTTGAGCCGTTGGCGGAAACAATACAAGAGTTGGGGCGACTGGAAGTATCCGTTATGGAGACTTTGTTGAAAGAACATCTTCGTCAGCATTCTTTCCTATACAGCGCTGCATTTGCTTATGCCCCCCGGCAAGAAGGAGGGCAAATCGACTTAATTGCACCATATATCAATCGGAAAAACGGTGACTTTACGGTGATCGATCTCGGTAGTGAATTGGATTACACCGACTCGGATGTGAAATGGTTTACGGCTCCTCTTCAGGAAAAACAAGCGGTGTGGAGCGTATCGACTCTTGGTGAAACCGAAAGCGAAATGATGACTTACTCGATCCCCATTTATGTGGATACACAGAAAGAAGAATTGATCGGTGTACTTACCAGCAGTCTGAAACTGGACGAAAGTTCGCTTCAATAAGGTCAAATAGTACTTCATGTTTTGTATGAATGATCAGAAATCATAACAATCCTTTTGAGTGTAATGGTATCTCGATAGGAGATTCGTGAGGAATCACTTGTTTTTTAATGCAGCTTTCCTGAATTCGGTTGACAAAAAGAGGAAAAGAATTAGACAATAGAAGTGAAAAGATTGTCTATTGTGCAATGTGAATTGGAGTTTGAGGGATGGCGCAAGTTGATCGTGTAAAAGAAGAGATTCTCAGCAAAGCGGATATTGCCGAGATTATTTCTCAATACATCACCTTGACCAAACGAGGAGGGCGATTGTTTGGTCTGTGTCCCTTTCACAAAGAAAAAACCCCCTCGTTTTCCGTAAATGCGGAAAGCCAGTTTTTTCACTGTTTCGGATGCGGGCAGGGGGGAAATGTGATCGATTTTATCATGGGGGTGGAAAATCTAACCTTTTTCGAGGCGAAACGATTTCTGGCCAATAAACTGGGGATTCGTTACGAAGAATATTCGGACCGCAAAAAAACACACCGCGAGATCGACCGCTATCAAGTCATGGATGTCGCGGCTCAGCTCTATGGCAATTGGCTGCAATCAGACGCCACAGCGAAAGAGTACGTTCTCTCGCGAGGTTTTTCCGAAGAGGATATAAAACATTTCACAATAGGATTTGCTCCGAACAGTTGGGATAATCTCCGTTCCGCTATGATCAAGCGTGGGATTCCTGTTGAAGTACAAAGCGAATTAGGATTGATCGTCCCGCGTCAATCCGGAGATGGATTTTATGACCGGTTTCGGAATCGTATTATGTTCCCGATTCGCAATACAATCGGGCGGGTAATCGCTTTTGGCGGCCGAACCATGGATCCTGAAGATCCGGCGAAATATCTGAACAGCAATGAAACTCCCATTTTCAACAAGTCCAAAACCCTTTTTTTACTGGATCGGGCCAAGAGCTATATCAAAGATCGGGGCGCCGTCATTTCGGAAGGCTATATGGATGCCATTTCTCTTCATCGTCATGGATTTCAACAATCTGTGGCGACGTTGGGAACCGCGATTACAAAAGAACATTTGTCGGTGCTGAAACGATATACCACTTCTTTCACACTTCTCTACGATGGCGACAACGCCGGTATCAAAGCGGCTATGCGAGGAGTGGAAACCTTTTTTGAAACAGGCATGACAACCAAAGTCGCTCTTTTACCGGAAGGGGAAGATCCTGATGATTATTTGAAAAAAAGAGGTGCAGAGGAATTACAGTTATTGATCGATTCCGCTCTCGACGGCTTTGAGTTTTATCTCTCACGTATTGTGGCTCAACACGACCCATCCATCCCGAAAGGAAAATCCGATATTGTCCGCGAGATGGTTCCTCTGTTGGCGAAAATTTCGGAAGGATTCATCCGCAAAGATTACATCCGGCTGTTGGCACACCGGATTGGGAGTGAAATTCCATTGGTGGAAACCTTTGTCTATCAGGCGATCAAAAAACAATATCGAGGGAAAAAACAAGACGATCCATCCATCAATAATGTTCCCACGAAAGAGGCGGATAAAGGATTAAGCATTCTAAAAAAAACATTGGTTCGGTTACTGGCCGTTCATCACGGGTTGCTTCCTATTCCCGATTTGGAAGGAAATTCACACATTACGATTTTTTCCGAGGAACTGTTAAAAACCTCACTTCCTCAGTGGATCGAATCGTTACGCGATGAAACCAATACCGATCGAATTGTATTAAAGATAGTAAAAACAGATGTTCCCTCGGAAGGAAATATTGCGGCGAAATTGTCCGCCTTATTTCCGGAGCAACAGGATTTTGCCGAATACATTTCCATAATCGAATCGGAGCCACTTCCCAATGATCAGGAAAGCCTAAGGAAAATGACTGAGGATGTTATACTAGGTCTTCAGCAAAGATTCGAGAAGAAGAAATTGAGGGATTTACTCACAAAATCGAACGGCGATTTCAGGGCTTCCGCTTTTCGAGAAATGAACGATATGATTTTTGCAGGAGGAAAACGCGACAAGCAGTGAATGTCCAACAACTTTTTCATACTTTTATTCAAATCGCATCCGCGGATCAAGTTTTAGACCATATCAAAGAAATTTGGCACTTGAATCGATGGTCTTCCTTTTCAATGTATTCCCGCTCTGCTGGATATGTATCGGATAAGCTGAAAGAAATCGGCCTAGACGTTGAACAAATCGATCTGCCGATGGATGGCTCGACAACGTTCGGGGATGCCGTCATGCCGTATGCCTGGAATTGCGAAGAAGGTCTCATAGAGCTTCTCGATCCGACACAAATGATACTGGCAGATCGTTCCGATACGCCGAATCATATTGGTATGTGGTCGCCTGCAACCCCCGATGAGGGAATTGAAACCGAATTAGTCATTCTGGAATCCGGTGAACCAAGCGATTTGGAAACAAAGGATGTGGAAGGAAAGATCATATTTACTCCTCATCGTTTCGACCTTATCCGAAGGGAAGCCTCTCGTTTGGGGGCGTTGGGCGTAATCAGCAGTTGGATGCCTTACCCCGATCAAAAAACCGAGGTGAATTGGATTCAGTCAAACACGGACAATCCAGGGGGCTGGGGTACGAAGAGTTCGGAAAAACCGTTGATTGCGATTTCGATTTCCCCTGAAAAAGGAGAAGAACTTCTACAATTTTCTGCGGATAGTACGCTTCGCGTCCGTGTGAAAATAAAAGCGGAGCTCACAACAGGCACTCTTCCGATTATCACAACGGTCATCCCGGGGCAGGAAAGCGAAGAGGAAATCTTGCTCATGGCGCCTTTGTATGGGCAGGGGGCCAATTATCCGGCAGCCGGATCAGCGGTTTTGCTGGAATGTGTCCGCCTCTTACAAAAAAGCATTGAAGCGACCCCCTCCACCCGCCCACGTAGAAGCATACGCTTTCTGTGGGGGCCGAAATTATATGGTCCTCATGCTTTTATTTATAAACATAAAGAAATTCTCGACAGAACAATCTGCGCATTGTATTTGGAAAGTGGGGCAGGGAATCCCGATATTTCCTGGTCCAGATGGTCTTTTCGCACTCCTCCTGTCATGTTCCGGCATTTCTCGGATGGAATCAGTTGGAATATTTTTCAAGAATATTTGGCATCCTTTCGGCCGCAGCGATTTTGCGAATACCAACCGTTTTCCCTGCAAGGGGATGTATTTTACATCGATCCCGCAATTGGCGTTCCTTCCCATTGGTTGGCAGGAGGGACCGATGAGGAATGCCGAAATACCAGTGCGGATACTCCAAATAAAATAGACCGCCGTTCCTGCATCGATTTGACGGTTGCGTCGTCAGCGTTAGCCTATTTTTTGGCGTACGTGGGAAAAGAAGATATCCCGCAATGTGCCTTTTGGAATTACCGCTTGGCCAACGATCGCATTCATGATGATTTGGAACTCTATTTCCGGCAGATTCAGGAGACAAAAACACAGCAGGAAATAACCGATATTCATTCACTTGCTTCCGAGAGGATTACCCTTCGAGTCAATCTGGAATCTCGCTTATTGCAAACAATGGAAACACTTGATCCCGAGGGGCAAGATTCGGAAGCATGGCTTTTTGTTCAAGAGTTGCTGGGGAAATTAAGCCATGCCGGTGAATCGGCACTGTCACTTCTTCGAAAGGCAATCGAAAATCGGGCGAAACAATTAGGAGTGGCTTTTTCCCCTTCCGGCAAAACGGAAAAAACCAGCAGTGATGAAAGAATTCCAATTCCCGACGGCAGCGCTTTGGGAACGATTACACTCGATTCCATTCCTTACGACCAATGGACAACTCCGATAAACCGTTCACCGCGTAACAATGTTCCTTACATATTATCCTGGTGGTTAGTGGACGAAACAAGGACAATTGGTGAAATCGACAACCTCGTAAGGATGGAAACCGATCAATTCCGGGAATGTATCCCCGCATGGTTTACCTTTCTTGAAAAAAATGGATATGTACTCTTTGAAGAAGGACTTGCGCCAATAAATCAGAATGAAGATCCAATCTCCGGCAACGAATGAAATAGATGACATCGAAAGATGTTTGAACCGGCTCCGCGAAGGTCTATCCGCCATCTATGATGCACATTGCGAGTCTTTGCCCGCCGATTGGAAAACCGAATTGAGTGATCGGATCGAGGCGATCGAGCGGTTTCTGGATTGGAAAAATAGAATCCAGCAGCAACGTATGAATGAGATCGCTTATCTTATTTTAAGAGATTCCTATCGATTCCTTGAAAAAGCGACGAAACAGGGAAATGCAAACTCACAATCCGGCGGCGGGAAAATCGATGAAAACGAAATTTCTTTTTTGCAAGATGCCGCTCTCTCACTGGGTCCCCCTTTTTCGATAAGCAATGATTTTATGACATTGATGATCAAAATTCATCAGGATATGGCCCATTTTTGGACGGCTGAGAATATCTTGCAAAAATTGAATCAAAAAGGGATTCAAGACCAGATTGAAGAAGACGTTCTTTCAAACATATTCAAGGACAATCAATACAATCGATTCACTCGCATCGTTTCCGGAAAGCCTCCTGAAATCGGAGTGGATGCAAGAATCGAATATACCTACAATTTACTTTCAGCCGATCCGTCTATTGTTTTAAAAGCGAAGGATCAGCCAAAAGGGAGTATCTTCAGAATCGTAAAAATCGGTGAAAAAGTATTACGAAAAGTTTCTGCCACGGTAGGAGAAGCCGGGAGAGACTTGATGGGAAATGAAATCCCCGGTATCTCCGGTTTGGATGTTGAAATTCCTTCGATCCCCGACTGCGATTTCGATCCCAAAAGTATGAATTTCTATTCTACTGTCCAAGGTTTTGCTTTTGACCGAAACGGATCTTTGACGATTATTCCCACAAATATCCTATCGTCTAACGAGATCAAACAAAGCGGTTGTATAAAAAAAAGCATGGCTATCGCAGTCAAAGGAGATGTACCGAGTACCTTGGCTCTCGAATCGGAATCCTATGTTGCCGTTGATGGTCTGATCGATGGCGCGATGATCAAATCCGGTGAATCCGTTTTTTGTCAGAAAGGGATTGAAGGCAATAAAAAAAGTCAAATCATTGCCCATCATGATGTCCGCTCCGACTTCATTCATCAAACCGCTGTCCAAGCCGGAAGAGAGGTTGTGGTTTACGGTTCCATTGTTCATTCGGAAATCAAGGCGAGGCGAGTTCGATGTTTTGGTGGAAATGGGCAGCTGATTGGAGGCACGGTTCAAGTTTGGGACGATCTTGTCGCCAGTGTGATCGGTTCCGATGTCGGTGTAAAAACGGAAATTGAGATGGGCGGTGAACTGCCTCGATTACAAGAAGAAAAAAAACGCTTACGGAATGAAAAGGAAGAAAAACAGAAAAAACTATCTGCTCTGGTTATCAAACAAAAGAAATATGTGGACATCCGAAAAAAAACCGGTTCACTATTTCCGTCGCATCAACAAGAATATGATCGTATTAAAAAAGCGATCCATAAAATTCAGCAAGAATTGAGTCAAATAGAACTTCAATATCATGAAGTGGAACAAAATTTGAAATATAGTAAGGAAAGTGTGCGCACCGTTCGGGCATCGACAGCCATTTATCCGGGGACAATTATCCGCATTTTAGGAAATGAATTGAAAATAAAAAAAGTGCTCGGACCCTCGACGATCGTTTTGGAAAAAGGAAAAATCATTACAAAATCTTTCCAACTTCGCCTTGATGAGTAAAATATTATTGTTGCTGGATAGTGTGAGTAGACATCAGATCCGTTCTGCTTGTTTCGTGTTTAACCAAAAGGGTAGACTTCGCTTACCCTTGCTACCCAGCTGATGAGTAAAATAGTATTACAGGATAGGCTTGGCATGACGTCAGGTCTGCTCTATCCGCTTAGTGTCTTTCTACAAGGGGAGACTTCGCTTGCCCTTGTTACCCGGTGAGGGATTATATTGTTTTTCTAAATTGTACTGGTGGGAAAAGAACAAGGTTTTACGAAAATGAACGATGTTCATGTTGGGAGCAAATTCAATCAAGAAGTCATTCGTCGAAGAATCGACGATTTACTGAGTAAAAAAACAAAACCTGTTCAGGTTCAAAAAAAAACCCCGAAACCAAGAAGCGGGAAGGGAATTTTCCAAGATAATGCCGAATCCTTGAAGGAAATGTTCATTCGCATTATCCGTGACGGGGCGGCTGATGAAATAAAAAATACCCTTCTTGAAACGCAACGGGAAATTGAACAGCATACCCGATTGGATCGTGCGTCGAAAGAAAGTATCAAACTGGCAAGAGACTTTGACCGATGTTCCCAGCATTATATCCAGAAAAAGATTTTGCTGGAAAAATTGGAAAAAACGTTGGATCAGTTTCGCGCACAATCGCCGGTTTCCTCAGTTGAAGATGTCGAAACCCTCTCTAAACTTGATTCCTATATCAATAACGCCAATAAAATTCGCGATGACATCATTCAAGACGTCGAACGGATTCTCAAGATCAAAGACCGCTTGGATCAGCAAATTGAGCAAGATCGTGAAACGATGGAAGGCTTGCAAGAAACGTTAAAACGGTGCTTGGCTCATCTTCCTTCCAAGGAACGTGGGAAACTCGAAGTGCAGGTTAGAAGCGCATCGGAAGGCAAAACGTATGAAGAGAAAATCCATATTTTGACTTCGGTCATTGAACGGCTTGCGCAAAGTGTTCCGGCAATCCGGCGGGAAGAAATAACAAAACAATTTGAACAAGCCCGGAAAAAGTATGAACAGAAAAAATATCAGGAAGCCATGAAATTTCTCGATCAAGTTTTTCAATTTGATCGAAAACATCTCGAAGCTCACCGCCTTCGGGCGAAAATTTTTCATCATCAAAAAAATCGGCTCGCTTATATAAGCGAGCTTCGGATGATTACGGGAATCAAGGAAGCAAGGGCCGACGACTTTTTTACTCTCGCCACTGTTCTCGAGGAGGGGGGACAAATTGAAGACGCTTTTCCACTTTACAAACAAGCAGTACAACGCGATCCGAATTCTCAATATTTAGAACGGATCGGTGATTGTTGCCGCCGGTTGAAAAAGTGGAAAGATGCGATTTCCTATTATCGGCAACTAATCCAGCAACACTCTCCTGAACCGATGGTGTATCATAAACTGGCTCATACACTTTATGACGCGGAACGCTTGGATGAAAGCTTTGAGGCGTTACGAAGAGCGATCCGCAAAATAGATACCAACGCTCATAGCCGTCTTCTTTTAGCGAGATTGTATCGGCGTAGTAAACTTTTGAATAAAGCCGAAGAATCGTTTGCTAAAGCGGCAAAACTTGATCCGGAGAATGATACGATTTTGTATAGTCAAGCCTCTTTTTTCTATGATCGGGGAGAATTTCAACAAGCATTGGAAATTGCAGAAACCATTCTCCAACGAACTCCGGACCATATGCCTTATCGATTGCTTGCCGCCCGCTGCTTAGGGGCGCAGGGAAAAATCTCCGATGGACTGGAGCGTCTTTCTCCCCTTTTATCGGATGATCAACCTACGGTTGATGTACTCCTGGCGTTTTCCTCGATTTGCCGTGAAAACGGTCAAGTCAATAGAGCCTTGGAAATATTGGAAGAAACGTTAAAACGTTTCCCCTGGCAGCCTCAGCTGCGTTCCGAATACGGTTTGCTTCTTATCCATGCGGGCAAAATGAAAGCCGCATTGGATTATCTCAATCCTAACCCCTATGCAAAAAACTCCAAATAAGCAATCAGGGCAACCTAGTGGTTGCCCTGAACATGAATGAAACCATATCAATCTGAATTCAATATTATGGTTTTTCGATAAATTCCACCGGACCTTGATTTGAAAACGGCCCTGCAAACGCCGGTAAATTCGGTCCTGCAATCCCACGGATTTCAAAGGTATACGTGTGATTGAATAATGGTCCATTGTCGAAGGGGGATTCGACAAGGTTGTTCTGCTCGTTCCAGCGGAAATGACTAACCGCTCCACTTCCGGTTCGGCCAAGCAATTGACTCTGCGCACTGCCATCGATTATAACGGATATCTCGAAGTCACTGGCGTTCACATTCGGCAAGTTCCATCGGATGACCAGTTCACGTTCGCTTTGGTTGTCGAAATCTTTTCCGTTGCTCAAATCGAACTGCGTACTCATGTCGTCTGTCACGATCACTTGTCCGGACGGAACAGCGGAATAATATTCAACCGGACCTGCATTGCGAATCGGGCCGATCACTCTTGGTGAACCACTTTGTGTAATACCGAACACGAAGAATTGATAGGTATGCCCGAATTGCGGTCCATCTTGATGCATCGAAGCGAGTAACGGAGTACCTTGTTTCCATTGGAAATGGGTAGCATTGACTCCTGTCGTTCGTCCAAGGAACGTTGGACTCCCGCCATCTTCACTGACATAAATGTGAGATTGCCGAATATCCGTCGATTGGAAACTCCACACGATGTTCAGTTCCCGTTCACCCGGAAAATCGTAATCACTACCATTACTTAAATCCTGGGTAGAGGAGATGTCATCTGTAACGATGACTTCTCTTTGAACCAATAATGGCAAGTATTCAACCGGTCCTTTGTTTCTGAATGGACCGCGAACGCGAGGAGAACCGCTTTGTGTGACAATAAAGACAAAGAATTGGTATTTATGTCCGAATTCAGGGCCGTCTTTGAACTGACCCACTGCATTGGATCCTCCTCTCCATCGGAAATACGTTGCAAATCCGTCATTGGTGCGGCCTAGAAACTTAGGTGTCGCTCCATCGACACGCACATAAATATGATGATCTCTCGCATCCGATTGTGAAAAGTTCCAACTGATGACCAATTCGCGTTCATAGGAATTATCGTAATCGGTACCATTACTCAAATCTTCCGTCGATCGCAAATGATCCAACACAATAACGGTATCGATTGGAATTGGCGTAACCGGAATCGGAGTGAGCGGAATCAAAGTCACCGGTGGCGATGTTGGACATGGAAGAGTTGGTGTCGGTGTTGCAGTTACCCGTTCTGTAGGAGTACTCGTCGGCTGAATCTGTGTGGGGGTATCCGTTGGACGAATCGGAGTATGCGTAAATGTCGGTGTCGGGCGATAATCCGGAATTCCCGGATACAGATCCAGTCCGTCCAAACCCCATCTCCGGTCATCACTGTTGGTCAGCTCAAAATTCGTATGCACTACATGGTTTGTATGAGTATTCAGACTATGGAGTAACATGTCTCCTTCACTGAATTCAATGGGCTGTGTTTCATCATCCATTGAAGTGGAGAAGAAGAGAATATCGAGCGGACGATCATTGACAATGTCTTCAGAAATACAAGTGTTGGACACGGCGTCAAATCCCCGGTTCTTTTCCACGTTCCATGTTTCAAATACGCTGGGAATCGGTGCAGGAATCCCATCCGCTCCCGAACGAATCACACGACCGCTTACATTTCCGGAGAAGAAGCGCAATAAGATTAAATCATCGGCGCTGACCAGAGTCCCTGCCGGAAGCACACTGCCTGTATCGGCAATATACTCTTCATTGACTTCCTCGAAAGAGAAAATGATATTGATCGCTTGGTTTGCCGTGAATTCAAGCAGCTCTTCCGGCCTGCGAATCACTCTCATTGCCAGTTGATCATAAATCTTGATGAATCCTTCCGTTTCAAGAGCGTCGATTCCTAGAAATTCGACTTTATTGCCATCTTCGGAAAGTAACTGTAGTGGTTGAATGATCACATGATTGAGAATGACACCGCCGTTTTTCAAGAACAAATCGCCGTCGGTGCCGCTTCCACCCGCTAAAGGATGGTTGGAATTCGTGATGGCGAATTTCGTTTCCGTTGTAAAGATGATTTTATGCTGTGGTCTCGCCGCTCCTGGTTGGATTTCCATATCCAGTTGCAAGATATCGAAACCATCCAATCCTGCATTTTTGAATTCAGCAGTTAGTGGAACAAACATTTCCAACAATTCAGGATTCGCGCCACCCGGCAAGACAAACGGCGCTCCTGCCGTATCCACCAATATATCTCCATGGTTTCCACCCGTCGGAAGCGTATAAGGTTCTTCGATGGTGAAGTATGTAAAGCAATCTTGGGGAGGGATAAACTCCGTCGGAGTCGGTTCAAACGGAGTTGGAGTATTCGTGGGTCTCTGAGTGAATGTATGGGTCGGTGTCGGTCTTTCCGTATCTGTCGGCACCGGTGTGGGCCGGAATGGATATTTTTCAGGGAAGAGATCCAGCCCGTCCAATCCCCATTTTCGTTCCTCATTTCCGGTCAAGTCAGGATTGGTATGCACAACTTGACTCGTGTGGCTTGCCATGTCATGCAGCAGCATATCACCTTCCATAAATTCAAGTGGATCAATATTGTCATCAAGCGAGGTCGAGAAGTAGATTTGCAGCAATTGATCGAAGAATTCTTCTTCCGGCAAACAGGTGCAGGCCGCATCCAATCCCCGATTGTCCTCGACCCTCCATCCTTCGAGAATGCTGGTCACTGGCGACGGCACGCCGTCCTCTCCGGAACGAATCACTTGGCCGGTAACACCAGACGGTGAAAATGTCAATTTGATCAAATCATCGGCACTAACCATCGTTCCTGCCGGCAAGACACTTCCGGTGTCTGCCATGTATTCCTCATTGATTTCTTCGAATGAGAAGATGATATTGACAGTAAAGTTGCCAAGTCTATCGATCACTTCGCTGCTTGTAGAGATTACCTCGAAACGAAGGCTATCATAGATATTGATTAGTCCTTCCACTTCAACCGCGTCTATGCCAAGGAATTCGACTTTCTCTCCATCTTCGGATAACAAATTCAATGGCGCGATCAACACAGCGTTTCGAATCACTCCGCCGTTTCGCAGAAGCAGGTCACCATCTGTTATTGCATTACCCGCTAAGGGATGATTCGCATAATTGACTGTAAATCGATCTTCTGTAGTAAATACAATTCTGTGATTGTATTGCATGCCGGTTGTCGGATCATCGGTCGTGTCCAACGATAGAATATCAAAACCATCGAGGCCGGCATTGAAATCGGTACCCGGTTCCATCGTATGGAACAATTGCAATAATTCCTGATTCGATCCTCCTGGCAAAACAAATGGCGCTCCACCGGTATAAACCAGAATATCTCCATGATTACCGCCAGTCGGTAAAGCGTATGGTTCCTCGATGGAAAAATATGGATAGCAATCATCCGCTTGTTTAGTCGGTGTCGGGGACGGTGTTGTTTTCGGTGTTTCCGGTGGAATCGTTTTTGTTGGGATGGGTGTTTCTTCCGGGATCGGTGTTTTATTTGGTTCCGGTGTTTCATTCGGTTCCGGTGTCCGATTGTCCGGAGTTCCATCCGGTGTTGGAGTCGGTGTCGCCATGGATTCGGAAAAAACGAATCGGATCTCCCGGCTACTGGAACCTAAATTCAACATACCGTCACCATCGAGATCGACGACGTTTTGAGTGACTTCTTCTAAGCCTTCCGAGTCGTTTGCCTGTTTCCGGTCATGAACATATGTCACATAGGGAACTCCCCCTCGCGTTCCACAACCGATCAAGCGAACCGCATGCCCCCCGCTACTATGACTATAGCACAACTCGACATCTTCACCGTGCCTCAATTCTTCACAAATCCATTCCCAATTGATCGATGAACCTTTGTCAGTAGAGGTTATTCCACTATCGGAAAAATCCCCATCCGGCATGGTAAAACCGCGTCCTTGATGTTTATGCACTAACTTGTCTGATAACCCAAATTCTGATAAATACCGAAATTTCCCCTGAATCATTTGGGGGGCAGTGACACCCGAACCACTGGCGCGGGAAGACACTCGCCGTCCGGAAAACGCATCCAATTGTCCCACAAGAGAATCATCCCCGTTTTGTCCGGGCTTGTGATCATGGGGCACTTCGAGTCCGAAACGATCTTCGAGATACTGCAAACTGTTCGCAACTGCCATCGGAAAGCATTGATTTTTGGCCGCTTGAACATTCGAAACATTCGGTTGAACCAATTTCGCGATTGTCCCATCCGGATTCCATTCGATGAACAGGGGAGGGGGATCTCCAATCTCCGTGACGGGTTCAAGTCCATATCCCTCCGCGTTCCAACTTACATTTCCAACCGGAAATACAGAGGGTTGCCCTTCCACGAACTGGTACAATGGCTGTTCCGTGTACGTGATGAATGCATCAATGGCTTCAACCTCTTGGGAACCTCCATCGAATCCTAAATGAAAATAGGTCGTGAGAGATCCTACGTTATCATTGACACTGAGAGGAAGATTAGGAACAGGCCAGCCGTTGCTGGTGAACATGTTCAAAAATCCTTCCGTCAATCCGGTTGCTTCAGCAAGTGTATTTGGATCTGCTGTTAAGCGTCCCCAATTCGAATTCAAAACTGATACTTGTTCGAATTCGAAATCAACCTGCTGAATGACAACTCCCTGATTGGGCTCGATACCCTTCAAATCTGATGTTTGCGCGAATGCCGTACATGAGATGAGAACCACCATAAGAAAGGGTAAGTGCAGCTTACAATGAGTGGTTTTGCGTGTACTCATCATTTTCCTCCTATCAAATCCTCCGTGAATAGATGTAAACAATTGTTACATAGAAGTTTCTTATGTAACATTGATTTAACATTAATTTAACATAAGATACCAATATTTTTCAATAGCACTCTTCTCTATTTATTTCCCCGTCAATCTGATGATACACTATTGATTATAAAATATTGCTTGATCAGTCAAGTTTAAACTAGCATACAATGTTTACCTAGTCAAGTAAATATTTTCTGTAAAAGTTTTGAATAGTTCTTTTTCAAGGTACGCACCGCCAGCACTGGTATTCATACTGTAAAAATGAAAAAATATGCAAGAAGGGTAATCAAAGGAGATAAAAACTATCTATAAATTGTAAGACAGCAGTAAAAAGCGACAAAAGCGTTTTTGAAGGAGCTCGATCATGAATTCACTATCCAGAAGACAGTTCATGCTAAATACCGCCTTGGCTACAGTTGGAACTCTGTCGAGTTCCAAAAATTCTTATGCTTCCGAAGAACAATGGAAACCCAACATTATCTTTATTATGGCCGATGACTTGGGGTACGGTGACTTGGGTTGTTATGGGCAAAAAGTAATTCAAACGCCCAATTTGGATCAAATGGCATCCGAAGGGATGCGATTTACCGATTGCTATGCAGGCAGCACCGTGTGTGCCCCCTCACGCTGCTGTCTCATGACCGGATATCATACCGGCCATGCAATTATCCGTGGAAACGGCGGTATTCCCTTACTTCCTGAAAATGTTACAGTTGCGGAAATTTTAAAGAATGCCGGCTACACCACGGGAATCATCGGAAAGTGGGGTTTGGGAGAGGCTGAATCGACCGGTATCCCCAATCGGCAAGGATTTGATTATTGGTTCGGCTACCTCAATCAGCGCCGTGCCCATAATTACTGGCCGGACTATGTCTGGAAAAACGAAGAGCGGTTTTTCTTCAAGCGTTGGACCTACACTCATGACGCATTCACAAAGGAAGCAGTAAATTTTATCGAAGAGAATCAAAATAATCCTTTTTTCCTTTACTTACCATACACGATCCCCCATGCATTCAACGAGGGCGGCAATCAAGGCATGCAAGTTCCTAACGACGCTCCTTATTCAAAAGAACCATGGCCTCAGCAATCGAAAAACCATGCTGCCATGATTACCCGCATGGATAAAGATATCGGGAAGATATTTGAATTATTGAATAAACTCAATTTGGATGAAAATACAATCGTTTTCTTTACCAGCGACAACGGCCCCCATCGCGAAGGCGGAGCCGATCCTCACTTTTTCGATAGCAACGGTTTGATGCGGGGGATCAAGCGCGATTTATACGAAGGCGGGATTTGTGTACCGATGATTGTCCGTTGGCCGGGAAGAATCAAAGCGAATACGGTCAATGATCATCCTTGGGCTTTTTGGGATTTTCTTCCTACTGCCGCAGAACTGGCCGGCACTCAAAGTCCTGTTGACATTGACGGTATATCTGTACTGCCGACATTGCTCGGAAAAACTCAAAAGGGACATGACTATTTCTATTGGGAATTCCACGAACGTGGTTTTCACCAAGCAGTGAGGATGGGTGAATGGAAGGGAGTTCGAAATCAATTGGATCATCCCATTGAACTCTACAATTTAAAGAAAGATCGATCGGAAACGAAAAATATTGCAGAAGTTCACCCGGATATTGTGACTAAAATCGAAGAAATCATGAAATCCGCTCGAAACGAAAGCGAACACTGGCCGATTCGCCGTAGAAGGAGATGAAATTAGGCAAGTGAAATTCTATATGAATTCTCTGATTGGGCTTGACCGGAATAAGGGCAGACACATAGGCCTACCCCTACTTTTGTAATTTTTTTTTAAGAAGTGACGGCCTGGCTAATATTGTTCCTATTTGTCCCCGAATGGAAATTAACCGGGCCGTCATAACGATACTCATAGAATATATCATAACTTTTGACGGAAAAAAAGATGGCTTATGCGTTTTTTGGGGTAAAAAATGCCTTTTTTACGCAATTGTATGAGATGGTTTCGATTGAGTGGTTTATCTTCTTGATATGCTTTTTACTGAGAAATTGTATAGGTTATGGTTCCGCTGGTCATGTTTTGATTCGTGCCACTCATCGGTTTCATGATCACTGTAAATTGATAAGTGTTACCATCTTGTGGACCTTCAAGAAAAGTATCCTCGGTTTGGAAATACTTTTGCGGAGTCCACCAGAAATAGTTGATATTTCCAGTGTATGTCTGGCCAAGAAATTGAGGATCACCGTTGTTTACACTGACGAAAACATGGTATTCATTGATCTCCGAAGTATCAACGCCGAAGTTCCATGCAATTTGAAGGGCATTCCAACGAATGTCGTCGGTATCCGATCCGGTTGAACCCATCGGTGCTAGATTATTAAGTCCGAGGAGATCGTCGCAGACAGCGACTGTATTCTCATCCAAAACCGGCATAGCAGGTTGGGCTAAAGGCACATCATTTCCCCCTTCGACATTGAAGCCGACAGGAGCCGTCATGTCGAAATAATCATCTGCATCAAGTTTGCCGTCGATGCGGATCACCCGGAATGTGTAAGCGGAATTAAAATCGGGGCCATTGGCAAATTCAGCGGCTAGATTGTTCGCTCCTGCTTTCCAATCGAAACTGGAGGCGGTTCCACTAGCGGTGCGGCCAAGATACTTCATCCCACCGAAGCCTCGTTGAACATAAATATGCCAATCGGTGGCATCAGGTGACATATTCGACCAAGCAATAGTAATATTGCGATCATCGAGGGGATCGAAATCGGTTTGGCCGGTCAAATCCACCGAGGTATGGTTGATATCATCAAAGATAAAAACCATGTTTTCCGATACCGGAGCCGGAGTAGGAGTATGAGTTTGCATGGAAACAGGAGTATTCGTTGCAGTTGGTGTCGGGGAAGGAGTCGGTGTTGAAACGGGTGGGGGAACCGGCGTAGCAGTGGGAGTTGACGTGGATGCCGAAGTCGGCACGGCTGTAGGAGAATCATTTTGTGCGAGGTACTGCAATGCGGCGGCCATGTCCAAGCGGCCGTACCCGTATTGTTCGTTCCAACCGTTGGCGTCGTATTCCAATTCACCGATTTTTGCCGATGTCTGTTTGAAAACGTTCATCAATTCTTCCACGGTCAATGATGGATCAGCGGCTAACACAACGGCAAAGACACCTGTAGCCAACGGACAGGCGGAGGAAGTTCCCCCAAATGTGTTGTCATAGGCGGAATCGGGATCATACCCGTATCCACTTTGTGAAACATCGGTGGTCGTAATATCGGCAGCGCCACCGTTGCTGGGAGCCAGAAAATCCAGTTGTGTACCCCACTGGCTGTAGGTTGCTCGAACATCACCATCAGTACTCGCGCCGATGTTGATTACATTGGGATGCGTGTTTTCACCTGCAAGCGGCATGATGTTTTCCGGAGTTTCACCGCTAAATGGAGATAATAGAATATTTTCATCGCTCAAATACACAGAACCGTCAAATTCCTGGTCATCAACATAAATTTTTAAAACGTCTTTATTTTTTTCCGTACTCATGCGAAACTGCACAGCCAAAATGGCCTCTTGAGGGACATTGACAGTCCATATCAATTCGCTCCTTTGATTGTCACCGATAGCGCCGCTTTGATAAACATATCCGCTTTCCGCTAGATTTGACTCAACGATGGTAAATCCTTTGTCACCGCTTGTTGTTACCCCCTCGGGGAATAGATCATCATAAGGTAATATCCATTGATCATCGATTTCCACTCCTTCTTCCGCGTCGACCAAAACTGCATCGCTAATGAAAACATTGTCATCACCGCTAGTACCCGAAGCGTCTTTCTCATAGACCATTTTGATCGTGTGATTTCCGGCCGCGATTGTCTCATCGGATTCGTAGCTGAGAAACCAAGTGGCATCATTGCCGGAAGCAAAGAGGACCGGAACACCTTTTTCACCTCGTTTGCCTTGGCTGGAGGTTGCAAAATCAAGAGCGCTGGAGATGGTATCGGAAAGAACGGGACCTCCCCAGGAGTTATTCATAACATCGGCATATTTCGCAGCATATCGGATGGCGTCGGCTATGCTGGCATCCATGGCGGCTTCGTCCTCACCTTCAAATGAGATTCGCACCGGAAGCACCAGACTGCCGAACGATGCGCCGACAACACCGACATTGTTATTTCCTTTTGCGGCAGCGACTCCGGCAACAGCCGTACCATGCGCATCTTCTTCCGTATTCGAGCGAGGATCATTGTCATTATTGCCGAAATCCCATCCGTGAATATCATCGATCAATCCGTTCTGATCGTCATCCACTCCGGTTTGCCCATTTGCTTCCGTTTGATTCGTATAGATGTTCAAATCCGGATGATCGGTGTCCACTGCATCGTCAACGACAGCAATCACTACATCGGAACTCGGCATTTGTAGATCCCACGCCGTTTCCGCGCGAACATCGGCACCGGCTTTGCCGCCCCCTTGACCGGTGTTGTTCAAATGCCATTGATCGGAATACATCGGATCGTTGGGTGTGAATCGTTTGTCCAATTGACGGATATAGTTGGGATTGGCCCAGAGAACATCCGGAGCCTCGCAGAGCCGGTCGGAAATCTCAAACGGATTGCGTTTTCCATCCAAGCGCAGAACAAATTGATCGGACGTAAACAATAAGGGGCGAACCACTGTCAGATCGTATCGTTGAGCGATGTCCTCGATGCTGGCTCCTTCGGTAATACAAACCGTAACTTCGGGATAGGGATATACCCGGAGTTTGCTATGGAACCATCGATAAACGGGATAGACGAAATCGAGATTTTTTGATGATTTTAACTCCGTCAGAATTTTCGCTTTTTTCGATTTCAGCGATAATGTTGACGTAGTTATCAATACCATGTCCTTTCCGAAGGAGCGGATTGCAACTTGTTCTTGCGACAAAGCGGATTCTTTGTTCGATTGTACCTCTTTGACAAAACTTTGAATCCTCTGCACATCTCCCTTTACTCCGGCAATGAACTGATTGGGGAGTTCTATCAATCGATGTTCTTTGCCATTGCTGTGAAACGTGATGTCATCTGCATGAACGACAGAAGAGAAAAAAACGACCACCAAAAGAAAAATCCACACAATCCCACAATTTTTCATAATTTTACCTCTTATACATGATTCGGATGGAAGGTAATCATAGAATAAAAATTGGGATTGTCAAATACTGTGTTTGTAAATTTTTACTGGGTAAATGTACCACTGTTGCTTTTACCAGGCGGGAATGTGGCTAATCGGTTCGGCGTTGCATCATTTTTTTTATGCCGGCAATCGGTAGTGCAGCGCTTGCGTTATAACCGGGCAATTGTGTTTTCTCTTGAAAAATCCACTCAGGACAGTTTCTTTTTCTCATATCATTGGCTAAATCCACGATTGTTTGATCTGCTAATTTGGAATTCGCTTGATCCAGCGTATAGACGAACCAACCTACGGGTGTTGCCCAATACCCCCCGTTTTGATATTCATCTTGTGCGCGGGCATCTTCCCAATACACACCTCCCGGGGTATGCCGAATCTGACCGTTTTGAACCAACTCATGATAATGAGCCGAAAAATACTCTGATATTTTCCGCGCTTGATTATCTGATGCAACACAGAGGTAAACGGCAAATGCCGATCCCCATATATCGGCTTCTCGACATCGCACGGTCGCCGCACGGAATAGACCAAGTTCATGATCCCAAAAAGTATTTCGGATGGCACTGGATATACGGATCGATTTTTCATGCCAGTCCTTGGCTTCTGCTGTCCGTTCAACCACTTGTAATAAGTCTGACAATTGACGGGACGCTCGTACATACAAAAGGCTGCAAAACAATACCTCTCCTTGCTTGCGCACGGTATCCGTAAAACCATAAGGACATCGGTCATAGTCGCGATTCGGATCGATGAATACCAAACCGGTTTCTTCCTGGCGGGGACATTCTCGCATCGTTTTGATCAAGGAGTCAATGATATCTTGTACCAATTCGCGATCGTTGGTTTGCTGATAGGTTCGCCATGCCACATCGACCGTGAATTGCGAGCCGTCTGCAACAGGATTTTCTCCGAGACTTCCAAATCCCGGTTTATATATGGGGGTACCATCGAATTTTATACAATCGACTCCTGCTCCATTCGCATCGATTTTGTCGACGAACAATCGGCAGGCATCTTTCAATTCCTGATCCGTAAACGCCTCAGGATTCCCTTCGACCATATAGGCAAAGTCACGAAGCCAAAATGCCTCATATCCTTTCCCGACTTGCGGAGGAAACGCAATTGTTCCATCGTGCATTGCACGTTGGCTATCATGGATCATCCGTGTGGATGTCATTTGCAGCCAATCGAGCGCTTTTTGAGAAGTATCGATTTTCGTGTCATCTAATCCTAAGAGAGATGTAGTGCTCAAAAGTGAAAAGAAAAATACTGGGAAAAAATGAGGTTTTACCATGACTGTTTACATTCCTTGTACGGCTTGAAATGAGAAAATCCATTACCGGATATTGTTTTTCATTGAAAAATATCTTTCATACCTTACAGTATTGGTGTATGTTCACAAGAGAGACTTTATGATCCAAACATTTGCATGCACACTTGTAGTCCGGAAATATTTTTGTACGATTCACAAAAAAACTCAACGTCATCGTTGATTCTGTCTTTATAATAAGGAGGTAGGAATGTGGTATCAACTGTTTACAAAAAGAGAGAAGAAGTGGGCTATTGGAATTGTATTTCTAGGTGTGGGATTGTTGTTTTGTATTGCTGAACCGGCACTAAACCAGGAAGGGACAGATGATCCGGCTTCAGAGAATAAAAAAAAGGAAATGTTTGAATTTCCAACATCACAGAACAGTGCAAGTTTTCATTTCACGAGTTTTCCGGATCTTTTCAACTGGAACATTGATTACCCTCAACCTGGATGGGAAGAGGCGATGGATTGGTTTCTGGAAGGAATGAAGAAGGAAGGTCCTGCTTTCTCATTGAACGCCGGAGATATAATGGACGCCCGATGGTGGTCTAGCAAAGAAGAGGTACGCCGAAAAACTCAACAATACTGGGGAGCGTTCAAAAAACGCTTCGAGGACAAGAACATCGAACTGTATATCGCGCCGGGAGATCATGAATATGGAGATGACCAAGGATTGCGAAAAATGCATCTCACGCCGGTTTTTGCGGAACAGTTTGTTTCGATCTTCGATATGCCGCAAAACGGCCCCGACCATAAAAAGGGATTGGCATACTCTTTCACAAAGGAGAATCTAGCCGTGATCTCCGTCGACACGTTCGAAGATGCAGGAGACCGGATGTCCATGACCGTATCCGGGAAACAACTGGAATGGTTTCGGAAAACGCTCGAAAAATATCAGGATAAAGAGTTTATTATCGTTCAGGGGCACGTTCCGGTTATTGGGCCAGTCAGAAGCAAGAATTCCAGTGCGAATATGTTGGAAGGGGGAGCCGGCACCGAATTTTGGCAGACGATGGTTCAATATGGAGTGGATGCGTATTTCTGCGGAGAACATCACCGGATCACAGTGAAAAAGAAAGACGGAATCTGGCAGATCGTTCATGGAGCGTTATGGGGAACCCAGAAGGATGTGAATTATCTTCGTGGAAGTGTAGAACCGGGGAAACTGACTCTCAAATTGTTCGAATTTAACGTCGACTACAGCGGCGGTTATCTGGGGGATCATCCCCATCGGGGGGAGAAAAATCGCCCTCGTGAGAATGTTTCCATTTCTCAGGAAGCAAAAATGAATGGACCGAAATCAGTAGGAAAACTGGTGATTGAGTCGGGTGCGGATGGAAATGAAACGACGTTGGCAACGGGACACTTTGAAGTGGCTCCATAACGACATAAAAAGTAAAAGTGGTGATACGATGAAATTATATAACAAAATCCGAAAAATAAGACATATTTCGTATATTGCCTTCCTGCTTATGTTTAGCAATATGCTGCCTGTGAACGCAGGCAGTGAACATCGTTCGGAACCGCTGCAACCGGTATATTTCCAACAAATCAAACTCGGTGGTTTTTGGAAAGAACAAGTCAAACTTCTAACAGAAAAATGGATCCCCCATTGCATCCAACAAATGGAAGAAGGCGGTGAGGGAGAGGAATTGCTGAATCTGATCCATACCGCGAAGGTGTTGCAGAATAAGCCCCATGGCAAATTTACCGGTACTCCCTGGGCGGATGCCTACGTTTATAACACAGTGGAATCGATTTGCCTGGCTTTGGCAGTCGATCCAAGCGGTGACGAGGATCTTACCCAGGCGCAGACCTTTCTACGCCGTAAACTCGAGGAATGGATTCCTATTATTCTGGCTGCCCAATGCGAGGACGGCTACATCCATTCCTATCACATTGTCAATCAGCGCCCCCGCTATACAGAAACGCATGCGCATGAATTCTACGTTCAAGGCTATTTTATCGAAATGGGGGTTGCGCACTATCAAATCACCAATGGAAATGATCTGCGATTATACCATGCAGCGAGAAAATGCGCCGATCACTTGTGCGAAACTTTCGGACCGGAACCGAAACGGCTGTGGATTCACGGCCATGCCGGTATGGGATATGCCTTGTGCCGATTGGCGCGATTGGTCAATGAGATCGAAGGAAATGGCGAAGGGGATCAATATTTCAAATTGGCGAAATTCCTACTCGACAACCGGCATAAGGGAAAAGACGGAAATCCGTACAATCAATCCCATTGCGCCGTTGTCGACATGGATGAGGCAGTGGGGCACGCCGTGCGAGCCACCTATTTCTACACAGCTATGGCGGATTTGGCCATACTAACCAACGATATAGCCTATCAAAAGGCGGTTGACAAAATCTGGAAAAACGCAATCCACGCCAAACATTACATTACCGGCGGTGTGGGTTCTTCACCTCGAGGGGAAGCCTTCGGCGCGGATTATGATCTGCGCAATGATGGGTACTGCGAATCATGCGCTGCGTGTGGTTTGACGTTCTGGGCGGACCGCATGCATCGCCATCACTGCGACGCTCATTATATCGATGTCCAGGAACGTGCTTTTTACAATGCCATTCTCGGCGCCATTGAACTTACGGGTGAAAATTTCTTTTACCAAAATCCGTTAGCGTCGGACAAATCCCGTTATTCCTGGCACGACTGTCCGTGTTGCGTGGGGAATATTCCACGTGCCCTGATCGCAATCAAAGATCGAATGTATTCCCTTGATCCTCAACGAACGACTCTGTATGTGAATCATTTTGTCGATAGTGAAGGAACGATTGACAATGTGGCTGGTTCATCATTGCGCATCGATCAATCTACAGAGTATCCATGGAGGGGCAAAGTCACGATTACACTTGATCCTGATAAGCCGGCCGATTTTACGCTCAAACTTCGCATTCCCGACCGTACGGAAAGCGATATTTACACTGCCATCCCCGATTCAAATGGGGAATACACACTCGATGTGAACGGCAAGGCTATTCATCCAAAAATTGAGAAAGGATATGTGACGATTCATCGGAATTGGAAATCCGGGGATTGTGTTGAGCTGATTTTGCCAATGGAGGTACAGCGTGTGTATGCCGATGAACGGGTAAAAGCCAATTGCGGGCGGGTAGCACTGATCCGCGGTCCGATTGTTTACAATATAGAAGACGCCGATAATAATGGTGACACCCGTTCATTGGAATTAGATCCCGATGCTATCCTGAAAGCGGACTGGAAAGATGAATTCCTCGGCGGAGTGATGGTCATTGAAGGCCAGGATTTCCATGCGATCCCGAATTTTGTACGCTTAAATCGTGGCGGATGGTCACAAGTCTGGATCATTGAAGACCCGAAACGGATTACCGAAGAACCGGTATCTGAAACCAAGATCAAGCCCTACCCTCGTCCTGATCTTGAATCGAAGACGATAGACAAAGTTATTATTGCCGATACGGCTTCCGAAAAAGCCCACAAATGCAAAGGCAGCCGCACAAGCACCGGATTATTCAAAAACCGTGGGTGGCGTCACGCGGTCAATGGCGGGTGGTTCAGCTACGATTTGGCAGTCTCTCCCGATAAATCCAACTCACTGTTGGTCACTTATTGGGGAAGCGATGTAGGAAATCGCAAGTTCACGATTGTCGCCGATGGGCAAAAGATCGCCGATCAAACACTCGAAAACAATCAACCCGGCAAATTTTTTGACGTTGTTCATCCTCTCCCGGCGCAACTCATTCATGGTAATAAAAAGATTACCATTCGATTCAACGCCCATACCGACGCAACCGCCGGTGGGATTTTCGATCTGCGAATCATCCGTACTGACGAGGATAAATGATCGGGTGTTCTGATATGGGATTAAATGAAGTCAATATATCGGGAATAATCGTTACGGAAAGATCATGTAATTTCAAGGAGTTCGATATCGAATGTAAGATTTTTTCCGGCAAGCGGATGGTTGCCGTCAAGAGTGACTTCATTATCATCGATGGCGGTAATGGTGAAATTGGTAACGCTTCCGTCTTGGGCCGCGGCTTGGAGGACCATGCCGATTTCCGGATCGATATTGGGAGGAATTCGTGATTTTTCAACAGTCGCGACGAATTCATTCATATATTCACCGTATCCTTCTTCCGGAGGGACTGTAACCGTTTTTGATTCACCTTCGTTCATACCAATGACGGCTTTCTCAAAACCTGGAATGACCGAACCCGCGCCTAACGTGAATTCGAGTGGTGCTTTTTCGCGGGAAGAATCAAATGTCGAACCATCTTCCAAAGTGCCGTCATAATGTACTTTCACCGTATCTCCGTCTTTTGCTTGTACCATTGTATCTACCTTTCC
>CAYPPG010000019.1:87080-113563 GCA_964412555.1 uncultured bacterium
GTGATGTGTTGATAAACGCTAGCCCACTCCATGGGATGATCGGAACCATTGACGGGACGCACATTCCCACCGCCGTAAAAAGGCATCACACGCCGGGCGGGGGCGGGGGTTCCGTCAGCGAGTTCGGCGCCTTCTTCGACGACAGCGATAGCCGCCACTTCCGGATTGCTGGCCCAGACCGCTAGGATTTGAGTTCCCGGAGCGGCATTGGCAACCTGATCGCCGATTCCTTGCCAGGTGTTTCCTACATTTTCCGGTGGACCTTCAGGACCGTCGCCAAAGACATCGAATTCATCGGGTAAGCCTTTGGTCAATTCGTGTCCTTTGCCCACTTCTGTCAATTGAATCGTTTTTCCGGCATCTCCACCCATTTCGGTGCTTTGGTCACCCGAGAAAATAAAAGTGGAATCCCCACTTAATGTATTTATATTTATGCATTGACAGCACAAAAGGAACATTCGATGGGATCACTGTGGACAGTCAGGATATTTCTCGCTTTACCCTCTTATGTTTCAGGAATTGTAACTATAATAAATGAATAACGGATATGCCCTACAATTCAGTAAACACTGTACCTGTTTTACCGTATTCATAGAAACAACCGGATTGTTTATCCGGAAACAAGGCCGCCTTTACGGGCGGCTTGATTCTTGATGTAGGAATGCGCATGAAGCAAAATACTATTCGGAACTTTTCGATTATCGCTCATATCGATCACGGAAAAAGCACGCTTGCCGACCGGATTTTGGAAATGACCGAAAGTGTCGCTCAGCGTGACATGCGGGATCAATATCTCGACAGCATGGAGTTGGAACGTGAACGGGGGATTACGATCAAAGCGCAGGCGGTGCGGGTTTTTTATCAGGCGAGTGATGGGATCAAATATCAATTGAACCTCATCGACACACCCGGCCATGTTGATTTTACTTATGAGGTTTCACGTGCTTTGGCGGCTTGTGAAGGCGCAATTCTCGTGGTCGACGCCGCCCAAGGTGTAGAAGCGCAGACGGTGGCCAATTTGTATAAAGCGATCGACCAAAATTTGGAAATCATTCCGGTGATCAACAAAATCGATCTTCCCAATGCCGATCCGGAAGGTGTCAAACACCAAATACATGAATTGATCGGCTGTGCCGATGAAGAAATCATTCTCACAAGCGCCAAAAAGGGGGAGGGAATTCGGGAAATCCTCGAAGCTATCGTAAAACGTATTCCACCCCCGCAAGGAAAGAGGGACGAACCACCGCGGGCACTTGTTGTGGACAGTATATACAATATGTTTCGTGGAGTCATTGCCTATGTTCGTATTGTCGACGGATCATTCGCAAAGGGAGAACCGATTTATTTGATGGCGGCGAATGAAGAATACGAGATCGAAGAACTTGGAATTCTAACCCCAAAGATGAAGCCGGTTGAGCGCTTGGAAACGGGAGAGGTTGGATACATTATCGCCGGAATCAAAGATATTTCGGATTTGAATATCGGAGAAACGATCACGCATCGAACCCGCCGTGCTCACAAGCCGCTACCTGGGTATCAATCCCCGAAAAGCATGGTTTTTTGCGGTCTGTATCCGGTAAATCCGGATGATTTCGAGGAACTGCGTACAAGTTTGGAGAAACTGCGGTTGAACGATTCGTCTTTTCATTACGAGCCGGAAACATCCGCTGCTCTCGGTTTCGGTTTTCGATGCGGATTTTTAGGAATGTTGCATATGGAAGTGATCCAAGAGCGATTGGAAAGAGAGTTCAATTTATCTTTGATCACCACAGCGCCGAATGTGTCGTATGAAGTCGAACTCAACGACGGAGAGACCCTTGTCATAGACAATCCGGAGGAATTGCCGTCCCCGCATGAAATTCAGGAAATTCGGGAACCATTTATTGATTCCACAATCATTTCCGCGACCGATTTTATCGGGGGGATCATGAAACTGGCCATGGACCGGCGAGGGATCGATAAAGGGATGGAGTATCTCAGTACAGACCGCGTCTTGATGCGGTATGAATTTCCCCTCTCTGAAGTGGTATTGGATTTTTACGACAAATTAAAATCCATCTCGCGCGGGTATGCCTCGTTCGACTATGAGCTGAAAGATTATCGGCCGGGACATTTGGTAAAATTGGATATGCTGTTGAACGGGAGTCCGGTCGATGCGCTTTCCGTCATCGTGCATCGGGATAAGGCGTATAATAAAGGAAAATCCTTGGCGGAAAAACTGCGCGAGGTCGTGCCTCGACAGCAATACGATGTTGCAATACAAGCGGCGATCGGATCGAAAATTATCGCACGGGAAACAGTGAAAGCGCTTCGGAAAAATGTACTGGCGAAATGCTACGGCGGGGATATCACACGTAAAAGAAAACTACTGGAACGCCAGCGGGAAGGGAAGAGGCGTCTGAAAAACATCGGCAATATCGAGATCCCTCAAGAAGCATTTATGGCGATTTTAGATATTTGAGGAGTATATTGATTCGCCAATGGAATCATCATGAATCGAGAAGAAGAAATCAAACAAATTTTACGGGAACGGTTTCGTGAGTTTGAACAAGAATTGGAAGAATACACCGTTTTCCTTTTTGGCTCTCGCGCAGGGGGGAGTGCCAAACCACGTTCCGACTTCGATATTGGAGTTCTAGGTCCTTGTCCGCTGCCCGTGAAGACATTTTACAAAATTGAAGATATGCTTGATTCCATTGAAACGTTGTACACTTTCGATTGGGTTGATTTGAACAGGGTATCCGAATCGTTTCGAAACGAGGCTTTGCAAGATACCGAGGTACTCTATGAAGGCGCAGAAGTTGATTCATGATTTTGAACATTCATTGGAACGATTCAAAGAAGCGTTGAATGTTCCTGCGGCCAATGATTTGATTCGGGCCGGTTGCATTCAATATTTTGAATTTTGCTTTGAATTGTCATGGAAAAGTATAAAAGTGATCTGTGAGGATCAAGGATTAAGGGGATGCAATTCTCCAAAAAATTGCTTCAAACAAGCGTTCACCAACGGTTGGATCAATGAGGAAGACGTTTGGTTAGGCATGCTGACAGCGCGAAATATCATGTCACATACATATGACGCCGAAGAGGCTTTGAAAGTCTACAATTCATTGGATGAGTATTGTATTGCAATGATGAAACTATTAGGGGAATTAAAAAAGTTGGTTTGAATCAAGTCCTATCATTGTTTGGTTATCTAAAATTATTCTTTGAGAGAATGCATGGCTTCCTGTAGTTTTTGTCTGATTTGTTTGATTTCTTTTTCGAGATCCTCCACATTCAGCGGTGATTTCTCCAACGGATCGTTTTTCACATCATAGAAACTCCCGTCATCATACAATTTCCAGCGTTGGTTTCGCACATATTCCCGTGTTTTCTCTTTCTCACGACCGCGTCCCCAATAATGGCAGAAGATCCATTCCCGCGGATTGCCTTTTTCACCGCGAACTTGGGGAAGAAACGAGCGGCCGTCGATAGTGACATCCGGCAATTCCGCGCCGCTTGCTTCTGCAAATGTGGGCAAAAAGTCGCTGAAATCGATCAAGTCATCATTGACGATTCCCGAAGGTGCCGTCCCTTTCCAATTTGCGATGAGCGGCACATGGGTGCCCGCATCGGTCATCTGGCTTTTCCCGCCTTGAATGGTTTGACCGTTTATTTGGGATGTAATACTCCGATGGGTTCCATTGTCGCCGGTAAAGAGAATCAAAGTGTTTTCTCTTAACTGTAAGTCATTTAATTTATTGACAATACGTCCGACAATTTTATCCATATAATGAACCATATCGGCAAAGAATTTTGGACTTTTTCTCTTCTCGTTTTTGGGACCTTCGCTGTCGGGAGTAGGGCAGAAAGGATCATGAGTCAAGCACATGGGGAAATAGACAAAAAACGGATTGTCTTTTTTTCGTTGGATAAAATCGAGAATATAATCGCAATACACATCCGGCCCGTATCGATCCATGTAATCTTCGCGAAGTTTCCCGTTTTCCACAATTCGAGGCTGCCAATACCGTTGATCGCGTCCCTGGATTTGCCAGAGACAATATTCATCGAAACCGAGTTTGTATGGCTTTTCGTATGTTCCCGCCAGCTGCCATTTCCCCGAAATGCAGGTTGCATATCCCGCTTTTTGCAAAACATTGCCGAAGGTCGTTTCCGAAGGATCGAATTCACCAAAACCGATATAATTGCGGTGGTTATACCGCCCGGTCATGATTTGAACGCGTGAGGGTGTGCAAAGCGGCTGCGAATAACAGTGATCAAACCGAATTCCGGTTTTAGCCAACTGATCGAGATACGGCGTTTGATAGGAGGTGCTGCCATTGCAGCTCAAACATTCGTACCCCAGGTCATCGGCCATGATCAATATGATATTCGGTTTCTTTTGATCATTTTCACTTCCAAATGCCAAGGGTGACAAGGAAAGTGAAGCCGTCCCCAATAATACTTGTTTGTGAAAATCTCTTCTATGCATTTGTGTCATTGGATTTACACCTGATCATTTCGATTGATTTCGTTTCGATTTGAGTATCTCTCTATTCATACCATAAAAAGACTGATGAAGTGAAGTTCTGTCAATATGTTTGTAGGTACTATTGATCCATTTGTTTCTCCAATTCTTCCCCTTTTGCTTCTAATTTTTCCGCTTCCTCATTCTGGCCGTTTTTCCGAAGTAGTTCAGCTAAATCCCGATAGTGTCCAGGGAATGCGGGATTTAATTCCAAAACACGGCGTAATTCCCGAATCGCAGCCGGGATATCATTCATGCGTAGGTAGATATCTGCAAGATAACGGTGTGAGTTAAGGTCTTCCTGCAATTCAATGGCTTTTTCAAAAGACTGAATTGCTTTTTTGTTCCATCCTTCCTCATAGTATTTCACGCCAAGAGTAAAATGTGTTTGATAAGAATAAGGATCATACAAACGCGCTTCCTCCAAATGGGGGATGGCTAAAATCCCAGGCGTTTCCAGGCCTTCGCGCAATTTTTTACTGCCAAGCAATTCCAAATAATTCGATATACAGATCAAAATCAGGAATCCGGATAGCGTCCATAGAACATAATTTGGCAACGAATATGTTTTTGCTTGTTTGATTTTTTGGGGCACGACAAAATGGGACGCAAGCAGTACTGCCAGAAGCGAAGTAGCGGGGAGATGAAATGGAAAACTGGAGAATGAATGTGCAACGATCGTGATGACACCGAAGAAACTTCCCCATGCAAACCACTTATTTTCTTGAACATTGATCAGTTTATTTAATGCTGATTTGAACCAAGCGATAAAGAGCCACAATAATGCAAATACGCCGAATGGGCCAATTTCGGATGCGGTTTCAAGTAGCTGGAAATGAGGTTGATCGACAGGAATTACGTAATCCCGGTCATGAGCGCGATCCTGAATTTTATAATTGATGCCCTGATAGTGTTCGTGAACTGTGAGATAATTGCCATACCCGATTCCGGTAATCGGATTTTCATCGATCATGATACGCGTCGTGCGCCAATTGAATCGGCGCGCTCCCATCCCTGACCACCATTGCGGCGATTCCCACGCTTCGCGATAGAGGGAGCGCCCGTGGCTGTTGTATGGATTGTCCAACAAATACCAACCACAGCCGATCAATCCGGCGAGTATCAACAAAGTGAATCTTGTTTTCGAAAAGGTAAAAGAAACTCGATAGAATAGTGCAATCAAAAGAGTGACGATAAGCGCACAAAACAAACCAATCGTCGCTCCGACACAAAAAGTCAACGCGAGGCAGGCAAGATTGAGCAATACAACCGGCCACACCAAAAGAAATTTCCACCATTTCAATTTTTGTTGAGAACCGAATGCTATCAGCACAGGCAAGACCACAGCAAGAAATCCCCCCAAAAAGTTCGGATTCCCCAACGTCGATATGACTTTGGCCCGCCAATCGCGAACGCCCCCGAAAGAAGCCGCGAAATCGATCCCATAATCCTGCAATATCCCATGAACGGATAACAACAATGATACAAGAAGCAAAAGCCAAGCAATCGCAACCGCTGAAAGACCTTCGATCCATTGTTTTCTGAAATAATAAAACAAGGCGATGAAAACAAAGAGACGAAAAAAAACACGTATTTGTATTGGAGTTCTATAATTCAAGATGATGGATAATACAAATACGATAACCATGACGAACAAAGGGATATCGATTGAAGATGGAATATGTTTGTGCATAGAGGAATGAAGCGCAAGGAGAATGAATCCCAATGTTGTCCAGAAGGCAAGCCAGACATGTTTCGGAAGAATATAGGAATCCACCGTTGCTAACGAAATCACGAAAGGAGTCGTTAGGACAATAAGATAGGCTATACGGAATTCCCATTTCAAAAGAGTCGATTGATGGTCAGACATAAAGTATCCTCTGCGTCATTTACTTAAGAAGTAGTAGGGTGGGTTGAGCAAAGCGAAACCCACCAATCCTCATTCACTCGGGAGACATCGTTAAACGATAAACATACCGAAACGGGATATATCTCCGGTACGAAAAAGGCACATGGCTTTTATCGATATTGATCGAACCTATTTGTTCAATCTGACAGCGTGAATACCATTTCTGCGGCAAAGGATGTGATGTGGATACAATGGGTGTTCGCTGAAGAAGAGGGAAGGCAACATTCTTCCAAGTATTCTCATGCCAATGCTCGCGGCTCAAAGATAATCGATCTCCTCTCATCTCAAGATCGAGATTCAATTCTCGGTTCATTTCTCTTCTATACCAGTCGAGATACAGGAATCCGGCTCCAATAATGACGGAATCCGGTTGTTTTTGTTCCACGATTTGTTGATAAAGAAGAGGATGCAATTCGTTGTCAGCGGTCTGCTCGAATAAACCGGTCAAAATGGGTGTACCTGTTGGAACGATTTGAAAAACCTGAGTGGCATAATCTGCCGTGGATGTATCATACACAGTATGAAAATAATTCTTGGCGGAAGAAAAAGACAGCGGGAAAGGATTCTCCGGAAAAGATTGGGGATTCGTCGGTAGTGTTTGACTGATCAAACCGAGAGGTTCGTCAAATTTGACAAAAAGAGGGAAAAATGATAAGCAACCAATCAATAAGAGAACAAGATAGAAAGCGACTCCCTGTACTCTATGGGAAAGCGGCTCAATCACCTTTTGTAGTCCAAATGCAAGCGGAATGCTGATTAGAACTAAGGCAGGGATTAAAAAAACAAACCAATCTCCGACTGGGTAGATCAAAAGAAAGGTTTGATACATGATGAAAAGAGCGGCAAAGAAGCCGGCCAACCATACATTCATGCGAAACAAAACAATGATCCCGAGAATCGCCGGAATAGCAAGCCAACTATAACAAAGAAACGGAAAAACAAAAAAAGTGTATACATGTCCAGTATTAAAATTCACAACTAGCAGATTGATTCCGGTCTCCAAGATGCGGGAATATTGTTCCCCATGAATGAGTTGCTGGAAACGATACAGTGTTTCCGGATCATACCAATTTATTGCCGGATCTTGGAATGCCCGAAGAGGGTAATACAACATGAAGAGAAACGGAATCAAGAAAAATGTCCCTGATTGAATGAGAAAAGTCTTTTTGGGAATGTTAGAATGATGTCCGGAATCCGACAGCCAACGGGTATGAAACCGCTTTTGAAGCAGAATGATCAGCAGAACTGCGAAAATAGGGAATAAAAAAATCGATAATCGGTGATGAATCAACATGAGTGCCAAAAGAAAAACCAACGGTGCGAGTACCATTTTTGGCCGTCGAGATAATTCATAAAGGAACAATAAAGCCAAACTGAATTGAATAACAAACAATCCATACACTTCCGTTATCACCGCTTGGGAGCGGATAAGCGGCGTCAATACACAGGCCAACGATGCGATCGCTGCCGCGGCTATTGATCGAACATCTTTTTTGCGATACGTTTCTTGCAATATTTTACTGAGAAAAATGAATAAAACTGAACAGGATAGAGAGACGCAAACAGCGGAAAAAAGATGGCTTCGGAAAGCGACTGTACCGAATGGCAACCACTGAAATAAACGGCATGCGAGCATATAAGATGAATATCCCGTCGGATGAGGATTGCCAAGAATCCAGGCGCTCGCGGATAATTCCGGACAATCACCCCATACAATATCCTGTGGAATTGCGATGATGAACAGAAATAACGACGCGGCACAAAGTCCCGATGCAATCAAGAATAACCGGTTATTCATGGGGGCTGAAAATTGGTGGTTCATACTGGTTTTTGTATTTTGCACGTTTTTTTTCTGTTATCCAATCTTTGTTCATCCGACCTATCATCTTGCCGAACATCCGTTGGGTGATAAAGGAACCAATTTATGGAATTTGTGGTGGGTTTATTATGCCCTGTTTGTCAAAAAAATTTCACCCCTCTTTTCAACGATTGTGTTTTATCCCTGGGGATGCGATTTGCGCTATCATACCCTTTCTATTGTGAATGGACTGATCGCCGCACCGATTACCCATGCCGTTGGACCCAATATCTCGTATAATTTTCTCTTTGCGCTTTGGACCATTCTAACCGGAATATTCGCGGCAAAATGGGGACGCCTATTCGGATTGAGTTTCTGGGGCGCCGTGTTACTTGGATTCATTGCGGCTTTCAATCCGTTCCGTTGGGCACATTTGGAGCATTTGAATTTATTCTCCACGGCATGGTTGTTTTTGGCCTTCTATTCCTGTGAATCGATGATTCGTCAAGAAAAAGGTGCCTTTGGAATTATCTTATTCACGATTTCTTGGTTACTTGCCCTTTTCACGGATTGGTACTTCGGACTCTTTATCGGGATGTATTTTGCGGTACGCGTTTTTTTCCTGATTCCGAAATCGAGAATATCTTTCACTCGTTTGCTCAACATCGTGTTGATTCCATCAATTGTTATTCTCTTTTCGGTCTTTTTGTATTTTCAGAATTCGGATCCATCTTTTCGAGCCGATGTACCGGTCGATGAAGTGGAAATGAAATACGCCGCTTATTGGTCTTTGGATCTCATTCATTGGATTATGCCGCTATGGCTTGTGGATCTCATCGAAATTCCGGTGCGTGTCGAGGGGGAATTTCGCGTCCATCCCGGTGTCTTCTGGATGCTTTTGGGAATCGGCTCGCTTCTGTTTTCTAAAAAACTTCAACTGAATCCGGAAAATGTTCGATTTCTTCGAGCCGCAATCATCGTTTTTTTTGTATTGTCGGCTGGACCGGTTTTACAGTGGCAAGGCGAACCGGTCAGTATTTTGGGAATTCCAATCTTTCTACCGGCAACGCTCTTTGAATTTGTTCCTGCGCTTACTTCGATACGGGTATTTGCCCGATTTTCTTTGATTGGTTTTCTTTTACTTTCTTTGTTGGGTATCTTGTCTTTGGAAAAGATTTTTAGGCGTTATTCACGGGGGTTGAAATATTGTATATACATTTTTTGTGCGTTGCTCTTTCTTGTCGAAACGCAATGGTGGTTCCCGAAAATGATCCAGTATTCTCCACGAAGCGAGTTGTACTCCGGTTTAAGCCGGCCGGTGCTCGAAGTACCGTTTACTCCTTCCTTTTTGAGCGGATTACATCTCTATCATCAAACCATTCATCATCAGCCTATATATGTCGCTGAATTTTCAAGGCTTAGCCATTATAAAGAACGTTACTTGAACGCTTATCCTACGTTATCTCTTTTCAATCAATTGGCCCATGGGGAAAAATTTTCACCCAATGACATGAAATTTTCACAAGAGGATTTCGTCAAAGAATTCCGAAGATTAGGCTCCTTTGAACTTGTTGTTGGTGGAATTTCTCCCCTTGGCGGGCAAGCGGAAGAGGTCAGAAACAATTTGCGGAAACTTTTAGAAAGAATACCGAAAGGTCTTGTAAAAACGAAGCTTAAAGTCCCTATTCAAGAATGACTGTTAGGAGAGAATGATAAAAATTATTCAATCCAGTACCAAATCACCAGAAATCGGTCTACACTTTGCTTGACAGCTGTAATAAAAGATTTAACATTATTATGTGAAACTATATCTACTGGCATAGTGAAGGCAGTTAGATGGGGCACCGGTTTCTAGGAAAATGCCGGAGCGTGGGTATCCGTATCCCGCCTCTTTTGAATCCTGCATTTTCAACTTTCGTTATACCCTATCAGGCATGACGATTTCTAGGCAAAAATCGGTGATTTATTGATCCACATTTTTTCCATCCTGGTAGGATTACCGGTTGAAACAAAAATTTAGTTTTAAGGAATTCGAAACTTGTTTAATCGAACTGTTATATTTTACGGATTACTGCTAATCATCATTATCGTTGTGGTGAGTAATATTAAAACTGACCCCCCGGCCGCAGATTTTAAATTGGATGATTTTATCCAAACTCTGCAAGGGAATACGGATTACATCTTATTGTCTGCGGATATATCTCAATCGAGTATCAAAGGAGAACTCTACCGCCAAGGTGAGTCACCAGACCAAAAACGTCCCTTTGAAGTGAATTTTATTGAAACGGTCAACGGAGAGCAAATCGGGAATTTAATCACGGAATACAAAAAGACGCATCCCGAATTTACTTTTAACGCCAACCCGGACAGCAATTGGATGGTCGGTATTTTTACGGGTTTGTTACCAGTTCTTTTGTTGATCGGCGTATGGTTTTTTATCCTCCGTCAAATGCAAATCGGTGGCAGCAAGGCGATGTCCTTCGGGAAAAGCCGTGCTCGGTTGAATACGGAAAACAAACCGAAAGTCACTTTTGTAGATGTTGCCGGTTGCGACGAAGCCAAAGAAGAGTTAGAGGAAATTGTCGAATATCTCAAAGATGCGCATAAATTTCAAAAATTAGGCGGAAAAATTCCACGGGGTGTCCTCCTACAAGGACCACCTGGAACCGGAAAAACACTTCTCGCCCGTGCAATTGCCGGTGAAGCGAATGTGCCCTTTTTCAGTATCAGTGGTTCCGATTTTGTCGAAATGTTTGTCGGTGTCGGAGCATCACGGGTGCGGGATCTTTTCGAACAAGGGAAAAAACACGCTCCCTGCTTGATCTTTATGGATGAAATCGATGCGGTTGGACGCCAACGCTTTGCCGGTGTTGGAGGAGGCCACGATGAACGGGAACAAACCCTGAATCAGCTGCTTGTCGAGATGGACGGTTTCAACACCAATGAAGAAGTCATTCTGATAGCGGCGACAAACCGTCCGGATGTGTTGGATCCGGCGTTATTGCGACCTGGGCGGTTCGATCGGCAGATTGTCATCGACCTTCCGGATGTGAAAGGTCGTGAAGGGATTTTTAAAGTTCACACAAAAAATATCGTGATCGCCAAAGATGTCGATTTCAATGTCTTGGCCAGACGAACTCCCGGTTTTTCCGGTGCCGATCTTCACAACGCCGTCAATGAAGCCGCGTTGCTCGCTGCCCGAAAAGGGAAAGACAATGTTGAAATGTCGGATTTCGAAGAAGCGATTGAACGTGTCACCGCGGGACCGGAACGGAAAAGCCGGGCCATCACCGAACGGGAAAAACGCATCGTCGCCTACCATGAAGCTGGGCATGCCATCGTCGGCTTTTTCCTGGAGGAAATCGATCCGGTTCATAAGGTTTCCATTTTGGCGCGGGGAAGGGCATTGGGATACACCATGCATCTGCCGGTAGAAGACCGGTACATGAGAACCAGAAAAGAATTGTTGGCCAATATGGCCACTCTTCTTGGCGGACGTGTCTCGGAGGATATGGTCTTTGGAGATGTAACCACCGGCGCTCAAAATGATTTGGAACGAGTGACCGACATCGCTCATAAAATGGTTTGCCAATTTGGGATGAGTGAAAAACTCGGTCCTCTGACTTTTGGATTGAATGAAAATCAAGTTTTCCTCGGTCGAGATTTTTATAAAGACCGAGAATATAGTGAAGAAATCGCTTTTGAAATAGACAAGGAAGTTCGCCAGATCGTTGACGAGTGTTACCATCGGGCAAAACAAATCCAAGAAATCAATCGAGATATACTCGATGCCTTGGCAAAAGCGTTACTTGAACGCGAAGTGATATCCGCGGATGAAGTGAAAAAAATTGTCAGTGATACGGAATCGTCTCGTGACAAGGAGCAAAAACCATTTTCTTCCGCCGACACTTCGTCCGTGAATCATACGAACGAAAATTTGGAAGAAGAAAAGATGGAAACTGCGGCAGATGGGGAAAAAAAAGAAGGTACGACAAACAAAACCTAAAAATGCGGAATTCTGATTTTTTTTTTGATCCCTGCAAATCAATCCGCATTTTCGATTCTTTCCGGTTCAGAGTGCTTGATAAATACAATAATAAGTCTCTACAAAAGTGTTCTTCTATACTTACAATAAACAACCGTGTTCTTGCATTGTACTAAAATGAATGATCGCTCATGGGTAGTTGGCAATCATCGGCTGGCATGGGGCCAACGCACACTTGTAATGGGAATCGTGAATGTTACGCCGGATTCCTTCAGTGACGGCGGGCAATTCGCAAAACCGGCTCAAGCCATTCGGCATGCGTCTCAATTACTTGAGGATGGAGCGGATATCATCGATATCGGCGGAGAATCTACTCGTCCTGGCGCCGAAGTTGTTCCGGTTGAAGAAGAACTGAAACGTGTGATACCTGTCATTCGTGAGATTGCCGGCCCTGGAAATGGCATTGTTTCCATCGATACTACAAAATATGAAGTCGCTAAAGCCGCACTTGAATCTGGCGCCGTTATTATTAATGATATCAGTGGATTACAACGGGATATCCGCTTGGCTCAATTAGCCAGTGATAGTGAAGCCGGTTTCATTTTAATGCATATGCGTGGTACCCCGCAGACAATGCAAACGTTAGTTCATTATGAAGATGTCGTTTCAGAAATTCGTTCCTTTTTTGAACAGAAAATCGAACTGTCTCTTGAATATGGAGTGAAAAAGGAGCAAATCGTTCTTGATCCCGGAATCGGATTCAGTAAGACAACAGAACAGAATTTAGTTCTGATCAATCGCCTTGAAGAACTACGACTCGATCATCTCCCTTTGATCGTTGGTGTGTCCCGGAAATCTTTTCTTGGGAAAATTACTGGAAAAGAAGTAAATGATCGGTTGTATTCTACATTAGGTGCCGTTACTGCCACCATTTTAAAAGGAGCCAATATCATACGCGTGCATGATGTCCGAGAAACAATAGACGTTGTTCAAGTTGTCGATGCGATACGTTCAGAATCCATTCAATATGAGGAAGAGTTGCCAAAGGATTGAATTTGTCGGAGCGCGGGCATCCCTGCCCGCATTTTCCAATTCAATAAGAGGAAGAGTTGTCAAAAGGATTGAATAGGGAGGTTTGATCATTAACTCAATATGGTTTAGATTATTCGGCCAAGATGCCAGCCATGCCATTGCCGAAATCGTCATATTATGGTTGATTTTGTACATGGCCCTCAAAACCATTCGTGGGACAAGGGCCATGCAGATTATTTATTTCTTCGCTTTTTTGCTTTTTTTTACCTCCATATGCAAAGAACTCAATTTATTGACTGTATATTGGTTTCTCACCACCGCACAATTACCAATTTTCGTGGGATTGGTTATCTTGTATGCCCCAGAATTGAGACGAGCGGTTTCCGAGTTAACCCAGCAACCTTTATTCAGGCGAACCCGAAAAAAAGATGATCCAACTGTTGCAGAGGTTGCGAAAGCCGCTCAAGTTCTGTCCCGCCGCCATATCGGCGCGCTAATCGTTTTTGAACGGTTGACCAATTTGCAAGGATTCATCGACACTGGAATTCCGATGGACAGCCAAGTGTCTTCTGAGTTACTGATTTCCATCTTTTCTCCTCTTACACCTCTCCATGACGGCGCTGTCATTATTCGTGAGGGGCGTGTCGCTGCTGCCGCCTGTTTGCTTCCGTTGAGCCAACGGGAAGAAATTGATTCCAGCCTTGGTATGAGACATCGAGCTGCTTTAGGACTGGCCGAAGAAACGGACGCCGTGACTGTCGTTGTCTCGGAAGAAACCGGAGCCGTGTCTATTGCGATTAACAGCCGGTTTACACGAGAGTTGGAACACCCTCGATTCCAATACATCTTGGGCAAATTAGTGCAAGGGGGTGGAAGATGAGAAAGAGTTTTACAGAAAATCTTGGTCTCAAAATATTTGCGCTTCTTCTTGCCGTGGGAATTGTATGGATTAAAGCTCAAGAAAAAATCAACCGGCGTAATTTATCCGATATCCAGATTGTTGTCGAAAATGCGCCGGATAACTTATATTTACCTAACGAGCCGTGGATCTTGCCGACGGTGAAAGTAACCATTCAAGGTCCGAGAAATACAATTGAATTCGTGCGGCCCAATCAGTTTTCCTTTCACATTGATTTGAACAAAGTAACATTGCCTTTGGATGGTTCTTCTGTCAATGTAATTCTAACGAAAGAAATGTTCCGAACCAATTTGTATGTAGAGGATCAAATGCGTATCTCCATTGTGGAGGATTCGATTTATCCTTCTCAAGTTACTTTCACCATCTTGCCCTGGAATATCGAAGAGGAAAAACCTCCACTTACTGAATTCAAATCCACTGAAAATCGGAATGTCATTCCTCTTCTTCGGGCTGAAAAGCAGGTCTCCGTTGTTGTTCCACGCTACGGAACTTCCCCGAGTGATGTTGTGGTGAACAATCTGTCTCCTGAACCGAAGCATATCAGGGTGACTGGGGCCATGGAAGCGATACAACAGATTCAATCGGTCTCTACGACAATTCTGGATTTGAGTATGATCTCCACTGACACGAAACCCGTCTTTTTACACTTACAAGGACTCGGAAAAGGCTTTGGAATCTGGCCGGTTCAGGATAATATCCAAGGTGCAACCGTTTATTATGAAATAAGCAAAAAGAAAAGGAAATAGATCATGCCGAAACTTTCTGTCAACATCGATCATGTTGCCACTCTCCGGCAATCCAGAAACACAGCCTATCCGGATCCTATTGATGCGGCTGTTTTGGCACAATTAGGCGGAACGGATGGAATCACTGTCCACCCGCGGGAAGACCGGCGCCATATTCAGGACCGAGATGTCCATATTTTGAAACAAATATTACAAATACCTCTTACGCTTGAGATGGCTTTGACGGATGAAATGACCGATTTGGCATTAGAAATCAAACCGTATGCCTGCACCTTGGTACCGGAATTGCGGGAAGAGAAAACTACGGAAAGCGGCTTGACTGTCCTAGGCCGAGAGAACCATTTACAACCCAATATTCGCCGTTTATTGGATGCAGGGATTCTCGTCAGTATATTCATCGATGCGGATGTCGATCAAATATCGGCAGCGCATTCATTGGATGTGCAATTTGTGGAAATTCATACGGGTCCGTATTCATTGGCATCCAGCACAATAGAAGAAGACGAACAGTTTAAAATCGTCGTTCGGGCTGCTGAGCATGCCAAAGGACTTGGTCTTAACGTCAACGCCGGTCATGGACTCCATTATCACAACACCACCCGTATCGCGGCCTTACCAATCATTGATTGGCTCCATACCGGACATAGCATCATCTCATATGCCGTACTGGTGGGGATGGAAAGAGCGGTTCGCGAGATGCAAGATATCATTCGCCGTTCGGCGAGGAAATATTAGTATACATCCTTCTTATTACACTATGAAAAATGAAATCATCCCGTCCTTTTTATCGGCGCCTTTTTACTGTTTGAACGAAGTGGTCCAAAGATTGGAAGAAGCCGGAGTCAAAACGTTTCATTACGATGTGATGGACGGTCATTTTGTTCCCAATTTGACAGTGGGGCCGATCATCATCAAAAGTTTCGAAAATCGCTTACGTGGACAATTCGATGTTCATCTCATGGTAACCAATCCGGAAATCCAAATCGAATGGTTCGATTTTCCCACTGTCCGGAGTATTACTATTCATATCGAAACATCGAAAAATATGGATCATAATTTACAGAAAATTCGGAAACTCGGGAAACAAACAGGCATGACGTTGAATCCTCCGACGGATCAGCTTTTGTTGGAACCATTTTTGGAACAGGTGGATCGAGTACTCGTCATGCTTGTCCATCCCGGTTTTGGTGGTCAAACACTCATCATGGACATGCTGCCACGGGTCGAGTATTTTGCCAAAAGGCGCGATGAATTAGGATTGAACTATATTATTCAAGTGGACGGTGGAATCAACAAGGATACGATCCGATTGGCCCGTGATGCCGGCGCAGATGAGATTGTTTCTGGGAATGCGATTTTTTGTGAAAAGGATTATGTTCAAGCATACAACGATTTGTATCAAACCCTTAAAATGTAGTTATCCCAATTCAATTTCAGGATCGTTTTCATAGGCAGAACCGAGATGGCAAAGATGATTCAACACTTCAGCGAATAATTCAAATAAGTGGCTGAGTTGATCCAAATCGGTAATTTCCCCATCAATCAAGCAATACAGCTCATCCACTCCTTCCGGAAATGAATCGTGAAACCACCCTTCATCATCTTTGATCATTAAATGAATATTCGGATGTGGTTCAATCAGCCGGCGAATTCGCTTGCTGAAAAATAAGGCTTTGACTTTCGCTTCGTCATTCGATTGAATGATATAATGATTGTCGAATTCCGGATAACCAATTTGGATGTCCTGCATCCCTAACATTTTTTCAATTTTGCTGATCAATCCTTCATGATAAACTTCGAATCGGAATCCATCTTTATTCACGTAGGGCGCACGAAGACGCGTGTAAACATGCTGATCGTGCTGTGTATGAAAAATATACGTATCGAGAGTGACTGTCCAGTCATCGACTTTAGCAACGACTTTGCCTCCTTTCCACGTTTTTCCCTCTATAAATTCTCCACCAATTTCTTCACTTAACTGCCGCCAAATTTCATCTTTGCTGGATCGAAAAATCGGTTTCAATAAGGCCATATTGTTCTACCTCCAATCGAGCGTGGCGTGGAAATGGATATCGATTCCCTTGCTGCGCAATCGTACCTTTCATCTTTAGATTGTTTGCAAAATGGGTAAGTCACATGTTGTGGATATTGTTACCAGTAAGTTATGAATTGTAAACAGAAGTAAGAGTAAAATAGTTCATATGAAGTCATATCGAAAAGGTGATTATGATACACGAGGAATGATGACTTTTCTATTTATGCGAGTAAAAACGATAGGCTGGGGAACCATCAGGATAATCAATCGTCTTCATCGGCGTGCCTCCGGTAATCTCATCCGCTTTGCAAACGATCAAATTTCGGCCGGGAGCCAGAAAATACCATTGCGCAATATTCTCATAGCGTTCAAATTCCTGATGGCGAAAATCACGATAAATCGGCACATAGTGATAGAAAGGAATGATATATTTCGGGAAATCGCTTCCATCAAAAGGAGACACCGGCCGGCCGGAAAACACCGCGAGATAAATCGGATGTAAACGAACGTTGGGGGATACAACGATTTTTTCATATTTTTGCTTGTTGGTTTCCGTATATTCTACGACTTCTCGAATCCCATCCTGAAAATCAGGTGCAGAATACACTGGTGCTTTTACGGCATAATTGTACCCAATGAAACCTGCGTTTATCACAATCACAACCGCAATTCCGGCATGGACGTATCTTCGTATCGTATGATTCGTTAGTAATTCCGAGAGATGGAGGATACCGATTGCGCCGATGATCTCCAGAATCGGCATCCCACAAGCCGACCGAAGGGAATTCGGCATACTGTATAGAGAATAACGATCATAAGTCATGCTGGAAGGAATTGAGAAGAGGAAAAACCAAAGCAAGAAAAATATTGAGACTTTATCCCGTTTCACAAAGAGAATCATCAAACCAACGATAAAAAAAGGAAACAATGCTGCCAGTCCAACACCACCCGCCATCGCCTGTAGAGGATTGGGATCCCCGGTAAAAAAAAGAAACATGGGCGATAAATGCAGTACATAATGCCGGAAGAAGAGAATCCACCCATTTTCTTGTTCAAAAACGGAAAGAAACATCCATCGAGCCTGCATGGCATGATAGTGCTCGATCAAAGACCACACATAAGGAGTAAGCATAATCCCAAAAAGCATAAGACAGCCGATGGTCTGTTTCGCATACTGTTTTAAATCCTGAAAATAGAGGCAACAAAGAGAAAGAACCATCATGGGAATGAATACTCTCGCTGTTGGGTATGCGTAAAAAGTCAAGGCGAAACAAAAGGTTGATCCTGCTAAATCCCAGAATTGCTTACGATTTGACCAACGGAAAAAAAAGAAAAGAGCAGCGAGTTGTAAAGGGATGAGTAGGATGACTTCCCACCCGATTCGGCTGAAATGAATATTCCACGGTGAAAGAGAGACTAAAGCCGCACAAATCAATCCCGCTTGCTTCCCAGATACTTCTTTGAGAAGAAAAAAGGAAAATAGAATCGAAAGAGTTCCTAGAATGGCGGACGGGACTCGAACCGTATAAAAATTCACTCCAAATGTAGAGGAGAAAAGTCCGGCAAAATAGATATACAAAGGCGGGCTGTATTCACCGGATTGTTGGAAAAATAAAGGCCAGGGATTTCCGTGATGGTCTTTGCCGGTTCGATAAACGCATGCTCCATCATACGCCTTGAGAAGCTCGTCTGAATTCAATGCAGGTGGCATAGAATCCAGCCCGACAGTGCGAATGATAAATCCGAATATCAGAAGGATAAAAAGCAAACGGGGAACTTGCATCCCAAATACTCTCCCGCCATCGTTTATTGTTTTGCAACAATTACCCACACAGCATGAATAATACCTGGAACATAGCCGAAAATGGTAAGCAGAATATTGAGCCAGAAATGGATACCAATCCCGACTTGCATGAAAACCCCGACCGGAGGAAGCACGATGGCTAACAAAATTCGAATCACATCTTTTGTAGATTCTTTCACCAGTTATCTCTCCTTGGCTTTGAGTTCAATCACGCCTATAGGATAGTATTTCTTTTGCAATGAACAACTTGAATCGATAAAAAAAACAGATTGTATGACTATTTTACCAAAACGGCAGCGGAGAACTTGATTTTTCTGCAAAACTTATTAAACCTTACTTTCTTGAGCCTTTCCCTTCAGAGACTGAAGCATATCAAATTGGAGGATTCAATGAAAACGTATAAAATCGCCGCAATCGGTGGGGATGGAACCGGCCCCGAAGTCCTGCAAGAAGGATTGAAAGTTCTGAAAGTTTTGGAAGATAAATGCGGATTCAAATGTGAAATCACCAATTACGATTTCGGTGGCGATCGCTACATTGCAACCGGTGAAGTGCTGCCTGACAGCGCGGCCGAAGAATTAAAACAATTTCACTCGATTTTTCTGGGAGCAATCGGTCATCCTGATGTCAAACCCGGGATATTGGAAAAGGGGATACTTCTCCGTGTTCGATTCGAATTGGATCAATACATCAATCTTCGACCGGTCAAACTCTATCCCGGAGTATGGACACCGGTAAAAGATAAAGGCCCTGAAGATATTGATTTCGTCGTCGTACGGGAAAACTCGGCTGGTATATACACCGGCGGTGGTGGATTGATCAAAAAAGATACCCCCAACGAAGTGGCGATCCAGGAAATGGTCTACACACGCTTCGAGGTTGATCGTTGTTTGAAATATGCTTTCGAGTATACCAAAAAGAGAAATAAGAATAATACCTTGACATTGAGTGGAAAGACCAATGTATTGACTTATGTCTTCGATCTTTGGGAACGCGCTTTTCATGAAATGGGGAAAAAGAACTATCCCGAAATCAAACGCGATTACGCTCACGTCGATGCCACAACTATGTGGATGGTCAAAAATCCGGAATGGTTTGATGTGATTGTGACCGGCAATATGTTCGGAGATATCATTACTGATTTGGGAGCGATGGTGCAAGGCGGAATGGGGGTCGCCGCCGGTGGAAACATCAATCCGGAAGGCACTTCGATGTTTGAACCGATTGGCGGATCCGCTCCGAAATATACCGGCCAGAACGTCATCAATCCTATCGCCTGTATCTGTGCGGGACAAATGATGCTGGAGCATATGGGAGAAGACAAAGCCGCCCAAATGTTGGACAAAGCCGTGTCTGATTTTCTGGGAAGCGGGAAACTCCCCGGTCTTGGTGTAAGCGATATCAAAAAGGCGGGAATGTCAACGACAAAAATTGGCGATGACATCGCCCAGCGCGTTCAAGACATGTAACCAATGCGGTTTCCAATGAATAACGGCAAACAAAAGGGGTGATGTGCTCACCCCTTTTTTTATTGTATGATCCAGTTGATCTGCTGTCTGGAAATGAAATCCGTTTAAACAAAGAAGATGAAGGTAATGATCACGAAGATGGGAATGAGAATGGTACAGGCATATTTAAACATATACCCGAAGAAACTCGGCATGGGGGTTCCCGCTTCTTCCGCAATAGAACGCACCATAAAGTTTGGAGCATTCCCAATGTACGTGCAGGCGCCGAAAAAGACTGCGCCGGCGGAAATGGCTTTCAAATAAATCTCATTATTCGCAATCAATTGAGGAACTGCTTCTGGTTCCGGTATCCCCGCATAGAATTTTCCAAGCGCACTGCTGAAGAAAGTCAAATACGTGGGAGCATTGTCGAGGAAACTCGACAGAATTCCGGTAATCCAGAAATAATGAACCGGTTGTTGAACGGTTTCCAGCAATATCGCCGCCGCTCCCTTTTCTCCGGCTTTCAAAATCGCCAGGCATGGAATCATTGTCATGAAAATTCCGGCAAACAGATAGGCGACTTCTTTAATGGGAAACCATGTAAATTCGTTGTCGGCTCGTAATTTTCTGGGAGTACATACGAGAGATAGGATTCCCATGAGAACTAAAATCCCATCTCGCACCGTATCCTGGACAGAGCGGTGAACGCCGAGAATCGTCATGCTCCCCATCTCCACAAGTCCGCTCATCAACACCCCAGCGACGACTCCCACAAGAAATAAAAAGTTATAAGCGCCCATTAAGCGAAGAGGTTCTTTCTCTTCGGTGGGTGGTTGCACTCCTTCCCGGTTATACATAAATAAATCGATGACATAGTAAAGAGCCAGAAGAATAAAGACACAAACCAGCATGTGCGGTAAGAGGTTGAATGTCCAGAAAAACGGCACGCCGTGCAAGAAACCCAGAAAGAGCGGGGGATCGCCAAGCGGAGTGAGAGATCCGCCGATATTGGCAACCAGAAAGATAAAAAAGCAAACCATAAAGGTGGTATTTTTTCGAAATTTATTGGCTCGTAGAAAGGGGCGGATCAATAACATCGCGGCGCCGGTCGTTCCCATCCAGGACGCGAGAATCGTCCCGATCAACAACATTCCCGTATTCACTACCGGTGTGCCAACCAACGTTCCCCGCAATAAAATCCCCCCGGAGACAGTATAGAGCGACCAGAGAAGAATAATAAAAGGAATATAATCCAAAATGTAAATATGCAAAATTTCATGAACAGCCGTTTCTCCGTAGATAATCAGAAACGGGATGGCGAGAATGGCCGCCCACAAAGCCGATATTTTCGGAAAATGATGATGCCAAAAGTGGGGAGCGAATAGAGGGAATAAGGCGATGGAGAGTAAAATCCCAATAAATGGGATAGTCGACCACAAGGGCAAATGTTCTCCGATCGAAGGATGCCCTTCGTGAGTTTCATGCTCCGGAGAATGCGAGGCGCCCGCATCCTCATGAACTTCAGTGTCATGCGGTTCCGAAGATGCTGTTGAATCACTTTGCGTTTGTTGAGCTGCAGTCGAATTGGAGACCGTTTGATGTTCTGCTTCTATATTTTGACTGAAGCACACATTCATCCAACCAATCAAGAAACATCCAATAAGAAAAGAATTTTTCATATTCATGGGATACATCCCTTCGTGAGAATTTGTCTATAAAAAAAATTTCAATTGAAAAGGATTATTTTTCTCTTGGATTTGTCTATATCTCACTTTCGATCAAGACAGAAAAAACACATTCCACAGTACAAATCGAAAATAATCCTATTTCTTGCTCCCGAAAATTCAAGGAATGCAGAAATCGTAGACTTATTATAATTCAACGAAACGGTCAAAAGAATATGGGGTTAAAAGCACCCTTTTCTTTAGAGTTCCATCCCCATAGCAAGCAGGGAACGGTAAGGGAAAAGTATGAATATCTCTACAATACCATAATTGAATCGTATAGTCTTTGTTGCTTCCCTAAGAGAGAACGGTAGATAAAACAAAAAAATGTAACAGAACATGTAAAGAGTGTTGACTTTTCAACGTAGAGAGGTATTATTATGCAAGCCCCTGAGTGTGGGGGTTTTTTTGTGTATTCGGTATCTTTAATTCGACACACTACCGTTCCCAACATTCAAGAAGAAATCGTATTATTTCAAGAGGTTAAATTCATGGGTGAAAGCCTGATTAAGAGAATTATCGAGACAATGAAAGGGACGCGGTTTGTCCAGACAAAAACCGGCGATTTCATCTATGGTGTCTTGAGTGAACTCGACTCGGTGACGTGGCCCTCGAAAGACGAGGTATACAACTCGACCCTAGTCGTCTTGATCACGGTCGCGATTTTTGCCGCCTACAGTGGTTTTTGGGATATTGTAATGAAATTTGTTCGGACATGGTTTTTCTCTTTTTATTGATCGTTGGTCGGAATCGTGGCTGTGAGAGAAAAACCGAACGTGGAATGAATCGCCGCCCAGGCAGACTGAATTCAAAATGGTAAATTGGTGAGAAACCATGGCAATGAAATGGTACGTAGTTCATACGTACGCCGGATTTGAAAACAAAGTCAAAGAAAATATCGAAACGACCGTCAAAAGCGAGGGATTTGGCGAGAGGATTGGGCGGATTCTGATTCCTACGGAAGAAGTCGTTGAAATTCGCGATGGCAAACGTTCGATATCGACACAAAAAATATTTCCATGCTACATCATCATCGAGATGGACTTTGATGATGATACATGGTCTTTAATCAAAAATACGCCCGGAGTTACCGGCTTCGTTGGACCGGGGCGAACACCGATCCCTCTTTCGGACGAAGAAGTCGATAAAATCATGATGCATATGTCCGAAACCGAAGACAAACCCCGTCCGAAAGTTGTTTTCGAGGTAGGGGATACAGTGCGCGTGATTGAAGGACCGTTTTTCAATTTTTCCGGGTACGTTGCGGAAATCAATGAAGAACGAGGACGCTTGAAAGTCATGGTCGATATTCTTGGAAGATCAACCCCGGTTGAATTGGATTTTTTACAAGTCGAAAAATTATAACGGTATTGGCCGTTTGTAGGATTACACAAAGGAGAACTTAGGATGCCTCCGAAAAAAATGTTAGCGCAAATCAAGCTCCAATGTCCTGCGGGCCAGGCGAATCCAGCCCCTCCAGTCGGTCCTGCCCTGGGTCAGCATGGCATTAACATCATGGATTTTTGCAAACAGTTCAATGATCGCACCAAAGATCAAATGGGAATGATTATCCCCGTCGTTATTACCGTCTATCAAGATCGCTCTTTTTCCTTCATTACAAAGACCCCACCGGCAGCGGTATTGATTAAAAAAGCGGCAAAACTGGCAAAAGGCTCCAGTGTTCCAAACCGCGAAAAAGTGGGGAAAATCAAGAAAGCCCAAATTGTGGAGATCGCTGAACTGAAAATGAAAGATTTGAATGCTTTTTCCACGGAAAATGCGGCCAGCATGATTGCCGGCACGGCACGTTCCATGGGAATCGAGGTGGTTGACTAATGAGTAAAAAAGGGAAACGTTATCGCAGTTTGGTCGAAGAACTTGATCGTCAAGGGACATATCCTCTTCGGGAGGCATTGGAACTTGTCAAGGGAAAAGCCACGGCAAAATTCGATGAAACCATCGAATTGATTGCCAACCTTGGCATTGATCCGAAAAAGGCGGATCAGCAAGTGCGTGGAACCGTCTCTCTTCCTCATGGGACGGGAAAAACCGTTCGAGTCCTCGTCTTTGCCGAAGGAGAGGCCGCCAACGAAGCCAAAGAAGCCGGCGCGGACCATGTCGGAAGTGAAGACTTGGCAAAACAAATCAGCGATGGATTCCTTGATTTCGACGTTGCTATCGCCACACCGGATATGATGCGGCACGTAGGAAAATTAGGAAGAATTCTGGGGCCGCGGGGTTTGATGCCCAATCCGAAAACCGGTACGGTCACGACCGACGTGGGCAAAACGGTCGAAGAATTCAAAGCCGGAAAAATTGAATATCGAGCGGATAAATCCGGGGGAATTCATGTGCCGGTCGGAAAAGCTTCATTTTCTCCCGATCAATTGGCGGCAAATATCAAAACAGTGATGTCTGCCCTGATACGAGCAAAACCGACGGCAGCAAAAGGCACGTATTTGAAAAGCATCTATGTCACCTCTACCATGGGGCCCAGTATTCGATTGGATTCCACGGAATTGCGTGACGTCTCTCGTGCTGCCGCATAAAGAATTAAGGGACAACCAGATACATATACCGATCAATTGAAGACAGCAGGTGCTTCCAAGCATAAATCCTGCCGAGATTGACGCCTACAATTTCAGTCGGGAAGAACTGTTTTTTTACAGTTCGCGTAAGATAGAAATTATTCAAAGGCTCGATCTCCGGGGGATCGGGCCTTTTTTCATGATCGGAAAACCTAAGTGATTCCATGAGTGTAAGAAACGTCTATTTCGTCCGCCACGGCGAAACGGTTTACAACAAAGAGAAACGGCTGCAGGGATGGATCGATTCTCCCTTGTCGGAAAAGGGAGAACAACAAGTGCGCCGGGTTGCCTTGAAAGTCAAGTCTATGAACACAGGCGTACAGTTTGCCTATGTCAGTCCGCTTGGCCGAGCACGTCAAACAGCCGAAATATATGAAAATGAATTGGGAATTGAACTTCAGGTCATCGATTCTCTCAAAGAAGTTTCCTTTGGAGATTTCGAGGGGAATACGCTTGCAGAACTGGATGTGAAATTCCCGGGACTTTGGAAAGCCAGGCAGGCGGATAAGTGGAATTATTGTCCACCGGGCGGTGAAGCCAATAAACATGCCGTTCCGCGTGCGCTTGAAGTGGTTCGAACCATTGAAGAACATTCATCGGAAGAACCGTTGTTGATCATCGCTCATTTTGCGATCAATCGGCTGGTCATCTCTCTTTTGGCCAAAATACTGCCGGAAGAAACGATGAAGATGGATGTCCCACATGAAACCATTTATCGGGCGCAGAATGTGAATGGTTCATGGAATGTCAGTTATCTAAAACTGGATGAAGAGGATCATGAATTTCAAGAAGGATGGCTGATTCAACAACGGCCGGAAAATTTACCAATGGGCGCATAAATGCGCCGAAGCGCGGGCATCCCTGCCCGCATCATAACTACCGGGAGCGCGGGCATCCCTGCCCGCATCAGTTTCATAAAAAAATCCGGGTAGAGCAAGCATCTCCGCTTGCTCTACCCTCAAGAAAAATCAAAGGAGGTGAAACAGCATGCCGTTGAAACGGGAAGATAAAGTCAAACTGGCCGAAGAGTATCAATCCAGTATTGAAAAGTCTTCTGGAATCCTGCTTTTCGACTATCGGGGTTTGACCGTGGAACAAGTTTCCGAACTTCGTTCCAATATCCGTCAAGCGGGCGGAAATATGCGGGTTGTGAAAAACCGTATGATGAAACTGGCCATCAAAGATAAACCCTATGAGAAGGAAATTTATGACTTTTTTGTCGGGCCGAGTGCAGTTATCTTCATGGAAGACGACCCTGTCGCACCGACAAAACAATTGGTGGAATTCGCGAAGAATCACGAACAGATCAAAATCAAGGCAGGGATTGTCTATGATGCTTTTTTGAATGCCGAAAGAGTTGATCAACTATCCAAAATTCCGTCTCAAGACCAACTTTATGCACAAATTCTCGGGGGGATCAAAGCACCTGCCAGTAACATCCTGGGCTGCGTGAAAGGTCTCCATCAAAAATTGTTCGGTCTTATCAAAGCGTATACAGACAAATTGGAAGAGGCTGCATAATTTATTTCAATTCCGAAACAAGAGGGGGATTGCTTTTGTCTATCCTCCACTAAAAAATAAACAAATCAGGAGATGATGAATAATGGCAAGTGAAAAAATTGAACAAATTCTCGAACAAATTGGTAGTTTGACATTGTTGGAAGCAAAAGAATTGGCCGACGCCTTCGAAGAAAAATTTGGTGTCACGGCCGCCGTGCCGATGGCCGGAATGCCGATGGGCGCTGGTGGTGGCGAAGCCGCCGCTGCGGAAGAAGAAAAGACGGAATTCGATGTCGTGCTTTCAGGCGCCGGTTCCCAAAAAATCAAGGTCATCAAAGTCGTCCGCGAATTGACCAGTCTCGGTTTGAAAGAAGCGAAGGACCTGGTTGACAATGCTCCGAAACCGGTAAAAGAAGGGGCCAGTAAAGAAGAAGCCGAATCGATCAAGGCCAAACTCGAAGAAGTCGGCGCTTCTGTTG